>JAXGOK010000006.1:0-181297 GCA_040767545.1 Aggregatilineaceae bacterium | reverse complement strand
AGCCGCAACGGAGAGGGGGGGCGAGGCACGCCAGCGCCGAGCGCGGGTGAGGTAAATCGGTGCGCAGCAGAGCAGCGCCCCTGCCTGGCGGATTCTGCCCGCACCCTGAGCGCTGCTCACTGACCGTTGACCACCCCCTGCGATCATGCTATACTGAACCCGCCTCGGAGGGGCTGAGGCAACCCGGAGGGATGGCCGAGTGGTTTAAGGCGGTGGTCTTGAAAACCACTGAGGCGTTACACGTCTCCGGGGGTTCGAATCCCTCTCCCTCCGCCAAATCAATACCCTCACGCCCCTGGGGAGGTGCCAGAGTGGACGATTGGGGCCGCCTGCTAAGCGGTTAACCGGCTTTAAACCGGTTCGCAGGTTCGAATCCTGTCCTCCCCGCCTGAACAACAACGCCACGACCGGTTGAGTCGTGGCGTTTGCGTTGGTGCGTCCCGTTCCCTCATTCGCGCTCGTCATGCTCCGGGATGCACAGCGCGTCTCCGCGCGAGCGCACGCGCGTGCCATAGATCACCGGGCCGGTGAACAGGGCCTCTTCGTCCCGCTTGGCTTTGCGCTTAAGCTTGCCGTACTCGTCGTCCCGCGCAGCCAACTGGCGTCTGCCCGCTCCGCTGCGCAACAGCAACAGGAAGCCAAGCGCAATCAGCACCAGCGGACCAGCCTGCGCGCCCAGCCAGCTAATGCCGATGACCAGCTCGAAGAACAGCCCGAACGCAACGAAACCGATCAGGCTGGCCCGGATCAAGCCCTGCCCGGCGGTGTACAGGCTGGCGTTGGACAGTTGGCGGCTCATCAGCAGGAAGGCCATGCCCAGGAACGCCCCGTAGAGCGTCCAGGCGTAGGCCCAGGCTTCCCAGTAATCGGTGACAGACATCGCGGCAAAGAGCGCGCCCGTCCCAGCGACCATCATGCCGGGGATGGCAAAGAGCACGGCTCCGGTCGCGCCGCCGTATAGCGCGGGCAGCAGCAGGAGCAGGCCCGGCATCACAATGAACAGCGGCCACCACATACCCAGCCCGGTCAGCAGAATCACGCCGAGAGCGATGAGCGCCATCGCCCCGAAGATGCGCTTGTCAGAGTCAGAATTGCAGCACATAGTCCCATCCTGTGGAAATCGTGATGAGCGATCTGTCTGTTCTCTACTACGCAGGGGCGGGGCGAAAGTTGTACGCGCATCCGGATTTGGGGACGAGACTGTTGAGCCGCAAAGGCGCAGAGGACACGGAGAAGTACTGTGAAGATTTTTTGCCTGAATGCAGCGCGAAAAGCAGCGGTACGGCGTCGAGTTGCCCATCTGCGATGTGGTCGTGCGGCGCTGGAGCAGGCCTTGTCTTTACCTCACCCCCCTGGGGGGGGGGGGGGGGCGCCGCCCCCCCCCCTCTATGCATGGAGAGGGGGAAAGGCCGAGCGTAGCGAGGCCAGGGTGAGGTCAACAGAGCACCCTCTCCCTTGTCGAGAGTGCCAGGTTCATAACACGCGCTAGAGCAGATCGTCGGGGTCGGCACGCTGGGCGTAGGCGAAGCCCTCGATGAAGCCACGCGCGCGCTCGGCGTGCGGGTAGCGGGCCAGATATTCCCAGAAGTCGGCGCTGTGGTTGGGATAGCGGCGGTGAGCCAGCTCGTGGGCGATCACGTAATCCACCACGTAGTCCGGCCACTCGCGGATGCGGTCGCTGATGCGGATGTCGCCATCGGTGCTGCCACCGCTGGAGCAGCTTCCCAGGCGGCGCTGCATGGTGTCCACCCAGCGGATTGAGTGCCAGTGTAGCTCCCCGGCGAAGTACGCGCGGTTGATCTGGCGGGCGCGGCGCTCCAGACTGGCGTCGTTGTGACGGCGGGCGCGCTCGCGCTGCTTGAGCACGCGGGCGATGATCCCGTCCAGCAGCGTGTCAACCTGGCTGGGTGGCAGTCGTTCCGGCACGCGCACCCGAATGGTCTCCCCGTGCAGCGCCCAGCGAGCCGACGTGCGCAGCCGCCGGTCGTGGGTGACTTCGACGGTGAGCGTGTGCGGCCCGTCGGCGACGCGGCGCACGATGTCGGGCTTGGTGGGGCGTGGGGCGCGAGTCATGGCTGGTTGGCGGGGTGCGCCCGCGCTGCCGGACAAGTCACAGCGCCGCCCGCAAGATAGGACGGCGCTGTGTTCCGGGCAATAAACGAGGCCATGAGCAAGCCGCTAGCCGGCGCGAATCACGTCGAACAGGTGGCGTGTCTCTTTGCCGGGCGCGATCTTGAACATGCGAGCCAGCGTGCGCTCCAACTGGCGATATTGGGCTACCGCGTCATCAATGCGCCCCTGCTGGTAGTAGATCATCATCACGTCGCGGTGCACGTCTTCCCAGTCGGGCTTTTCGCGCAAGGCGCGCAGCAGGTAGCCGAGCGCCTGATCCATCTCGCCCAGCCCGCGATGGTAGCGACCCAACCCGATCAACGCCTGGGCGTACTTGCTCTGCAATTCCTGGCGGCGCTGTTCCACCCAGGGCATGGTGATCGCGGGCAGGAAGGGCGAGCGGTAAAGCTGGATGGCCTTGTACCACAGGGCGGGGGCGTCGGTCTCGAACTCAATGGCAGCATCAATGGCCTGCTCGAACAGGCTCGTGTCGTAGTGGATGCTCAGCTTTGGCGACGGGACGTAGAAGCCGGATTGGTAGTTGGTCAGCTCGTGGCCCAGCCGCTCGGAGATTTTGCGCTTGGTGACGTGAAAGACGTTCGTCGCCTCCTTGACCGTCATCTTGGGCCAGAAGACGCTGAAGATCTCGTCGCGGGTGATCATCGGGTGATCCACGAAGAAGTAGAACAGGTGCCTGGGCAGCGAGCCTTCCCAACTGGTGATCGGACGCCCGTTCATATACACATGCCCGCCGGACAGGGCGAAAACCTCAAGCTGGCCGCGTCCCGGCTCGTCTCCGTAAATGCCCCCGGCCATAGCCCGGTCATTGCCCACGACCTCGGCTTGTCCGGCATGGAGCAGGTCATTCCAGGGCTGCACGCCGAGCAGCCGCGCGTTGATCACGACCTGCACGTGATCGGGCAGCTTGACAGCCAGAGTGCGGAAGAAGCGGTCGGCTGCCGCGTCGAAGGTCAGGTTATCGAACTGGTCGAGCAGCAGCAGGTACTTGTCGCGCTGCATCCCGGCCAGGTCAGCGGCCAGGGCGCTGGCCAGGTCTTCAGGAGTAGCCTTGGCCTTGAGCGCGGCACGCGTCTGGTCACCAAGGGGCGTCTTAGACGCCAGATCAGCGGTCATGTGCCGCAGCCAATCCGTCAGCGAGGTGTCATCCGCGCCGAGCGCGTAATAGACAACCTGGTGAGCGTAGACATCGAGCAGCATGGCTACCAGGGCCGTGCGGCTGCGGTGTCGGGGGTAAATCAGGATGAGTGGCTTGTCGCGAAGTTTTTGCTCGAAGAGTGGATAGGTTGTCTCAGTGACGTATTCCAGTTGTGCTGGCATGCGTCGGTTCCTTCTTTCACCGGTGCCTGGCAAAGGTAGAATGCCCCCAACCGGTAGCGGGGCGAACTGTGACAATCATGCCCTCTGCACGCAAGCTCCCCACCCCCAGGATTACTTGGCGTCCATACAGGCGAGGCCGTCCTTATAGAGCATTTGGAAACCTCTCTAGATAATTATGACAGCATAATGCCTCTGTGTCAATTATAGTATACTTTAACCGAAACAAATATCAGTTGTCCTTTGCCTACCATTGCCCTTACTACCTGAACCGGCAGTATCCCCAGTCGTGTGAAACCGCTATAATTCAGGCACGCTCCGACTGGCAAGCGATGAGTGTGGAGAGACGCCCTCATGGTATTATCCCATAGAACGCTCGTGTGTCTGCTGGCGATAGGGCTGTGCGCCCTGGGCGCATGCACGCCGTCCGGCGATGAGGGCGACTTCGTCGTGCCCACGCTGGCCAGTTTCGAGACTCTGCCAACCGCCCTCTTCCTGACCGAGAATGCCCCACCGCCTGGCTTCGCAATGCTGGCGCTCGACCCGATCGATCGCGGGCTGGCGACGCGCCCCGGCTGGACGTACACCGTCACCGGCAGCTTCGAAGGTGTGTTCGACGCGACGGGCGAGCCGGCTGCGGGGACGATCAGCGTCCAGGTGCAGGCCAACGAGCTAGGCCAGGCGCGGCGCGTGGTGCTGGAGATCGAAGGGCGCGCGTTCCTGCCCGGCGAAGCCCTGCTGCGACTGGAGGGCGTGCGCTTCAGCAACGACTACTACACGGTGGACGTGAACGGCCAGTGTTCCGCGAACGGCGGCGAGCAGCCTGGCGGCGCGGCCATCGCCGATCTGTCGGCGGGGCAGATCATCGGCGGCGTGGCCCAGGCCCTGCCCACCGGTCACCGCCAGACGCTCGACGGGCTGCCTGCCTGGCAGTATACCTTCGCCCCCGCCGATGCCCGTCTGCCGGCGATTCTCGCCGGCCCGGACGCAACGGTGACGCTGGCGGCAGACCTGTGGTTCGCGCCGGAGGTCAACGCCGTGCTGAGCTACGAGGTCACGGCGGAGGTGAGCGGTGTGCACCTGCTGTGGGCGGATCGCGCCGCGTCCACCGTGTCCGGCACGCTGGTGTTGCGCTACGCGCTGGACGTGGCGGCACTCGACACGCTGCCTAACATCTCCGTCCCGCACGGGTGTTAGGGGGGGCGGCAAGGCGCACCAGCGCCGAGCGGGGAGGCGAGGTAAACCAGGGCGCAGCAGCGCAGCGCCCCTACTCTGACAGGTTTTGTACGCACCGGGCAATCACGTGTTACAGTGTAATGGGGTATAATGGTGCCGACTGCACTACCGGCTTAGGGCTGCGCCGACCGTAGGAGAGGTTGTATGCGTGTTTCTATCCTGCAAGAGAACCTGCACAGAGGGCTGTCCATTGTTGGTCGCGCCATTCAGAGCCGGCCCACACTGCCCATTCTAGCCAATGTGATGATCGCGACGGATGATGCGCGCTTGCAGCTTTCCGCCACCAACCTGGAACTGGGCATTACGCACTGGATCGGGGCCAAAGTCGAGCATCCTGGCTCGATCACTGTGCCCGCCCGCACGCTGCAAGAATTGGTGAGCACCCTGCCCCCTGAGCGCGTGGACATGGAGCTAGACCCGCGCACGCTGACGCTGCACCTGCGCTGTGGGGCCAAGTCAGCCAACATCAAGGGCATGGACGCCGCCGAATACCCGCTCATGCCGGAATTCGACCCGGCACGGGCTATCCCGGTCAAGGCCGCTGTCTTCCGCGAGATGATCGAGCAGGTCGCCTTCGCCACTGCCAAAGAAGACAATCGCCCCATCCTGACAGGCGTGCAAATGCACTTCGACGGCGACCAGCTTACCCTGGCGGCGGCGGATGGCTACCGGCTTGCGGTGCGCACCACGACGCTGGAGTTCAGCGTCGGCGACCGGTCGCCGGAGCCGCTGATCGTCCCCGCGCGCACGCTGTCTGAGCTGGCGCGGATCATCAGCGACGAGGACGAGGAAGTGCTGCTCGGCCTGCCCGAAGGGCGCGGACAGATCATGTTCAGCCTCAAGAACGTGGTCGTCGTCTCGCAGCTTATCGAGGGCAAGTTCCCCGATTACGAGGCGATCATCCCGCGCGGCTTCCAGACGCAGGTGCTTGCCTATACCGACGAATTGCTGGCCGCCTGCCGCAGCTCTGAGGTCTTCGCCAAGGATTCGGCGAACACCGCTCGCGTGCTGGTCGAGCCGAGCGGCATGGTCGGCGTGCCGGGCCGCGTGACAGTTGCCGGGCGCTCGCAGGAGAAGGGCGACGCCGAGGCCCCGCTGGACGCCAGCATTGACGGGCAGGCGGTCGAGATTTCGTTCAACATCCGCTATCTGATTGACGTGCTGAGCGTGATCCGCGAAGACCAGGTTATGCTGGAGACGAGCGGGCCGACAGCGCCGGGCGTGGTGCGTCCTGCCGGGCGCGATGACTTCGTCCACGTGATCATGCCCATGTCCACCAGCCGTTAGCACACCGGGTGGGGCTGGGAACCGTCTCAGGGAAAGCTCATCGGCGGATCGGGCGATTGTGCGCTACGTATTGAGTCTTGAGTCGAGGCAGCAGGACAGACCTCCTGACTCCTCACTCAAGACTGGCAACAACAGTCTGCCCACCTTCCACCAAGGGCGCACGATGTCAACGGGGTCAGCGTCGAGTACTGTCAGGAAGAAGCGCATGTCTGCCTACGACGAGCAGATCAAGTGTCACGACTACCGCATTGACCCGAACTTCTGGAAAGACCCCTACGGGGTTGAGGTCGCCCACGATACGCTCAAGTTTCTGTTCATCCCCGACCATGTGTCGGCCTACATCGCCTCTGTGCTGGCCCACAAGGTCTACCGCTACCAGATAGACAACATCCGCACCAAAGAGCAGATCACGCACGCGGTGATGATCACGATGGGCGGCTTGCTGCCCGGCGTGCTGCTGCACGATCACCTGGCCTGGACGCTCAACAAGAACATCCCGCCCATTGAGTTCGGCACGCTCGGCGTGCGCTATTACGCCGGGCCGGGCGAGCCGCTCGACCAGCCGCGCATCATCCACCCGCTGTCCATCCAGGTCGAGCAGTGCGTCGTCGGCGTCGTTGAAGACCTGGTAGATCTGGGCGGCACGGCGCGCTTCGTCGGGCAATACCTGGTCGAGGAGCGCAAGGCGCGCAAGATCGTGCTGATCGCGCCCTTCCTCAAGAGCAAGAACGTGATTGAGGAAATGGATGTGATCTTCTTCGGCCACGTGCCTAAAGATACCTGGATCATCACCCCCCGCGAGCGCGTCGAAACGCTGATCAAGCGCGTTCCCTACTGGCGCGATCACGGCGCTACGCTGGAAGAGTGCTACGACAACCTGCGCACCATCGGCTACCCGGAGTACCTGCTGGACACCTACCTGCGAGCCACCTACGAGCGCGGCTGAGACGGGGGAGTTAAGCGGGGCGAGGTCTGACCACTACACTGACAAGCCAGCGATCATGATCGGCACTCACATGTAGGGGAGGGTTTGCGAACCCTCCCCTACAACACATCTGGCGCGCTAATCGCCGCCAGTGACAGCCTCAGGCTCCTGGGACGTAGGCGTCGGCGGTGTTCCCGATGTGCCCGTTGCCCCGATCAGGGACTCCAGGTCGAACAGGAACGGGCTGTTGGACGGAATGACGATGATCTGGATGTCCTCGCCAAGCTTCTCAACATAACGCCATTGCAGCAGCAGCGGGTTCTGACCAAGCTGCTCGTTGATCAGGCGCAGCGCCTCCGCCTCGCCCTTGGCGCGTGTCACGACGGCGTCGGCGTCACCGCGCGCCAGCTCGCGCACCTGCTCGGCTTCCTGACGCCTCTGCTGGACGCGGAACTCAGCCTCCAGCGCCTCCTGTTGGGCAACCTGCTTGCGCTCGATGGAAGCCACGTACTCCGACGAGAAGCGGATATGGCGGATGAGGATATTGGTCACCTGGAAGCCTTCCGGCTCGATCAGGCGGCGAATGCTCTCCTCAATGGACTGGACAAGCTGCGTGCGGTCGCCGCCATAAATCTCCTCCACGCGGAACTCGGTCAGCGAGGCGCGGGCTTCGCTGCGCAGCGTGGGGCGGATGAGTCCGCTGACGTACCGTTCCTGCCAGCGGCGGTGAATGATGTTCGCTTTGGCCGGATCAATGCTGAAGAGCATCGTCACGTCGAGGCTGACTTCCTGGCCGTCCTGGGTCAGGGCGACAACGGCCTCGTCACCGCGCACAGCCCCTTCGCTGGGCAGCCCCGCCACCGTGTATTCCTGCTGGGCGGTCGAGTAGATGGTTACTTGCTGGATGCCGGGGATGACGACATGCAGGCCCGGCCCCAGTGGTGTGTCGGCCAGCTCGCCACTGAGCACGTTGAAGACCACGCCGACTTCCTGCGGCTGAATCTCCACCACGCCCGCCCCCAGGATGAAGAACACGGCGGCGATCACCACGCCAATTGCCGTCAGCATGACGCCAGCGCGCGCGGGATCGTTGCGCGAGACGGCCTGCGCGATCATGAAGATGCCGAAGCCGGCAATGGCTAACCCTGCGATCGCGAGCACATTAAGCACCAGAATGATCATGAGCGTTTCTCCTTTTCCCCGCGACACGGGCCACCGCAGCGCACCGCCTCGCGTCACCGGTTCATGCAAAGCCAGCGCCGATTATAACAGGTTCCGCCCGAACCTCTGAGTTTTGCCGCAGCGCGTCGCCGCCGTGCGCGAATTGCCAATGCCCGTGCCGCAGCGTATACTTGACATAGCTTGACTATGAATGGCAGAACGTTTTGGAGGCTTACGAAGGGAGTTCGTGACGATGGCGATTCAAGTGACGTGGCTGAGCCATGCGGGGTTTGCGCTGCAAATTGGCACGCATCGCATCCTGATTGACCCCTTCCTCAGCGGCAACCCCCTGGCACCGGCCAAGCCCACTGACCTTGACGCAGACTTCATCCTGCTCTCGCACGGGCACGGCGACCACATCGGCGACGCGCCAGCCATCGCCAGGCGCACCGGCGCAACCGTCGTCGCCAACAACGAGATCGGCGGCTGGCTGCGCGCCAAGCACCGCCTGGAGCACGTGCACGGCATCAACCCCGGCGGCGGGGTCAAGCTGCCATTTGGGCGCGTCGAGCTGACCATCGCCCACCATAGCTCCTCGCTGCCGGACGGCTCTTATGGCGGGCAGCCCAACGGCATCCTGATCAAGACCGACGCCGGGCCGAAGATTTACCACGCGGGTGATACCGCCGCCTTCCTGGACATGCAGCTTATCGGCGACGAGGGGATTGACCTAGCTCTGCTGCCCATCGGCGACTACTACACGATGGGCATTGACGGCTCGCTGAAGGCAATTGCGCTGCTGCGGCCCAAAGTGGTCATCCCCATGCACTACAACACGTTCGACGCCATCGCCCAGGACGTGACGCTGTGGGCGCGCCGCGTCCAGAACGAGACCGACGCCAGGCCGGTCGTGCTCGATCCGGGCGGCAGCTTCACGCTGTGACTGGCTAGCCTCACCCCCTGTGTCCCCTTCTCCACGTCGTGGAGAGGGGGAAGGGCCGAGCGAAGCGAGGCTGGGGGTGAGGTCAAGGCCCCCACTCACAGCGGCGGGCGGCGCGTGTGCCAGCTTGTGGCGCGCTGGTAGGCATCGGCGGCGCGCAGCACAGCCGGCTCGTCGAACGCCGGGCCGATGATTTGCAGGCCGATGGGCAGGCCGCCCCCGTCGAAGCCGCAGGGCACGCTCACCCCGGCGATCCCGGCCAGACTCGCGGACAGAGTGAGTACGTCCGACAGGTACATCGCCAGCAGATCGTCGGTCTTCTCGCCAATGCGGAAGGCGGTTGTCGGCGTGGTGGGCGCAGCGATCACATCTACCTCGGCGAAGGCCCGGTCGAAATCCTGCCTGATCAGCGTGCGGACTTTCTGCGCCTTCAGATAGTAGGCGTCGTAGTAGCCGGCGGAGAGCGCGTAGGTGCCGAGCATGATCCGCCGCTTGACTTCGGGGCCGAAGCCCTTGCCGCGCGTGGCCTTGTAGGTGGGCCACAACGCCCCCTGCGCGTCGCGCAGGCCGTAGCGCACCCCGTCGAAGCGGGCTAAGTTCGCCGACGCCTCCGACGGCGCGATCAAGTAGTAGGCTGGCAGGGCGTACTCGGTGTGCGGCAGGCTGATCGCGCGCACGTCCGCGCCGAGCGCGGCAAGCTGGTCAATGGCCGCGCGCACCGCCTCCTCGACTTCCGGCTGCATCCCCTCGACGAAGTACTCGCGCGGCACGCCCACGCGCAGCCCGCGAATGTCGCCGGTCAGGGCGGCGGCGTAGTCCGGGGCGGGCACGGCCATGCTGGTGCTGTCGCGCGGGTCGTGCCCGGCGATGACGCCCAGCAGCGCGGCGAGATCGGCCACCGACCGCCCGAACACGCCCACCTGATCCAGCGACGAGGCGAAAGCGATCAGCCCGTAGCGTGACACGCGGCCATAGGACGGCTTGAGCGCGCACACGCCGCAGAACGACGCCGGCTGGCGCACGCTGCCGCCGGTATCGGTGCCCAGCGCGCCGGGGGCCATGCGCGCGGCAACGGCGGCGGCGCTGCCCCCGCTGCTGCCGCCCGGCACGCGCGCCAAATCCCAGGGGTTGTGCGTGGGGCCGTAACCGGAGTTCTCGGTGGACGATCCCATCGCGAACTCGTCCGTGTTGGTCTTGCCGAGCATGACCGCCCCGGCATCGAGCAGGCGTTGCACGGCGGTGGCCGTGTACGGCGGGATGAAGCCCTCCAGGATGCGCGATCCGGCAGTCGTCGGCACGCCGCGCGTCATCAGCACGTCCTTGATCGCCAGGGGGATGCCCAGCAGCGGGGAGTCGTCGCCGTTGGCGCGGCGGCGGTCGGCGTCCTCAGCGGCTTGCAGGGCCAGGTCTTCGGTCACGGTCAGGTAGGCGTGGATGTCCGGCTCCAGCGCGCGGATGCGCTCCAGGTGCGCCTGGGTCAGGGCGACGGCAGTGATCGCCCCCGCGCGCAGTTGGGCCTGCGCCTCGCTCAGCGTCAGATCGGTCAGCATCGGGTGCTCGTTCCCTTTGTGAGTGATCATGTGCCAGTGTGTCGGGCGGGAGTATACCACAGCCGCGCGCCAGCCGGTTGACCTCACCCCCGCTCGGCGCTAACGCGTCGCCTCCCCTCTCCGCGACGGAGAGGGGGAAAGGCCGAGCGCAGCGAGGCCAGGGGGTGAGGTCAATCGCACGCATTCCCCAGCGCGACTGTTCGACAGTGTATCCTTGTCGGTTGAAACTCGTCACACAGGGATGGCCCCTCATCCCCGGCCCTTCCTCCACGAGGGGGGAAGGGAGAAAAGCAGCGGGCTTGCTCCCCTTCCCTCCGCGCAGCGCGGGGGAAGGGGCTGGGGGATGGGGGGCATTTGTGGGTAACACATAGCCACACACGGAGAGGGGGAAAGGCCGAGCGCAGCGAGGCCAGGGGGTGAGGTCAATCGCACGCATTCCCCAGCGCGACTGTTCGGAGTCCTTGACAACGCCGCCAAACCCTGCTACCTTTTGGGGCACAGTCGCATACACGCAAAAGCGTTGATCTGGAATAGTACACATCGAAGCGGTGTTCAGAGAGCCGCCAGGGGCTGCGAAGGCGGTACAAGCGCCGGTGTCGAATGGGCCAGGGAGCTGTGCGGTCGAACGCGCTCGCGCCAGTAGCCCGCACCGGAGACACCACCGTTAGCAGGGTGACGGGTATCGAGGCGGCCCAGTTCGGGCGGGCTGCGTCCGTACCTCAACGAGTGAAGCTGGCTTCCCCCGCATCTCCGCGCATTCACCGGAGATGTTTTTGTTTCTGGGGACAGCCGCTTAATCAGGGTGGCACCGCGGGAATCTCCTCTTCTCGTCCTTGAGCGAAGGAGGAGATTCTTTTCGTTTGTGGCGATTCTGCGGGAGGCGCACTCATGGCACTGTCACCGGAACACCTGCGCACGCGCGCCTTCAGAGTGCTGCGTCCCCGCAACACCGCCGAAGCCCCGAACGCGGCGCTCGTCTGCGCCCTCATTGCAGCGGTGAACCATGCACATCAAGGAATGGGAAGCTCATCATGATTGCTCAATCTCCTGTAATGACGCCCACACTGCCCGACGTGCGCGGCTACTTCGGCGAGTTCGGCGGGCGCTTCGTGCCGGAGACGCTCGTCCCCGCGCTGGACGAGCTGACCGCCGCCTTTGAGAGCGCGCAGCGCGACCCGGCCTTCCAGCAGCGCCTCGCCGATCTCCAGGCGACCTACGCGGGCCGCCCGACGCCGCTCACCTACGCGGCCCGCCTCAGCGATCACCTGGGCGGGGCGCGCATCTACCTCAAGCGCGAAGACCTGGCTCACACCGGCGCGCACAAGATCAACAACGCCCTGGGGCAGGCGTTGCTCGCCGAGCGCATGGGCAAGCGGCGCATCATCGCCGAGACGGGCGCGGGCCAGCACGGGGTAGCCACAGCGACCGTCTCCGCCCTGCTGGGCATGGAGTGCCGTGTCTACATGGGCAGCGTGGACATGGCTCGCCAGCGGCCTAACGTCTTCCGCATGAAGCTGCTCGGCGCGGAGGTGATCCCAGTCGAGAGCGGCAACCGCACGCTGAAGGACGCCATCAACGAGGCCATTCGCGACTGGGTGACCAACGTAGGCACCACCCACTACCTGCTTGGCTCGGCGCTCGGCCCGCACCCCTACCCGCTGATCGTGCGCGAGTTCCAGCGCGTGATCGGTGAGGAGGCGCGCGCCCAGATGCTCGCCCAGGCCGGGCGGCTGCCCGACGCCTGCATTGCCTGCGTGGGCGGCGGCAGCAACGCCATCGGCCTGTTCCACGCCTTCCGCGACGACGCGGGCGTTGACCTGATCGGCGTGGAGGGAGGCGGGCGCGGCATCGCCAGTGGGGAGCACGCAGCGCGCTTCGCCGACCCGTCGCGCGGGCGGCCCGGCGTGCTGCACGGCACGCGCTCCTTCGTCCTGCAGGACGCCGACGGGCAGATCATCGCCACGCACAGCATTTCTGCCGGGCTGGACTATGCCTCGGTGGGGCCAGAGCACGCCTACCTACGCCAGATCGAGCGCGCGTCCTACACGCTGGCGACCGACGACGAGGCGCTGGCCGCGCTGCAACTGCTCAGCCAGCTTGAGGGGATCATCCCCGCGCTGGAGAGCGCGCACGCCGTCGCCGAGGCGATCAAGCGCGCGCCAACCATGCCGCGCAACGCGATCCTGCTGGTCAACCTGTCCGGGCGCGGCGACAAAGACCTGGATACCGTCATCGGTGTGTTGGGGGGCAACGCATGAACGCACGCACCGGCCTGGCCGCCCTCGAAGCCATGTTCACCGCAGCGCGCGCCGAGAATCGCGCTGCGTTCCTGCCCTACTACCCCATCGGTTACCCAACCTACGACGAGTCGCTGGATGCGATCCAGGCGATGGCCGGAGCGGGCGTGGACGGCTTCGAGATCGGGATGCCCTTCAGCGATCCGCTGGCCGACGGCCCGGTCATCCAGGCGGCGACCCAGGTTGCGCTGCGCAACGGCATCACCGCCCGGCGCTGCCTGGATGCGGTGCGCGAATTGCGTGCGCGCGGCGTAGCTCAGCCCATGCTACTGATGGGCTACCTCAACCCCGTGCTGGCTTACGGGCCGGACGTCTTCGCCCGCGACGCGCGCGCCGCCGGTGCCGATGGGCTGATCGTGCCCGACCTGCCGCCGGAGGAAGCCGACCTGCTCGCCAGGGCCTGCGCGCGCGAAGGGCTGGCGCTGATCTTCTTTCTGGCCCCCACCAGCACTGACGCGCGGATCAAGCTGGTGGCGGAGCGAGCGCGCGGCTTCCTCTACGTCGTCTCGGTGACGGGGGTAACCGGGGCGCGCGCGGCATTGCCGCCTAGCCTGGGCGACTTCCTGGCGCGGGTGCGCGCGCAGACTGAGTGCCCGCGCGTGGTCGGCTTCGGCATCAGTGGGCCGGAGCAGGCGCGGGCCATGAACGGCCTGGCCGAGGGGTTCATCGTCGGCAGCGCGCTGGTGCGCGCGGGGGCGGAAGGGGTGGGCGCGGTGCGCGCTCTGGCGGCGCAGATTCGCGGGGCGCTGGGTGAGGGGTAAGTAGGGGAGCCGGTTTACTGTGGGGGTATGGCGAGACTACCCGGCGCTCTCCCCCCACAAAGCCGCCCATCCTCGACATGAACAATCACCTCCCAAAACCGTGGTTGCTTTCTTGGCGAGAGAAGATTATAATCGCATTAACCTTATCCGTTAATGTATCAAGGAGGTGTTCCGGGAGTGGAGATCACTTTCGAGACGAATGACCTTCGCGACAAATGTAATTCTTCCAGACTCTTAGTTAAATACTTCGGCGAGAGACAGGCGAAAAAGATAAGGCTGCGTCTTGACGACCTTCGAGCGGCAGCGACCCTTGAAGAAATGAGGCATATCGGGGGCCGCTGTCACGAGCTAAAGGGGGATCGTCGAGGGCAACTGTCGCTCGATCTCGTTCAGCCCTATCGTCTTATCTTCGAAGTTGCCAGCGAGCCAATTCCCAGAAAACCGGACGGCGGCCTGGACTGGAAACAGGTCACGGCGGTCAGGATTCTGGGAGTGGAGGACACACATGAGTAAGGTAGTGAACGAGTATCACCCTGACGTAGTTTCCCCTCCAGGGGAAACATTGCAGGAGATTCTCGAAGACGTTGGCATGTCCCAGGCGGAGCTGGCGCGGCGCACGGGCAGGCCGACCAAAACGATCAACGAGATCGTCAAGGGCAAAGCGGCCATCACGCCGGAGACAGCCCTGCAATTGGAGCGCGTCTTGAGGGTGCCGGCTGGCTTCTGGCTAAAGCGCGAGCAGCATTATCGCGAGTCTATCGCAAGACAGAAGGAGCGAGAAAGCCTGGCTACCCACACTGGATGGTTGAGGTCAAGCAAGGTTCCCTGGAAAGAGATGGAGGCCAAAGGCTGGATTGACCCCTCTGATCCTGAAGATTCCATTCAGGTGCTGGAAGCTGTCCTCAGGTTCTTTGGCATCATTTCTCCGCTGCAATGGTCTGCCCTCGACTATCAAGCTTGCTTCCGCCAATCCCACGCCTATGAGGTCAACCAGACAGCGGTAGCGGCCTGGCTGCGCAAAGGTGAGCTTGAGGCACATACTATTCATTGTGCTCCCTACGACCCGCATAGATTCCGGAGGGCGCTGCATAGGGCGCGCGAATTGACGCTGGTGTCTCCGGAAGTCTTCGTGCCTGAGCTACGCGAAGTCTGTGCGGCAGCGGGAGTTGCCGTCGTGTTTGTGCCACAGCTCAGAGGAACGCGCGTGAGTGGGGCGACTCGTTGGCTTAGTCCTACAAAGGCTCTCATTCAACTGAGCTTACGCTACAAGACGGATGATCAATTGTGGTTCTCGTTTTTCCATGAGGCGGGTCACATCGTTCTGCATGGAAAGAGCGAAGTATTTCTTGAAACAGAAGACGAAGAGGCTGTGAACTCAAAGGAGGCGGAGGCCAATACGTTTGCTGCTGACCTCCTTATCCCGCCAGCGCAGATGGCTCGCCTCAGACGCCTGATCCCTGTGCAGGGGAGATTCATAGGCCTGGAGAAGATCAGGAAGTTCTCCGGCGAGATAGGCATTGCACCCGGTATTGTGGTGGGCAGGCTGCAACACGAGGGGCTGCTGCCGCACACTCACGGCAATGGACTCAAAGTGAGACTCGAATGGGCCGAGTCGTAGCATAGGTGACTTTTCTGGGGGCATGCGCGCGCTTTTGGGAAACTTGACAACCCCCCGCCCACTTGCGCTACAATAACAAGCGGCCATTATTATATGGCAGTGCGGCGCGCATCATCCCTGATAGTCCCGTCTTTATTGCTCAGACGGGACTTTCATTTCGGTCAGCCCTCCCCCGCCACCACCTCATAGACGCGCGCCCCGTCGCGGTCGAACACCAGCCGCAAATAGGGCGCATCGGCCACTGCCCCCGCCGCATACGACGCCGCCTCGTCCAGCGGCGGACGCCAGCGCACCATGTCGGCCAGCGCATCCGGGTCGGCGAAGACCTGCGGCACCAGCACGTAGCGCACCCCCGCCGCCAGCAGCGCCGCCCGGTGCGCCGCATCAGCCGGGTCGCGCCAGAAGGCGCGCAGGGCGTCCTGCTCAGCGTCGGCGCGCGCCGTCCCGCGAAAGAACGGCTGTGGGCGGAAGAAGACTGTGTCGCGCTCGGCGATGACCGGTGCCCAGTCGCCTTCGTGCGGACCGGGATGATTCAGCACGCGCACATCGGCGGGCGCGTGGTCGCGCAGCCATTGCATGGCCGCCACGTCCGCCGACGACGAAAATGCCCCGTAGAAGTGCACGCCCGCATCTTTGCTGGCCGCCAACAGTGGCTTGAACGCCGCAACGATCACCAGCAGCGCCACCGCTCCCAGCGCCACCGCCGGATAAGCCAGCCGCCGCGCCAGCCGGTCAGCGCGCGCCGCGCCCCGCCGGTCGGCCAGCCACAGCAGCCCGCTCCCACCCAGAATCGTGTAGGGGATGATCGGGCCGTGCCAGGCCAGGCTGAACGGGTAATCGTACTTGAGCAGCGGTGCCAGCAGCGCCGGGAATGTCTGCTCCAGCAGGCCAAGCGTCGAAAACTCGACGATGGCGATCAGCCAGACCAGCGCCAGCAGAGTCGCCGGGGATCGCCGCCGCACGGAAGCGAGCGCACCGATCCCGGCCAGCACTACCACCACGCCACCGTGCATGATCACCATCGTCCGCCAGTGCGTCGCGCTGACCTCGAACGGCGATTCGATGCCGGAGCCGAGCAGGTCGCGCAGGCTGACCAGCCAGGGCGCGACCAGCAGCAGCGCCGCCAGCGGTATCCAGACAGCGACCGTCAGCCAGGCGCGGAGCGTGGGGCGCGGACGGGCCAGCCACACGACGATCAGCCAGGGCGCGTAGCCGATGATGAGGGCGATGGTCGTATCCGGCTGGCTGAGTGGCACCGCCGCCAGGCAAATTGCCGCCAGCGCCCCGTTCCAGGTGTCCGGCGAACGCAGCGCGCGCAGGGCGAAGGTGAGGAATCCCAGAGAGAAGGCCAGCGCCAGCAGCGCCGTGTAGTGCGAATCCATGAAGGCGGTGAGCAGCCCCGTCCCGCCCAGCGCCGCCAACAGAAAGGCGCGGCCCAGCCGCCGGTCGCCCAATTCGCAGCCCAGGTCATAGGCGGCCCAGGCGAAAAGGGCCGCCGTCGCCGCGCCGAGCGCCATCTGCAAGGTATGGATGCCGGGCGTGAAGCGCGCGCTCAGGTGGGCGATCAGGCCGGGCTGCGCGGGGGAATACAGATATTCAATCTCCGGGTGCCAGGGGGCCAGCGCCGTGTAGTCGCCGCCGTCGCGCAGCGCCAGGGCCAGGGTGCCGAAGCCCTGTGCATCGGTGTCGAGGGGCACGGGCAGCACCAACAGGGCCGCGCCAAAGGCGACGACGACCAGCGCCAGGGCCGCCAGGTCGCGCGCGGTGGGCCGGTCCCAGCCATCGGGCGTATGGTGCTGGCGACGCAGCGCCAATCCGGTCGCCGCCGCGAACACAACGATCCACGCCGCATCGCCCAGTCCGGCAGACCAGCCGATCAGCGGGGCGAGCAGCCAGGTCAGGTCTACGACAGCGGCCAGGGCTGCTACTGCCCCCAGGCCAATGCGCAGCCCACGCGCTGGCATTGCGGCAGCAGCAAGAGTCCCCAGGCCGATCAGCACGCCGGCCAGCAGCAGGTAAGCGGCGAAGTCCATCAGCGGCCCCCGCGCGTCAGAGGTGACGGAGCCGCGCGGCGTCAAGCGGGCGGATGGGATGGGCGGGGTTGCCCGCCGCGATCACAGCGGGCGGGATGCTGCGCGTCACGACGCTTCCCGCGCCGATCACGCTGCCTGCACCGACCGTCACCCCCTTGAGCACCAGCGAGTTCATGCCAATAAAGACGCCATCTTCAATGACTACCGGGGCGGTCGCGCCGTCCAGCGGGCGGGCCAGGCGCGTTGCCAGGTCGAGCGGGTGGAAGTCGGTGTCGGTGATGACGCAGTTGGCCCCCACCCACACATCGTCGCCGATGGTGATCGACTCCTCAGCGCAGATCGTCCCGCCGGTCATGCCGAAGCCGCGCCCAATGACCAGCCGCGCGCCCGGCCTGCGCGTGGAGAGGATGACCGGGTGATTGGGGCTGAGCGCGTTGCTGTGCGGCGTCGAGCGCAGCGACAGCCCGTCGCCGATGATCATCGTGCTGCGGCGGTGCTTCTGCAAAATGGGCACGCCGTAGAAGCGCCAGCCGCGCCCCCAGCGCACGCCCGCCAGGGCGAAGATCAGCCGCGTGCCGGGCCAGCTCAGCCAGCGGCGTAGCTCCAGCCGGACGCGCCAGGGCGTGTCCAGGGCCATGCGCAGCGCGCCCGCCGAGAGCAGCTTCTCCGGCGGGGCGGGGTCGTGTGCGGAGTCCGAGGGGTGGCTCATTTTCTTGTTCCGTGAGTTGCCCGGCCACATGGCAATGGTCTGCGGGTTGACCTCACCCCCGTCTCGGCGGCAAACCGCCTCGACACCCCCTCTCCATGCATGGAGAGGGGGAAAGGCCGAGCGCAGCAAGGCCAGGGGGTGAGGTCAAGCAGTGACCAGGGTGAGCCGTTCAACCGCGTCATGCGCTCCTGGGCGCAGCGGAGCCACACCCCAAAGCCTGTGCTTGTAGAGCTGCCCGCGCAACCCTCATAAATAGCCCTGGATGATGCCCACTAGTTGCCTGGCCCGGTGACGGAAGGTGTGTTCCTTCAAGAAGCGCTCGCGGGCGGCCTGGCCCATCTTGCGCCGGGCATCGTCGTGCGCCAGCAGCCAAGTATACCGCTCAATCGCTTCTTCGGCGCTGTGCACGACGATCAGCTCCTTCTCCGGCTCGAACCACGTCTCGATGCCCTCGTAGGGGTTGCAGACCATGCACGCGCCCAGCGAAGCCAGCTCGAACGGGCGCGACGACGACGAGGCGAACACCGAGGCATGGGCCTTGCGCGTGATGACCAGGTTGATCTTGCTGCGGCAGGCGTACTCGCGCAGCTTGTTGAACGACAGGTAGGGCAGCATTTGCGCCCGGCCCAGGTCGCCCAGGCGCGTCCCGCGCACGGCGAAGCGCGCATCCGGCAGAGCCAGGCTCGGCGCGCGCACCATCGCCTCAATCCACTCGGCGCGGTACTCGCGCCCGTGCCCATAGAAGAACGCATCGAGGTCTTGGGCCACGTCCACCGGACTGAACAGGTCTTCGTCCGCGCCGTAGAACAGCGTGTGCACGGCGCGCGCGCCCAGGTCGAGCAAGCCCTGCCGCCCGCCCTCGCTGTTGGAGATGAACGCCGTGTACTCGGACAGGTCTGCGCCCTGGTAGATGCGAAAGCCGGTAGCAAAGCCCATGAAGGTGGGCAGGCTGGCCGGTACGTCGCCATCGTAGAAGAAGACCGGCTTGTTGTGCTGCTCGACGATGTGGCGGGCCACGCCGGGCAGATGGTTGGCGGGCACGGTGATCACCAGCACGGCGTCCACGTCCGGCTGCTGGCGCAGAATGTGATCCACATGCCGCCGCCAGCGGGGAGCGATCACCGTCTGTGCGGCGCGGCGCACAGCCCGGTCTGCGAGGCTCTCGCCCTCGACCTGTGTCCCGGCGGCTTGCGTCTGCTTGACGCCGGTGACGCGGCGCAGCGCGTCGCGGGCCAGCTTGAAGGCGTCGCCTTCGCGCTGGGCCGGGTTGGGCGCGGCGCGCCACCAGGGGGACTCAATGGCCGGCCCCTGGTAGGGCGCAGCGATCACGTCCACACCCACCTCATACAGCGCCTTGAGCAACTGCCACCACGCGGGCGTGGCGCTGAACGGTTGGGTCAGATCAAGGGAGGAGACAATCACCAGCAGTTTCATGAGCGTGCCATCCTGAAAAGAGAGGTGAGTCAGGAGCCATCCGTCGGGACTTTGGCCCCGTGTCTGGCCCGGCAACGGGCCAACGCCCGCTCGAAAACGGCGAGCGTAGCTTCGGTCTGGAGCTTGAGCGTGAAGTGTCCTTCGACACGAGCGCGTCCGGCGGCGGCCATGCGCCCGCGCAGCGACTCGTCGGTCAGCAGGCGAATCAGGCGGTCAGCCAGCGCGCCGGTGTTGTACGGGTTGACGACGAAGCCGGTCTCGCCGTCTGCGACCACTTCGCGCGGGCCGCCGAAACACGTCACGACGGGCACCGCACCGGCGGCCATGCCTTCCAGGGCCGTCAGGCCGAACGTCTCGAAGCACACCGAGGGCAGCGCCACCACCTGCGCCAGCCGGTAGGCCGTCGCTAGCTCGCTCCCTTCCAGCCAGCCGCCGGGCACAATGGCCCCGGCCAGGTCAGCGTTGTCGCGGATAAGCTGCTCCAGGTAGGCGTCGGAGCGGGCCAGCACCAGCAGGGCCACGTCCGGCACGGACTGGCGCACACGGCGCAGCGCGGTGAGCAACTGCCGGTCGCCCTTCGCGCGGTTCAGCCGCCCGGCGAAGAGGATCACCCGCCGCCCTTCGAGCCTATACCGCTGGCGCAGCACGGCAACAGCGGCTTCGGGCACGTCGAACAGCGCCGGATCGATCCCGTTATGCACCACTTCGAACGGCGACAGGCGGTTAGCTTCCAGCGCCTTCTTCAGTTCGTGGCTCACGGCGATGCGCGCGTCGGTGTAATAGCGCAGCGTGTGACGGATGGACAGGTTGCGGGCCGGATTCCAGCGCAGGCGCATCTGCCGCAGGTTATAGCCGAGCGGCAGCCGGTAATTGAAGCCGTCACATTGCTCCGGGCGGGCCGGGTCAATGAAATACGTGAGCTTGCCATAGACGACGGTCATCGCATCGTGAGCAGTGAAGACCGTCGCCGCCCCGACACGGCGGGCGATGGCCAGGCTGTGATAGCTGAGATGGCTGTGCACGTTGTGGGCGTGCACCACGTCAGGGCGCAATTGACGCAGCAGCCGGTTGAGCGGCACGACCGTCTGCGGATTCAACAGCCCGAACCACGCCCGCCAGCGCTCGGCGTAACGCGAGTGCAGCACGTGCACGGTGAAGCCGTCGCGCTTCTCCACCCGCGACGGCCCCGGCGACGACGTGATGAAGGTGACGCGCTGCCCGGCAGCGACGAAGCCCTGCCCCAGTTGCCAGGCGACGCGGCCCGCCCCACCCGGCTCGTCGGGGGGGAGCATGTCGCTGAGAATAACGATGTGCATCGGCATAGGCATGGGGCGTCTTCGGTGATCGGTGACCGGTCGCCGGTTAGCGGCGATCAGTTGTCAGTCATCAGCAGCCGGTGTTCAGTGACCGGGCACGCACTCACCCCCTAAGATACCACACCCCCGTCACCCTGTCAGCCGTGCCCCGGCGCGGGGTGCAGGGTAATCGCATCAAAATCCGCCGCGCGTTAGCTTGCTCGTAGGGGCGTATGGCAGTACGCCCCTACGGACCTCACCCCCGCTCGGCCCACTGACGCGGGCCTCGCTGCCCCCTCTCCGACGCGGAGAGGGGGCGAGCCGAGCGTAGCGAGGCTGGGGGTGAGGTAGAACAGCGCCCACGTTTGGTGCGATTGCCCTGGGCGCGGGTGTATCTCACAATGGGGGCGAAATACCTGAACCGCAGAGACACAGAGGACGCGGAGAAGAACTAACGCCCTCTCCAACCTATCTTTTCTCTGCGCTCTCTGCGCCTCAGCGGCTCAAAGACTCTCGCCCCGAACGCGAATGCATCGCCCGCCCGTAGAGCGTCGCCACACGCGCCGCGACCTGCGCCCAGTCCTGCGTTTGGGCGTAGGCGCGGCCTGCCGCTCCCAGCCGCGCCCGCAGCGCGTCGTCGCTCAGCACGCGGGTGATGGCTTCTGCCAGAGCGGGCACGTCGTCCTGCGGGACGAGCAGCCCCGTCTCCCCGTCGCGCACGGCTTCGGCCACGCCACTGCCCGTCGTGCCGATCACCGGCAGACCGCACGCGCTCGCCTCCAGAAAGACCAGCCCGAAGCCCTCAAACTTCTCGCCCACCGTTAGGGAGGGCAGCGCGAACACGTCGGCGTGCTGGTACCAGCCGCGCAACTCCTCTTCGGGCACCTGGCCGGGCAGGTACACGCAGTCCGCCAGACCCAGGGCGCGCGTCTGCTCCTGCGCGCGGGCCAGGTAATCCGGCTCCGATTGGGTGCCGGTCACGACAAGCTGCGCGTCGGGCACGCGCTGGCGCACGCGGGCCAGCGCCTCGATCAGCAGATGCGTCCCCTTGCGCGCCTTGACGCCACCGGTCGCCAGGATGGTCGGGCCGCGCTTGGTGGGCGCAGGCGCGGGCGTCTGGAAGCGGGCCACGTGCACGCCGTTGCGAATCACCTCCGGCGCGCTGCCGGGCAGGGCGGCGCGCACCTGCGCGGCGGTGAACTCGCTGACGGCGATCAGGTGGGCGCGCCGGTAAGCACGGCGGTAGAGCGCGCCGACCAGCCTCCGCCGGGCTGTCTGTGGCAGGTAGGTGCCGTGCGCCGTCACCACCAGCGGACGCCGTCCGGCAGCCAGCGCCCCGGCGATGCTATACGGCTCGGCGACGACGTGCAGCAGGTCGCAGTCAGCGGTCGCCCGGCGGATGCGCGGGGCGGCCAGTAGCGCCCGCACCACGAACAGGCGCGAGCGTGGCACCAGGCGGGGCAACACCGGGCGCACACCGGCCAGCCCGTCCGCTTCGGCCAGCACCGCGCCGGGCTGCGTGAGGGCCACTACTTCGATCCCCTGCCCGGCCAGGGCACGCGCTAATTCCAGCGCGTAGCGCGCCCAGCCATAGGGGGCATGTAACTCAGAGGTCAAGAACGCAACACGCATCAGTTCTTCCCCTCGACAAAGGCCCGGATGCGCGCCGCGCGCGCGCCCCAGGTGTAAGCCGCTACGTCCTGCCGGGCCTGAGCGCCCAACCGCTCGTGCAGCGCCGGATCGTCGCGCAGCCTGCGGATCGCTACCGCTAACGCCGCCGTGTCACCCGGCGGGACAAGCAGCGCCGTCTCGCCATCACGCACCACTTCGGCGGTGCTAGGCAGGTCGGAGGCGAGCACTGCGCACCCGGCGGCCATGTATTCGAACAGCTTGAGCGCCGATGCATGATAGGCGAAATGCTCCGTCCAGGGCAGCGGCATTGCTCCAACGTCCATTGCCGCCAGATAGCGCGGCACTTCATCGGCGGGCACCTGACCCGCCGTGTGCAGTCTTTCGGACGGCAAGCCACATGCCGCCCACTGCGCGCACACCGCTGCCACACCTTCCGGCGGCCCGCCGACGAGGAGCAGATCAGGAGACGTACCGCCCTTCGCGGCCAGGGCAACCGCTTCTACCAGCGTGTCCAACCCCTTGGGCATGCCCATCGTGTGCAGCCGCCCAACATAGCCGATCACAAAGGCGTCCTGGGGCAGTCCACACGCCGCCCGTGCCTCGTCACGGCTGGGCATGTCAGCAAAGCGCGCCGCGCGAATGCCGTCATGCGCCACCAGCACGCGCCCTGCGCCCAGTTCGCGCATGTGCTCAGCCAGATGCCCGGTGATCGCCACCACGTGCGCGCGCCGGGCGAGTATCGCTTGCAGCCGCCGTCCCGGACGCGAATGGTGCACCTGATGCACCTCGTAGACCAGCGGCGTGCGCGGGCGCAGCAGGGCCAGCGCCGCGCCGATGAACAGGTCGCGCGTGTAGAGCCGGTCAGCGCGCTGGAAGGGCAGCCAGGCCAGAATCGCCAGCAGGTAGGTGAGCGTCTGCGTCAGGAAGGCGACCGCATAGCGCGGGAACAGCGGGAACAGGTCGAGACAGGGTAGGCGCGTGAAGGCGAAATTGCGCTGCACGCCGTAGTGATCCCACAGCGAGCGGACGGCGCGCATCTCGCGCGTGTTGAAGCGGCGCGGCGCAGCCAGCGTCACCGCGTACCCGGCGTCGGCCAGCGCCTCGCACATCTGCACGATCTGCAGGCCGTGCGCCTTCTCGGTCGGCAGGCGGTTGTTGCTCAGGTAGACCAGGCGCGGCTCAGCCATGACCCACCGCCTCGCCCATCAGCGCGACGACGCGATCCATCAGGCTGTCCAGCGAATGGGCAGCCAGCGCCCGCCCGCGCAGTTCCGCGCCAATCGCGGCGCGCTCTTCCGGCGTCAGAGCCAGCAGACGCGCCAGCCGCCCGGCCAGCGCCTCCGGCCCGGCTTCGTAGGGCAGCAGGAGCAGGTCGGCGGCGTCGCCCAGCAGCGGGGCGAAATCGGCGTTGGTGACCAGCGTCGGCTTGCCCGCGAACATCCCTTCCAGCGCAGCCTTGTCGAACAAACCCGGCGGGCTGAGGTTGACGGTGACGGCGCTCCGGCGCAGCAGGGCGGCGGCCTCGGCGTGGGGCAGCGGGCCGGTCAGAGTCACCGGCGGCGCAGGGTCGAGCGAGCGGGTCAGCGTATCGAGTGAGGCGGGATAGTCCGGTTCTTCCTTCACCGGCCCGCCGATCACCTGCACGCGGAACGCGCCCGCATCGCCGCGCGCGGCCAGCAGCGACGCCGCGCGAATCAGCGCATCCTGCCGCTTGATGCGCGCCAGCCGCGCTACCTGCACAATGGCGGGCGGAGACTCTTCACCCTCCGGCGCGGGGAACAGCGCCGTATCCACGCCATGCCCCATCACGCGCACCTTTCCCGACGACAGCGGGAAGCTGCCCGGCGAGGCGGTGAGGATGTGCGTCGCCAGGCGGGCCGCCAGGCGCAGCTCGGCGCTGACCTGGCGGTGCGTGTACCACAGCAGCAGCGGCTTGCCGTGCAAGCGCGTCCAGGGGGCGGCGAACCAGACGTAGCGCGGGATCATGTGGCAGAAGACGCCGCCAACCTGGGGCACCAGCCGCCGCAGGTGTGCCGTGAAGCGCCGCGCCTGCGCCACGCGCCCTGCCCCCGCCTCCTTGCCCATGCTGTGCAGCGTCACGTTCGCGGGCAGGGACGGGTTGGCGTGCTCCTGGCAGATCACGTCCAGGTGATCGAGGCGGGCGGCCAGCGCCTCGACCCAGCGCATGACGAAGCCCACGTGATCGTCGGCGGGGTCGAGCTTGCGCGTGATCAGGCCAGACAAGTTCATCATGATACCCTCTAAACCGCGCGCCCTGCGGCGCGCAGCGTGGCCCGGTAGGTCTCGGCGATGGCGTCCAGGCCGCGCTCGTAGTCGAAGCGTTCCAGGGCGTCGCGCTGGCCCGCCGCGCCCATTGCCTGCGCGCGCGCCGGATCGTCCAGCAGGGTGATAATCGCCTCGGCCAGCGCCTCCGGCGTGTGGGCGGTCAGCAAGCCACTCTCGCCGTGCCGCACGACCTCCGCCGCGCCCAGGTGATCGGTGGCGACAACCGGTGTCCCGGCGGCCAGCGCCTCCATCAGCACGCGGGCCACGCCCTCGTAGCGCGAGCTATGGACGTAGATGCTGGCAAGCTGGTAATAGGCGGGCAGATCGCCGTGCTCCACCCGCCCGGCGAAGATCACCCCCTCCGCCCCCGCCTGGCGGACGAAGTCCGGGCGCGTCTGGAAGTCACCGGCGAGCACCAGGCGGGCGGCAGGTCGCGCCGCGCGCACCTGCCGATAAGCCGCCAGCAATAGCTCGATGTGCTTGAACGCCGCCGGAAAGCCCACCCACAGCAGGACGGGCGCGTCCGGGGCGAGGCCCAGCGCGGCGCGCAGCTCCGCCAGCCGCCCCTCGCCAACCGGCTGCGCGAACACATCAACGGGCGTGGGCACAGTCAGCACAGTGATCCGCTCCGGCTGCACCCCGTGCCGCACGCAGATCGCTTTCTCGCGCTCGGAGAGCACGCGCAGCGTGTCCGCGCGCGGGACGATGAAGCGAGCCAGTGCGGACAGAGCGCGGTTGCGCAGCGGGTGCTCGGCAATCCAGTGCGGATTGTCGAAGAAATGGCTGTGACTCTGCACGTTGAGCGGCAGGCCGCAGCGCCACTTGAGCAGCACTCCCACCAGCCCGCAGGCGAACGGGTCTTGCGTCGTCACCACGTCGGCGGGCCGCTGACGGTGCAGGCGCGCGGCGACGCGATACGCCGCCCAGGGGAAAAGCACCGGGCGCGTGTTGACCGGATAGACGGCGAGGCTCTCGGCGAACTGCTGTGACGCTTTTGGCTGGCTCGCCGGATTGTAGGTGACGATGGTCAGCGTACCGATGCGCCGCGCATATTCCAGGTGGCGCTGGACGGTGTTGCCGTGCTGGTCGCCGAGCAGGCTGGCGTCCAGGCTGATCATCAAGACGTGCATACATCCTCCAACACGGCAGCCGTCTGCGCGACCAGCGTCGCCCAGGTGAAGCGCTCCAGCCCATCGCCACTGTGCGCCGCCAACTGCGCCTGCGTCTCGCCGCTGAGCGCGCCGCGCAGCGTCTCAGCCAGCGCGTCCACACTGACATATGGCACAAGCAGGCCGTTGCGACCGTGCACAACGATTTCGGGGTTGCCGCCTTTGTCGCTGGCGATGACCGGCGTGCCCACCTGCAATGATTCTAACAGCACGTGCGACAGTCCCTCATAGCCGGAATAGAGAACGGTGTAATCCGCCGCGCGGAAGAAGCTCGCCAGCCGCTCGCGAGCCACGCGCCCCAGGAACGTCACGCGCCCGCCCACCCCTTCGGCAGCGGCCAGCGCGCGCAGCCGGGCTTCGTCCGGGCCTTCCCCCGCGACCAGCAGGCGCGCCTCCGGTACGGCAGGCAGCGCACGGATCAAGTGATCGATCCCCTTCCAGGGCACCAGACGAGCCACCGTCAGCAGCAGCGGCTCCGCGCCCAGGCCGAGCGCGTCGCGCGCCTCGTCCTGAGTCAGGCTGGCCGTCTGCGCGTCCGGCGGCAGGGCGTTGTAGATGACGTGCACGCGCTCTGGCGGCGCGCCCCAGCCGATGACCATGTCGCGCAGGTAGCGGCTGGGCACGATCACGCGGTCGGCGCGGCGCACTTCGCGCGCGCGCTGCGCCTGCAACAGCCGCACGCGCCAGGGATAGCGCCCGCTCTGGAAGGCGTCCACGTCCTCGGTTGGCGCGATCCAGCCCTTATTGACGGCGCGCTCCCAGGCCAGGTCACCGACGACCTTAAGCACGCGCGGAGCGCCCCCGCCGCCGACCAGCGGCAGCCCCAGGCTGTTGGCGAAGAGCACATCGGCGCGGCGCACCTCGCCCCAGGCCACGCGCGCGTACTCTGCCCAGCGCACGGGGAGCGCCCGGCGCGGGATACGCCGCAGCGGGTAGGGGTAGCCGGCGGTCGGCCCGTCGCCGAAGGTCAGGACGCGCACCGCGTGCCCGCGCGCCTGAAGCTCCGGCAGCAAGCGGTGCAGGTAAGTGGCCGGGCCGCCCGGCTCCGGGTGGAAAATGCCAGAGGCAACGAAGATATGCATTGGTTGGATTCAGACTTCGGAAGTCTTGAGGACTTCCGAAGTCATCTTCTGTGGGATCACAGCCGCACGACTTTCGCCTTGCCCGTCCGCGCGCCAATCTTGTTGCGCGTGTCCACGATCAGCCGGGCGTGCTCCAGCAGGAAGGCGGGATCGTAGTCGCTGTGGTCGGTCACGATCACCACGCAGTCTTGCGCGGACAGCCATTCGGCGGTGAGCACAACGCCCCTGGCGACGCGCTCGCCGCTCAGCCGCACCGACGCGACATGAGGATCGTTGAAGGAGACGATGGCCCCCTTCTCCTCCAGCAACTCATGCACGTCCAGCGCGGGCGATTCGCGCACGTCGTCAATGTCGCGCTTGTAGGCCATGCCCAGAATGCCCACACGCGCGCCGTTGAGCGCCTTGCCCGCCTCGTTGAGCGCCTCCATGACCATCTTGACCACGTGGTAGGGCATGGAGGTGTTGATCTCGCTGGCTAGCTCGATGAAGCGGGCCGTATAGTTCAGGGCGCGCAGCTTCCAGCTCAGATAGAGCGGGTCAATGGGGATGCAATGCCCGCCCAGGCCAGGCCCAGGGTAGAAGGGCATGAAACCGAACGGCTTGCTCTTGGCCGCCTCGATCACTTCCCACACATCAATGCCCAGCCGCTGGCACATGATCGCCATCTCGTTGACCAGGCCGATGTTCACCGCGCGGAAGGTGTTCTCCAGCAGCTTGACCATCTCGGCGGCGGTAGGCGACGAGACCACGATCACCTTGTTCACCGCCGGCTCGTACAGCGCCGTCACTACTTCCCCGCAGGCCGGCGTGACGCCGCCCACGACTTTGGGCGTGTTGCGCACGCCATAGGTCGGGTTGCCGGGGTCTACACGCTCCGGCGAGAAAGCGATGAAGACATTCTCGCCCGCCGTCAAGCCGTTACCCAGCAGGCGCGGCACAATCACTTCCTCGGTCGTGCCGGGGTAAGTGGTGCTCTCCAACACGACGAGCATCCCCGGATGGCAGACCTTGGCGACTTCGTCCGCCGCCGAGATGACACAGCTCATGTCCGGGTCTTTGGTTTTGCGCAGGGGCGTTGGCACGCAAATGCTGATCACGTCGGCGTCGGCCAGGTCGTCGTAGGAGGTCGTGGCGCGCATCTTGCCGGCCTTGACCAGCGGGGCCAGCTCGTCGGTCGGCACGTCGGGAATGTAGCTGATCCCTGCGTTCAGCTTGTCCACCTTGTCCGGCAGCACGTCCAGCCCAACGACCGTATAGCCGGCGTGGGCGAACTCGACGGCCAGCGGCAGTCCCACGTAACCCATACCGATAACGCCTACCTTCGCTGAGCGGTTGTGCAGGCGTTCCAGGAGTTGCTGCTTATAGTCAGTCATGGCTCCGTCCAGAGGCTAGTGGTCTGGTAAATGAGAGGATCCCCACATATGTTGGATGGGCGCCAACAGTGCTCGTTGGCGCTGACGAGGGGTTATTATAGCCCGCTGCCCCGTGACGGACAATGACGCTCGTCCGCCGCTGGTCTGACAGCGATCACAGAGTCCGGACGCAGTACAGCCTCACCCCGGCCCTCTCCACGTGTAGCTATGCGTTACCCACAAATACCCCCCATCCCCCAGCCCCTTCCCCCGCGCTGCGCGGAGGGAAGGGAGAGCGGCCCGCCGCTTTCTCCCTTCCCCCCTCGTGGGGGGAAAGGGCCGGGGATGGGGGGACAGGCACAGCCAAAGATGTGGGTAACGCATAGCCACATGGTGGAGAGGGGGAGTCAAGCTGGGACGAACGGGCCGGGGGACAGGCGCTTACGACACCTGCCCCACCAGCCGGTCAGCCAGCGCCGCAAAATCGTCCGCCGTCCAGAACACCTCACCGCGCGGCGGCCACGCGCCACGCAGCGCCGCCCGCCAGCGCGCGGGAATCGCCCCCAGCCCGTAGGCGGCCCCGGCCAGCGCCCCGGCGACCGCGCCCGCCGAGTCTGCGTCGCCACCCAGGTTGACCACCTGCACCAGCGCTTCCTCGAAGGAGCCGGTGGTCAGCAGGCCCCACAGGGCGCTTTCCAGCGTATGGCGCACCCAACCGGAGTTGGGCAACTCCTCGCGGCGGCGGCTTGCGGCCCCCTCGACCAGGGCGCGCAGCGCGTCGGGCATGGGCACCGCGTCCAGCGCCTCGCCGACCGCTTCTGCGGGCGCAGTCCCACGCAGCAGCGCGGCGATCAGTGTGTTGGCGAAAGCGCAGGCAGCCAGGCAGTCGGCATGAGCGTGCGTCACACGGCTTTGCAGCACGCTGTCGTGCGTCAGCGCGTCGGGGTCGTCCCAGTGGGCCAGCGCGACCGGCCAGCAGCGCATCAGCGAGCCGTTGGGCGCGGACGCCTGATTCCCCTGCTGCACGGTCTCCGCCGCCGTATCCCAGGACTCACCGCGCCTGAGCCGCGCCAGCACGCGGTAGGTGTGCACGCCGATGTCATCCGGGCCGGTATCTGCCCAGGCGACGAAGCGCCGCCCCAGGTCAGCCGGATCGAGCGGGCGGTGCGCCAGCAGACTCTCGGCCAGGGCCAGGGCCATCTCCGTGTCGTCGGTGAAGCTGCCCGCTGGCAGCCGCCCGTCGGCCATCTCGCGCAGCAAGTGATTGAGCGAGCGCGGCGACCGGGCTTCCAGCGGCATACCGAGCGCGTCGCCGATGGCCGCACCGACCGCGCAGCCCCGCGCCCGGTCAAGCAGGGCAGGATCGAGGTTAGCAGGTGAAGCATTCATCTGGTTAATGTCCCTTTCGTGCTGGGCACGTCGCCCCGGCGCGGATCGAGCGCGACGGCGGCGCGCAGCGCGCGGCCCAGTGCCTTGAACAGTGCCTCGGCCTTGTGGTGGTCGTCACTGCCACAGAGGACGGCGGCGTGCAGATTCATCCGCGCGGCGAAGGCGATCGACTCCAGGACGTGCGCCACCAGCGAGGTGGGCATCTGCCCGATCAGCGGCGCGCTGAACTCAGCCTGGATGACCGCGTAGGGCCGCCCGCTGAGGTCTACCACGACGCGGGCCAGCGCCTCGTCCATCGGCACGTAGGCACAGCCCATGCGGGCGATGCCCGTCCGCTCGCCGAGCGCCTCGTCAAAGGCGCGGCCCAGGCAAATCGCCACGTCCTCAACCGTGTGATGGGCGTCAATGTGCAGGTCGCCGCTCGCCTGCACGCTCAGGTCGAACAGGCCGTGATGGGCGATGTGGTGCAGCATGTGGTCGAAGAAGCCGACTCCGGTGTCAATCTGCGCCGCGCCCGTCCCGTCGAGGGCCAGCGTCAGCACGATCTGCGTTTCGTTCGTCTGGCGGGTGATGGTGGCGGTGCGTTCGGTCATCAGGGGCTTTGTCCTTTCACCTTCAGGGACGGGTGGGCATTAAGCATATTCCGTATCTTGACAGGCGTTCGGCTTTACCTCACCCCCGCTCGGCGCTGAAGCGCCTCGCTTCCCCTCTCGCAGCGGGGAGGGCCAAGGCCGAGCGCAGCGGGGAGAGCCAGGGGTGAGGTCAGCCTTCAGACTTCGGATGTCCTTGCCTATCTCTCGCAGCGCGGCGAGCAGCGCGCCGGTCTGGGCGGGCGTCCCCGCGCTGATGCGCACGTGATCGCGCAGGCGCGGCGTGTTGTAGTGGCGGATGAGGATGCCGTGCTCCTCGGCCAGCCGCCGCCGCAACTGGGCCGCGTCCATGCCCGTCACCCGGCAGAGCACGAAGTTGCCCCGGCTGGGGTACGGGTGCAGGTACGGGATGGCCGCCAATTCGCGCTCCAGCCGCCCGCGCCCGGCAATCAGCCGCTCGACGTTGGCGCGCAAGTACGGCAGGTCGGCCAGCGAAGCACGCGCCGCCGCGTCCGCCACCACATTGACATTATACGGCTGCTTGATTTTCCACAGGTGGGCGATGATCTCGCGCGGGAACACACCGTAACCAACGCGCAGCCCGGCCAGCCCCGCCCACTTGCTGAAGGTGCGCAGCACAATCAGGTTGGGCGTCTGCGGCACGCGGCGGGCCATGCCCTCCGCCCCACTGAACTCAATGTACGCCTCATCGAGCACGACGACCAGCGGCAGATCGAGCAGGCGCTCGACTGTCTCCGGGGGGATCAGGCTGCCGTCCGGGTTATTGGGCGAGCACAGGAACAGCAGCTTGGCCCCGCACTCGCGCGCCGCTGCCTCGATTCTCTCCACATCGAGCGAGAAATCGGCGCGGCGGGGCACGTCCACCACGCGGGAGAAGGCCAGCGGCGCGTCGAAAGCGTACATGCTGAAGGTCGGCGGCGTGTTGATCACCGCGTCGCCCGGCTCGATGAACAGTTCCAGGATGAGCGCGATCAGCTCGTCCGCGCCCGCCCCGGCCAGGATGTGATCGGCGCTGACGCCCACATACTCGCCCAGCAGGGCACACAGGGCGCGCGCCTCCGGATCGGGGTAGATATGGGTCGTGTTCAGCGCGGCCAGCGCCGCCCGCGCCCCCGGTGACGGGCCGTAGGGGTTCTCGTTGGCGTCAAGCTTGATCAGTCGCTCCGCCGGGATGTCCAACTGCTCCGCGAACACTTCCAGCGAGGCGGTCGGTGTGTAGGCGCGCATGGCGGCGATGTCGGCGCGGACGCGCACCTTGTCCACTACGCGAGAAGGTAGAACCTCAGTCATGTCATCTCATCCTGTTCGGCGAAGGCGCAGCCCAGCGTGTCCTGTCTCATACGGTGCCCGTAGGGGCGGTTTTCAGAACCCGCCCCTACACTGGCGCAGTGTGGTTTGGGTCCCTACAGCCCGATGCGCGCTTCGGCGGCGGCGGCGTGAGCGGTCAGCGCCTCGGCGCGGGCCAGCACCGCCGCCACTTCGCTCAGCTCGGACGCTGCCCGCGCTTCCAGCCCGATCAGACTGGTGATCTTGACGAAGTCCAGCACGTTCAGCGGCGAGGCGAAGCGCGCCGTGCCGCCGGTGGGCATGACGTGCGACGGCCCGGCCACGTAATCACCCAGCACCTCGAACGACGTTTCACCCAGGAAGACGCCGCCCGCGTTGCGCACATGCCCGGCCCAGTCCCAGGGATTGGCGAGCAGCAGGCACAGGTGCTCGGCGGCGTACTCGTTGGCGACGGCGAACGCCTCGTCGAGGTCGCGCACGATCACCGCGCCGCTGCGCTCGGCCAGCGACTGGGCGATGATCGCCGCCCGGCTGAGCGCGGGGGCGCGCCGCTCGACCTCTGCCGCTACACGCTCGGCCAGGGCGCGGCTCGGCGTGACCAGGATGGCCGAAGCCAGCACGTCATGCTCGGCCTGGGCCAGCAGGTCGGCGGCGGCCAGGGCGGGGTCGGCGCTCTCGTCGGCGATGACCATCGTCTCGGTCGGCCCCGGCAGCCCGTCAAGGCCCACGTCGCCGTAGACCTGCTGCTTGGCCAGCGTGACGAACAGGTTGCCCGGCCCAACGATCTTGGCCACGCGCGGCACGCTCTCCGTGCCATAGGCCAGGGCCGCGATCGCCTGCGCCCCGCCGACGCACACCACCCTCGCCAGCCCGCAGACCGCCGCCGCCGCCAGGATCACCGGCGGGACGGCCCCCGTTCCACGACCGGGCGGCGTGGTAACAACAATCTCACGCACGCCTGCCACCTGCGCAGGGATGGCGCTCATCAGCAGCGACGAGGGCAGCGGAGCCGTCCCGCCCGCCACGTAGACGCCCACCGAGTCCACCGGGCGGATAAGCTGGCCGAGTGACCCTTCGCGCGTCGCGTCCACCCAGCCGGTGACCGGCTGCTTTTCGTGGAAGCGGCGGATGCGCTCGGCGGCATAGCGCAGCGCGTCCGCGACCTCGGCGGGGATGGCGTCGAGCGCCGCCGCGATCTCGCTCTCCGGCACGGCCAGCGCGTCCAGGTGTGCCCCATCAATGCGCGCGTTCCAGTCGCGCAGGGCGGCGTCGCCGCGCTCGCGCACGCTGCGGATGATGCGGCGCACGGCCTCGTCGGGTGTCACCAGCTCGTCGAGCAGCTTCTGCAAGCTGTCGCTGAGCCAGGCGGGGACGGTCACGTCGCGCAGCGAATCGCGGCGCAGGATAGTCGCGCGGGCTTCGCGCAGGTCGTCGTAGATGCGTAGCGTGCTCATAAAGATGCGTCCTCTCCGTTCAGGGCAGAAAGCAGGCGCTGGTAACGCTCCGGCGCTTCTTCGAAGATGTAGGTTACCGGCGTGACGACCACGCCGCTGCCGCCAATGGCGCGAATCTGGCTGATGGCCTCGTACAGCTTACGGGCGTGGGTGACGATGTTGATCGCCCACCACTGCCCGGCCCCCTGGCGGGTGATCATCGGCGCAATGGTCGGCCCCTGCAGGCCGCCCAGGTCGGGCTGGCTGAAGACGGACGCGGCCACTTCTTCCGCCGACGCGCCGCGCATGTTGGCGAAGATCATGTACTGGCCGCGCGCACGCAGGTGGGCCTCGATGAACTCCAACATCTGGCGCGTGGCGGCCAGCACGTCCGGGCGTGCCGCCAGCACCGCCCGGTTGCCGATCAAAATCGCCTGCGAGCTGACAATGAGGCCATCGTCGAGCGCCCGCAGGCGATTTTCGCGCAGGGTCGTGCCCGTGCTGGTGATGTCAGCGATGAAGTCGGCGTAGCCGACGATGGGCGCCGACTCCAGCGCCCCGTCGGCGCTGACCACGCACACGTTAGTCACGCCGCGCGCGGCCAGGAAGCGGCTCACGCTGTTGGCGTACTTGGTGGCGACGCGCAGCACGCCGCCCGCGCTGCGCCGGGCCAGGTCAGCGACGGTGGTCACGTCCTCCCACGCCTCCGGCACGGCCAACACCAACCGGCATTCACTGTAGCCGAGCGCCTCGTGAATGATGATCACGTTGTCTGTGTCCCCGTTCAGCGTCTCGTACAGGGCGTCGTAACCGGTGATGCCCAGGTCAACGTCACCGGCGGCCACACTGAGCGGGATGTCGCGGGCGCGCTGAAAGAGCAGCAGCGTGTCCGGCAGCGCGGGCAGCGTCGCCGTGTACTGGCGCGGGTTGGGCTTGTGCACGCGCAGCCCGCATTCGGCCAGGAAGTCGAGCGTCTCGCCTTCCATACGTCCTTTGCTGGGCAGAGCGATGCGAATCTGTTCGGACATGGGCAATCTCCAGGGCGGTCGGCTCTCTACATGCGGGCAAACAAAAAACGCCCCCCGGCGGACCGGGAGGCGTTCAGTGATCTTTTGCGTCTGTCACACGCTCAGACGCACACCGTGCGCGCACCGGCAGACCGCCGCTTGGGGGTCCGGCTATGGTGATGGTGCGCGTGAGCGTGAGCCTGCTGTGCGATCATGGGGTGGAGTATAACGGCGGCAGCGGCGGATGTCAATGACTCTTGCAGCATTTTGCGCCGCCCGCCATGTGATCATGATCCTGGAGGCAGGTTCGGGTAAAATAGAGAGCCGCCTGCCGGATCGCCAAGATCGCATGAGGATCGCCTATGCTCACCAAACGGATCATCCCCTGCCTGGACGTGCACGCCGGGCGCGTCGTCAAGGGCATCAACTTCGTCAACCTGCGCGACGCCGGCGATCCGGTCGAGCAGGCCGCCATCTATGACCAGGAGGGGGCCGACGAGCTGGTGCTGCTCGACATCACCGCTACACAGGAGGGCCGCGAGACCATGCTCGACGTGGTTCGCCGCGTGGCCGACGCCGTGTCCATCCCCTTCTGCGTGGGCGGCGGGCTGCGCACCGTCGCCGACATGCACGCTACCCTGCTCGCCGGAGCCGACAAGATCGCCATCAACAGCGCCGCCGTGCGCACCCCTGACGTGATCAGCGAGGGTGCGCAGCGCTTCGGGTCGCCGTGCGTGGTCGTCGCCATTGACGCGCGCTGGAACGGCGATTTCTACGAGGTCTACGTCAGCGGCGGGCGCACGCCGACCGGCCTCGACGCCGTCGCCTGGGCGGTGGAAGTCGAGCGGCGCGGCGCGGGCGAGATTCTGCTGACCAGCATGGATCGCGACGGCACGCAGGACGGCTACGAGATCGCCCTGACGCGCGCCGTCAGCGACGCGGTGAGCGTCCCCGTCATCGCGTCGGGCGGCGCAGGCGCGTTGGAGCACTTCCGCGCGGCGCTGGTTGAGGGCGGCGCGGATGCGGCCCTGGCCGCCAGCCTGTTCCACTACCGGCAGCTCAGCATCAGCCAGGTCAAGGTGTACCTGCGCGAGCAGGGCGTGCCGGTGCGCATCGTGGAGGCAGGCGCAGATGGACATTGACGCCGTGATCGCCCGGCTGCGCTGGACTCCCGACGGGCTGATCCCGGCAGTCGTTCAGGACGCGCACAGCGAGCAAGTGCTGATGGTCGCCTGGATGAACGCCGACGCCCTGCGCCGGACAGTGCAGACGGGCGAGACCCACTTCTGGAGCCGCAGCCGGGGCGAGCTTTGGCACAAGGGCGCGACCAGCGGCCACACTCAGCGCGTGACGGGCATCTGGGTGGATTGCGACGCCGACGTGCTGCTCGTGCGCGTGAGTCCTGCTGGCCCGGCCTGCCACACCGGCGCGGTGAGTTGTTTCTTTCGCACCCTGGAGGCGCTAGGTGAGTGACATTCTCTCTCACGTGTTCGCAACGATCACCGACCGCCAGGCTCACCCCAAGCCCGGCTCCTACACCAACCAACTGTTCAGCGCCGGCGAAGATGAGATCGTCAAGAAGATCGGCGAGGAAGCGGTCGAGGTCATCCTGGCGGCCAAAGGCCAGGGCGATGACCGCGTGATCAGCGAGCTGGCCGATCTGACCTACCACTGCCTGGTGCTGCTCGCCCAGCGCGGCCTGACACCCGGCGATGTCGCCGCCGAGTTGGAGCGTCGCCACCGCCCGTGAGCAAGCGGCTGAGAGGCTCTGGGGCGTAGTTTGGGCGCAAAGCCCCCCTCGCCCCCTCCCCGGCGAAGCCAGGGCGGGGGAAAGTGCCACATCCGGTGATCGAAGTCCCCCTCTCTAGCTTGGCTGGAGAGGGGGATTTAGGGGGAGAGGCGTGGCAGACAGGCTCAATCTGGTGCCTATGGGCGCAGACGAGCCTCTCTACGGCGCGACGGTCACCGTCACCCGCCCGGACTCGGCGCGGTTGTCCGCTGCGTCGTAGGCCACCGCCCAGAAGGTGTGCTCGCCCGGCTCGCCGAGCATCCAGCGCGCCGTGTACGGCCATTCCTCGCTGGTGGCGATTAGCTCATCGTCCTTGTAGAACTCCACGTAGGCCATCTGCACGTTGTCGTCCGGCTCGGCTCGCAGCGGCACGTAGAGGTCTGCGCCCACCGTGTAACGGCTCCCCGGCGCTGGCTCGGCCAGGGCCACCTGCGGCGGCTGGTTGTCCACCGTGACCGAGACATAGGCCCGCTCCAGGCTGTTGTCCGCGCGCACCATCGTCAGGCGCAGCGTGTACACCGCGCCGTCGCTGAGTCCGGTCGTGTCCCAGGTGCCCAGGGCGATGTCGCGCCCCGGTGCCGTCTGCTCCTCGCCGATTTGCAGCCAGACATCCGGCTGCGTGCCCGCCCCGTAGTCCAGGCGGAAGTAGGCGAAGCCCTCGCCGGAGACATTGCCGCGCACCTCGACGACACCGGCCACGCGCGCCAGGAACGGCGGCGAGACGATGGCTACGGGGCTGGAGGGCGAGGCCGTGTCCACCGGATCGTACTCAGACGGCGGGAAGCGCTGCCCGGTCTCACGTGCCCAGGCGCGCGTCGCCTGCGGATAGTCGAAGTAGACCACGTCCTCGACGCAGCCCGGCGGCGACGAGGCGTTAGCCAGCAGCCCGGTGCACACGTTGACGCGGTAGTTGTTCCAGTAGGTATCCGCCTGGGTGGGCTGCGTGTCAATGCCGCGCTGCGGGTCTACGTAGAATAGCTCGCGCGTTTGCGGACAGTAGCGCGTCGGCAGCAGGCCGGAGACCTCGCACACCACGCGCTCGACGACGGTCGCCGGGCGCTCCCATTCGCGGGAAGGCAGAGCGTCGCGCGCGTGCAGGTACTCCATGATCGCGTACCAGATGGGGGCAGCGCCGGTCGTGCCGGTCACGTCGTTCATGCTGTGATTGTTGTTGTTGCCGACCCACACGCCGGTCACGATCTGCGGCGTGTAGCCGACCGTCCAACTGTCGCGGTTGTCGTTGGTCGTTCCAGTCTTGATGGCGGCGGGCCGCGACAGCTCCAGCGGCGCGCCGCGCCCAAAGGCCGGGGCGCGCGCCGCGTTGTCGGCCAGGATGTTGGTCGTGATATAGGCCAGGGCTGGCTCCAGGATCAGGCGGCGCTGGTAGGTGTGCGTCTCTTCGCCGTACTGCCACAGCACGCGCCCACTGGCGTCCTCGATGCGCAGCACGGCTGCTGGGTTGAGCGTGCGGAAGCCGGGAATGTTCTGGTCTTTGTGCACCGGCATCCCGATCATCGTGCCACTGTTGTCGAACACGCTGAAGGCGTAGGTCAGGTCGAGCAGCGACACCTCACCGCTGCCCAGCGCCAGCGCCAGGCCATAGCCATCGGCCTGGTTGAGCGAGTTGATGCCCAGGCGGTGCGCCGTGCGAATCACCGGGCCGAGGCCGATCAGGTTAATAAGCTGCACCGGCGGCACGTTGTACGAGTTCGCCAGCGCCGCGCGCACGCTGACCGGGCCGTGATACTGGCGGTCAATGTTCACCGGCGTGTAGGGCTGCCCGGCGTTGTCGAACTCGATGGGCACGTCGTAGGTCATCGTCGCGGCGGTGATGCCGTTGGGGTAGCCGGGCAGCGCCCCTTGCAGGAATGCAGCGGTGAAGACGATTGGCTTGAAGGCCGACCCTGGCTGGCGCTGGGCCAATGCCGTGTTGTAGCTGCCCTGAATGCCCTCGTTCCAGAAGTCCACGCTGCCGACCATCGCCAGAATCTCGCCCGTCTCGGCGCGCAGCACGACGGCGGCGGCGTTGGTCACTTCGCGCTCGGTGCCGGTCATTTCGGCGGGCAGCGATGGCAGGTAAGCGGCGGCAGCGCACGGCGTTCCGGCGCTGGTATTGGGCGTCACGGTCGGGTCGTTCCCGTCCAGGCGCAGTACCTGGGCGCGGGCCACGCACTCCGCCTGAAGCTGCAAGTCCAGGTCGAGCGTGGTGTAGATGCGCAGCCCGCCGCGCGTGACCAGGCGCGAGCCGTCCAGCCCCAGATCGTTGAGGATCGCCTCAGCTTCGGCCCGCGCGTAGGTGGAAAAGTGCGGGGCAACGATGTCGTAGCGGTCGGTGAAGGGCCGCACGATCAGCGGCTCCTGAATGGCGGCGTCGGCCTGCGCCTGGGTGACGTACCCCTGGGCGACCATCGTTTGCAGCACAATCTCCTGGCGCAGCTTGGCCGCCTGGGGGTTGTCAATCGGGTTTTGCAGGGGGAACTGGGGAATGGCGGCCAGCATCGCTGCCTCGGCCAGGGTCAGGTCGCGGGCGGGCTTGCTGAAATACTGCTGCGCCGCCGCCTCAATGCCGTAGGCCCAGCCGCCGTAGAAGTTGGTGTTGACGTACCATTCGAGAATCTGCTCCTTGCTGTACAGGCGCGAGATCTCGGTCGCGAGGATGACTTCTTTCACTTTGCGGTCGTAGCTGATGGCACGGCGCTCGGCTTCGTCCAGCAGCACATTGCGCACAAGCTGCTGGGTAATCGTGCTGCCGCCCTGGAACTGCCCGCCGGTCAGGTTGCTCCACAGGGCGCGGGCCATGCCGCGCAGGTCAAAGCCAGGGTTGGCGTAGAAAGAAGCGTCCTCGATGGCGACCGTCGCGTCCAGGAAGTACTGGGGAATCTGCCCCACAGAGAGCCAGCGCCGGTCGCCGCCGGTGGGGTCCATCACCTCGTAGAGCACCGCGCCGCCCGACCGGTCATAGAAGACGCTGGTCAGGAAAGCCTCTTCTTCGGCGGCGGTGATGCGCTCGGCGGGGGGAAGCTGGCGGGCGTAGTGGGTGTAGATGGCGACGAAGGCCGTCGCAGTCCCGGCGGTGAGAACCAGCAGCAGGACGGTCAGGATCACCGCCCCGGCGATGGCCCAGCGCAGCAGGCGGGGGGCTGTCAGCCCCTGGTCGCGGCGGCGACGGCGGCGTTGGCGGGCGAGGCGGGCAGTGTGCAGGCTGGGCATAACCTTTGGGGTGAGTCAGTCATGAGCCGTGAGAGTGCACTCTGTTCCAGACTCCAGAATCCAGACACATGGCTCGTTATCATGAGCGATTGTGTGCCGGTCGCACTGCACTTCTCCCCCACTGCTAGGCAAGCTGGCAGAGTGTGCTACACTGGAGGCGCAGTAGCCCGGCTCGTGGGGGCTATCTTAGCACGGCCCAGATCGGCCTGGCAAATGGGGCGTCGGCCCGCGATTTGCACGAACCGAAGGTGGCACATAGTGAACCATTACAGCCAATGGCGCGTGGCCGTCATTGACGATGATCAGACTCTGGCCGATCTGATCCGCGAGGGATTGGAGGCGGAGGGCTACCAGTCGGCCACCTTTGCCTGCGCCACCGCGTTCCTGCAATACACCCGGCAGCACGGGCTGCCGCACCTGGCCCTGGTTGACCTCGGCCTGCCCGACATGGACGGCTTCGCGCTGAGCAGCCGGATCAAGGCGCTGGGCGACGTGCCGATCATCTTCATCTCCGGGCACAGAGAAACAGACATCGTGGTCAAGGGGCTGTTGCAGTATGCCGAGGACTATGTGCGCAAGCCGTTCGAGATGCGCGAGCTAGCCGCGCGCATCTATCGCGTCCTCAGCCGCATCCCCAACCTGCCCGATCAGCAGAGCCGCATCACACACATTGACGATTGGCTGGCGGTTGACTTCGGCCAGAGCGTGCTGTATGCGGGCAGGCGTACCTTCCCCCTCACGCCCATCGAGGCCGGCATCCTGCACATTCTGCTGCGCGGTGCTGGTCAGGCAGTGCCCGCGCGCGTGTTGCTCAGCCGCGTGTGGCCGGGGCAGAACATCTATGAGGACACGCTGCGCGTGCACATACACCGGCTGCGCCGCAAAGTGGAGCCGGACCCGCGCCGCCCCCGGTACATCCTGACCGCGCGCGGCGTGGGCTACTGCTTTGCGCTCACCGAGCGCGCCCCGGCGAGCGCCCCCGCGTCCCCGCACGCGCCCTTTGAGGAGCCGCCTGCCAAACCCGCTGAATAGGGGGGCTGTCCTGCTGCGCCCCCGTCAGGCGCAGCGCCATACGCCCCAAGACCTCACCCGCGCCCCCTCATCACGGAGCGTACATTAAACCTCGCCGAAGGTGGTACAATACCTGGCCATGCGCGGTACCTAGCGGGCACCAAATGCGAGGGGCATCATGATCACAATCCTGGTGGCGGAGGACGAGTTTCACATTCTGCGCCTCATCCAGCGCCAGTTGGAATCTGCCGGCTACCTTGTCAGTCCGTTTGACAACGGCGACGACGCCCTGGCATGTGCCCTGGGGCAAAGGCCCGATGTGCTGCTGCTCGACATCATGCTGCCTGGCGCGAATGGGCTAGAGATTTGCCGGCAAGTCAAGCACGCTTACGGCGACGCCGCTCCTCCGGTGATCCTGATCTCTGCGCGCGGGCAGCAAGCCGACATCGAGGCCGGACTGGAGGCGGGGGCGAACGACTACATCATCAAGCCCTTTTCGCCTCGCCTGCTGCTGGAGCGCATTGAAGAGGTGCTCTAGCGCGCAGGAAAGGCGCGCCGGGGTGACCGGCCCCATTTTCGCAATGACGCCCGGCTGCCGCCGATTGTAATGGTGGCCGTAACATCAAGGCATTACAATCAGGGGTGCATTTGAGTTGGAAATGCTCCCGGCCCCAATCCCGCTTACCCTAGAGCATCTCTCCCCCACCCGTCCAGCTCAAATGTAGGACCGCTAAGCGGTCCTTTTTCATTCCGGCTGCCTGGTGACTTCGCCCGGCGTGTGGGCAGTGAAGTGCCATGAGGCTACTCGCGGCCCGCTACCCACCCTTGAAGAAGCGCGGTAGCCGCGCCAGTAGTGAGGTGGTGACCTCGTAGCTGATTGTTTCCGCCCAGCCAGCGATCTCTTCGACGGTGATGCGCTCGTTGCCCTGCTCGCCGATGAGCACTACCTCGTCGTTGAGGGCCACCGGCCCGCAGCCGGACGTATCCACCACCACCTGATCCATGCACACCCGTCCCACAATCGGTGCGCGCCGTCCGTTGATCAGCACCGCACCCCGGTTAGAGAGCAGGCGGTGATAGCCGTCACCGTAGCCGATGGGCACCAGGGCGACCGGCATGGGGCGCGGAGTGATGAACGTGCGCCCGTAACTGATGCTCGCCCCGGCGGGCAACTGGCGCACGCTGGCGACATGACTCTTGAGCGTCAGCGCCGGCTTGAGCGGCAGGGCATGGCTCACTTCATTGGAGGGATACAAGCCATAGAGCGCCAGGCCGGAGCGCACTGCGCCGAGGTGCGTCTCTGGCAGGTCGAGCGCGGCGGCGCTGTTGGCGGCGTGCAGCAGGGGCATCGGGTGCCCGGCGGCGCTTAGCTCGGCCAGCACGTCCTGGAAAATCTGGAACTGCTCGCGGGTGAAGGTCTTGTCGCGCGCCTCGGCGCTGGCGAAGTGGGTGAAAATCCCCTCGACGACCAGCCCCGGCAGGGTGGCAATCTGGTTGAAGAACGCCACCGCCTCGTCGGGCATCACGCCATAGCGCCCCATGCCCGTGTCAATCTTGACGTGGACGGGCACCGGTTTCCGGCGTGCTGCGCCCAGCTCCGACACCACCAGCGCCGACTCCATCTCCCCCACTGCCGGCACCAGATCGCACTCGACGGCGACGCGCAGCTCGTCCGGCATCAGGTAGCACAGGGCCAGCACCGGCGCGGTGATCCCCGCCTGGCGAAGCTCCAGGCCCTCGCCCAGCCGCCCGACGGCCAGGCGCGAGACGCCGTGCTTGAGCACCGTCTGCGCAACGGGCACCAGGCCGTGCCCGTAGGCGTTGGCCTTGATGACGGCGAACAGCTCGACCGATGGCCCGATGAACTCCTTGAGCGTGCGCACGTTGTGCGCGATGGCGTCCAGGTCAACTTCGATATACGTGATGGCCGTGTGTGATGCGTCGCTCATGATCTGTAGTCTCGTGGGCCAGCCCGGTTGCAGTATGGTGAACTGGTTCCCCAAAAGCGCGCTGGCACGACGTGGGGAAGCCCGACCAGTATAGCGCGAATTGCAGTGCTTGCGAACTGCGGGAAAGCGCGGCGTGCACCTCGCGACGGGAGCGAGATTCTTTGAGCCGCAAAGACGCAGAGGTCACGGAGAAGAACCATGAAGATTCTGGCAGTGTATCCTTGTCGGTTGAGACTCGTCGCACAGGGATGGCCCCCCATCCCCGGCCCTTCCCCCACGAGGGGGGAAGGGAGAAAAGCGGCGGGCCTGCTCCCCTTCCCTCCGCGCAGCGTGGGGGAAGGGGCTGGGGGATGGGGGGTCACACGGCAGCCAGTCCCCACTCCATTTCAACCGAATTCGATACACTACCGGATACTCAACCCTGCCGGTGATGCTTTGCACGCGCCCCCGGATTCGCTACAATCTCGTCAATCAAGGCGCGAGCATGGAAAGCGGTCGTAATCATGGCTATTCGTGACGTTATCACCCCGCAGAACCCGATCCTGCGCAAGAAGGCGCACAAGGTTCGCAACTTCAACGATCCCAAGCTGCAACGGCTCATTGATGACATGGTCGAGACCATGCAGGTCGCGCCCGGTGTGGGCCTGGCCGCACCCCAGGTAGCCGTCAGCCAGCGGGTGATCGTCGTGCAACTGCCCGACGACGAGGAATCGAAGCAGGAATACGGCGAAGACGCCGGTGTGCTCTATACCGTGATCAACCCGGAGATCGTGCGCGCCTCGCGCGAGATGGTGGACGGTATCGAGGCGTGTCTGTCCATCCCCGGCTACTACGGCACGGTCAGCCGCCACGCCAGGGTCACGGTGCGCGGCCAGGATCGCACGGGCAAGGAGATGCGCATCAAGGCGCGGGACTGGCTGGCGCGCGTCTTCCAGCACGAGATCGATCACCTGGACGGCGTGCTGTTCATTGACCGCGCCAGCGACATCTGGCGAGCGCGCGAGGACGAGTCCGGCGAGGTACAGCCCGACTCGCTGGCTGGCATGATCGAGGCGGTCGAGGAAGGCGAGGCATAGCTGCTGCTCGACGCCCCTCCCCCCAAGCCGGATACGATTCTGCGATGTTTCCATCCCCTGAGCGTGCCATGCCAGCGGCATGAGCACCCCCGCGCCTCAAAGAATCTTGTCGCCATCCTGAGATGCGCGCGCTCGCATGAATCAGCCCCCCCGAACAGGCATATAATGGAAGTAGGGAGCACCCTTCCAGCCACTTCTGTCCAGGAGCCAGACAGTTGTGCAAGGTGGTGAGCCATGACAGACGTACTGACCTTCAGTGTCATCAAGGCCGACGTAGGGGGCTATGTAGGGCATTCCCGGATGCATCCCGACCTGATCGAAAAAGCCAGCGAATGCCTTGCAAAAGCCAAAGCGCAGAGCCAGGTCATTGATTTTCGCGTCACGTCTTGCGGCGATGATCTGGGCCTCATTATGACCCACGACCAGGGCAATGATAGCACCGAGATTCACCGCCTGGCGTGGAATGTGTTTGAGGAGTGCACGCTCGTCGCCAAGCAGTTGAAGCTCTACGGCGCGGGCCAGGACTTGCTGGCCGACGCCTTCTCTGGCAATGTGCGCGGGATGGGGCCTGGCGTGGCCGAAATGACCTTCATGGAGCGGCAGGCCGAGCCTGTCCTCGTCTTCTTCGCCGACAAGACCAGCGCCGGGGCCTGGAACCTTCCCCTCTTCCGCATGTTCGCCGATCCCTTCAATACGATTGGGCTGGTCATCTCGACGGCCATGCACGATGGCTTCCGTTTCGAAGTCTACGATGTGAAAGGGAGCCGCAAGATCGTGCTGGACACGCCGGAGCAGATGTACGACCTGCTGGTGTTCATCGGCGCGACGGGGCGCTATATCATCCGCAATGTCTTCAGCAGACGCGCTAACGACATTGCCGCTGTGTCGTCCACCGAGCGCCTGGCGTTGATCGCCGGGAAATACGTCGGCAAGGACGATCCGGTGTGCGTGGTACGCTCTCAGGGGGTGTTCCCGGCAGTCGGCGAGGTATTGGAGCCGTTCACGATGCCGCATATCGTAGAGGGGTGGATGCGCGGCTCGCACTACGGGCCGCTGATGCCTTGCCGCGTGCCTGAGGCCCATCCGAGCCGCTTCGACGGCCCGCCGCGCGTGATCGCGCTGGGCTTCCAAGTGGCGAACGGGTACTTGATCGGGCCGCAGGATATGTTCGATGATCCTTCCTTCGACGAGGCACGCCATCTGTGCAACATCATCGCCGATCATCTGCGCCATCACGGCCCCTTCGAGCCGCACCGCCTGCCGATGGAGGAGATGGAATACACGACTCTGCCGGAGGTCATGCAGAAGCTGGAGGGGCGTTGGCAGTCCCTCGACGAGCACGAGCCGGACGTGCTGGCAGCGAAACCTTGAGCGGCCCGCTTCGGCCTCTTTCCCTCTCCAGCTAAGCCGGAGAGGAAGACTTAGGTCGCCGGGTGGGGCCTTCTGCCGCACCAGACTTCCGAAGTCTTCGAAGACTTCGGAAGTCTGCTCTTTATATGCCCCCCTTTGGCCGCGCCCGTTTCATCTTGCGAATAGAACAAGGGTTCGCTATACTTATAGTATCACTGGGCGAGCAAAACCAGGTGCCTCATGGACGGCCATGACCTGCTCGAACGCCTGCGTGGCACCGGCGACCTTGAGTCGGTGGGCGACGCGCCCGAACACGAGCGCCCTGTCCACCGCCGCAACATCCCCGACCTGAGCGAGTGTATCTCGCACGTCGTCGCGGGCAACCGGCGGATGCCCGTGCTCAAGGCGATGACGACCACCGCCTGCGAGCGCGACTGTCTCTACTGCCCGTTCCGCGCCGGGCGCTCGGCCATGCGCCGCGTCAAGATCACCCCGGACGACCTGGCGCGCGGCTTCATGGCTCTCTACCGCGCCGGAGCGGTGGAGGGGCTGTTCCTCTCGTCGGGCGTGGTGCGCGGCGGCGTTACCAGCCAGGACGCGATCCTCGACGTGGGGGCCATCCTGCGCGAGAAGTACCGCTTCGGCGGCTACATCCACCTCAAGATCATGCCTGGCGCGGAGCGCGACCAGGTGGTGCGGGCGATGAGCCTGGCTAACCGCGTCTCGGCCAACCTCGAAGCGCCGACCGCCGACCGGCTGGCGCGCATCGCCCCCGGCAAGCAGTTCGCCGCCGAGCTGCTCGACCCGCTGCGCTGGGTGCACGAGCTCCGCCAGTCCAGCGAAGGGCGGCTGCGCGCCAGCAGCACGACCGAGTTCGTCGTCGGGCCGGCGGGCGAGCCGGATGTCGAGCTGCTCAGCGTCACCGAGCACCTGCACCACCAGCTTGGGCTGGCCCGCGTCTACTTCTCGGCCTTCCGGCCCGTTGCTGATACGCCGCTCGATCATGTCGCCCCAACCAACGACACGCGCCGCATTCGCCTCTACCAGGCGAGCTTCCTCATCCGCGACTACGGCTTTGGGCTGGAGGAGATGCCCTTCACACAGGGCGGCAACCTGCCCCTGAACGTAGACCCCAAGCGCGCCTGGGCCGACGAGCACCTGCGCGAGGCTCCCCTGGAAGTGAACACGGCCACACGGCAGGCGCTCATGCGCGTGCCGGGGATCGGCGCGAAGGGCGCAGAGCGCATTGTTGCCGCGCGGCGGAAGGGTCGCCTGCGCAGCCTGAGCGATCTGCGCGGCGCGGGCGTGGCCAACGTCGAGCGCGCGGCGTCTTACCTGCTGCTCGACGGGCGGCGTCCGGTCGAGCAGCCGCGCCTGTTCTAGGGGCACTGTGGATTGGGGGCGAGATTCTTTGAACGCTGGGGCGCAGAGGACGCAGAGGAAGATCAGGCAAAGAACTGAGGAAGCGGGTTGCCGCCCCGGTTTACCTCACCCCGCTCGGCGCAGCGAGGCTGGGGGTGAGGTAAACCACCGATTTCCCGCAAGACTCTCCTGAGCTTGCTGAGAAAAGCATAGATTAAGGAATGATCTAGTTCTTCTCCGCGCTCTCTGCGTCTTCGCGGTGATCCTCTGCCCCAGGGGGCCTTTGGCGGCACGCTCCGGCCAGGGTAGAATCAGCGGGCAGGGAGCGGTGTACACCCATGACCGGACTAACCACTGTGACGCGCGCCCGATCCGGCGCGCTTGTTTTTTTGCTGGCGCTTGTCCTGCTGCTCAGCTGGGCGCTGCGCACCCACGATCTGGAAGTGCGCAGCCTGTGGGAAGACGAGGGCTGGACGATGCTGCTCAGCGCCGGGCCGAGTCTGGGCGATGTCGCCCGGACGATGGCCGCCGACCAGCATCCGCCGCTGTACTTCATGATCTTCCGCGTCTGGCGCAGCCTGACCGGCGAGACTGAGTTCGCCGGGCGCTATCTCGGCGTGCTGATCGGCATGGTCGCGGTCGCGGCGGCCTTTCCGCTGGGGCGCACGCTGTTCGGCGTGCGGACTGGCGTCCTGGCCGCGCTGCTGCTGGCGCTGGCCGACCTGCACATTGACCTGTCGCAGGAAGTGCGCCACTACAGCCTGCTGGCGACGGGAGTCGTGCTGTCCAGCCTGTTCTACGCACGCTGGCGGCGCAAACCGAGCCGCGCCAATCGAGTCGGCTATGTGCTGGCGACACTGCTGCTGCTCTACACGCACTACCTGGGTGCGTACATCGTGCTCGTCCAGGCGCTGCACATGCTGCTGACGCTGCGCGGACGGCGGCTGGCCGAGGGGGTGTTCCTGCTCGGCGCGGTGGGCCTGGGCTTCCTGCCCTGGCTGCCGGTGATGGCTGACCAGAACCGTCTGCGCTGGGACAACCCGCTCTATTACCAGAACGCGCTACCCAACAGCGCGGAGACGTTCCGGCTGGTACGCACGGCCCTGCTCGGCCAAAGGTACGCGATCCTGGGTGGGCTGGCCCTGCTGGGCACGGTCACGCTGAGCTATCCGCGCGGCGAAGCTAGCTCGCCACGCGCTCGCTTGCGCCCGCTGTGGCCCGCGCTCTACCTGGGCCTGACGGTCGTCTTGATCGCCGGGCTGATCGTCGCCATCAACGAGCGGCGGCAGTTCCTCACCGTGCGCAACTTCATCCTGCTGACTCCGGCACTGGCCGTCCTGGCCGCGCACGGTCTGGCTAACCTGCCGCGTCTGGCGCGCATTTTCCTGGTGACGCTGGTCGTGATCGTCGCACTGACGACGGTAGACGCCCGCCGCCATTACCCAGATTGGCGAGCGGTCGTGGGCAATGTCAGCGCCTATCACCTGCCCGGCGAGCCGGTGCTGATGGATGTGTGGGTGGGCGATTTCCCGGCGCGCTACTATGTAGACCGGCAACTTGGCCCGGACACGCCGCGCGTCTCGCTGCGCGAATGGCGCGCCGAGTACCGCGAGCTTTTTCTGCCCCACCTGCTGGACTTCTTGCAGACGCATGACGCCTTCTGGCTGATCTACTGGGGCGACGCGCCCATGGACGAATACGGCGGGCTGATTGACGAGGCGGGCTTCCAGCGCACGGCGACGCTGTGGGTCAATCACCTGGGCACGCCGCTCTACAGCTTCCGCTACGACAAGCTGCCGCCGGCAAACGCCGCGACCTTCGGCGACTTGTTCGCCCTGCGCCGCTTCGTCGCCCCGCAGACTGCCGCGCCCGGCGCGGCGATCACCGTCGCCCTGTGGTGGGCTGCCGAGCAGCCCCCGCCGCTCGACTACAGCGTGTCCGTCTTCCTGCTGGATGCGGCGGGGAGCCTGGTGGCCCAGCACGACGGGCCGCCGCTCGACGGGCGCGCGCCCACCTCAACCTGGCAGCCCGGCGCGCCGCAGCTCGACATGCACACCGTCCATCTGCCGTCCGATCTGCCGCCCGGCCCCTACACGCTCGGCGTCAAGGTGTACTGGTACGGCGACGGGGTGCCGCTACCGGCGGTCGTTGGCGCGGGCGAGCCTGGCCCCTTCGCCGCGCTGGGGACGGTGATGGTGGAGACGCCATAGCGCCCTGTGTCTCCGAGTCGGTAGAATCTGGCTTCCTGGTGACATGGCCCTGAGGCAGGGGTGCGTGCTGCTGGGTCGCACCTTACTTACCTCACCCCCTGGCCTCGCTACGCTCGGCCAGCCCCCTCTCCGCGTCGGAGAGGGGGCAACGAGGCGCGTCAGCGCCGAGTGGGGGTGAGGTAAAGTTAAGGACAGCTTCCATTTCTGCTTGCTCCCAACGCCTGTCCCCCCTGAACCGCTGCGGAGAGGGGGAGGCAAGGCGCGCCAAGCCGCGAGGGGGTGAGGTCTATGCCTCGCTGTCAAGCGATTCGGTGGCGACCCTGGCACGTTCCTGAGACAGCGGGGGGTTGCGTCCGCAATGATAGTAGTTTACAATAGAACTACTGATGCGGATTAGAACTACTATCCTTCACCGCAGCAGTCAATTGTGTTCTGTTTAAGTCCGTCTAAGTTATTGCTTAGATACCCCTAAAAGTTAGGGGGCAAGCCCATCCCCTTAACCGACTACACTGAGATCGCTGGCGCAGTAAAGACTCCCGTGCTCGCGCTGCACGCGGAGCCTGGAACAGGATAACCCCCCATGATGATCCATCTTGAGCACGTCTCCAAGCACTACCGGATGGGGCAGGTGCGCGTCACCGCCCTCGATAACGTGTCGCTCACTATCGGCAAAGGCGAGTTCGTCGTCGTGCTCGGCCCGTCGGGCAGCGGCAAGACGACACTGCTGAACATCATCGGCGCGCTCGACCTGCCCAGCGAAGGCACCGTGCACGTCAACGGTGATACCGTGTCGCTCGGCCAGCGCCGCGACAGCTTCAAGTTCCGCCGCGAGACGGTCAGCTTCATCTTCCAGACATTCAACCTGTTCCCTGGCCTGACCGCCCTGGAAAACGTGCAGTTCGTGCTGGATATGGCTGGCGCGCCCAAGAGCCGCGAGCAAGCGGTGGCCGTCCTGACCAGCGTCGGCCTGGGCGAGCGCGTCAATCACTTCCCGCACGAGCTATCGGGCGGCGAGCAGCAGCGCGTGGCTATCGCCCGCGCCCTGGCGACGGGTAACCCTGTGCTGCTGGCCGACGAGCCGACCGGCGAGCTGGACTTCCAGACCGGCATCCAGATTTTGGAGCTATTGCAGCGCCAGGCGGCGGACGGCAAATGTGTGCTCGTCGTGACGCACAACCGCGAGATTTCGCGCATCGCCGACCGCGTGATCGAGCTGAGCAGCGGGCGAATCGTGCGCGATGGCCCGCCGCGCGACGGCAAAGCGGCCATCGCCGACTTGCAGTGGTGAGGGGGCAGCTATGACGAACTGGAGACTCTGGCTGCACTGGTCGTGGCGCGACCTGCGCGTGCGTTGGCTGCAAGTGGCCGCCATTGCGCTGATCATCGCCCTGGGCACGGGCGTCTTCGCCGGCTTATCCGGGCAGAAGACGTGGCGTATCGACTCCAACAACCTGAGCTATGGCCGGCTGCATATGTACGACCTGAAGCTGACTCTGGCCGGCGGCAGCTACCTGAACGGCGACGAGCTTCTGGCGGTGCTGCGCGATGTCGCGGGCGTCAAGACAGCGGAGGCGCGCTTGATCGAGCCGACGCTGGTCGAAGCGACTCATGACGATAAGGTGATCATGGTGCGCGGGCAGATTGTCGGCGTGGATGTGCGCGACGGCGGCCCGCTCGTCAACAGTGTCTACGTGGATGAAGACAGCGGGCGCACCCTGACTCCCACCGACGCCGGGCAGAACGTGGCCGTCGTCGAGTACAAGTTCGCCCTGCACCACGACTTGCAGCCCGGCGACTCGGCACGCATCAGCGGCAATGTGGTGCTCGATTTCGTCGGGAAGGGCTATTCGCCGGAATACTTCATGATCATGCCGGAGACGGGCGCGTTCTTCGCCGAAGCGGACTACGCTGTGTTGTTCGTCCCGCTGACGACCGTCCAGGCGCTGAGCGGTCGTGAGGGGCTGGTCAATGACGCCGTGATTCTGCTGGATGAAGGCGCGGATCGTGCCGCCGTGCAGGCTGCGCTCGAAAGCAAGTTGGACGGCGTCTTTCCCAGCATCGGGTTCGAGTTCACGGTCAAAGAGAACGACCCCGTGTACTCCATGCTGTACAGCGACGCCGAGGGCGACCAGTGGATATGGAACATCATGGCTATGCTGTTCCTGATTGGCGCGGCGTTGGGTGCCTTCAACCTGGCCGGGCGCATGGTCGAAGCGCAGCGACGCGAGATCGGCATCGGGATGGCGCTCGGCCTGCCCCGGCGCTGGATCGCGCTGCGTCCGATGCTGGTTGGCATCCAGATCGCTGTGCTCGGCACTGTCTTTGGGCTGCTGATCGGTCGAGTGCTCAACTGGGGCTTCGCCCGCCTGCTGCAAGACATGCTCCCCATGCCATACTGGGACTTCAAGTTCTACCTGCGCGGCTATATCCAGGCCACGATTCTGGGCGTGACGCTGCCCTTCATCGCCACGCTGATCCCGGTCTGGCGAGCGGTGCGCGTGACCCCTGTGGACGCGACAACCTCTGGCTACCTGGTGGCGAAGGGCGGCGGACTCAGCCGTCTGCTCGTCCGCGCCCCCCTGCCGGGCAAGAGCTTCACGCAGATGCCCCTGCGCAACGTGCTACGCTCGCCCTGGCGTACCGCGCTCACCGCCCTGGGCATCGCCTTCGCCATCATGATCATGACCTTTATCAGCGGGGCGATGGACAGCTACCTGGCCACTCTGCAGCGCGCCGACGATGCTTACCGTCACCAGGGGGCCGAGCGCATCCTGGCTGACCTAGACTTCTTCTACGCAGCAGGCAGCGACCAGATCACCGCGCTGGCGGCGCTGACCGGCCCGGACGGACAGCCCCTCTTCGCCCGGAGCGAGGCCGCCCTGCAGCTTGGGGGCACGTTGATCAAAGGCGACGTGAGTATTGACACGGCGCTGGAATTGCACGACATGGCGCACGCCATCTGGGTGCCCGCCCTCAAACAGGGCACGCTCACGGCGGACGGGCCGGGCCTCATCATCTCCGAGAAAGCCGCCCATGACCTGGGCGTGCGCGTCGGCGACACGGTCACGCTGAAGCATCCCCGCCGCGAAGGGCTGCTGGCCTTTCGCCTGGTGGAGAGCGACGTGCCGGTGATCGGCATCCACGATAACCCGTTCCGCCCGCTCAGCTATATGCCGCTGGAGAGCGCAACCATGATGGGCCTGGAAGGCGTGGCTAACCAGGTGATTCTCGACCCGGTGCCGGGCGTGACTCGCGACACGATCAGGGCAGCGCTGCTGACTCAGCCGGGCGTGACCTCGGCCAGGCCCATCACCGAGTTCTCTCAGGCTGTTGAAGATCTGCTGGAGATGTTCACCGGCATACTGGCGCTCGTGCAGATGGTCGCCGTGCTGCTGGCCTTCCTGATCGCCTTCAACTCGACCAGCATCAGCGTGGACGAGCGCGCCCGCGAGATCGCCACGATGTTCGCTTTCGGGCTGCCCCTGCGCACCGTCACCCGTATGCAGATGGTGGAGAATGCCCTCATGGGCCTTGCTGGCACGCTGATCGGGTTGGCGCTCGGCTGGGCGTCCCTCAGCGCCATCCTGTTCTCGCGGGCCGAGATCGAGATGCCCGATATCCAGTTGGCAATCGTGATCGAGCCGGAGACGGTGCTGTTGGCAGCGGTGCTGGGCGTGATCGTCGTCGGGCTGACGCCGCTACTGAGCATCCGCCGTATGCGCCGCATGGACATTCCCTCGACGCTGCGCGTGATGGAGTAGTGCAGCCACCCTCACCCCCTGGCCCGCGCGCGGAGCCGCCCGTAGGGGCGCTGCTCCGTACGCCCGGCCAAGAATCAGACTTCCGAAGTTTCGGAAACTTCGGAAGTCTTTTTCGACGTAGCGCCCCTACGAGGCTCCGGCGGTCACGCGGAGGCGGCGACTCGCGCGGCCTCCCGCCGGCGACGGCGGCGGCGCAGGGCTTTCTCGGATTCCACCGCCAGGAAGAGCGAGCCGGACAGCAGCCAGGCGACGATGATCTCAACGGCGTCCAGCGGCGCAGTATCGAGGATATTCTGGGCGAACGGCGCGTACACAGCCACCATTTGCAGCGCGGCGGTGAGCAGCACCGCGCCCCACAGCAGCTTGTTGCGGCTGAGCGGCGTCTTGAGGAACGAGGTTTCTCCGCCGTGAATGGCGCTCACATGGAATATCTGCAACAGCGCCAGGACAGTGAAAGCCATCGTTCGCGCGACGAGCAGCGATTCTTCGCTGGGGTGGAACAGCTCGCCACCGTGACGGTCGAGCACCCAGACAAAGCTAATCAGCGTGACGACGCCGATCCACAGCCCGACCCACACCACATGCAAGCCCAGGCCGTGCGCGAAGATGCTCTCGCGAGGCGGGCGCGGCTTGCGTTTCATCACGTCCGGCTCGCTCGGCTCAAAGCCGAGGGCGACGGCTGGCAAGCCGTCCGTCACCAGGTTGATCCACAGGATTTGGATAGCCAGCAGCGGCACGCGCAGCGCGAAGACCAGCGCGGCGAACATGGTCACGATCTCGCCAGAGTTGGTGCTCAGCAGGTAACGGACGAACTTGCGGATGTTGTCGTAGATCGTGCGGCCCTCTTCGACGGCGGCGACAATGGTGGCGAAGTTGTCATCGGTGAGAACCATGTCCGCCGCGCTCTGGCTCACGTCGGTGCCGGTAATGCCCATCGCCACGCCGATATTGGCCTGCTTGAGCGCCGGAGCGTCGTTGACACCATCGCCGGTCATGGCCACGATCTGGCCGTGCGACTGCAACGCCTCGACCACGCGCAGCTTGTGCTCCGGCGACACGCGGGCATAGACGGACGTTTCGAGCACCACATCGCGCAGCGCCTGCTCGCTCATCTGATCCAGCTCGACGCCGGTCAGGGCGCGGTCGTTCGCCCCGGCGATACCAAGCTGGCGGGCGATGGCAATGGCCGTCAGCTTGTGGTCGCCAGTGATCATGACTGTGCGGATGCCCGCGTCGGTGGCCACTTTGACGGCCTCCTTCGCCTCCTGGCGCGGCGGGTCTACAATGCCCATCAGTCCGAGCAGGGTCAGGTCGCGCTCCAGGGTTTCGGGGGTTAGCTCAGCAGGAATGGTCTCCAGCGGGCTGTAGCCGATACCGATCACGCGCAAGCCGTGCCCGGCCATCTCCTCGATTTTGCGGCTCCACGCCTGGCGGCGCTCCGGCGTGAGCGGCGCGGGGCCGTCGGGCATCACTTCCTCCGACGCCCAGGCGACAAGCTGGTCGGGCGCGCCTTTGGTGAAGGAGACGTAGGGCGCGTTCTCAAAAAGCTCCGCCGCAAAGCGCCCGTGCGGCTGGTGGATGGTCGTCATCGCCTTGCGCTCGGAGGAGAAGGGTAGCTCGGCCCGGCGCGGCAGCGTGTCTTCAAGGATGGAGCGCCCCCAGCCGGCTTTGCGCGCGGCGACCAGCAGCGCCCCCTCGGTCGTGTCGCCGACGACTTCCCAGTGCCCGTTGCCTTCCGCCTGCTCCAGGTAGGCGTCGGTGCACAGCGCCGATGCTTTGAGGATGCGCGCCAATACCGTATCATCCACGACACTGATCGGGTGCTTGCCTTCGTAGAATCCGCCCACCGGCGTATAGCCGCTGCCGCGCACGGTCACATCGTCGCGTCCCGGCAGGCCGATCAGGGTCACAGTCATTTCGTTGCGGGTCAGCGTGCCGGTCTTGTCGGAGCAGATGACCGAGACCGAGCCGAGCGTCTCGACGGCGGGCAGCTTGCGGATCAGGGCACGGCGGCGGATCATGCGGCGGGCACCCAGCGCCAGCGCAATCGTGATCACGGCGGGCAGCCCTTCGGGGATGGCGGCCACAGCCAGGCTGATCGCGGTCAGCAGCATCTCCTCGGCATCTTCGCCGCGAATCACGCCCGTGACGAAGACGACCGCGCAGACGATCAGCGCCGCCGCCGCCAGGATCACCCCCAGGCGCTCCAGCCGCTCCTGGAGCGGCGTGCGTCCCTCTTCCACGCGCTGCAACAGGGCGGCAATCGTGCCAAGTTGCGTCTTGAGGCCGGTCGCCGTCACCGCCATGATCGCGCGCCCGTAGGTGACGGCAGTGCCCATGTAGGCCATGTTGGTGCGGTCAGCGACGGCGGGCGGGGGATCGCTGTCCTCCAGGGTTTCGGTGCTCTTCTCAACCGCGTGGGACTCGCCGGTCAGCGCCGCCTCGTCAATTTGCAGGTTGACCGCCTCGACCAGCCGCCCATCGGCGGGGATGCGGTCGCCGGCTTCGAGCAGCACCACGTCGCCGGGCACCAGCTCGGTCGCGCTGAACTCCAGCACGTGTCCGTCGCGGCGGACGCGTACCACTGGCGTCTGCATGGCACCAAGCGCGGCCAGGGCCTGCTCGGCCTGGTATTCCTGGAAGAAGCCGAGCGCCGCGTTGAGCACCACAATCGCCAGGATGACGACCGCATCTTTGCTGTCGCCGATGATCACCGAGATTGCAGCGGCAGCGATCAGCACCAGGACCATCACATCGGTGAACTGGCTGATGAGCAGCTTCCAGATGCTCGCGCCGGCGTCGCTGGGCAGCTCGTTCTTGCCGTACCGGGCCTGGCGCTGTGCCACGTCCTGCGCGCTCAGCCCGTGCTCAACCTCTGTGCCAAGCTGGCTCAGCACCGCCGCGACCGGCAGGGCATACCACTTATCCTTCGACGCGTCCTCCATCAGAGGTGTCCCTTTCCCCACAACGCTACCGGAAGAAGCCCGGCGGTTGCTCGTGACTTTATGATAAACTTGGCAGCGATTGTAGAGCAACTGGGGAGCACTGTACAGGCGCAACGCCCCCCAATAATTGGGGGGACATGGCGGGCCTGGGAGAGCATCAAAGGTTGCCAGCGGGCCATTCGCCCCAGTAAGTAGGCCCACTCTCCCGGAACGCGCCGGACAAGACTTCGGAAGTCAGTGGGGAGAGCACCCGCTGCCCGCACCCATTGAGCGAGCGGCGCGCAAGATGCTATAATGCGCCCGTTGGCTATGCACAGTGCGGGTGGTCTGGAAGGGAGCACGCTATGCCCAAAGCGGAGGTACTGGCTGACCTGCGCGCGGCGCGCGAGCGGCTGCTGAGCGCCATCGCGGGGCTGGGCGAAGACGACATGCTGCGCGTCGGCGCGGTGGGCATCTGGTCGGTCAAGGATGTGCTGGCTCACCTGGTCTCGTGGGAGGCCGAGCTGGTGACGGCGCTGACCCGTCTGCCACAGAACGCAGGGCGTCCTCCGCAGATCGTCGAGATCGAAGACATTGACGAATGGAACGCCGAGCAGTATCGCAGCAACGCGCCGCGCGCCCTCGCCGCTGTGCTGGAGGACTTTCACGGCGTGCACAAGCACTTGCTGGAAGCCATCGCCGCACTTGACAACCGCACGCTGGACGATAACCGGCGTTTTCCCTGGATGGAAGGCGAGCCACTCAGCTACCTGATCCTCGAAAACGCGGTCTGGCATGAAGAAGAGCACGCCGCAGATATTCGCGCCTGGCGCGAGCAGGAGGGGTTGTGATGATCCGGCGCGGCTGGCCCGCAGCGCTCAAGGGGCGCTGTTTGGAATTGCGAAGTGCGGATTGCGAAGTGCGAATTGTGAAGTGCGGAGTTGGACGTAGGCCGCTGGCGCGGCGAGGGCGCGGCCATGCGCGCTGAGCGCCCGGTGCGCGCGCCGCGACCGCTCGGCCTGACGCTGGCACTGGTGGCGATGGCGGCGCTCTATGGCGTCGTGCCGCTGCTGGAGGTGTATTTCCTCAAGCGGCTGGATGCCACCGCCGACGAAGCCTACCTGCTGGGCGGGGTGACGATCACCGCCTGGACGTGGCTGCAAGGGGCGTTCGGCGCGCTGGTGCTGGTGGTATGCGCGCTGGCCTGGTGGGGCCGCCCGCCGCAAATTCGCTTCGTGCTGATGGCACTGCTGCTGGTGCTGACGGCGATCACGCTCTACCGCGTCGTCGAGGCGGCGCGCACCCCGGCAGACCCGATCTTCGGCGGGCAGGCGCAGTCGGCGCTGCGCGGCTACCTGCGCTGCCAGCTTCCGGGGCTGATCGTTGTGCCGCTGTACGTGCTGTGGTACCTCAACCGCGCCCCGGCCCGCGCCTTCTACCGGCGCAGGCCACTGGCTCGTTCCCAGGCGGCCTCTGCCGTCCCTGGTGAGGAACAGGCCCCCTGAGCCTGTATGGGGAGAAGGCCGCTGGAGCGTTGCGAGTGGCTTGACGCCCCCGCCGCGCACGAGTTTTCGCCTTTTTCATGGGTGTGCGCTACACTCAAAAGTTCGAGTGCCTCACACTTCCAACCCCACGTGATTCATGTTATAATCTAAAAATGTGCTCCTAAAATCTTGTGGCTGATACGTTCACGCGCGTCTGGTGCTCTGCTATCAGGCGTAGCGACGCATTGCGATCAGCAGGACCTCAGGAGGCATCGGGACTCACGTGATCCAGGAACTGATGAACCGCGCAGACCAACGGGGCTATGTCACGTTCGAAGATGTGTTGGAGTTGCTGGATGAAGATAGCGATGATGTCAATGCCATTGAAGCGGTGCTCGATGAGCTGGATGAGTTAGGAATCGAATTGCGTCAACATGAAGTCGAATCACATGATGAGCTAGACAACCCGGACGACGAATTCCAACCCGCAGAAACCTCCCACGATCCCGGCGTCGGCGACATTAACGCCGTCTCGGCGGACGACCCGGTAGGGCTGTACTTCCGCCAGATGGCCCAGGAACCCCTGCTGACCGCTGAAGAAGAGATTGACCTGGCCAAGCGTATTGAACTAGGCCGCAGCGCCGCCGAGCGTCTGGGCGACCCCACGCTGCCACCTTCCGAGCGCGAATGGCTTGCCCGCCTGGTGGACGACGGCCAGGCCGCGCGCGAGCACCTGGGCCGCGCCAACACGCGCCTGGTGGTCAGCATCGCCAAGCGTTACATGGGCCAGGGTCTGCCCTTCCCTGACTTGATCCAGGAGGGCAACGTCGGGCTGATGCGCGCGGTGGACAAGTACGATTACAAGCGCGGCAACCGCTTCAGCACCTATGCCACGTGGTGGATTCGCCAGGCGATCACTCGCGCCCTGGCTCAGAAGACGCGTACCATCCGCATCCCGCTGCACATGACCGAGCGCATCCGCCAGATGTACCGCACCGCCCAGGTGTTGGAGCAGTCGCTCGGCCACCGCCCCACTCCCGAAGAGATCGCCAAGGAGATGGAGCTACCCCCGGAGAGCGTGCGCGGCATGATGGACGCCAGCCAGCACGCCATCGCCCTGGAGCGCCCCGTCGGTGACGACGGCGACAGCGAGTTCGGCGATTTCATTGAAGACCAGGACTCGCCCAGCCCGGTCGAGGCGGCCACGCAGCATTTGCTGCAAGAGACCATCGAGGAAGTGCTCAGCGAGCTAACTCCGCGCCAGAGTCACATTCTGCGCCTGCGCTTTGGGCTGGGCGGCGGCGAGCCGCACACCCTGGAGGAGATCGCCAACAAGTTTGGCCTCAGCCGCGAGCGCATCCGCCAGCTTGAAAAAGAGGCGCTGCGCCGGCTGCGTCACCCGCGCCTGGCGCACAACCTGCGCGATTACCTGAGCTAGACCGGGTTGACAACTGCATAGCATGTACAGGCCAGGGCTGTGTGCCCTGGCTTTTTGATCCTGGCAGAGACTTCTCAGCGAGAGGCTGGGAGTCCTGCGCGTTTTGACTCTCTCATCGAAACTGCATGGTATGATGGTAGAGGATGAGCGCGCGCATCAGTGGAGCTTGCGCGCCGGGTGCAGTGCAACTTGGTAGGCGCGAAGATGGGTAATCGGTACGAAGAGCGATTGCCGATCAGCCTGCTCCTTGAGGCCATCGCTGCATTTCTGCCAGCGTTGGAACATCGTCGAGCTGGCCCTGTTCGGATCGGTGCTGCGCGACGATTTCGGCCCGGACAGCGACGTTGACGTGCTGGTGACCTTTGCGCCGGGCGCTGTGATCGGGCTGAACTTCATCACCATGATGGCCAGCGCGAGCTGAGCGAGCTGCTAGGCCACTGTAGACCTGAACACCCTATGAGTCCCTCAGTCGGCATTTTCGGGATCGGGTTCGAGCCACTGCCCAGAGATGCTATGAACGAGCGAGATGAGGTGCGCCTGCGCGATATATGCTGGAACGAGGCTCGCCGGCGCGGCGCTTTGTCCAGGGTAAAACGCGCGCTGACGCCTGACGCGAAGACGCTCAAGGTAAGTCACAGGAAACGCGCAACACATTACCTCAAATCCGGTGGGGGGCGACATTATCGGAATGCGAAATCGCGTGATCCACAACTACGCGAACGTTGACTACAATATGTGTGAGATGTGGTAGTCTATGACCTTCCCGTGTTGATCACTGCACTGGAAGCTCTGTTCCCTAACCAGGAAGAGGAAGACCGCGCGTCATAGCCATTTCGGAGCGACTTCTACCCGTTGGATTGGGCAGTCAGCCTTGTCAACGTCCCGTCGTTTGGGTATACTTTCATTACTTGAGCACATGCGGCGACGTCGCCAAGTGGTAAGGCAAGGGTCTGCAAAACCCTCACCGTGGGTTCGAGTCCCACCGTCGCCTCCACACAAAAACGGGAGCATACCGCTCCCGTTTTGTATTGGCTGTACGCTGCCCGCTAAGCGCGCGCACCCAACTCCTGGTAGAAGTGCACCGCCGTCTTCATGCCCCGGTAGAAGTTGCCCAGGTTGAAGCGCTCGTTGGGCGCGTGCAGATTGTCGTCGGGCAGGCCGAAGCCCAATAGCACCGCTGGCGCGCCGAGCACCTTCTGGAACGTGCCGATGATGGGGATCGAGCCGCCCTCGCGCACGTAGACCGGAGCCTTCCCGAAGCCGAACTCGTAGGCGCGCGCTGCCGCCTGAATGTACGGCGACTCCGGGTCTACGACGACCCAGTTACCGGTATGCAGCAGGCGCACCTCGCTGCGCACCGTCGGCGGGGTCAGCGTGGCGACGTAATCGGCAACGAGCCGGTAAATCTTCTCCGGGTCCTGGTCTGGCACCAGCCGGCAGCTTACTTTCGCCAGCGCCGTATCGGGCAGCACGGTCTTCGACCCCTCGCCCGTCCACCCGCTGACCAGCCCATTGACCTCCAGCGTGGGGCGGATGCCCAGCCGCTCGTGTAGCTCGTACCCCGCCTCGCCCCAGGGGACGGTCAGACCGGTCTCGTGCTGGAGCCGCTCCAGCGTGAAGGGCACCTTCGCCAGCACCGCGCGCTGCTCGGCGCTTAGCTCGGCCACGTCGTCGTAGAAGCCGGGCACGGTCACGCGCCCGTCGCCGTCGTGCAGCGCCGCCAGAATCTCAGCCAGCGCCTGGGCCGGGTTATGCACGATGCCGCCATAGGCCCCGGAGTGCAGGGCGTGCGACGGGCCGAACACTTCGATCTCCATGTAGGTCATGCCGCGCAACCCGGTCACAATCGAGGGCCGGTCAGGAGCCAGGATATGCGAGTCGGAGACGACGACCACATCGGCGGCGAGCAGATCGGCGTGCTCCTCCACAAAGGCGTAGGCGTTGGTCGAGCCGCATTCTTCCTCGCCCTCGACCATGAACTTGACATTGACCGGCATCTGCCCGGTTGCCAGCAGACTCTGCACGGCTTTCATCTGAGTGAAGGTCTGGCCCTTGTCGTCGGTAGCGCCGCGCGCGTAGAGCCTGCCATCGCGCACGACCGGCTCGAAGGGATCGCTGCGCCACTGTTTGCCGGGGTCGTCCACCGGCTGCACGTCGTAATGGCCGTAGACGAGAACGGTCGGCGCGCCGGGTGCGCCCAGCCACTCGGCGTAGACGATTGGGTGACCGGGCGTCTCGAACAATTCGGCGCGAGACATGCCCATCAGCATGAAATGGGCGCGTAGCCAGTCCGCCGCGTGGCGGACATCGGTCTTGTGCTCGGAGAGCGTGCTGATGCTGGGGATGCGCAGCCAGTCCTTAAGCTGTTCCAGGAAGGCATCCTGCTGGGTCTCGATATACTCGTGGGGGGTCATCATCACTCCTTGAGGTAGCGAGTCATGAGTCATGAGTCATGAGTCGCGAGTCTGGAGGCAGGGAATATCCTCATGACTCATAACTCATGACTTATGGCTCTGTCCGTCCATAGTTCGCCGCTGATTATACCAGCGATCCCCTACGGGCGGGGGTTACGCTCGGCGATCAGGCGCAGCCCATCCAGCGTCAGCCAGGGGTCTACCGCGTCGAAGCAGTCTGTCAAGGGGGCGAGCGCGGTCGCATAGCCGCCGGTGGCGATGGTCTGCGCGCCGCCCAGCTCGGCGCGGATGCGGGCGACGATGCCCTCAACCATCGCCACATGGCCGACGACCAGCCCCGCCTGCATCGCGTGAATCGTGTTGCGGGCGATCATGGTCGGCGGGGGAACAAGCTCGATCTGCGGAAGCTGCGCAGTGCGGCGGACAAGCGCATCAGCCATCGTGCCCAGTCCGGCGGCGATCACTGCGCCGACCATCTCGCCCGGCTCCCTGACGATGGTGAAGCAGGTCGCCGTGCCGAAGTCAATGACGATGCAGTTGGCATGGAAGCGCTCGTAGGCGGCGACGGCGTCGGCGATGCGGTCGCTGCCCACGCTGTCGGGGTGGTCGGTGTTGATGCGGATGCCCGTGTTGACCCGCGCGCTGACCACCACCGGCGGGAAGCCGGTGCGCTGGGCGACCATCTCGCACAGTCCGGCGGTCAGCGAAGGCACCACGCTGCTGAGCACGGTCTGCTCGAACTGTTCCAGCGCCAGCCCCGCCTCGCTGAGAAAAGTGCGGAACATCACCGCGTACTCGTCGGGCAGGCGCTCGCGCACGGTCTGCACGCGCCAGTGGTGCGTCCAGGCCGCGCCATCGTGGACGCCGAAGACAATGGTCGTGTTTCCCACATCAATCGCCAGCAACATGGGTGTGCTCGTCTCCTGGGTGGTGATTCGCCTGCAATCTGCTGGAAATTATAGGCGGCTTGGGGCAGAATGTGCGAAATGCGTGCGATAAGATTGGATTGTGTGGCCTCTGTGGGAAAAGCGAGGGAATAACCCATGACCAACAACACGCTCACCGCCATTGACGGCATCCGCGTGGGGTACGCTCACACCCTGGACGGGCCGACCGGCTGCACCGTCGTGCTCTGCCCGCCGGGGACGGTTGGCGGCGTGGATCAGCGCGGCGGCGCACCCGGCACGCGCGAAACGGACCTGCTGCGCCCGCTGCACACAGTCGAGCACGTGCACGCGGTGGTCTTGGCCGGGGGCAGCGCTTACGGCCTGGACGCGGCGGGCGGCGTCATGCGCTGGCTGGAGGAGCGCGGCGTCGGCTTCAACATGGGCGTCGGCGTGGTGCCCATCGTCCCGGCGGCGATCCTCTTCGACCTCGACCTGGGCGACCCGTCCATCCGCCCCGACGCGGCGATGGGCTATGCCGCGTGCGCGGCAGCGTCGGCGGAGCCAACAGCGGAAGGGTGTGTGGGCGCGGGGGCGGGCGCGCAGGTGGGGCGGCTGATGGGGCCGGGCTTCGCCTGCAAGTCGGGCATTGGCAGCGCGGCGGCTGAGATCGGGGACGGGCTGCGCGTGGCGGCGCTGTTCGCGGTCAATGCGCTGGGCGACGTGGTGGACGAAGACGGGACGATCCTGGCCGGGACGCGCCAGCCGCCGGACGGCGCACGCTTCGCCGGGGCGCTGGCCATGCTGCCCGCCCTGGCGCGCATGACGCCCGGCGGCGCGGCGAACACGGTGATCGGCGTGGTGGCGACCAACGCCGCGCTGAGCAAAGAGGAAGCCAACAAGGTCGCGCAGATGGCCCACGATGGCCTGGCCCGCGCCGTGCGTCCCGCTCACACGATGATGGACGGCGACACGATCTTCGCCCTGGCAACAGGGAGCGCCGGGCGCGCCAACGCCAGCGTGATTGGCGCGTTCGCTGCCGAGGTGACGGCCCAAGCGATTCGCCGGGCCGTGCGCGCGGCGACTCCGCTGGGTGGGCTGCCGGTGGGGGCGTCGGTGGGCGGGTGAGCGAGACCGTACCCTGACGAGGAGAACCGATCATCGCAGAGACGCAGAGGACACAGAGAAGAGCGAGAGCTTTTCTTGGTGTCTTTCCTCTGCGTCCTCTGCGCCTTTGCGGTGAGACCGAAGCCAACTTACCGTTGACCAGCCCGCCAACTGGTGGTATATTTCTGGTGCTTGGCCCCGTAGCTCAACCCGGCAGAGCAGTTGACTCTTAATCAATTGGTTAGAGGTTCGAGTCCTCTCGGGGTCACCAGCCAACGCCCACCCACACGGTGGGCGTTTTCGTTCCCCCCTCCCGATCCCCAGCAGCCAGTCTGTCCCCGTGTTCGGTTGTCAGTGGTCAGTGATCAGTTGCTGGCGATCAGCGGCAGGAGGGCTACTGACAACTGAGAACCGATCACTGAGAACCAGCAACCAACCCCCAACCACAATCACCACCAACCAACAACCCCCTTCCGTTTTCGCCGCCGCGCGCCTTGCGCTATGATGAGAGGGCGCACTCGCAGGTAGCTCAAGCCTCAAGGGAGGGACACCGTCATGACATTCGCCAAGGCGCTCTCGTGGATTCAAGTGGCGCGTAATCAGGGCGTGACCGGCCTGCTGAATGGTCTCCGGTACTACCGCATGATGGCGACGATGGCTCGTCGCTACCCGCGATCCCGTCCCAGCGGCCCCTTCCAGACGCCGGGGCGCGTCCTGGGCGTCGAGGAAGTGCCCAACGGCGTTGTGCTGCGCGCCGAGCGCGCGGCGGTGGAATTGATCGCCCTGGGCGACGAGGTGATCCGGGTGCGGCTCAGTCCGGCGGGCAGCTTCGCCCCGCTCTTCTCCTACGCGGTGATCGGCGGCGGTGACCCACCCCGTGCCCTGCGCATCCACGATGAGGGTGACGCCGTCCTCGTGCAGACCGGGCGCATGGTCTGCCGTGCCAGCAAAGCCGATGGCCGCCTGACCTTCAGCACCCCAGACGGGCGCGTGCTCAGCGAGGACGCGGAAGGCCTGGCCTGGCGCGGCGACGAGGTGCGCTGGTCGCGCCGCCTGCCGCCCGGCGAATCGTGTCACGGCCTGGGCGAGCGGGCCAGCGCCTTCGACCTGCGCGGCAAGCGCCTGGCTTTGTGGAACATCGATCCCGGCCCCGCCTACCCCCGCGACGGCGACCCCATTTACTACAGCATTCCCTTCTACGCCGGCGTGCAGGGCGACCTGGCCTGCGGCTTCCTGTGGGATAACCCGGCGCGCGGCGCGGTTGACCTGGGCGCGGACGACGCGGGAACGATGTCCTTCAGCGCCGAGGAGGGCGAGCTATGCCTGTACGCGCTGGCCGGGCCGACGCTGCCGGACGTGATGCGCCAGTATACGGCGCTGGTCGGGCGAGCGCAGTTGCCGCCGCTGTGGGCGCTCGGCTTCCACCAATCGCGCTGGGGTTACAGGACGGTCGCCGACTTCCAACGGCTGGCCCGCGAGTTCCGGGCGCGGCGGCTGCCCTGCGACGTGCTCTATTTCGACATTGACTACATGGACGGCTACCGCGTCTTCACCTGGAACCGCGCAGAGTTCCCCGACCTGCCGGGCCTGGTGGACGAGCTGGCCGGGCAGGGCTTCAGAAGCGTCGCGATTGTTGACCCCGGCATCAAGGTTGATCCCGGCTACGAGGTCTACGACAGCGGGCTGCGCGAGGACGCCTTCCTCAGGATGCCGGACGGGAGCCTGGTCAGCGGCCCGGTCTGGCCGGGTATGTGCCACTTCCCCGACTTCACCCGTCCGGCAGTACGCGGCTGGTGGGCGGAGCGCGTCGCCGGGCTGCTGCGATCGGTCGGCTTCGCCGGGCTGTGGAACGACATGAACGAGCCGACGATCACTACCCTGCGCATGGGCGCGACGCTGCCCGACGCCGCCCAGCATAGCTGGGAGGGGATCGGGCGCTCGCACGCGGGCGGCGGCCACAACGTCTATGGGATGCTCATGGCCCGCGCCACGCGCGAAGGCTTCGCCCAGGCCCGCCCGGACGTGCGCCCCTTCGTCATGACCCGCGCCGCCTACGCCGGGGCGCAGCGGTACACCGCCTCGTGGACGGGCGACAACGGTGCCACCTGGGATCACCTGCGCCTGAGCATCAGCATGGTGCTCAACTGCGGGCTGTCAGGCATGGCCTTCACCGGGCCGGACGTGGGTGGCTTCGCCGGTGACCCGGACGGCGAGCTATTCGCGCGCTGGATGCAGCTTGCCAGCTTGCTGCCCTACTTCCGCGTGCACGCGATGGCCGGAACCGCTCCCCAGGAACCCTGGAGCTACGGCGAGCGTGTCGAAGCGGTGGCGCGCCAGGCGCTGGAATGGCGCTACCGGCTGCTGCCCACGCTGTATTCGGTGGCGGCGGAGTGTGCTCACAGCGGCCTGCCGCTCATCCGCCCGCTGCTGCTGGCCGATCCCGCCGATCCCCGGCTGCACGGCATAGACGACGCTTACCTGGTCGGCGACACGCTGCTCGTCGCACCCGTCCTGGAGCCGGGCGCGGTCGAGCGCCAGGTCGTGCTGCCGCGCGGCACCTGGTTCGCGCTGGACAGCGGCCAGCCGGTCGAGGGCGGGGGCACGGTAACGGTCGCCGCGCCGCTGGAGCGGCTGCCCGTTTACGTTCGCGCGGGCAAAGTGCTCGCCCTGTGGCCGCTGATGCAGTACGTGGGCGAGCAGCCGGTCGAGGAGCTATTGCTGCGTGTCTATGCCGGGAACGGCGAGACAGCGATCTACGAGGACGCAGGCGAAGGTCTGGCCTACCAGGAGGGCGATTACCGCTGGTCGTACTTCACGGTCAAGAGCTCACCGTCCGGCTCGCTGACCATCGAGTGGCGGCGCGCCGGTCGCTACGAGCCGCCCTACCAGCAGGTGCGCGTCGAAGTGATCGGCGTGGCCGAGGAGCCGGAAGCGGTGCAGCTTGACGGGCAGAGCGCGCCGGTGTGGTATTACGAGAACGGCGTCGTGGAATTCATCGCCCCGCCGTTCAACGAGGCGCGCCTCATCCGCCGCGAGACGGCAGCGGGCCAGAAGCCGACCCATCCGCGCCGCCCTGATCGCTAGAAGCCTCACCCCCAGCCTCGCTGCGCTCGGCTTGCTCCCTCTCCACGACGTGGAGAGGGAGCGGCGAAGCCCGCGTCAGCGGGCTGAGCGGGGGTGAGGCTGGCCGCTAACGGGCGTCAGCACCGGGGACGCCGCTCCCCGCCCCGCGCAGCAACTCGGCGACCAAGGGCGGCGGCGGATCCCACAGGTAGCGGCTCATGTCCAGGGTGTCGCGCTCGTCGAAGACGACGCCCTCGGCTTCGAGACGGGCGCGCTGTTCGAGGGCCGCTTCCGGCGCGCCCTTGATGCTGACGCGGCCCTGGGCGTTGATCACGCGGTGCCAGGGCACCGGCTCGGCGACGCGCGTATACTTGAGCGCGCTCAGCGCCCAGCCGACGGCGCGCGCCCCGTTGGGCACGCCGAGCAGCTCAGCCACGCGCCCGTAGCTGAGCACCTTGCCGTGCGGAATATGGCGCACCAGCGCGTAGACCTGGGCGTTGAAGGAGGGAGAAGGTTGCATGGCGGTCACCTGGGAGAGAGTAGTCAGTGATCGGTTTTCAGTTCTCAGTCTTCAGTTGAAGGCTCCTCCTGGCACGGCCTGAAACTGACAACTGATCACTGAGAGCGTGCTTGTTAAGTCGCTCCCCCCATCCCTAACCCCTCCCCCACGCTACGCGGAGGGAGGGGAACTTTCCGGCAGCTCTGCTCCCCTTCCCTCATTTTGGGGGAAGGGGCCGGGGGATGGGGGCTTTTGCAAACACGCTCTGATGACTGATAACTGATCACTGCTGCCCTATGAACAAGCTGCACACGTTGACTCATTATACGCCTTTCCGCCCCTGGCTGGTTGTCCTGCTGGCGTGCGCCGTCTACCTGGGCGTGATCTTTGCGGCCAACGACGCCGATCCGCTGGCCTTCGTCACGCTGGGCGAGTGCTTCAGCGCGTGCGCCGGTGCTGACGGCTCCGACTGCCCGCCGGACAGCGAGGGCTACGACGGGCAGTTCGCCTACTACATCGCCCGCGACCCCGCCGCCTCGCCGGACTGTCTGGACGCGCCTGCCTACCGTCTGCAGCGCATTCTGCTGCCCGCGCTGGCCCGCGCGCTGAGCCTGGGCCAGACGGCGCTGATCCCCTGGGCGCTGGTGGCGATTAACCTGGCGGCGCTGGTCGGCGGCACGGCGCTGCTTGAAGACCTGCTGGTGCGGGCGGGGGTCAGCCGTTGGTACGCACTGAGCTACGGCCTGTTCGCGGGCGTGTTCATGGCCGTGCGGCTGAGCACGGCGGAGCCGCTCGCCTATGGGCTGGCGCTCGCTGCCGTCTGGCTGGCGGCGCGGGAGCGCCTGACGCGGGCGGCGATCCTGCTGGCGCTGGCGGCGCTCGCTAAAGAGACGACCGCCTTCTTCGCGCTGGGCCTCGCGCTGCACCTGGCGTTAGGAGGCCGCCGGCGCGCCGCGCTGAGGGTCGCGCTGATCGCCGCCGCGCCATTCCTCGCCTGGCAGGTGGCGCTGGTCGCCTGGCTGGGCGCGCCGGGGGTCGGGTCAGGCGGAGCGCTGGCCACCCGTTTCACGCCCATCCCCTACGGCGGCGTGTGGCAGATTGCCTTCGACGGCGGGCTGCTGGTCTTCCTGGTACTGGGCGTCCTGCTGGCGATTCCGGCGGCGGTCGTGCCGAGCGCCTGGGGACTGTGGCGCGCGACCCGCGATCTGCGCGGCGGGCAGGGCGACCTGGCCGCGTGCCTGCTGCTGGCTAACGCCGCGATCATGCCCTTCGTGCCCTTCTCCACCTACCGCGAGTTCTTGGGGCTGCTGCGCTTCATGCCCGGCCTGGTGATCGCCGTCGTGTGGTATGCGGCGCAGCACCGCCAGCGGCGCGCGCTGCGCTACAGCACGCTGTGGATTGTGCTCATCGCCTTCGTCGTGGCCGGGTGAGGCTCACCCTGCCCGGCCCCGCCGGATGCGCCCGCCGAGCAGCAGCGCCAGCGCCGCGATCAGCGCCCCGGCGGAGATCGCCGCCCCCGCTCCGAAATCGTTGATCCGGTAGCGAAAGACGACTTCTGACTCCCCCGCAGGCAGGGCGACCGCCTGAAAAGCCAGGTTCGCGCGCAGGATGGGCACGGGCGCGCCGTTGACCGTCGCCGACCAGCCGGGGTACCACGTCTCAGCGAAGACCAGATAGGCGGGCGCGTCCGTCGCCACGTGGAAGCGGCGCTCGGCGGGATGCTCCTCGAGAACGCTGATCGAGCCAGGGGAGGATGCGGCACCCCCCCCCCCCCCCCCACCCCCCCCCCCCCCACGCGGGGGGGGGCTTGGCCCCACTAACTCCGCCCACCCCCCCGGGGGGGGCACGGCCGGGGGTGGGGGGCACAACGGCGCTCGCGGCTTGTTCACGGACCTATTGGCGGGCGCTGTTCTGCTGCGCCTGGCGTTTGCTATAATCAGTCTCAGGTTCTCAGCAACACACGGTGAGGGTTACCAATATCATGGGTATTTTTCTGGACACGGCGCAGATTGACGAGATCAAGCGCGCCTTGCAGCTCGGCTTCGTCGAGGGCGTGACCACCAACCCGACACATATCGCACGGACGGGACGCCCTGGCCTGGAACTGCTGGCCGAGATCGTTGACCTGGTTGATGGCCCGGTGTTCTACCAGGTGACCGCCGACTCGCTGGCCGGGCGGCTCGACCAGGCCTGGGAAGCCCACGAGCTGCGCCCAGACAAGGTTGTGATCAAGATTCCGGGGACGACGGAGAATATGCGGCTGGTCGCCCAGCTTAGCGAGGCCGGCGTCGAGTGCCTGGTCACGGCGGTCGCCAGCCCGGCACAGGCGTACCTGTCCGCGCAGGTCAACGCGGCATACGTCGCGCCCTACGTCAACCGGCTCACCAGGCAGCTTGGCGATGGCATCGCCATCGTGCGCGACATGGTGCGCATCCTGAATGGCACGCAGACGGAGGTGCTCGCCGCCAGCCTCAAGTCAATGGACGAGGTTATCGCCACCCTCTTGGCTGGCGCGCAGCATATTACTCTGCCGCTCGATCTGATTCTGGCCCTGGGCGACCATCCCTTCACCCAGCAGGCCATCGAGGAATTCGACGCCGCCGGCTGACCGCCGCGCGTCCTGGGAGCAAAACCAAGAGCCTGCGCCGCCGCAGTCCAGGGGCGCAGGCTCTCTTGCGTGAGAGGAACCTGGGGAGACTGCGCCCCTCCCTCTGGCTCCCTCCCCGGCAAAGCCAGGGAGGGAGAAAACGCCCCGACCGGCGGTCAACGTCCCCCTCTAGCTCGGCTCTATACATTACCCACATCTTTGGCTGTGCCTGTCCCCCCATCCCCGGCCCTTCCCCCACGAGGGGGGAAGGGAGAAAAGCGGCGGGCCTGCTCCCCTTCCCTCCACGCAGCGCGGGGGATGGGAGGTATTTGTGGGTAACGCATAGCTACCCCGGCTGGGGAGGAAGATTTAGGGGGTGAGGCAACTTAACCGCCTACCGCGCGGGACGGGCTGCGCGCAGCCAGCCGCGCTGCACGGCGCGCGCCTCTTCGACCGTGACGAAAGCGTTGGGGTTGGCGTGGCGCACCACGCTGATCAGGTCGCCCACGTCCTGGCGATTGACGACGCTGCGCAGCGTCGTGACCACGCCGCTGGCCCCCTCCCCGACCGTCTCGGTGACGCCAAAACCACGCTGGCGCAGGCTCTCGGCGATCTCTCGCGCGCGGCCCGGCACGATCACATTGACCGTCATGAACGCCGTCACGAAATGCGCCTCGATCACCTGGCCCGTGTAGCCGCCGACGGCATAGCCGCCGCAGTAGGCGGCCAGGTTCAGAATGTTGCTCAGATCGGCCAGCACCGGGCCGAGCGAGAGGGCGAAGATCAACGACTCGAAGACGGCCAGCACCGTAGCCAGCAGGCGTTGGTCGCGGTTGAGCACCACCAGCCGCACCGTGCTGATGGCGTTGTTGATCAGGCGCAGCGCGAAAATTCCCAGGGCCAGGGCGACCATTTCAAGCGTCATGACTCTGTTCTCCTCACCGTATACATGGGATACACCAAGCATACCTCTCTGCCCGGCGCGCAAACAACGGCGGGCTGTGTGTACAGCCCGCCGTCAGCAGCCGGTCAAGGAGGTCTTCACAACAGGAACATGCAGCGGGCGCTCGCTCCTCGCTGGTCAGGTGAGGGCGACGAGCGCCTGCAGCAATCCCTCGGCAGGCTCGCCCTTGCTCACAAAAGCATCAGCGCCGGTGCTCAGCGCCGCCTGGCGCATCTCCGGCTTGACGCTCAGCGCCACGATGTTCACGCCAGGGAAGCGCGCGCGGATGGTCGCTAGCGTGGCTCTTTGCGACACCGCAAGCTCCCAATCCATCAGCAGGAGATCGGGCCGCAGCCGCGCGATGATGTCCGGCAGGCTGTCCAGTGTATCAAGTATTCCCACCACTTCCAGCGGCGCTGCGTGCTGCCGTTGCAGCAGCACGCGCAGCGCGTCGCGCACTTCGGGATGGGCCTCGATCACCAGGACGCGCGACATGCCAGCCAGCGCTGGCGAGCCGCTCGACTTGTGGGCCAGCCGCCCCTGCTGCACCTGACTGCCAATCACTGCCGTGCCCATGCCCCTTCTCGCCGGGCAATCCCCTGCCGCTCGGCAGCTAGCTCGGCGATAGTGTTGATCAGCCGGTCGTAGCTCCAGCCCGCCGCCCGCGCCTGCAACCAAAGGTCGCTCAGGTCGGGGTTGAGGCCGGGCAGCGTATTGACTTCCAGGATGTACGGCTCGCCATCCTCCGCGTCAATGCGGAAATCCACACGCGACACGTCCTGGCAGTCCAGCACACGGAAGACATTGCCTGCCAGCACCTTGAGCCGGTATTCCAGCGCCGGGTCAATCTGCGCCGGGCAGAGGTAGATGTCCAGCGTCTCGGCCCACTCCGTCTTGATGCGGTTGGTGTAAAGCTGGTCTTCGGACTGGGAGAAGTAGGTCAGGTCAATCTCCATCGGCGGCAGGAAGGTCAGGCCAACGGGCAGCATGTCCGCCAGCGCACCTTCAGCGATGCGCCGATCCGCCGGGTCGAGGTTGCCGACCATGCCGACTGTGATCTCGCGCCCCTCAATGTAGCGCTCGACCAGGATCGGCTGCTGGTAGAGGCGAAGCTGCTTGTCCACCTGGGCGCGTAGCTCGCCCACCGTGCGCACGATGCACTCGGCGCTGATGCCCATGCTCGTCCCTTCGCGGCTGGGCTTGACGAACATCGGGAAGCGCAGGTCGCCGCGCGCATCGAGCAGGTCAGCGCCCAACGGCGCGTCAGCCTGCTCGAAGACCTGGAACTCCGGCGTGGGTAGGCCGTGATACCTCAGCAGGCGCTTGGTCGTCGGCTTGTCGAGGGCCACTGCCAGGGTGAGCACCTTGCTGCCGGTGTAGGGGAGGCGCAACATCTCCAGGATGCCCGGAATCTGCGACTCGCGCCCGTCGCCGAAGTGACTCTCGGCGATGTTGAAGCACAGGTCGGGCTGGTAAGCGCGCAGGCGCTCGATGACATCATACGGCGCGTGAATGCTGGCCTCGACGAAATCGGCTTCGTGGCCGCCGTTGCGCAGCGCCTCGACAATGGCCTCGACGGTGCGCGGGCTGTCCAGATCGTCCCACTGGTCGTCGGGCATCCCCTCCCAGCGGGGCGCGTTCTTCTTCAGGTTAGCCAGGACTGCGATCCGCATTGGACTAAGCTTCTCCGTTGGAGCGCGACTTGCCGTTGCGGGAATGGCCGTTCTTGCCATTGCGCTTCTGGCCGTTACCGTTGGCATGCCCATTGCCAGGTTGGACGGCCTGTGACTCAGCGCCCAGCGCCTCGCCCATGTGGAAGCGCTGCCACTTGTGCTCGTCGGCATTCAGACGATGCTGGATGCCGTCGCGCCGATGAATCTCGTCGAACCCTTCCGGCTTGAGCGCGCTAATGCGCCCTTCCAGCAGGCCGGAGACACCCACCTGCCCCACCTCCGAGCGGTGCTCAGCCTGGCGGTCGAGGTAGTCAATGGCGTGCGGGTCGTAGTCGAGCGGCTCGTCGTAGGTGGTGATGTAGCCCTCGTAGTTGCGCAGCACGACCTTGCCCGGTGCCTGGCTGATCAGGTATTGGGGCATGACCGGAATCTTGCCGCCGCCGCCCGGCGCGTCCACGACATAGGTCGGGACGGCGTAGCCGCTGGTGTGCCCGCGCAGCCCCTCGATGATCTCAATGCCCTTGGCCACCGTCGTGCGGAAGTGCCCGGCACCCTTCACCAGATCGCACTGGTAGAGGTAGTACGGGCGCACGCGGTTGCGCACCAGCTTGTGTACCAGCTCGCGCTGGATGTTGATGCTGTCGTTGATGCCGGCCAGCAGCACGCTCTGGTTGCCCAGGGGGATGCCCGCGCGGGCCAGCTTGTCCAGCGCCCGGCTCAGTTCCGGCGTGATCTCCTTGGGATGGTTGACGTGAATGTTCAGCCACAGCGGGTGGTAGCGGCCCAGCATCTCGGCGAAGTCGTCGGTGATGCGCTGCGGCAGGAAGACCGGCACGCGGCTGCCGATGCGGATGATCTCGATGTGCTCGATGGCCCGCAGGCTGGACAAGATGTACTCCAGCACTTTGGGAGCTAGGGTGAGCGGATCGCCGCCGCTGAGCAGCACGTCGCGCACCTGCGGCGTGCGACGCAGGTAGTCAAGCTGCAAGTCGAACTCGGCGCGGCTGAAGTTCGCGCCGGGGTTGCCGACGATGCGGCTGCGCGTGCAGTAGCGGCAATAGCTGGCACACTGCGTCGTCAGCAGCATCAGCACGCGGTCCGGGTAGCGGTGCACCAGGCCGGGCACCGGGCTGTGCCGGTCTTCGGCCAGGCTGTCTTCCATCATGCCCTCGAACGCCTCAAGCTCGCGCCCCAGCGGAATCACCTGGCGACGCACGGGGCAGTGCGGGTCATCGGGGTCAATCAGGCTGGCGAAGTACGGCGTAATGTCCACCCGGAAGCGGTTCTCGGCGGTCAGTCCTTCGATTTCTTCGGGGGTCAGAGTGATGATCTGGGCCAGATCGTCCAGCGTGTTCAGGCGGTGGGCAAGCTGCCAGCGCCAGTCGTTCCATTGTTCGTCGGGGACATCCGCCCAGATAGCCGGTCGTGGCGTGGCTGCCAGGACCGGCAACCTTGCTGGAGGCTCCGCGACAGTGCTCGCGGAAGCAGAGCCAGGAGGCTCCTCAGTCTCAACCATACGGGTCTCTTCCATCGCGTTCATCTCCATGATCCCGTCGTGCCATTCCCCCTGTGTTTGAGAATGCGCTCACACAATAAACCGGAATCCCCCCTGGCGTATCCGTCACCTGAGCGATTCCGAGTTCGGCCAGATGGCCGATGAGAGGGCAGCCATCAGCAGTTGTGCCACAACAGCCCGCAGGCGTTCTGTGGCACAATCGGAGTAATCATAGCGGGGAATGCGGGCGGCGGTATCGGCCACCCGCCTGATTTGTCATTAGCCACATGGCCAATACGGGGACACCCAGAAAGAGACTTCCGAAGTTTTGAAAACTTCGGAAGTCTGGTTGCGGGCCGGGCGCGGCGCTTTCCGCTGCAACGCGACGTAAAGGGGCGCGGATCAAGGCGTTCGTGTAGGGGCGGGTTTGCAAACCCGCCCCTACAGGCGCGTCACCAGATCGCTCCGAATGGCACCCGCCGCGCGAGAGAGAGCCGCCCCTCACACCGCCACAAGCTTGTGCTCGACGGCCAGGGCCACCGCCTCGGTGCGGCTGCTCACGCCCAGCTTGGAGAGGATGTTGCTCACATGCACCTTGACCGTCGAGCGGCTGACCACCAGCCGGTCGGCGATCTCGACGTTGTTCAGCCCCTTGACCATCAGCGCCAGCACCTCGCGCTCGCGCTCGGTCAGGTCGCGGCCCACGCGGACCGGCCCTGCCTGGGTGCGGATCAGGGCTTGCAGCGCCTCCGGGGCCATTGTCGGCTGACCGGCGGCTGCGGCGCGAATGGCGCGGGCCAGCTCGTCCGACGACACATTCTTGTACAGGAAGCCCAGCGCCCCGGCCTGGATCGCCTCCTGCACCAATTCCTGCTCCTTGAAGCTGGTCAGGGCGATGATCTGCGTGGCCGGGCACAGGCGGCGAATGGCGCGAATGGCGGCGGGGCCGTCCATGCCCGGCATGACCATGTCCATCAGCACGACATCCGGGCAGACGCGCTCACACAGCCGGACGGCTTCCTCACCGCTGTCCGCCTCGCCCACGTTGTCCAGGTCGCGGTGCACCAGCAGGAAAGCCGCCAGGCCGGTGCGCACCATCTCGTGATCGTCCACAATCAGCACGCGAATAGCACGCGGCTGGCTCATGCTCCCTCCTCCGGCGAGGAATCGCTCCACAACACGCTGACGCGCGTGCCCCGGTTCCACTGGCTGGCGATGTCCAGCGCCGCCCCGATGGACGCCGCCCGCTCGCGCATGATGTGCAGCCCGAAGTGATCCGGCGGCACGTGCTGCGGGTCGAAGCCGTGCCCGTCATCCTCCACCACCAGCCGGACGAGCGCCGGGCTGGTGGTCAGGGCCACGCGCAGCGTCCTGGCCCGCGCGTGCTTGACCACGTTGTGCAGCGCCTCCTGCGCGATACGGTAGAGCGCCATCTGAATCTCGGCGGGGTAGACGTGCTGGCCGCCCTCGGCGGTGAACTGCACATCCAGGCGCGTCCGCCCGGTGATCGCCTCGACAAGCTGGCGCACCAGATCGCGCAGCGGCGTTTCGAGCAGCGCACTGGGCCGCAATTCCAGCAGCAGCGTGCGCATCTCGGCCAGCGCGCCGCGCGTCAGGCGGCGCAGGTCGGCCACGCGCTGGTAGAACTCGTCGGGGTTCTCCTGCAAAAGCTGTGGCAGTACCTCGGCGATGAGGTTGGCCGAGAAGAGCGTCTGCGTGACGGCGTCGTGCAGCTCGCGCGCCAGGCGCTGCCGCTCGGCCAGAGTCGCCGCCTGCTCGGACTGCTGGCGCAGGCGGGCGTTAGCGATGGCCAGCGCCACCTGGTCGCCGAAGGCCGAGGCAAGCTCAATGTCCTCGGTGGCGAGGTCGAGCGGCTCGGCGTAGTACAGCACCAGGCTGCCGTACATCTCGTCGCGCATCCATAGCGGCACGGCCAGCACCGCGCGGTAACGCTTCATCAGGTTGAGCAGCAGGTCATAGCGCCGCCGGTCGCCCAACTGCTCGTAGGCGGGCAGCACCGAGCGCATGTCCGGCACGTAGATGGGCCGGTGCTCGGCGACCGCCGTGCCGATGGCTCCCACCCCTAGCGGCACCTGCATCCGCGCCACGTAATCGGGGGGCAGCGCGCGCGCCGCCTCCAGGTCGAGCACGTCATGGCGCAGGCGGAAGATGGCGACCGCGCCAGCCTTGAGCAGGCGCTGCGCCTCGACCATGATGTACTCCAGAATCTCGTCCGCCGGGCGCTCGGAGTTGAGCACGTCGAGGATGCCGCGCAGCCCTTCGGCGATCAGGCGCTTCTCGTGCTCGTTGCGGATGAGCCGCTGGTAACGCTGAAGCTGCTCGGTCACGTCGCGCATGGTGATCAGCAGGTGCGGCGCGGCGTGATGGTCGAAGCGCGCGCTGCGTGCCTCGACCGGGACGGGCGTGCCGTCCTTGCGCACCAGGTTGAGCGCCACCGCTGGCTGCTGGCGAATCGCCTCCAGCACCGGCGTGGCGTCGTCCTCGTCCGGCAAAGCCAGGAACGCGCGCAGCGGCAGGCCGATCAGCTCGTCGCGGGCGCAGCCGAGCATCCGGCACAGCGCCGGGTTGACGGCGAGCACGTGCCCGTCCAGCGCGGCCACGACGACGCCATCGGGCAGCTCGTCGAAGACCTGCTGGTGGAGCCTGGAGAGAGCGGGAGCGGTGATGGACATGGGCGGCGCTTTCGCAAGGTGCGCGCGGGCACAGGCGGTACGCCTTCGATCATAGCACATTCGCCGCGCGGGGGGATGGGCAGCACATATCCAGGCTCATGTCTCGCTTGCTGCTGGCAGGGAATCGGAGTATGTTTAAATGTCGAGAACTCTTAAGGAGGATGCTATGAACGCCCGACTGTCCCTGCTCCTCGCCCTGCTGCTGGTACTCCTGCCCGGCGCGAGCGCCCTCGCCCAAGATGACTCGCCCCCTTCCCCGCTGCTGGCGATGCTGGCCGGCGTGCCAGAGGGCGCCATCCCCGCCGACAGCGGCTGGGCGACCGTCCGCTATACCGACTACGCGGCGCTGTACGAAGCCGAGGGAATCACCAAGCTGCGCGATTTCGGCAACCTGGACCTGCTGAAGACCGCCGTGCCGCTCCCCGGAATGCTGATGCGCCTCACCGCCGGCCCCGAAGCACTGAGCTACGTCTTCGCCAGCGCCGGGAAGATGGCCGCTGCGGTCGGCTTCGAATGGCTGCTTGACGTGGATCGCAGCCTGGAGTTCGGCGACCCGCCGGGCGTGGGGTTGCTGCTAGGTGGCGAATTCGACACGGAGGCGATTGGTGCGGCGCTGCAAGCCCGCGACTTCAGCCAGGCGGACGTGAGCGGGGTGACGGTCTGGCACCGCTTCGACGACCTGGCGATCTCGGTTGCAGATCGCGACCCCGCCGACCCCTTCGGCGGGAACCTGGGCGCGGCAGCGCGCATTGCCCTGCTGCCGGACATGCTCGCCAACGCGCGCAGTTGGCCGCTGATCAACGGCATCATCGGCGCGGCGCAGGGCGATTTGCCCTCCCTGGCCGACGATCCGGCGTACCGCGCGCTGGCCGGGGCGATCACCGCGCCGGACGGCCTGCTCATCCAGGCGCTGTTCTTCGGCGGGGAGGCGCTGCAAGTGGCCGGAGACCCGGCGCAGCTAGGTCTGGCGATGCCCGCCGCCGACCTCGGCCCGCTGCCGCCGTATGCGCTGGCCATCCTGGCCGACCGCCAGGAGGGGAACGACCAGGTGCACCTGATCGGGCTGGTCTACGCCGACGCGCCGACCGCGCAGGCTGCCGCCGACGTGCTGGCCGGGCGCATCGCGGACTTCCGGCTCTCCACGCGGCCCGACATCGTGCTGGCCGAGGACTTCGGCGCGACGGTGAGCGCGTCAGTGGTCGAGAGCGAGGCGGAGGGGCTGGCCGTGGCCCTGGTCGAGGTGCGCTACCCGCTGCCCACCGAGCGCACCGACGCGGGAGGGCGCTTCCTGAGCGCCGGGCGGCTCTACAGCTTGTGGGTGCAGGCGATCATGCGCCGCGAGTTCACGCCGCTGTGGTGAGGCGCGGCGCGGGCGTAGGGAGCGCGGTCGGACAGGGGCCGCGCTCCTGGTGGGTGGCATAGTTGCGACTTGGCGAAATGGAGAGATGCTGGCAAGGATACGTTCTTCGTTCTCTGAGTGGTAAGAAGTCCTCACTCTCTTCGCTGAAATACGCGGTGCTAGCGAGTCGAAATACACATCTCCCCAAGTCCGATCATCACTGCTATGATAGAAGACCCGGACAGTCGCTCGCTATGCCGTTCAGGGCAGTGCTCTAGGAGGTGTCTAGTGGGAGAAGAAGACACTCAGGAATTGCTCGATTCAATTAGGCATTCGATCCAGGTTATCGAAGAGATACTTCGTATCTGCGAACTTGTTCCCTCTAGTCAGGCATCTCTGTGGGATCCCATCGTCACCCAGCTGTACAAGGTGCTCTGTGACAAAGAAGAAGAGGCCCCGGTACTTAGGGCTTTTCCCGACTTTGAACTCCCTCCAATTAGAACCCAGCCTGAGAAGAAGGAAGCAATAGCGGGATATTACTGGATTTGTGGAATGATGGGAAGCGAAGCAGATCCGTTTGACACCAGTGCACCTAAGATTCCTCTTTTGCAGTGGTTGAAGCAGATTGTCATGATAGTTGGGACTCAAGTAATCACGATTGAAGACTGCATTCGTTTGCCCCGGCATACGCAAGCAGCCCACGCCCAGAAGTTGAGTGGAAAAGCGGCGACTATTCTCAGAGATGGCTGGGTGTTCACACAAGGTGAGCAGACAAGAGAGAGTGCGTTTCCACGTCTGTTGTTTACGATAGCTGAATACGTTGTAGCAGAGCTTCGTCTTCGTTTGGGAGAGATCTCAGTACCGCTCTTTGTTCCTGATGGTGCCTCTCTATCTTCTCAGGAGATCGAAGCACTAGGGTCAATCTTGAGGAAGTACCTGGAACTCGTTGAGCATGATCAACTAGATGAAGCAGCGCACCTTTTTCACGAACGACTCAACCCTGCACTTTTCTATCGACTAGGAGCTTACCATACAATCATAGAATTATTATCCCCCATATTTCGAGAAGGTCTGGATCGACTCCCATCCCTATCAACATATGAACAGAAAAGCAATCAACTCGGCAACCTGGGGAACGCGCTTTTTCACATCGGAGACTACCAATTGGCTCTTCATCTCCAGACCCTTAAGCTGAAACTCGATCTTGATAATGCTCATCCATCGAATCTTCTGACCAGTCTATTCAATATTACAAGCACACTCAGAGAAACTGGCCATCTGGCTCTCTTCATCCATGTTTTGGAATTGGCCTCAAAACTAGCGCAAGCTTTGGAGTACCCAAGAGCCTTGGCGTTAGCCCACGGGAAACGGCTTGGCCTTTATGTAGATACAGGACAGTGGGAGAACGCGACGAATACCTATCAAGCGTTCATTTCTCTACTGCCAGAGAACCTTACAATCCATCACGTTTATGGGCATCGAATGCATGCACACATACTGCTCCAGACTGACGTTGAAGCTGCCCAGAGAGAGGCCGATCTCGCTTGGGAAAAGGCTTTGGAGATCAGAAGTGTACATGAACAGCTTGCCACCTTAGAACTGCGAGGCGAAATCAAGCTGGTGCAGGGCCAGACAAATGCTGCTGTTCGCATTTTTCAAGAAGAGCTTGCACTGGCGCGGAGTATTGGAAACACTCGAGGTCAGAGACGCGCCCTTGGCTGTCTAGCGCGCGCATATACAAAACTGAACATGAAAGAGAGGGTTCTGAGCTTTCTCCAATATGATCTGGACACCATAGACCTGGCTGAAATCAACTACTCGTTAGGAAACATTGAGAAAGCCAAAGAACAAGCGATCGCTGCGTACAAGTGGGCTTGGGCGAGTGGCCCACCATTTGCCTGGAATGAGGTGCTAAATCGGTCTCGAGCACTCCTTGACGCTATAGGAGTATCTGAACCCACTGTGGATTCCCCAGACTCTGCTGGAGAACTGCGAATTCTCTACGAGGAAGAGTTGAGCCAATACATAGAAAGTCTTCAGGGCAAGCAGAGCGGTTAGGCCTCCCTTCGCTTTCCGCTTCAACTAGCCTGAACGCAGGAGTCCTCCCCCCTCCCCCCACACAAACAGTGCCGAACCGCGCGGTAAATCGTTCCATTCGTCGCTCCCACCCGTCCCCACCGGCTCGCCAGGGGCGTTATAATGGAGGGGCGCGCGGGCACGGCTGCCCGCCGCTGGAGCGCAAAAGGAGAGGCCATGGACAACAAGCTGTACCGGATCAACGAGTTCGTCCGTCCCGCCGACGGACACCAACCTGGTCGTGGACACCAGCGCGGGGCTGGCCCTGGGTGCATTGCCCGGCCTGGAGCGTTTCGCCCCGGCGGTCGCGCCGGTGCTGCCCCTGGCCGATGGTCTCGTCACCAGTCCCGGTCAGGCCCGCCGCCTGCGCACCCGCACCCGCTCGGACGCGGCCCTGCTCATCCGCGCTGGGTGGACGAACGCCCTGCGCGGCGAGGACTTCGTCCTGCCGCCCGAAACCATCTTCCACATCCCCCTGCTGGAGCCTGCCGACGCCCTCGACCTCGGCGCGAGCGCGCTGGTGGCGCACGTGTTGCTCGGCCACGACGAGGACATCGAGGCGGGCTGCCTGCGCGAGATCGTGCAGCTTGCCCTGACGGGCACGCCGCTCGGCCTGCCGCTGATCACCGACGTGCAGCCAATCGGCCCGCGCGTCGTGTTGCGCAGCAAGGCCATTGAGCTGGGCGTGTCGTACAGCGTCGAGTGCGGCGCGGATGGCATGGTCATCCCCTGGCCCGGCGCGGACTCGCTGCGCACCATCCTGACGATGGCCGCCGGACTGCCCGTGTGGGTCAAGGCGGAGTCGCTTGACCCGGCGGACGCGGCGCTCAACGAGGCGCTGAGCCTCGGCGCGGCGGGCCTCTGGCTGGACGCGCGCGTTTTCGCCAGCGCGGACCCGGCGGCGCTTGTGGCGGCCTTCAGACGCTCGTGCACGGCTCCGTGCCCGAAACAGCGTAGGAGGTTGCCATGAAAGCAGGCTTGCAAGCCCGCATGGATCGCCTGTTCAACCGGCACGGTGACGGGCGCGCGGTGTGCGTCGCCGCCGATCACGGTTACATGAGCGACGTGACGGCCAACGTCGTCCAGCTTCGCCCGGTGACGGAAGCAGTCATTCGCGGCGGCGTGGACGGCATCCTGCTCAGTCCCGGCCAGGCGGTGCGTCTGGCTCCGCTCTTCCAGGGGCGCGACGGCCCGGCGCTGATCGTCCGCGCCGACTGGATGAACATGCCGCGCCTGGGCACGTCGAACGTCGCCAACGCCGTCCCGCAGCGCTTGCTGCGCAACTACAAGATGCTCACCGCTGAGCAGGCGGTCGCCCTGGGCGCGTCGGCGATCACCATCTACCTGTTCGTCGGCTACACCGACCACCTCGAGGCCGAGGGCGTGGACAAGTGCGCCCGCTTCGTCAACGAGTGCCGCCGCGCCGGATTGCCCTGCATCATCGAGCCAATCGCCTACGGCGGCCAGGTTACCGGCGCGAACATCGTCGAATTGCTCATCCTGGGCGCGCGCGAAGCTGTGGAGATCGGCGCGGACGCGCTCAAAATCCCCTACACCGGGGACGTGGACAGCTTCCGCGACCTGGTGCAGGCGTCGGACGTGCCCGTGCTGGTTTTGGGCGGCGCGCGCTCCGACAACGAGCGCGACGCGCTGGAGCTTTACGCCGAAGCCCAGGAAGCGGGCGCGGCGGGCTGCTTGATGGGCCGCAACGTCACCAAGTCACCGGACCCGCAGCGCCTGGTCGAGCAGTTGTGCGGCATCGCCCACCAGGGGTGGACGGTAGATGAGGCGCTGCGCGGTGAGGTGTGGGAGTACGTCAGGCTCAAGGCGCGCCCGGCGGACTGCACCGGCTGCAACCTGTGCGTCGTCGCCTGCGTCGCCAGCCACGACGGTGGCAGCTACGGCACGCACCAGGCCCGCCTGCGTATTGATTCCGGCGCGCAGCACGGGCAGTTCAAGGTCATGTTCTGCACGCTGTGCCGCCAGTGCATTGACATCTGCCCGACCGATGCCCTGCGCTGGCACCCGGAAAGCGGCGCGGTGGAGTTGCTGGCCGAGCGTTGCGACAACTGCGGCAAGTGCGTCGAGGTCTGCCCGACGCAGGTCATCGTCCGCTCTGCTGAGGGCGTGCGCATCGCCGGGGGCGGCATGCCGCAAGCGCCGGAGAAGGAACTGCCCTGGTACCCGGTGGTGTGCGATCTGTGCGGCGGCGCGCCCGAATGCGCGCGCATCTGCCCGACCGGCGCCATCTTCATTGACGAGCGCAAAGCGTTCGATCCGCTGGCTGGTTAGGAGAGAGCGAGCATGGACCTTACACAACGGGCATACTGCGACCGCATCCTGCGCGTAGACCTGACCAGCGGCCAGATCACCACCACGCCGCTGCCCGCCGACATGATGCCACTGTTGCTGGGCGGCAAGGGACTGGGCGCGTGGCTGCTCTACACCGAGCAGGCGGCGGGCACCGATCCGCTCTCGCCCGACAACATGCTGATCTTCCACAACGGCCCGCTGACCGGCACGACCGCGCCGACGGCGGGACGCTTCGGCGTCACTACGCGCAGCCCGGCGACGGGCACCTACTTCGACGCCTACAGCGGCGGCTACTGGGGACAGATGCTCAAGTACGCCGGCTACGATGCGCTGGTGATCACCGGCGCTGCCAAGACGCCGGTCGTGCTGGTCATTGACAACGACACGGTTAAGCTGCGCCCCGCCGAGTCGCTGTGGGGCACCACCGTCACCGAGGCCACCGAGCGGCTGCGCGCCGACTTCGGCCACGACTGGCAATCGCTGGTCATCGGCCCGCCGGGCGAGCAGTTGCGCAACGTGGCCGGCATCTTCAACGAGACGCGCGCCCTGGCGCGCGGCGGCGTCGGCGCGGTGATGGGGTCGAAGCGGCTGAAGGCCATCGTCACGCGCGGCAATCGCCCGGTCAAGGTCTTCGACAAGGAGAAGTACGAGCGCGCCTTGCAGCTTGCCTATCGCGCCGTGCGCATGTCCAGCAAGACGACGCTGATGACCCGCGAGGGCACGGCCAATATCCTGGAGATCGTTGACGTGATGGGCGCGCTGCCCACGCGCAACTTCCAGGATGGGCAGTTCGAGGAGGCCGACGAAATCTCCGGCGCGGCCTTCCGCGAGCACAACTGGAAGAAGAACTACGCCTGCTTCGGCTGCCCCATCGGCTGCGGCAAGTGGACGATCCCGCTGGACGACGGCAAGGTGATCGAGGGGCCGGAGTACGAGACGATCTTCGCCCTGGGGCCGAACTGCGCCATCGGCAGCCGTGAGGCGATCATCCGCCTCAACTGGTGGTGCGACGAGTACGGCATGGACACGATCAGCGTCGGCGGCGTGATCGGCTTCGTCATGGAGCTATTCCAGCGCAAGCTGATCACTGCCAGCGACCTGGACGGCATCGCGCCCGCCTGGGGCGACGGGGCCGCCGCCGAGGCCCTGGTCGCGAAGATGGCAACAGGGGAAGGCTGCGGCGAATGGCTGGCCCAGGGCGTGGCAGCCATTGCAGAGCGCTACCCGGCGGGCAAGCCGTTCGCCATGCAGGTCAAGGGGCTGGAAATGCCCGCCTACCATCCCAACGCGGCCAAAGGCACGGCCCTGGCTTACGCCGTCTCGGAGCGCGGGGCGTGCCATCTGCGCGGCGCGCCGCTCGGCGAGCTATTCGGCGGCGCTGCCGATCCGCTGGTCACCGAGGGCAAGCCGCATCTTTTCCGCGACACACAGGCCGATACCGCCGCCTGGGATAGCGCCTGCCTGTGCCTGTTCCCCGGTTACGGCATGACGCTGAAGGAGCTGTGGCAGCTTGTCACGGCGGCGACCGGCTTCGACTATCCGACCACCGCCGACCTGCAACTGCTCGGCGAACGCGTCTCGACGCTGGCCCGCCTGTTCAATGCCCGCGAGGGCTTCACCCGCGCCCAGGATGCGCTGCCCGCCCGCAACCTGACCCAGGCGATGGCCTCCGGCCCGGCGGCGGGGCATGTGGTCGAGCTAGAGCCGATGCTCGACGAGTACTACCGCATCATGGGCTGGGACAGCGACGGTGTGCCCACGCCGGAGCGCCTGCGCAAGCTGGGCCTGTCCGCCCTGCTGGAAACGGCCTGATCGGGGACGTATGCGATACGCCCCTATGGACCTCACCCCCGCTCGGCCCCTCTCCATTCGAATGGAGAGGGGACAAGCCGAGCGTAGCGAGGCTGGGGGTGAGGCAAACAACAAGACTTCCGAAGTCTCCGGGACTTCGGAAGTCTGCTCTCTGGCACCTGCGCGCGGGTTCTTGTCCGCCTCAGAAGGGCTAGCCTGTCGCGTTAGCGTCCTCGGTCGGCTCCGGCAGGAGCGGCTCGGCGGGCACCGGCGTCTCGGTCGGCGGCTCGGTTGGGGTGGGAGTCGCCGTCGGCGGCTCAGGCGTAGGCGGCACCTCGGTCGGGAGCGGTGTAGCTGTGGGCGGAATGGTCGCTGTCGGCGTCACCGTCGGCGGCTGGTCGGGCGTGGCGGGCACGAACACTTCCAGCGGCACGACGAACGCATCCACAGCAACCACGCCCTCGCTGACGATGAGGCGCAGCGTGTGCGGCCCCTCCTCCAGCGAGAAGGCCAGCCGCGCAGCGAAGTCCGGCTGGTCTGCCCGCGCGTCCACAAGCTGCACGGGCAGCCCGTCTACCTCAACGGTGAACTTGCCCAGCGCCGGGCCGGTCGCGTAGATTAGCTCGACGCGCGCGCCGCTGAAGACGAGCGTCAGCGCGTCCGGCTCCTGGGACTCCTCACCGCTGCTCATCAGGTACGCGCCGCCGCTGGCCGCCAGGCTCTCCACCCGCGTCCACAGACCGCCGGGCAGCACGCCCGCGCCCTCCGCCTCGATCACCATCGTCAGCGGATCGGGCGTGACGGTTGGCGTGGGAGTGAAGAGAGGCGGCAGCGTTGCCGTCGGCTCGACGGTTAGCTCAGCGGTCGGCTCAACAGACGGCTCGGTCGGCAGTTCGTCGCTCGGCGTGGGAGTGACGGGCACCTCTGCGGTCGCCTCCGGTGTAGCGGTAGGCGTCGCCAGCGCTTCGACCAGGAAGGCGTCAAGGGCGATGGTGCCCATCATCGGGTAGAGGCGCAGCGTGTGCTGGCCTTCGGCCAGGGCGAACGTCGCCTGCACGCCGAAGACACTCTCCTCGGCCAGGCTGTCCAGCAACTGGTAGGGCGTGCCGTCAATCTCGACCACGATGACGCCCAGCGCCGGGTGCTTGACGTAGATCACGCTCACCTGCGCGCCATAGAAGATCAGCGTCAGGGCATCGTCGCTGCTGCCGCTGCTGTAGAGGTAGCTCCCGCCACTGGCGGCTGCCGTCTCGTGGGCAGTCCAGGTGCCGCTGCGCCCTACCCAAGCACTCTCCGCTTCGATGAGACCCGGCCCAGCGACCAACGTCAGCGCTGTAGGCGTGGGCGTGGGGGTGGGAGCGGGTGTCTCCGGCGGTGCGGGGGTGTAGGAGAGGGTGAAGCTCCGCGCGGTCGTCCAGCCGCTCCTGTTGCCCGCCAGATCGTAGGTGCGCACGCGCCAGAAGTACTTGCCGTTAGGCAGCGGCGGAGTCACCGTATAGTCCGAGGTGGTTATAGTGGTGAACACTTCCGGGCTGCCGAAGGTGGACGAGTTGTCCACCTGTAGCTCGTAGTAAGCCGCGTCAGCCACGTCGCTCCAGTCAAGCGCTGGGCTGGCTCGTGTTGAGGATCGAGCCGGTCGCGGGCGAGAGCAGGGTCGGCTTGACCGGCTTGACCGTGTCAATGGTCACCGTCCAGACCGTGCTCCACAGCCCCCAGATGCCATCGCTGCCCTTGGCCTGCACGCGCCAGTAGTACAGCCCGTCCAGCAGCGCCGTCCCCGGCGTGTGCGTGGTGCTGCTCTTGGTCGAGTTGACCACCGTGCTGGAGAAGTCCGCCTTCTTGCTCACCTGGATGCGGTACGAGGTCAGCCCAGGCACCGCCTCCCAGGTGAAGGTCGGCGTGTTGTCGTTGGTCGCCGTGCCGTCAGCGGGGGAGAGCAGCGCCGGAGCCGGGGCGGGATCAATGTCAATCCAGACCGTCCAGGCGCTCGTCCACGACCCCTTGTTGCCCGCCAGGTCTACCGCCCGCACCCGCCAGTAGTACCTGCCGTCGGCCAATGGCGTGGTGACCGCGTAGGCCGAGCCAGCAGGCGCAGCCGCCACTTCCGGACTGCCGAAGGTGGACGAGTTGTCCACCTGTAGCTCGTAGTAAGCCGCGCCGGTCACGTCGCTCCAGTCAAAGCTGGGCAGGCTCGTGGTGAGCAGGTCATCCTTCACCGGCGAGAGCAGGGTCGCCTTGGGCGGCTTGACCGTGTCAATGGTCACCGTCCAGACCGTGCTCCACAGCCCCCAGATGCCATCGCTGCCCTTGGCCTGCACGCGCCAGTAGTACAGCCCGTCCAGCAGCGCCGTCCCCGGCGTGTGCGTGGTGCTGCTCTTGGTCGAGTTGACCACCGTGCTGGAGAAGTCCGCCTTCTTGCTCACCTGGATGCGGTACGAGGTCAGCCCAGGCACCGCCTCCCAGGTGAAGGTCGGCGTGTTGTCGTTGGTCGCCGCGCCGTCAGCGGGGGAGAGCAGCGCCGGGGCCGGGGCGGGATCAATGTCAATCCAGACCGTCCAGGCGCTCGTCCACGACCCCTTGTTGCCCGCCAGGTCTACCGCCCGCACCCGCCAGTAGTACCTGCCGTCGGCCAATGGCGTGGTGACCGTGTAGGCCGAGCCAGCAGGCGCAGCCGCCACTTCCGGACTGCCGAAGGTGGACGAGTTGTCCACCTGTAGCTCGTAGTAAGCCGCGCCGGTCACGTCGCTCCAGTCAAAGCTGGGCAGGCTCGTGGTGAGCAGGTCATCCTTCACCGGCGAGAGCAGGGTCGCCTTGGGCGGCTTGACCGTGTCAATGGTCACCGTCCAGACCGTGCTCCACAGCCCCCAGATGCCATCGCTGCCCTTGGCCTGCACGCGCCAGTAGTACAGCCCGTCCAGCAGCGCCGTCCCCGGCGTGTGCGTGGTGCTGCTCTTGGTCGAGTTGACCACCGTGCTGGAGAAGTCCGCCTTCTTGCTCACCTGGATGCGGTACGAGGTCAGCCCAGGCACCGCCTCCCAGGTGAAGGTCGGCGTGTTGTCGTTGGTCGCCGTGCCGTCAGCGGGGGAGAGCAGCGCCGGGGCCGGGGCGGGATCAATGTCAATCCAGACCGTCCAGGCGCTCGTCCACGACCCCTTGTTGCCCGCCAGGTCTACCGCCCGCACCCGCCAGTAGTACCTGCCGTCGGCCAATGGCGTGGTGACCGCGTAGGCCGAGCCAGCAGGCGCAGCCGCCACTTCCGGACTGCCGAAGGTGGACGAGTTGTCCACCTGTAGCTCGTAGTAAGCCGCGCCGGTCACGTCGCTCCAGTCAAAGCTGGGCAGGCTCGTGGTGAGCAGGTCATCCTTCACCGGCGAGAGCAGGGTCGCCTTGGGCGGCTTGACCGTGTCAATGGTCACCGTCCAGACCGCGCTCCACGGCCCCCAGATGCCATTAACACCCTTGGCCTGCACGCGCCAGTAGTACAGCCCGTCCGTCAGCGCCGTGCCTGGCGTGTGCGTGGTGCTGCTCTTGGTCGAGTTGACCACCAGGCTGGAGAAGTCCGCCTTCTTGCTCACCTGGATGCGGTACGAGGTAGCTTTACTCACCGCCTGCCAGGTGAAGGTTGGCGTGTTGTCATTGGTCGCGCTGCTGTCGGTGGGGGAGAGAAGCAAAGGAGGCTGGTTCCCCGGATTGTCAAGGTAGGCCGTCATCGTGCTGGCCGACGGGCTGATGTTGCGCACGTCCAGGCCCCAGTTGGTCGTCGAGTAGTAGGACGTGCTGTTGGGGGTCGTCGTGAAGCTGAAGGCCGTCCTGCCGGTCGAGCCGGGGAACGGGTCGCCCGCGTCGCCCTGGTTGCGGCTGTACTCCAGGTCAAGCAGCCCGTCAGCCTGCTCCAACGCCACGCGGAAGTGCTGGGTGGTCGCCCCGCACAGGTAGTTGTTGGCCTGCTTGCACTCGTACTTGTTGCTGCCAGACAGATTATCGTCCACATGCCAGATCAACAGGCCGCTGCCCGGCAGCGCCGCGTCCGAGCCGACCTTCTGCCGGTTTTCGAGCAGCCAATACTCGTTGGCCTTGCCGGAATCGAAACGGAGGATGGCGTTAGTGCGGTTTTGCTCGACGTTCGGCAGGGTGATCGTCCCGTTGTGCGCGGTGATGTCCACCACCGGGTTGAATTCCAGGTACACGCGCGACCAGGCGTCCAGGTGCGCCGGGGAGTTGCCCAGGTAGCCATTCCACGACCCGCTGGACATCAGGCTCCACACGCCAACACCTTGCGAGGTGCCATCAATGTCGTACAGGTCGGGCAGGCCGAAGGCATGGCCTAGCTCGTGCACGTAGACGCCGTGCGTCATATCGCCGGGTGTGAACCATAGCTCCGGCATGGTGATGTACGAGCCGACGCGAACGCCGTCCACAAGCGGCTCGCTGTACGTCCACCACGAGTGCGACCAGATGGTGTTGTTTCTCTGTATTTCGTCCGCGATAACTTCCGCGCCGGTGCCGGAGTGGATGATGAAGACAGTGTCTACCCATCCGTCGCCGTCGTTGTCGTAGTTGCGGAAGTCCACCGCCGAGTTGACAAGTGCCACCACATCTTCGGTCAGGCGCTGGCAGTTCCGGGGGTAGCTGCCCAGGCAGCTATTCCCGTTGGTATAGTAGGCGTAGGTCTGCGGGGCAGTTCGCCAGCCGAGCGAGCTGGGCACGTTGAGCGTGACGATATCCAGCACACCGTAGCTCATTTCCCGGTAGTAACCGCGTACCGTCGCCGGGCCGGTGCCGAAGACCAGCGTGTCGAAGAATGTCGCGCCCACCTGGGCGGGCTTGTCGGTGAACTGCACCAGGATAGCCAGCGCGCGGAAGGGGTTGGCCGGAGCCGCTGCAAAGGGCGGCGCGCCCGCCGGACGTGCGGGGAACAGGTTCATGTGCGGGCCGGGCGAGAACGACGCGACCCGGTCGAGGTTGGGCGAAATCTGCGTGATGTCGGTGATGCCAGCAGCCCGCAGGGCCTGCCAGGTCTGGTTGGAGGGCACCATCACGCGCAGCGGACTCTGCCGTCCGCCGGGCAGTGGCGGCTTGGTTGGCGTAGCCTGGGCCAGCCCCGACGACGGGGAGTCGCCTGCCAGCGCCCTCGTAGCCGCCGCCGTCCAATACGCCTGGGCCGCCGCGACCGGTGACACGGTCACTAGGAGGGCGATCACCGTGACGAAGAGCAGTCCCGCCCTGTGACAGAACGCATGATTTCGCTTCATCACCACATTCTCCCGGACAGGGGGGCCGTCTTGCACCGGCATCATGCTCGCGCCCCCGGATGATCTCCCGCCAGTATAGCCTGGATTCACCGGTCGCACAGAGCAGAAACGTGACGAAATATGAAAAAAGTGTGAAGTCTGGCCACAGCGCAACGTTAAGATCATAGCACACACGGAGGAGCATGACGCCGGGCACAGCCACCTGCTGCCCACCGCCCGGCTCATGAGACGCGAACGCACACGGCGTCCGCCGCAATGACGGACGCCGTGCTTCGCCTGTCGAACCCAGACTTCCGAAGTCCAGGGTCAGTGCGTCCTTACCCCTTGTGTGCCAACTTAAGCCTGACTGCGCACGCCTCTCCCCCAAAAATCCCCCTCTCCAGCCGAGCTAGAGAGGGGGACTTTGACCGCCGGATGGGACGTTTTCCCCCTCCCTGGCTTGGCCGGGGAGGGGGCCAGGGGGAGGGGCGTTCCGCCCGCACTACACCGCGCGCCCAGAAGCCTTTAGTTGGGGCGCATGGGTCAGTGCGTCCTTACCCCTTGTGGTAGTACACGTCCCAGCCGAGGTACTTGGTCAGTGCCTCGTAGACGGCATCGGCGACCAACGTCTGGTTGACGGCGACGTGATGCTCGTAGCCATTCTCGCAGATGTGGGCCAGCAGCTTCTGGAAGTTCGGCACGCGCACCACACCGTACCCGCCAAAGGTGCTGACCGGGTCGGCGGTGAACTCGCCCTCGCCCACGTAGGCGACGATCTTGCCGGCAAAGTCATCGGTGCTGACGCGCAGGTAGGTGAACGGTGCCGCCTTGACGCGCCCTTGCAGCGTGCCCCAGGTGTTGTCTTTGCCCACCGTGCCAGCGATGATGTCCTGGTACTCAATGACCTGGATTTCATCCACAAAGGCGCTCTTGGGAAAGTTCGAGCAGTGGAAGACCATGCCCTTGTCCGGGTCGTCGCCGTAGTTATTGTTCCAGTCCACCAGCGCGCTCGGCCTGCCGGAGGCAAGGGCCATCGCGTACATGCCCGCAGTCCCGGCAATGTCCGTCTCGCAGGCGGAGGGCATCAGCCCTTCGCTGAGCATACTCATCAGCGTGCAGGGCACCACGCCGAAGAACTCTTGCAGGCTCGTCCAGCACTGGATGGCCGTAGCGTCGTACTCATTGGCGGCGATCCACTCGTCCATCACCACGCCCAGCTTGGCGATCTTGGTCAGCGCCACCGGGGGCACCTTGGCGACGCTGGCGTAGGCTTTGATCGCGGCGATCTTGGCCGTCACGCGCGCGTCATCGTCGGCCAGGCGAGCAACGCGCCCGTAGGCTTCGGACAAGTCGAGCGTCTCGACCGTGATGCCGGAGCGCTCGAACAGCTTTTCGCTGAAGCGCACCGTGTTGAAGGCCACCGGGCGCGCACCGAGCATCCCGAAGCGGGCGCGGCGCATCCCGCGCGCCACGCGGCACACGGCAGCGAACTTGCGCAAGTCCTGGCGGAAGCTCTCGGATTCGGGGTCAACGGTGTGCAGCGCCGTCAGGGTGAAGGGGATACCGTACTGGCGCAGGTTGTTGCACAGCGACATCTTGCCGCAGAAGCTGTCACGCCGCCACTGCAAGTCCATTTTGGCCGGATCATCCGGGAACGCCTGAACGAGCACCGGCACGCCAAGCTCGGCGAAGCGCAGGGTGTTGGAGGTGCCGCGCTCGTCGCCGAAGTTGGGCAGCGTGACCAGCACGCCGTCAATCTCGTCACGGTGCGCGCGGAACAGGTCAGCGCACCTGTGCGCGTCGCTCAGGCTCTCCACGCTGCCGTATTCGGTGTCCTGCGGGCTGAGCGCGACGACCTTGATGCCCTCCTCGGCGAGCACCTTCAGCACCGTCTCGCGCCCGGACTCACACAGATGGCTGGGGAAGAATCCCCGGTTACCGACAATCAACCCTAAGGTGATTTCTTTTTTCATGGTTCTCCCTCGTGATAGATAGGCTCACCCTCATTGCTGAGTTGTTCTTCTTCGCTCGCAACCTCACCCCCCGGCCCCCTTTCCATGATGGAGAGGGGGCAGCGAGGCGCATTAGCGCCGAGCGGGGGTGAGGTAGCTTCTACTGCCCATAGACCGTCGTGTAACGCTCGTGCAGCTTGGCGATGTCCTCCGGCGCGATCGGGATCGGCTTGCCCAGTTGGAAGGCCAGGAAGACGGTACGCGCCACGTCCTCGCACATGATCGCCGCCTTGACCGCCGCCTTGGGCGTCGGACCGACGGTGAACACGCCGTGATTCTGCAGGATCACCGCTGGTGAGTGCGGGTTCGGCCCCTCGCGCAGCACGCGCACGACCTCGCGCCCGATTTCCTCGCCGCCGATCAGGGCGAAGCCGCCGCAGGGAATCACCCCGCCGAACTCGTCGGCCATCGCCGTCAGCACGCAGGGGATGTCGCGGCCCAGCGCCGCCCACGCCGTCGCGTAGGGGCTGTGCGTGTGGACGATGCCGCCCACTTCCGGCATGGCACGGTAGATGGTGCAGTGTGTGGCCGTGTCGGACGACGGCTTGTGATCGCCTTCGATCACGCGCGCGTTGGCGTCCACCACAACCATGTTATGCGGCCCCAGGTCGTCGAAGGTGACGCCGCTGGGCTTGATAACCACGTGCCCCGTCTCCGCGTCGCGCCCGCTGATGTTGCCGCTCGTCCAGGTGACCAGGTTATTGCGCGGCAATTCGGCGTGCAGGTCGGCGACGACTTTGCGCAGTTGTTCGAGCATTAGTCGAGTCCCCTCGCCTGGTTGCGAATCTTGCGCAGGCGCTTCATCACGTCGTTCTCGCCGCGCCCGAAGTAGTCGTGCAGCGTGACGTATTCGGCGAACAGTTGGTCATAGACTGCCTGGTGCTCGGCGATGGGCTTGAAGACCTCGTCCTTGAGCTTACCCATCTTCTTGGCTGCGGTCTGGATGTCGGGATAGGCCCCCGCCGCGACCGCCGCATGCATAGCGCTGCCCAAGGCCGGCCCCTGCGTGCTGTCAATGATGCGGAACTCGCGGCCCGTCACGTCGGAGTAAATCTGCATCAGCAGCTTGTTCTTCTCCGGCAGGCCGCCTGCCGCCACCAGCTCCTTGATCGGCACGCCGCTGCTCTCGAACGCCTCGATGATCACGCGCGTGCCGAAGGCCGTCGCCTCGATCAGCGCGCGGTAGATGTCCGGGGCGCGCGTGCCCAGCGTGGCCCCGATCAGCAGGCCGCTCAGGTCTACGTCCACCAGCACCGAGCGGTTGCCGTTCCACCAGTCGAGCGCCAGCAGGCCGTGCTCGCCGGGCTTCTGCTTGGCGGCTTCGGCTTCCAGGTAGGCGTGCAGGTCCATGCCCTTGGCTTTGGCCGCCTCGTGGTATTCGGGCGGCACGGCGTTGTCCACGAACCAGGCGAAGATGTCGCCCACGCCGCTCTGCCCGGCCTCGTAGCCGTACAGGCCGGGGATGATCCCGCCGTCCACCACGCCGCACATGCCGGGCACTTCGTGCACCGTCTCGCTGAGCACCATGTGGCAGATGCTCGTGCCCATGATCATGACCATGCGCCCCGGCTCGGTCACCTGGGCAGCGGGCACGGTCACGTGCGCGTCCACGTTAGCCGCAGCGACGGCGATGCCCGGCTTGAGGCCCATCCAGGCGGCGGCTTCCTCGGTCAGGCCGCCGGCGCGCCCGCCCAGGGGAATCAGCTCCTTCTTCATCTTGGTTTCGATCACGTCGGCCAGCTCAGGGTGCAGCGCCGCGAAGTACTTCTTGTCCGGGAATTTGCCGTCCTGGTAGATGGCCTTGTAGCCCGTCGTGCACGTGTTGCGCGTCTCCACGCCGCAAAGCTGCCAGATCACCCAGTCCGCCGCCTCGATCAGCCGGTCGGCGGCGCGGTAGACTTCCGGCGCTTCGTCGAGGATTTGCAGCGCCTTGCTGAAGAACCACTCCGACGAAATCTTGCCGCCGTAGCGCCCCAGCCAGCTTTCGCCCATCTGCCGCGCCGTCTCGTTGATCTTGTCGGCTTCGGGCTGGGCGGCGTGATGCTTCCACAGCTTGACCCAGGCGTGCGGGTTGTCCCGCCACTGCGGCACGCGACACAACGGCGTGCCATCGGCCAGGGTGGGCATCATCGTGCAGGACGTGAAGTCAATGCCGACGCCGATCACGTCCGCCGGGTCTATCCCGCTGGCTTTGAGCGCCGCCGGCACCGCCTGCTTGAAGACGCTGATATAGTCGTCCGGGTTTTGCAGCGCCCATTCCGGTGGCAGCCGCTCGCCGCTGGAAGGCAGCCGCTCATCAATGACACCGTCGGGGTACTGGTAGACAGCGCTGCCCAGTTCCGCCCCGTCACGGACGCGCACAATCACTGCGCGTCCGGACTCTGTCCCAAAGTCCACGCCAATCGCGTATTTGTCGTTTGCCATAGACGGTTTCACTCCTTAGATTGAGGGTTAAGAACTCCCGGCCTTTTATGAGATTGTGCTTGCTGCTGTGATGTTGCTCACGGCACAGATGCCGGGGCCGCGTCGCGCAGCGCCCGGCTGAATGGATACAACTGCCCGTAGAGGGCGAACCGCTCTTCGTACTGGCGGTGACGCGCAGCGTCGGGCGTGAAGACGCGCTCGACCTGCACCAGGGCGCTCACCGCTTCCTCCGTGCTGGCGAAGACGCCCGCGCCCAGCCCGGCCAGGATCGCCGCGCCCAGTGCGCCCGCCTCGGTGATGCGCGGGCGGGCCAGCGGCTTGCCCAGGATGTCCGCTTTGATTTGCAGCCAGGCATCCGAGCGCGCCCCGCCGCCGGTGACACGGTACTCCTCGATGGCAATGCCCGCCGCCGCCAGGTGATCTAGCCCCTCGCGGAAGTAGTATGTCACGCCCTCCAGCAGCCCCTTGATGAACTCACCGCGCGACGTAGCCAGCGTCAGCCCGGCGATCAGCCCGTAGGGGTGCGGGTCGTGGGCGGGCGGGCCAGTCGGCGCGAAGTGGGGCAGCACCAGCAGGCCGGTCGGCCCGGCGGGCATCTCGGCCAGCAGCAGGTCGTACACGTCCTCGCCGCACGCCCGCGCCGCCGCGTGCTCCTGCGCGGCGAAGGTGTCGCGGAACCACTTGAGCAGCGCGCCACCGGTCAGGTTGTAGTAGAAGCTGACGTACAGGCCCGGCACCGTGTGATGCTCGACATTCAGCCCGGCGGCGACCATTGGCGCGGCGGGCGGGATGGCGTCGTAGACGGGCGTGATGCAGACGTAGGTACCCAGCCCATAGGCGGCCACGCCGGGGCGGATGGCCCCCGCGCCCAGGGCGTTGGCGCACTGGTCGTGCGTGCCGACGACAATGGTCACGCCGGGCGGCAGGCCCAGGTCAGCGGCCACCGCTGGTGCTACCGTCCCCACCGGCGTGCCAGGGCGGGCCAGGGCGGGCAGCTTGCCGGCAGGCATCCCCACCAGGGCCAGCGTCTCGTCCGACCACGTCTCCGCCTGGACATCCAGGAACAGCGAGCGGTTAGCCAGCCCGAAATCGGTGACCGGCTCGCCGCCTAGCAGGTACGCCGCCAGGTCTGCCCAGGACAGGAACTTGTACGCTTTCTCGAACAGCTCCGGACGGTGATCGCGCAGCCAGATCAGCTTGGGGCCGCCATAAACGACGGCGGGAGCGTTGCCGCTGCGCGCGAAGAAAGCCAGCGGATCGAGCGCGGACAGTTGGGCCAGCGTCTCAGCGCCGCGCGTGTCGAAGCCCAGCACGCAGTTGCCCAGAATCTCGCGCTCCGCCGAGACGGGGGTCATGGCCTCGCCCATCGAGGCGGCGCACACGGCGGTAATGGGGTCGTGGGCCGTCTGCGCGGCGACCTCGCGGATGGCGTCACGGATCAGCGACCAGACGTGGGCGCTGTCCAGCTCGGCCCAGTCGGGCTGCGGGCGCAGGGTGTCGTATTCGCGGGCGGCGGTGGCGATGATCTGCCCGTCAGTCGCCAGGACGAGCAGCTTGCAGCCAGTCGTCCCGATGTCAATGCCCAGCAGACTCATCGCGCACCGTCCTGGCGGGCGATGAGGGTGGGAAACAGAGAATGGTCCGGTGCGGTTGCTCGCCGGAAAGAAGCCCTCATGATCAAAATCCTTCGCCGAAAAGAAGACCTTTCACCTGCGCGCTTGATGCAGATTAGCAGGTTAGCACAGGATACCACGCACGGCACGTGGAGGCGCTGCTCTGCTGCGCCATTGTAGGGGAGGGTTTCGAAACCCTCCCCTACAAGAACACCCCCAGCCGCCCACGCCATCGAGCAACGAGGTATCCTGGCAGTCTCCTAAAGTGCATGAAGCGCACCTCAATCACTCGTTATACGTCTTTGATCGAGGCTGCCCCCGCACCTTAGCGTGGCGGGCAGGCACTCTGCCGCTCGACCAATTGCGGGTGAAGCACGCGCTGGTGAACCGGCGTATGCGGGTTGTCAATGAGCGCGACCAGGTACTCGACGCTCTGCTCGCCCAGCGCGGCGAAGTTCTGCCAGACGGTCGTCAGCGGCGGCTCGAAGTACGCGGCTTCGGGAATGTCGTCAAACCCCACCACCGACACGTCCTCTGGCACGCGCAGCCCGCGCCTACGCAGCGCGCGAATGGCACCCAGCGCCATCTGATCGTTGCCGACAACCAGGCCGCTGAAGACAGCACCCTCGTCCAAGAGGCGGTTGGCGGCGTGAAAGCCCCCCTCCGCCGTCCAATCTCCTTCGACGGACAGGCCAGGCGTCAGCCCGGCCCGGTGCAGGGTCTTGAGCCAGCTTTCGTGGCGCGCCTGCGCCCCATACCAGTTGAGCGGCCCGCTGATCTCGCACAGGGTGCAGTGGCCCAGGTCAATCAGGTGCTGCGTTACCAGGCGACTGCCGAAGCGCTGGTCAATGACGACCGACGGCACCTTCGCGCCTAGCTCCGTATCAATCTGGACAAAGGGAATGTGACCGCACAGCGCCACCATGTCGGCTGCGCTCAGCCCGGTCACCGGCGTGATCAGCACCAGGCCATCCACCGCACTGCCACCCAGGGCGTCAATCGCGACACGAATCTCGTGCGGGGTCAGCTCGCGGATGGTCGAGAGCGTAACGCCATAGCCGCGCGCCCTGGCCGTCTGCTCGACGTGGGTCACCATCTGCGCCGGGCCGTAGTGGTCAATGCCGAAGGTGACAATGCCCAACATGCACGTGCGGTGGGTAGCCAGGCTGCGCGCGGCCCGGTTGGGGCGATAGCCCAGCTTGCGGATTGCCTCCTGGACGCGGCGGCGTGTGTCGTCGGAGACGTAGGGGTGGTCGTTGACAACACGCGACACCGTCTGCGACGACACGCCCACTGCCTGGGCGACATCGTCCAGGGTCACGCGCTTCGAGTCGTTTCCTGCCATAGCACCCCCAGCATCCGGGACGATTCTGCTAGCGCTAACATCATATCACGGGACAGGTACGCAGGTCAAGCAAGGCGGCAATGCGCGCGTCTCATCTGGAACGCGACCTGGATTTCCGGAGTCTCACAGGACTCCCGCTGCAGGCTGCGGGCCGCCTAGTAGGGACGTATGGCCATACACCCCTACAGATTCCCGGCAGGGGTAATTGCTAGATTCGGGACGCGACCATTCTCTAGTGAAGTATGTCTCAGAACCAGACCTTACCCAACCGCTTGACTCGGCGGCGCAGACTGTCATATACTTAGGATGTGTTTGCGCTAACAGTATTGCAGAGCGTGTCTTCTGTCATTGCGCAGGCAGAAGTGCGCCTCTGTTTCGGGGGCGCGACCTCGTTGTTGAGGGTTGTTTTGGCAGTAATTGACAAGCTCCACCAGCGAGCATAAGCTTAAGGTGTGCAAGAGGACGCCGAGCCTCGCGGACGATGGCACCTCCGCCGGGCCGCGTCTTTTAGCAGGGAGTCCCCACGCGGTGGGATCGCTTCCAGCAAGAATTGCCCGCATTGCTTACCTACTAAGGAGGACTTTAAGATGCTGAGAAAAGCGGGACTAGTGGTTGCTCTTGTCCTCGTGCTGACCCTGGCACTGCCCACTGTGGCATACGGCCAGGGCTCCGAGGGCCCCAAAGAGAAGTGGTGCAGTGGCGTCAAGATCGTCTTCTTCCCCGGCGGGCCAGCGGGCGGCGTCTTCGCCGTGAACGTCTACAACGGCGCAGTCCAGGCGGCGAGCGACCTGGGTGCTGACGTGGATTACGTCTGGTCGGACTGGGACCCGCAGAAGATGGTCCAGCAGTTCGCCGAAGCAATGGCTATGAGCCCAGACGGCATCGCCATCATGGGTCACCCCGGTGAGGATGCCTTCGAGCCGCTGGTGGATGAGGCCGAGGCCAAGGGCATCATTGTCACCAGCCAGAACACAACCCTGCCGCGCATCGAAGCCAGGTATGCGGGTGTGGGCTTCGGCTATGTCGGCCAGGAACTGTACGCCACCGGCTACAACCTGGGCAATGAGATCATCCGCCGCGCCGGGCTGGTAGAGGGCGACCGGGCGATGGTCTGGGGCCTGCTCTCGCAGCCGACACGCGGCCTGCGCACCCAGGGCGTCATTGATGCCTTCGAGGAAGCGGGTCTGACGGTGGACTACCTCGAGATCGACTCGGCCACCAACGCCGATCCGCCAGCGGGCATTCCCACCTTCGTGGCCTACGTTTCGGCCAACCCCGATGTCAAGGTCGTGGTCACCGATCACGGTGGCCTGACGGCGACGCTGCAATCGTACCTGGAAGGCGCAGGCAAGGGGCCGGATGACATCTACGGTGCAGGCTTCGACCTGTCGCCGGCCACTGTTGAGGCCATCCGCAGCGGCTACACTGACCTGGTTATTGACCAGCAGCAGTGGCTGCAGGGCTATCTGCCCATCCTGCAGATCTGCCTGACCAAGCAGTTCGCTTTCTCCGGCCTGCATATTGACACAGGCGGCGGCTTCGCCAGCGCCGACAACGTCGAAATGTTGGCTCCGCTGGTAGAGGCGGTCATCCGCTAACGTATGGTTTGGTTGCTGACTTGGGGGCGAGTGTGCCACTCGCCCCTGAGATAGCTTGGCACCTCTGAGGAGCAAGCGGCCTCGCCTGAAGTGTCCGCAGCGCCCATAGCCCGCCGGCTGGTCCCTGGCTATGAGTGCGTTCCACACTCCTGCGCCGCTTGCTCCTCTGGCTTGAAAGGGAACGCTCAATGGGCAACATCCTTGAAATGCGTGGCATCTGCAAGTCGTTTGGGGAAGTGCAGTCGCTCGCTGATGTGGATTTCTGCGTCGCCGAGAACGAGATCGTCGGCCTGCTGGGCGACAACGGCGCGGGCAAGTCCACGCTGATCAAGATCGTCACCGGCTATTACCGGCCCGACGGCGGCGAGATCTACTTTCATGGCCAGAAGGTGGACAATCTGACCGTGCCCAAAGCGCGCACGCTGGGCGTGGAGACGGTCTACCAGGAACGCGCGCTGGCCGACCTGCAAACGCTGTGGCGCAATATCTTCCTGGGCCGCGAACTGAGCAACAAGCTTGGTATGCTCAAGATCGGCGAAATGAAGCGCGAGACGCAGCGCCTGATGGTCGAATCAATGGAGTTTACCTCTTCGGCGGTGAGCCCCGACGCGGTGATCAAAACCTTCTCCGGCGGCGAGAAGCAGGGCGTCGCCATCACGCGGGCGCTGTATTTCCATGCTGAGCTGGTCATCCTCGACGAGCCGACGATGGGCCTCTCGCTGCAGGAAACGCGCAAGCTCATTGACTTCGTGCGCGGCATCAAGAGCGCCGGCAAATCAGCCATCTTCATTGATCACAATGTCTTCCACGTGTACTCGGTGGCCGACCGCGTGGTGGTGCTGGATCGCGGGCGCGTGGCTGGCGAGTTTCTGACCAAAGATATTACGCTCGATGAGCTGATGGAAAAGATGTACCGGGTGGCACAGACCGGCAGCCTGGACTGAGCCGTTGGCGAGGATGCATCCTCTAGGTACCTGTTAAGAAAGGGTTCTGCATGACCGCAGGCGTAGAAACTCCAAGCCAGGAAAGTGCGGGCCGTCTGTGGGCGGCGCGCGTGACCCAGCACATTCGCAAGAATGGGCTGCAACTGGGCATTATCGGTGTCCTGTTTGGGCTGTGGCTCCTGTTCATTGCTGGCGCGCCGCAGACATTTCTTAAGCCCGACATTTACCGCGCCCTGATGACCTCCGTGCCTTACTGGGGCGTCATCGCCCTGCCCCTGACGATGGTCATCATCGCCGGTGACATTGACCTGTCGTTCATCTCGATCATGGCCGTGGGCATGGTCGCCTTCTGGCAGGTGTACGACTGGACGGGCAGCCTCGGCGTGGCCTTCGCCGGCTGCCTGGCGGTGGGCTTCCTGGTCGGGCTGCTCAACGGCATCATCATCGTCGGGCTGGGCATCCCCGCGCTCATCGCCACCATCGGCACGCAGTTCTTCTGGCGCGGCGTCGTCGAGGTCATTCGCGGCGGGCAGGGCGAGTCGCTGGTGCTGACCAAAGGCACAATCCTGCGCGACAGCCTGGTGGGCAAGATCAACGGCTATTTCCCCGCCCAGGTGATCTGGATGGTACTGATCGGGATCGCCGTCTGGCTGCTGCTCAACCGCCACAAACTCGGCGCGCACGTCTACCTGGTCGGTGACAACGAGAACAGCGCCCGGCTGATGGGCGTTAACGTCGGGCGGACGCGCATGTTGCTCTTCGCGCTGGTGGGGCTGGCCTCCGCCTTTGGTGGCGTCATCCAGAGCGTGGATGTCTGGTACTTCTGGCCGAACCTGGGCGAAGGCTACCTGATGAACACACTGGCCGCCGTCTTCCTGGGCGGCACCTCCGTCTACGGCGGCACGGGCACCATCCTGGGCACGTTCGTCGGCTGCTTCATCATTGGCGCCATCCAGCCAGGCATTATCGCTATCGGGCTGACCGGCTATTGGACCAAGCTGATCTACGGCTTCATCATCACCGTGTCGGTCGCCATGCATACCATACTCCGCAAGCGCATCAGCTAACCTGCCGCGCCACCTGCCAGCGGGAGCCAATCCACGCTGCCCGCCGGTGGGGGGCGCACCAATACCGACGAGGACAGTAGTGGTAACAACACAGCAAGCCTGGTGGACGGTTGAACTGGAAGGCATGCCCGATTTCGAGGCGGCCATGAAGCGGGTCTACGCCTGGTTTGAGGGGGCGGTGCTCGACCGCCCCCCGATTCGCTTCGTGGCCCACAACGCCTTCGTCGAGCAGGCGAACCAGGCTTATCCTTCCGACAATCTCAAAGATCGCTGGTTCGACGCCGAGTTCCAGGTTGAGACGTTCCTCGCGTCCATCGCGGGCCAGCGTTTTCACGGCGAGACGTTCCCCGTCTTCTGGCCGAACCTGGGGCCGGAAGTCTACGCCGCGTTCTACGGCGCGACGCTCGAATACGGTGAGGTCACCTCATGGTCGGTGCCGCTGGTGCGCTCCTGGGACGACATGGCCCGCCTGAAGCTCGACCTGGGCAACGAGCACTTCACCAAGCTCGATGAGATCACGCGCTGCGCCATCGAGCGGCTGCGCGGCAAGGCGCTGATCGGCTACACCGACCTGCATCCCGGCGTGGATTGCGCCGCCGCCTGGCGCGACCCGCAGCAGCTTTGCCTGGACTTGATCGAAAGTCCCGACGAGGCGCGCCAACTGATTGACATTGCCACAGACGACTTCGAGCGCATCTACGATCACTTCGACGCGCTGCTCAAGGCCGCCGAACAGCCCTCGGTAAGCTGGATGGGCATCCCTTCCTTCGAGCGGATGCACATCCCTAGCTGCGACTTCTCCTCGCTGATCTCGCCCCGCCTGTTCGAGCGCTTCTGCCTGCCGGTGCTGCAGCGCGAAGTGCAGACGATGACGCACAACGTCTTTCACGTGGACGGCAAGGGCGTCGCCCGGCACCTGGACATGATCCTCAGCGTGCCCGGCGTGCACGCCATCCAATGGGTGCAGGGCGTCGGCGACGACCAGCCGATCATGCAGTGGGTGCCGCTGATCAAGGAGATTCAGGCCCGCGCGCCGGTCATCGTAGACCTCAGCCAGCGCGAGCTAGACGACTTCATGGCCGCCGTCGAGCCGGAAGGCATCTTCCTGTGGATAGCCACGCACAGCGAAGACGAGGAGCTAGACCTGCTCAAGCGCGTCGCGCGCTGGGGCGGCAGGCGCGTATTCTGAGGGAGCGATCAGTCTTCAGTTGTCAGTGATCAGTGGTATTGCCTGCTGGCTGCCTTTGCCGGCGGAAGACCTGAAGCCGATCACTGAAAGCTGATCACTGAAAACCGATCCCTGACCCCTCCCAACCAGAAAGGCTTACCTAATGAAACCACGCGAGCGCATCCTGGCAGCACTGAACCACGAGGAGCCGGATCGCTGCCCCATGCAGATCAGCTTCACGCCGGAGTTCGCCGACCGCCTGCGCGCCGACCTGCATGTGAAGGGCCAGCGCATCCACAACCCGCACGGCGGCGGCAACACCTACGAGCTTGAGCGGGCGCTGGGCGAAGACATGCTGCTCACCTCGGTCGGCTGGGCCAACTCCTATTACCAGCAGTTGGATGCCTACACCGACGAGTGGGGCATCGGCTGGGACGCCCACCCCTACGAGACGCCCTTCGGCGTGGGGCACTACACCGAGATTGCCTCGCACCCGCTGGCCGATGACAAGGCGATCCTCTCCTACACGCCGCCCGACCCGCACCGCCCGGAGCTGTACACCGAGGCCGAGCGCGTGGTGCGCGAGTTCAAGGGCGAGTACTGGATCGTCGGCGCGACGGTGACGACCATCTTCGAGGCAGCCTGGGCGCTGCGCGGCCTGGAGCAGATGCTCATGGACTTCGCGCTCAACCCCGACCTGGCCGACGCCATCCTGGAGATTCCCTACCAGTACCACCTGACGGCGGCCAAGAAGCTGGTTGAGATGGGCGTGGACATGATCTGGACAGGCGACGATGTGGGCGCGCAGAACGCCATGCTGATCTCGCCGCGCCACTGGCGGCGCTTCCTCAAGCCGCGCATGGCCCATTTCATCGCCGAGCTAAAAGCGATCAACCCGGCGGTCAAAGTCGCCTACCACAGCGACGGCAACATTCTGCCCATCATCCCGGAGCTAATCGAGATCGGCCTGGACATCCTCAACCCGATCCAGCCGGCCTGCATGGACCCCGCCGAGGTCAAGCGGCAGTTCGGCGACCGGCTGTGCTTCTGGGGCAGCATTGACGAGCAGCACACCCTGCCCTACGGCTCGCCGGATGACGTGCGCGCCGAGGTGCTGCACCGCCTGCGCACCATTGGCAAGGGTGGCGGGCTGATCATCGGCCCCACGCACCACGTGCAGCTTGACACGCCGATGGAGAACTTCTGGGCGATGGTCAACACCATCCGCGAGACGGCCTACCGCGACCTGTGAGCGAGGGCGTTTGCGGGAAGCGGGGCACGGACTGGACGGAATGCCCCTCCCCCTGGCCCCCTCCCCGGCCAAGCCAGGGAGGGGGAAAACGTCCCATCCGGCGGTCAAAGTCCCCCTCTCTAGCTCGGCTGGAGAGGGGAATTTAGGGGGAGAGGCGTGCGCAGCCAGGCTTCAGTTAGTACACATGGGAGGGTTTGAAACCCTCCCTTACACCAAAGGCGAATACACCCTGAAGGACACACCCCATGACCCTGACCCCCAAAGAGCGAATGCGGCGGGCGCTGCGCTACGAGCCGGTTGACCGCCTGCCCACGCAGATCAACTACACCGGCGCGGTGGGCGAGCGGCTGGCCGCGCACTTCGGCGTGACGCGCGCCGATCTGCCCCACCGCCTGGGCAATCACCTGCTGCGCGTGGACATCAGCCACACCCCGCGCCTGAGCGACGACGGCAAGGTCACCTATGACTGGTGGGGCGCGGGCTTCGACACGGAGGAAGAAGGCTACTTCATCCGCCACAGTCCGCTGGCCGAGAGCCAAGACCTGGACGCTTTCCCCTGGCCCGATCCGCACGCCCCCGGCCTGCTGCGCGACGCCGAGCGCGCCATCGCCGCCGACGCGGGCCAGCACTTCGTCGCGCCCAACTTCGGCTTCGCCCTGTTCGAGCGGGCCTATACGCTGCGCGGCTTTGACACCTTTCTGGCAGACATGGCCCTCGACCCGGAGTTTGCCGGGGAGCTGCTGGATCGCATCGCCGCCATCCAGGAAGCGCTGATCCGCCGCTTCCTGGCCCTGGGCGTGAACGGCGTGTACTTCGGCGACGACTACGGCGCGCAGAAGCACACGCTCTTCTCGCCGCGCATGTGGCGCGCGCTGATCAAGCCCCGCCTGGCGCGGCTGTTCGCGCCGGTGCGCGCCGCCGGTCTGCCCGTGCTGATGCACTCCGACGGAGACATCGCCGCCATCCTGCCCGACCTGGTGGAGATCGGGCTGACGGCGCTCAACCCCGTGCAGCCGGAGGTGATCGATCACGGCTGGCTGCGGGCAACCTTCGGCGAGCGGCTGGCCTATTACGGCGGCGTCTCGACGCAGACGGTGCTGCCGCACGGCTCCCCGGCGGAGGTGCGGGCGGCGGCCTTCGCAGCGGCGCGCGCCCTGGCCCCCGACGGCACGGGGCTGGTCATCGCGCCCTCGCACCGCATGATGCAGGACATTCCGCTGGCGAATGTCGAGGCGCTGCTGGATGCTTTCGCCGAATTGGAGGGAGACGCATGGCACTGAGCGAGAACAACGAGCGGAGCGCGCGCGTGCGGACGGCGTTCGCCGCGCTGTACGGCGGGGAGCCAACCATCTGGGTGCAAGCGCCGGGCCGCGTTGACCTGATGGGCAGCCATACCGATTACAACGAGGGCTACGTGCTGACCATGCCCATTGACCGCACCACGTGGATCGCCGCCCGCCCGCGCGACGACCGCCGGGTGAGGGTGCATTCGCTCAATTTTGAGGGCGGCGAGACCTTCAGCCTGGACGGGATCGAGCGCAGCGCGGCAGTGCCCTGGACGGACTACGTGCGCGGCGTGGCGAAGGTGCTGCAGGACGAGGGCTATGCCCTGCGCGGCTTCGATGGGCTGGTGCACAGCACGGTGCCCTTCGGCAGCGGGCTAAGCTCGTCGGCGGCGCTGGAGGTGGCGACGGCGACGCTGTTCAACGAGCTGGGCGATCTGGGTCTCGATGCGGTGCGGCTGGCCGTGCTCTGCCAGCGGGCGGAGAACACCTTTGTCGGCGTCAACTGCGGCATCCTCGACCAGTACACGTCGGCGGCGGGGCGCGCCGGGCACGTCCTGCTGCTCGATTGCCGCCACCTGACGCACACCGTCGCCCCCATTCACCCGGACATCCGCATCGTCATCTGCGACACGCGCTACAAGCGTGCCCTCACCGGCTCCGAGTACCCGCAGCGGCGCGCCCAGTGCGAGGCCGGGGCGGCGGCGCTGGCGGCGATCACCCCCGGCGTGCGCACGCTGCGCGATGTCACTCCGGCGCAGCTTGAGGCGGGCCGAGCGGCGCTCGACGAGACCGTTTACCGCCGGGGCCGCTTCATTATCGAGGAGAACCAGCGCGTGCTCGACCTGGCGGCGGCGCTGCCGGTCAAGGATGCGGGGCGCGTCGCCGCGCTGACGGCGGAGTCGTTCGCCGGGGCGCGCGACCTGTACGAGATCGTCGTGCCGCAGATGGAGGCGATGATCGCGGCCATACGCGACGCGCCCGGCGCGCTCGGCGCGCGGCAGGCGGGCGCGGGCTTCGGCGGGTGCCTGGTGGCCTTCGTCGAGCGCGACTGTGTGGATGAGTTCAGCGCGCACGTCCGCGCTGCGTACCAGGACGCGACCGGCATCGAGAGCGCCGTCTACGCGGTCGAAGCCGCACCGGGCGCAGGGCCGCTGGCGGTAAGCTAGCGGGGAGAGAGATTCACCGCAGAGACGCAGAGGGCGCAGAGAAAGAATCAGGGAAAAGAGAAACCGACTTCGGAAGTCTGCTTTTCCTCTGCGGTATGCTCTCTCTACTCCTGCGCCGCGCGCAGCGCCACAATCAGCGCGTGAAGCGAGCCGTGTTCGCCCGTGACGCCGCCCGCTGTGCAGCGCCAGCGCGGACTCCCCTCACCATCCAGCACCTCAACGCGGGCAAACGCCTCCGCGCCATCGTCCGTCACACGGTAGCCCTCGCGCTCCAGCGCGCGCCGCGTCCACAGCGCGATCACGCCCTCCCCGGCCAGCGCCACGCAGCCTGTGCGCGCCGCAACGGTGGCGAATGTCCCCGTCTGCCGGTCGAAGGCGATCCCCTCGCTCTTGAACGTCGCTTCCAGCGCCCCGCTCAGCACCAGGTCCTCCGGCGCGCCTGCGTGCAGCGGCCCCCTGTGCGGCAGCAGCCACAGGCGGTCGGCGCTGCGCAGGGCCAGGTCGAGGTCGTGGGTTGAGAGCAGGATGGCCCGCCCGGTCTGGCGCGTCAAGGCGCGCAGCACGCGCATGATCTCGACGCGGTTGGGCAGGTCGAGGAAAGCGGTCGGCTCGTCGAGCAGCATGACCAGCGGCTCCTGGGCCAGCGCGCGGGCGATCATGATCTTCTGGCGCTCGCCATCGCTCAATTCGCTGATCGGGCGCGGGGCGAGCGGCCTGGCCCCCACCGCCTCCATCGCCCAGCGGACAACCGCCTCATCGTGCGCGCTCAGCCGCCCCGTCCAGTCGGTGTAAGGATGGCGGCCCAGCGCCGCCAGCGCGTAGGCGGTCAGGTGCCCGTCCTCAACGCGGTCAGTCAGCACAACGCTCATCCGCCGGGCGCGCTCGCGCGGCTCCAGCGCGGCGACCTCGTCACCGCCCAGCCGCACTTCCCCGGCCAGCGCGGGCTGCATCCCGGCCAGCGTGCGCAGCAGCGTGGACTTGCCCGCGCCGTTCGGCCCGGCCAGGCAGACCAGCTCGCCGGGGTAGAGCGCCGCCGCCAGACGCGCAGCGACGACGGTCGGCGCGCGGCGCGGCGCGGCGTAGCCGATGGTCAGGTCGCGGGCGTTCAGGACAGGATCGGACATGGTTAGCCTATCAGCCTCTAGAGCGTGTTATGAACTTCACGCGCTCGGCGCAGCGGGAAGCGCGCAACGCCATGTGCGGCGCACTGACCCCACCTGTGGCCCCTCCCCGCCAGCGGGGAGGGGCAAATCGCTCCCCTTTCCCTGCTTGCGGGGAAAGGGGCTGGGGGATAGGGGTTGCAAGTGCATCACACGCTCTAGACTTCGCAGAGTTTTCCTGAGTTTACCCAGTTTCTCGCCCCGATCGGCATGTCTGGGGTACTCTTAGGAGTGACTCTGCCGAAGGTACCGGCGAGTCAGGGGAAAGTGGCAATGCCTACCGTTCTGGTCGTGGACGATCACGAGGTGGTGCGCCGGGTGATCCGGCACGTGCTGCAACCACTGTCTCTAGACGTGATCGAGGCCGCCGATCCCCAGACCGCCATCGAACTGGCCCAGACCTACCGCATGGACCTGCTGCTGCTGGACACCAACCTGCCCGGCATGGACGGCTTCACCCTGATGAAGCGGCTGAAGGCCCTCCCCCACCTGGCCGCCGCGCCGATGATCATCCTCTCCTCGCGTGGGGGCGCCGACGACGAAATCCGCGCCCTCGAAGCCGGAGCCGCCGGCTTCCTGTCCAAACCTTTCCGCACCCAGGAGCTACGCGACACCGTGCTGCGCGCCATTGCCAGCGTTTGACCCCGCCCGCACCCAACGCCGCACGGAGGCGCGCAGTGCGTCCAGCGCGATGGGCTTGGTCAGCACGGCATTAACCCCGGCAGCCATGATGTGCTGGTGCGAGTCCTCGTCCGAGAGGCCGGTCATCGCCAGGATCGGCACGTCGCGGTTCGGCCCTTCCAGGGCGCGAATGTGGCGCGCCGTCGTCACGCCGTCCATATCGGGCATGGCGATGTCCATCACCACCAGCCCGAACCGCTCGCGCGCCAACCGCTCCAGGGCTTCCTGCCCGCCGGATGCCACCACCACTTCATAGCCGATCTGGGCCAGCACGCGCTCGGCAAGCTGGCGGGTGATGGCGTCGTCGTCGGCAACTAGGATGCGCGCGCCGTCCGGGGGCTGGCCCGCTGCCGGGACGCTGGCAGCCGTGTCAGGGGGGACAGGCGTGCTGCTGGCCCGCTCCTCGCGCCCGGCGATGGGCAGCGTCAGCGTGAACTCGAAGGTGCTGCCCTGTCCCGGCTCGCTGTAGACCTCGATTTCGCCGCCCATAAGCTGCACCAACTGGCGGCTGATGGCCAGGCCCAGGCCCGCCCCGCCCCGCGCGCGGGCGATGGCGCTCTCGCCCTGCACGAATCCGTCGAAGAGCCGTGCGATCTGCCCCGGCGGGATGCCCACGCCCGTGTCGCTGACCTGGAAGCGCAGGCGGCAGTGCGTGGCCGTGGCGCTCATCGGCTGGACGGCCACATAGACATCGCCCTCGCGGGTGAATTTCACGGCGTTGTCCACCAGGTGCATCAGCGCTTGCAGCAGCCGCGCCGGATCGCCCACGACGCGCGCCGGAACGCTGTCCTCCACGAAGGTGATCAGGTCAAGCTGCTTGTGCAGCACGAGGGGCATGAACATGTCTTTGATCTCGGCCAGCAGGCCGCGCACGTCGAGCGGGCTGGCGTCTAGCTCGACACGCCCCGCCTCTAGCTGCGAGAAATCGAGCACGTTGTCCAGCAACTTGAGCAGATTGACTGCGCTCTGGTAGGCGTCAGCGGCAAAGCCGTGCTGCTCTTCGGGCAGCGGGGACTCCAGCAGCAGCTCCAACATGCCCAGCACGCCAGTCATCGGCGCGCGAATCTCGTGGCTGATATTGGACATGAAGCGGCTCTTGAGATGGGCCAGGCGCAGCGCTTCGTCGCGGGCGCGCATGACCTCGCGCTCGGTCTGTTGGCGCTCCAGGATGCGCGCGTAGCTGTCGGCGACGGTGCGCAGCGTGGCGATCTGCTCCGGTTGCCAGACGCGCACGCCATCAGCGTCCTCCAGGCCAATGAAGCCTTCGATGCGCGTCTTGCCGTAGATGGGCAGAACGAGGACGCTGGCGACCCCCTGCGACAGGAAGAATGCCTGGATGTCGGCGGGTAGCTCGCTCACATCCTGGGCGGCGATGATGCCCTGCTGGTGCAGCACCGGCGACCAGGAAGGCATGATGTCGTCGAAAGGGATGTACTGGCGGCTATGCAGCAGCGAGGCGACGCCCGGCGCGCACCATTCGTGGCTGTTGTCCATCGCCCGCTCGTCGGCCCGGTAGCGGAAGACGTAGGCGCGCGACACGTCGAAGAACTCGCCGAGCAGCCTGAGCGCCTGGGTGATCGTCTGGTCAGGGTCGTCGCTGCGCAGGAAGCTGGCAGCGATGGAGCGGTTCAGTTGCTCGACGGATAGCAAATGCTGCTGGCGCTGGCGCGCGCGGACGCTTTCCGTGATGTCGCTGACGACGACGGTGAAGCCCACCAGCGCGATCTGCGGGCTGATCAGCGGCGAGACGCGCCCACTGTAATAGCGCCGCTGGCGATCTACGACCAGGCTGTACTCGAACTGGTCGGTCTGCAATGTGGACGCCACCCGATCCAGCGCGTGAGCGAGCGGGCCGGCGAGTTCCGGCGGGAGCACGTCGCGGAAGGACTTGCCGACCAGGGCCTCTGCCGGGGTGATCGGCGTGTCGTGGGCGATGTCCGCCCCGGAATGGTAGACCAGGACGCGCCCACCCAGGTCTACGGAGAGCACCTGGTCTTCCAGCGAAGCGATCAACGAGCGAAGCTGCTCCTCACTGCGACGCAAGGCGTCTTCGGCGCGGGCGTGCTCGCTGATGTCGCGCACAAACCCCGTGAACAGACGCCGCTCGCCCAGCCACACCTCGACGACCGACACGTAGAGCGGGAGGGTGTGCCCGTCCTTGTGCTGGCCGACCATCTCGCGCCCGCGACCGATGACTTTCTTGTGGCCGGTCTGCAGGTAGTCGGCCACGTAGCGGTCGTGCTGGCTGCCGTGCGGCTCTGGCATGAGCACGCCGATGCTGCGGCCCACCACCTCGTCCGGGCGATAGCCGAAGATGCGCGCCGCCGCGTGGTTGAACGACTCGATGATGCCCCGCTCGTCAATGGTGATGATGCCCTCAGCGGCAGTCTCGACGATAGCTTGCAGCCGCGCCTCGTTATCGCGCAGCGCAGCCTCGGCCAGCTTTTGCTCGGTGATGTCGAACAGAGAGATGACCACCGCGTAGGGATCGTCCTCGCCGGGTATGAATACCGGCTCGGTGTTGACTGAGACCCACGTCAGCGAGTCGTCCGGCTTGACGATGCCCATGATCACGTTCAACTGCGGCTGCCCGCTGCGCAGGCTGAGCATGGCGAGCTGGGTGTGGCCGGGTGAAGGCGATCCGTCCTCGCGGATGGTGCGCCAGCGGGAGTCAATGGGGGCGCGGGCCATCATCTGGTCAAGGGTGAGGCCGAGGATGCGCTCGGCGCTGGCGTTGCTGGCGCGGATGACGCCCTCGCGGTCTTGCAGGATGATCCCTTCGGACAGGGCCGCGACAACCGTGCGGTAGCGGGCTTCGCTCTCGCGCAGGGCGCGCGCCGTCTGCTTGTGCGCGGTGATGTCGGTGCAGTAGATATTGGCCCGCTCGCCATCGTCAGCGGGCACGAACTTGCAGGCGTAGGTGCGCACCCCCGCGTGCCACTCGACCTCGACCACCTGCCCGCTCTCGAAGGCTTTGCCGAGCACAGGCAGCCACTCGTCGGGCACAGTGACCGTGTAGCCCTGCCCGGCCAGGACTGCGCGCGCCGCCTGGTTGCGGTAGATCACCTGGCCCTCCCGGCTGGCGCTCAGCACGGGGTTGGGGTTCTCGTCGGTGAGTATATCGGGCAGAACGCTTCGTTCTCCTGCGGTCATGGTACATCCTGGACGGCCAGCAGTTGCGGTCTGTGGGGGAGAGGAACTGGCGCAAGGCCAGACCTCGCGCGCTTTTGTACTTGGCTGCGATCTCTATGTTACCAGTTTCTGGGATGCGGCGCGAACTTGGGAGGGCGCGCGGGCAGGGGTGAGGTTCCGCAGGGCGCAGGGCGGCTGTACGCGACCTGGGTGAACGCGATCATGCGCCGCGAGTTCACGCTTCTGTGGTGGTGAGGGGGCTGACGCGGGGAGCGCGGTCTGGGGTAGGCAGTGCTATAATGGGCACGTTCGGAATACCCGACAGAGTCTGTTGGAGAAACGACATGCCCGTACCACACGGTTTTTCCGAGGTCTTCCAGGACTACCTATCCCAGGCGCGGGCCGCCAAGGCGGAGAACCGCCACCATGACTATCGCCGCGCGTTGTTTCTGGACTTCCTGAAGCTCGCCTTCGGCTTCAAGCCGGACGAGTTCGAAGTCGAGAAGTTCCTCAAGATTGACCTACGCCAACACGGGTGGGTTGACGCCCTGTTCCGCGACCTGGTTTTCGAGTTCAAGCGCGACATGGAGCGAGAACGGGCCGACGGCCTACGGGAGCTACAAGACTACCTGCGCACGCTGCCCTATGGGGCCGAGTCCGTCGGCCTGCTGACAGATGGCCTTCTGTTCGAAGTCTACGTGCTGGACGGCGGCGAACTCCGCCAGACGGATACCTTCGACCTGGGAAAAGCCGACGATGAGATGGCCTTCTTGTGGCTGGATTCGTACCTGTTCAGCCAGAAGAACATCGCGCCGACCTCAGCGGACATCGTGCGACGCTTTGGCGCGCAAAGCCCGACCTTTCAGGCGGCAGCGCGCGTGCTGGAAACGATGCTGGAGCAACTGGCAGGCGCTCCGGCTCTCGATGTCAAGCGCAAACAGTGGCGCGCTGTGCTGGCGAAGGTCTACGGCTCGGACATCGGCAGCGATGATCTGTTCATCCGCCACACGTTCCTCAACCAGTTCGCCAAGCTGCTGGCTTACGCGGCGCTGCGCGGCATCCCCCGCGAGGATGACGTGCTGGCGAACATCATCTCCGGCGAGGCGTTTCATGCTTTTGGGGTGAGCAACCTGGGCGAGATTGACTTCTTCGCCTGGATACTCGCCGACGAAGTGCTGGATGACGCTGTAGCCATGCTGCGACGCCTGGCCCAGAGTCTTGTCGTTTACGACCTGGGGCAGATCAATGAAGACCTGCTCAAGCAGCTTTATCAAAACCTGGTAGACCCGGAGACGCGCCACGACCTGGGCGAATATTACACGCCGGACTGGTTGGCCGAGCTAACCTTGCAGGAGATTGACTACCAGCCCGGCCAAAGCCTGCTCGACCCCTCGTGCGGCTCCGGCACGTTCCTCTTCATGGCGATCCGGCGGCTGGCCTCATTGGGCATGACCGGCTGGAGCCTGGTGGACTTCGCGCTGGAAAACATCGCGGGCATGGACGTGCACCCGCTGGCCGTAACCGTCGCCCGCATCAACTACCTGCTGGCGATCATCCCCCACATGCGCGGCAAGCGCGAGCGGGCCAGTATGGGACTGGTGCCGTTACCGGTCTACATGGCCGACGCGCTGCTGATGCCCGAAGAAGGCGGCCAACACCGGGACACGCTCTTAGTCCCCGTTGACCGCGAGCGCGATGAGTTCTTCCACATCCCGACCAGCGCGGCCCAGGTCCCCAGCGTGTTCAGCGACGTGATTGACCTGATGGAGAGCTATGCGCAGCGCCCGCCCGAAGACCTCAATATGGGGCTTGCTCAGGCGTTCGGGGAGGTTGTCAAGTCCCGTTTCGGCGCGGCGGAACGCGGCTATGGCCTTGACCTCTCGCCCGTCTACTGGCTGCAAAACCTGCGGCTGCTCAACCGCCTGATCCACGAGGAGCGCAACTCGATCTGGGCTTACATGCTCAAGAACACCGCCCGCCCGCTGCTGCTGGCGGCGCAGAAGTTTGACGTGATTGCCGGCAATCCGCCCTGGCTGTCGTACCGCTTCATCCGCGACAAAGTCTACCAGGACGAGGTCAAGGGCCTGACCCTGCGCTATGGGCTGCTGGAAACTGGCGACGTCAAGCTGTTCACGCAGATGGACCTGTCCACCCTGTTTATGGTGCATTGCGAGCTGAACTACCTGCGCGAAGGGGGGACGATTGCCTTCGTGATGCCGCGCAGCGTGATCACCGGCGCGAAACAGCACCGGCCCTTCCAGGCGCGCGGGATCACGCGGGTCATTGACCTCTTGCGCGTGTTCCCGCTGTTCAACGTCCCCTCGTGCGTGCTCGTCAGGCAGCCGGACGAACTGCACACCCGCGACGTGCCGACGACAGCCTACCAGGCGCGCCTGCCTGCCCACCAGATGGCGCTGGCCGATGCGCAGCCCTACATGCAAACGGCGGACAGCGCCACCAGGTTTGTCGGCGCGGTCGCGGTCGCCAGCCCTTACTACGGCCGCGTCAAGCAGGGGGCGACCCTGGTGCCCCGCAACCTGTGCTTCGTGCGTCCACGCCAGCGCTTGCAGCCGGGCGACGCGGCGGTCAACCCGGCGATGGAGAGCGATCCCGACCTAGATCAGGAAGCGAAGGCACCCTGGAAAGGGGTGCGCCTGGAGGGGCAGGTCTTTGCCCCTTACCTGTACGCGACCCTTTTGAGCAAGAACCTGGTGCCCTTTGGATTCCGGCGCTTGCATCTGGTGGCCCTGCCCGCTCGCGTTGATGCCGATGGCGCGCTCAGGATGATGGAAGAGCACGACTTCCTGGCTGCCGGGGATATTCGCTGCTGGCGGACGTGGTTTGAACCCGCCGAGCGGAAATGGCAGGAACTCAAGAAGGAGACTACAAACGAGAGCCTTGTAGAATGGGTGAACTATCACAACAAGCTGACCGAGCAGAAGCCGCGCGATAGCCTCAAGGTCATCTACAACGGAAGTGGTGCTCATCTCGCCGCGTGTGTTGTCGAGACCTATGGGACTCCACCAAAAGTTCATGAGTATCCCACTCAAGGACTGGTGGTCGATTATACGACATACTATTTCGAAACCCGCAATCCCGATGAGGCCCATTACCTCTGCGCTTTGCTTAATGCGCCGTGCGTAAACACAGCGATTAAGGACTACCAGGCAAGAGGAATGGGTATACGGCACATCAGTCGTACACCGTTTGAGGTCTGTACAATCCCACCATTCGACGCCACCAATCCAGACCATTTGGAACTGGCCCGTTTGAGCCAGGAGGCTCATGGGGTTGTGGCCCAGGTTGAGTTCACCGGTGCGGTAGTCAAGGCACGGCGCATGGCGCGGGCAGCGGTAGAAGCGCAGATCGCCGCCATTAACGAGATCGCGCGCCGGATACTGGGCCTGTAGACCCGTCCCGGCGGCTCGCGGCAGCGCCAGTTCCTCCCCCCAACATGCCAGCCTCCGCCCGCGCTTGTGACAATCTACCACGTCCCTGCCCGGCGAAAGTACGGTACAATGGGCAGGATTGGCCAGCCGCTAGAGCGCGTCTGGTAAGCCGATTTTGTTCCCCTCATCCCCCGACCCCTTCTCCCACCAGGGGGAGAAGGGGAGCAAGGCACAGAGCTTCCCCTCGCCCTGTTGAGGGAGAGGGGTGCAGGGGTGAGGGGGGTCCAGACACGCTCCTGGAGACGCCGGAGCAGAGCACCGTGAACCACTACATCGCCCTCACCTGCGAGGCCCTGGCCCGCAGCATCTACGCCATCGCCGCCGAAGCGCCGCACACCGTGTCGGTGCGCCTCTACCGCCAGGGGCTGCACAACACGCCCAAGAAGCTGCGCGAAACGCTCCAGGAGCAGATTGACGCCATCCAGCCGGGTGAGTGCGACGCGATCCTGCTCGCCTACGGCATGTGCGGCACTTCGACGCTGGGCTTGGTGACGCGGCACACGCCGCTGGTCATCCCGCGCACGCACGACTGCATCGCCCTCTACCTCGGCTCGCACCAGCGTTACCTGGAAGAGTTCACAGCCCACCCCGGCACCTACTGGTACAGCCTGGACTACATGGAGCGCAACGAGCCAGGCTCCAACGCGGGGCTGGGTTCCGGGCAGATCGGCGTGATGGACGAGGTCTACGAGGAGTACGTCGCCAAGTACGGCCAGGATAACGCCGATTACCTGATGGAGGTAATGGGCGAGTGGGGCAAGCACTACGAGCGCGCCGTGTACATTGAGATGGGCAGCGGCGACGGAGCCGCCTTCGAGCAGTTGGCCCGCGACCAGGCGGAGCGGCGCGGCTGGTCGTTCGAGCGCATGCAGGGCGACCGGCGGATGCTGCGGATGCTGCTCTACGGCGACTGGGCGGAAAACGAGTTCCTGGTCGTGCCGCCCGGCCACACCATCCAGCAGTCCGGCGACGAGACCAGGGCAATCGTCGCGCGGCCCGGCGGACGGGAGCCATGACTGAAGTCGCCTTCCAGCCGATCGGGCGGCGCATCGAGGCGCGGCCGGCGACACCCTGCTCGAAGCGGCCCAGGACGCGGGCGTGGCGCTGTCGGCGGTGGCGGCGGCGCGTGGGCGTCTGCGGTGACTGCCGCGTGCGCGTGCTGCGCAAGGCGCGGTCAGCCCGCTCAACGCCGTCGAGCAGGAGATGCTTTCCGACGCGGACTGGTGAGCTTGCGCCTGGCCACCTGCCAGACGGAGATCGCCGGTGACGCCCTGATCGTCGTGGACGTGCCGCCGGACTCGCTGAGCGCCTGCCCAGCGTAGCCAGGTCGAGGGCGAGGAGATTCCCCTGGCGGTGGAGCCGGCCATCCGCGCCTATGATCTGAGCGCCGACCCGCCCTCAGTGGACGATCTGCGCGGCTGACTGGGAGCGGGTGCGAGCTGCCGGCGGGCGAGTGGCGTGTCTCTGCGCCGGTGCTGGCCGAGCTACCCGGCAGGTTGCGCGGGCGGCTGGCGGACGCGCATGGTGGCGCTGGGGCGTGACGTGGTGCGCTTCCTGCCGCCGGAGGCCATACCGCTCGGCTTCGCTGTAGACGTGGGCACGACCGGCCTGGCCGCCTACCTGGTTGATCTGCTGACCGGCGCGACGGTCGGCATCGCCGGGGCGACCAATCCGCAGATCGCCTATGGCGAGGACGTGATGGCCCGCCTGACGCTGTGCGCCCGCGACCCAGAGGGGCTGCCCAGGCTGCAAAAGGCGATCATCGGCGGCCTCAACGACCTGCTGCGCGAGGTCTGCGCCCAGGCGGGAGTCTCGCCGCGCTGCGTGGTAGACGCGGTGATGGTCGGCAACACGGCCATGCATCACCTGCTGCTCGGCCTGCCGGTTGAGCAGCTTGGCTCCGCGCCCTACGTCCCGGCGGTGTCGTCGGCCATGCGCACTCCGGCCCGCGCCCTGGGCCTGGACGTGGCGGCGGGGGCATTTGTCTATCTGCCGCCCAACGTGGCCGGGTTCGTCGGCGGCGATCACATGGCCATGCTGCTGGCGACGGAGACCGCCGAGCAGCCCGGCGTCACGCTTAGCCTGGACATTGGCACCAACACCGAGGTCACGCTCAACGCGCACGGCAAGCTGTGGAGCTGCTCGACGGCATCCGGCCCGGCCTTCGAGGGCGCGCACATCCGCGACGGGATGCGCGCCGCCGACGGTGCCATCGAGCGCCTGGCCTGGAAGGACGGCGCGCTGGCCTGGCTGACCATCAACCACGCCAAACCGGTCGGGTTGTGCGGCTCCGGCATCCTCGACGCGGTGCACGCCCTGCGCGCTGCCGGCATCGTCACCGAGACGGGGCGGATGGTCGCCGGGCATCCCAATGTGCATGGCGAGGGGCACACCATGTGGTACGAGATCGTCCCCGCCCGCCAGACGGGGCACGGGCGCGAGGTGGCTATCAGCCGCTCGGACGTGAACGAGGTGCAGCTTGCTAAGGGGGCCATCCGCGCCGGAATCAAGCTGCTCGTCGAGCGGGCCGGGCTGGAGGAGAGCGCCATTGACCGGGTGATCGTCGCCGGGGCGTTCGGCAACTACATTGACCTGGCGGGCGCGATAGCCATCGGCATGTTCCCGCCGCTGCCGCTGGAGCGCTTCCACCAGGTGGGCAACGCGGCGGGCATCGGGGCCAAGCGCCTGCTGATCAACGCCCACGAGCGCGAGCGCGCCGCCGCCCTGGTGGGGCGCTTGCACTACATCGAGCTAACCAATCACCCGCACTTCACTGACCGGTTCAGCCAGGCGGTAATGCTGTCACCGGACCCCTGGGAAGAGTAAGCGCAGCACTCTGAGGAGCTATCTGATCATGCAGACTGTTTTACGAGGCCCATCGTCCGAGATCATCATCTCGCCCGACACGCCGATTGTGATGATCGGTGAGCGCATCAACCCGACCGGGCGCAAAGCGTTCAGCGCCGAGCTACAGGCTGGCGACCTGAGCCGCATCCCGCGCGACGCGCAGACCCAGGCGGACGCCGGGGCGACCGTGCTCGATGTCAACGTTGGCGCGGCCAGCGTGGATGAGGTCGCCCTGCTGCCCCAGGCTGTGCGCCTGGTGCAGGATACGGTTGACCTGCCCGTGTGCATTGACTCGGCGAACCCGGCGGCGCTGGAAGCCGGGCTGAAGGCCGTGCGCGGGCGCGCGCTGGTCAACTCGGTCAATGGCGAGACGGCCAAGCTCAAGGCCGTGCTGCCCATCGTCGCCGAGTACGACACCGCCGTGATCGCGCTGTGTATGGACGACAACGGCATCCCTGCCACGCCCGAAGCGCGGCTGAAGGTGGCCGAGAACATTCTCAACGAGGCGGCCAGGCTGGGCATCAAGCCCGAAGACGTGCTGTTCGACCCGCTGGTGCTGGCTGTCAGCGCCGACGCGACCGCCGGATTGGTGACGACAACGACCGCCCGCCTGATCCGCGAGACGTTTGGCTGCAACATGACGGCGGGCGCGAGCAACGGCTCGCACGGGATGCCGGAGCGCGAAGTGCTGAATACGGTTTTCCTGGCGCTGCTGGCCCAGGCGGGCGTCAACGCGCCCATCTGCAACCCGCTCAAGAACGGCCTGGCCATCCGCGCCATTGACCTGATGATGGGCCGCGACGAGTGGGGCATGGGCTATATCAAGGCGTACCGCGCCCTGTCGAAGGAATAGCGGCGGGGCGCAGCAAGTTCGCTTAGCTGGCCACGCCTCTCCCCCTAAATCCCCCTCTCCAGCCTAGCTAGAGAGGGGGACTTTGACCGGCTGGCGTGGCACTTTCCCCCTTCCTGGCTTTGCCGGGGAGGGAGCCAGGGGGAGGGGCATTTCGCCCACACCAGGGCGCAGCTACAGCAACGCCCTACCTAATCAACGGTGGATTACTGGGATCAGGATTGATGACACGACGTGTGCTATTGGGTGGAATGACGACCATACTGCTGGCGGCGACCTGGTGGGCGACCGCGTGGGCGGGCGCGCCCGTCCTCATGCCTACCCCGTTCGTCGAGGCAGCGGGCTGCTGGGAGCCGCCCGACGACTACAGCCGACTGTGGGTTAACGGGGCGCTGCTCAACGCGCGCACGCTGGCTATGCTCGACCACGCCCAGGCGCTCTACGCGGCGGGCGGCGGCACGGTTGACTTCCGGTTGGCGCTGACTCAAGGCAGCTACAACGCTGGGAGCGTCGCGGCCAGCTTCGGCACGCACGACGGCGGCGGCGCGGTAGACCTGTCCGTGCGCAGCCGCGCGGACTGGTCGGTGCTCGAAGCGGAGATCGCGCCGATGATCGCCGCGCTGCGCGCCGCTGGGTTTGCCGCCTGGCTGCGCGAAGCCGACGAGCTGCACCCCGGCTCGCCGATCCACATTCACGCCATCGCCATCGGCGATGTGGAGCTTTCCGAGGCGGCGCGCGCCCAGCTTGACGGCACGTTCGGCTACCTGCGCGGCTACAACGGCCTGCCGCAGGCCGGCGGCGTCCCCCTGGCGGACGGGCACGGCGGCCCGGTGCTCTGCGCCTGGATGGTGGCGCGCGGCTTCGGCGACATGCGCGGCAAGCCCAACCCCTACCCAACACCGGGCGGGACAACTATTCCCCAGTGGTCAATCCCATGAGCGCCGAAGTGCAATCCACCTACCCCAACGAGACAGGCGTGCGCCTGCGCGACCAGATTATCCTGATCACGCTGGCCCGCACCGTGCTTAACACCGCCCACCGCATGATCTACCCGTTTCTGCCCACGTTCGCGCGTGGGCTGGGCGTAGACCTGGAGACGGTCGCCCTGGGCATCAGCGCGCGCGCAGGGCTGGGGCTGGTCAGCCCCCTGTTTGGCGCGCTGGCCGACCGGCACGGTCGGCGGCGATCCATGCTGGCCGGGATCACGATTTTCGCCGCAAGTATGTTGCTGGTGACGATCTGGCCGACGTACCCGGCGCTATTCGCCGCGCTGGTGCTGGCCGGAGTCGGCAAGCATATCTTCGACCCAGCCATGCAAGCCTACATCGGCGACCGCGTGCGCTACACGCAGCGCGGCCTGGCCATCGCCGTGACCGAGGTAAGCTGGTCGGGTGCGTTCCTGGTCTGCATCCCTGTCCTCGGCTGGCTAATCGCGCGCACCGGAGCCTGGCAGACACCTTACCCGCTGCTGGGCGGGGCGGCGCTGCTGGCGCTGGCCGTGCTGTGGCGCATCATCCCCCAGGACCCGATGGGCACCGGCTACCGGCCCACCCTGCGCGAAGGTATTCGCCTGATCCTGGGTCACCGCACGGCGCTGGCCATCCTGCTCGTGGATTTCCTGCTCAGCGCCAGCAACGAGCTGATCAGCATCATCTACGGCGCGTGGATGGAAGACGCCTTCGCCCTCAGGGTGACGGCGCTGGGCGCGACGGCCATTGTCATCGGTCTGGCCGAACTGACCGGAGAGGGTGCGGTCGCCGGATTCGTAGACCGCATCGGCAAGCGGCGGGCAGTGGCCGCAGGCGTCGTCGTGAACATCATCGCCTTGCTGCTGCTGCCGATCCTGGATTTCCGCGTCGAGACGGCGCTGCTGGGGTTGTTCCTGTTCTACCTCAGCTTCGAGTTCGGCATCGTCAGCGTCATCCCCCTGCTGAGCGAGCTAATACCGGACGCGCGCGCCACGCTGATGGCAGGTAACGGGATGGCCTTCTCCACTGGCCGTATGCTCGGCGCGCTGAGCGGGCCGGTGCTGTTCGAAATCGGCCTGCTGGCTAACTGCTCGGTCGCGGTGCTGGGCAACGCGCTGGCGCTGGCCGTACTGCTGCTGTACGTGCGGCACGATTGATGATGGGTGAGCGGCGAACAGTGGCCGCTTGTCAGTTGTCGCCCGGCTGCATTCGGCGTACAGTGGGACGTGAGCGGCACCAACCGAGGGTGCGTGCAAAGGTCGTCAGTGAATCGCCTGACGCCGTAGGGGAGTATCGCAATACGCCCCTACGGGCGCGCAGCAGAGCAGCGCCCCTGCCTGACAGGTTTTGCACGCTCCCCTGACCGAATACTGAAAACCGAATACTGATTACTGAGCACCGCGTTCCCGCTACAAGGAAGTTTCTATGACTGATCCGAAACGTGTCGCGATCATGGTCACCTGCATGGTAGACCAGGTCATGCCGGAGGTCGGCGTTGCTGCGGTCAAGCTGCTGCGGCGCGCCGGTTATTCGGTCGAGTTTCCCGTCGAGCAGACCTGCTGCGGGCAGCCGTTCTTCAACAGCGGCTTCCGCGCCCAGGCTGCCGACCTCGCCAAGCGCTCGCTGGACATCTTTGAGCCATACGACGCGGTTGTGCTGCCCGGCGGCTCGTGCGCAGCGATGATCCGCAAAGAGTACCCGCAACTGCTGGAGCGCTGGCCGGGCGGGACTGCCCGCGCCGAGGCCCTGGCCGCGCGCACCTACGAGCTAAGCGAGTTCCTCGTCCAGGTCGCCGGGTGGGAGCCGGCCCCCGCCGCCCACGCCCCGCGCGTCACTTACCACGACTCCTGCCACATGAACCGCCTGTTGGGGCTGGGCGCGCAGTCGCGGACGCTGCTGCGCGCGGCGGGCTGCGAGATCGTCGAGATGCAGGAGTCCGACCGCTGCTGCGGCTTCGGGGGCGTGTTCTCGATCCGCATCCCCGAAGTCTCCAACGCCATGACGCAGGAGAAGGTGCGTCGCGCCGATGCCACCGGCGCGGATGTGCTGGTCAGCGCCGACCCCGGCTGCCTGATGCAGATGCGCGGCTTCGCTCATCAGACGGGGATGCGCCTGGCCCACCTGGCCGTGCTGCTGGAGGAGCTGACGCGATGAACGAGGTGAGCTTCCACACATTCCGGGCGGACGCCGCCCTCGCCATCGCCAACCCGCACCTGCAGAGCGCTGTAGACGGCGCGACGCTCAAGTTTCGCAGCGACCGCCTGCGCGCCCTGGCCGATCTGCCCGACGTTGGCGCCATGCGCGATCACTTCAAGGCCATGCGCGCGGCGACCCTGGCCAACCTGAGCGAGCACCTAGAGCAATTCGAGCGCCAGGCGCTCGCGGCGGGCGCGCACGTCCACTGGGCGCGCGACGCCGCCGAAGCCACCGCGATCGTGATCGGCATCGCCCGCCAGCATGGGGCGAAGCTCGCCGTCAAGTCCAAGTCCATGACCTCGGAGGAGATTCACCTCAACGCCGCGCTGGACGAGGCCGGCATCGCCCCCGTCGAGACCGACCTGGGCGAGTGGATCATCCAGCTTGCCGCCGAAGCACCGGCGCACATCGTCGTCCCGGCGCTGCACAAGACGCGCCAGCAGGTCGCCGAGCTATTCCGCGCGAGGTCGGGCGTCCGCTCCGCCGACGACATCGCCCTGACGGGCGAAGCGCGCCGCGCCCTGCGCGAGAAGTTCCTGGCGGCGAGGAGATCGGCATCAGCGGGGCGAACATCGGCATAGCCGAGACGGGCAGCATCGTCCTGGTCACCAACGAGGGCAACAAGGCGCATGGTCAGCAGCGTGCCGCCGGTGCACGTCGCCGTGATGGGCGTTGAGGAAAGTCTGCCCCACGTGGGACGACGCGGCGGTCTGGCTCGAATTGTTGGCGCGTAAGCTCAGCCGGGCAGCCGCTCTCGGTCTGCTCGACGGCGATCACCGGCCCGGCGCGCGATGGCGACGCCGACGGCCCGCGCGAGCTGCACATCGTCCTCTACGACGGCGGGCGCAGCCTTCGCGTTGCTCGGCACGGGCTACGAGGAAGTGTTGCAGTGCATCCGCTGCGGCGCGTGCCCTGAATCACCTGCCCGGTCTACCAGGAGATCGCCGGGCAGACCTACGGCCGCGCCTACAGCGGGCCGATTGGTGCGGTGCTTGTTCCGCTGCTGCACGACCTGGAGCAGTACGAGGCGCTGCCGCACGCAAGCTCGCTGTGCAGGGCGTGCCTGGAGAGTCTGCCCTTCGCGCATTGACCTGCCGCGTATGCTGCTCGATCTGCGCGCCGAGGAAGCGACGCGCGGCGTAGTCGCCCCGCCAGAGCAGGCGATAGAAGTCGGCGGCCTGGCTGCTGAGGCACCGCCGCCTGTTCAGGCTGCTGCTGGACGTAGAGCGCATCTTCCAGCGACCTACCGCTGGTCAGCAAGGACGGTCTGCGCGTGCCGCGCCTCAGCCCGGCAAGGCGGCTGCCCACGCTGGCCCCGCGCTCGTTCATGCCGGACGAAGCCGACGCCGAGAAGGTGCTGCGCCGGACCAGCTGGCCCCGTCCGAGGAAGGTCGCGCCGAGAAGAAGGCGTCGCGCAGGCGGGTCCCAGCAGGGCGCGGTGATCAGCAGGCGTCGTTCTGCTGGTGCGTGCTGCCCGGCGCATGCGCCGGCGTCGCAGAAGGAGAAAAAGTGATGAGCACCGCGCGCGGGGAATTCTCCTGCAGCTCTGCGTGGTAGAGCGCGGGGGTAGCTCCGCGCCAGCGCGCCCTGGCGCTCGCGCCAGCAGTTCGACGACCTGGCCGCACGCTTCACCGGACAGCACGACGAAGGTCTGAACGGCGAAGTGATCCGCGCGGCGTCAGCAGACGAAGGCCTTGACGCTGGGCAGCGTTCTGCACGGCCTGGGCGCGGCGCGCGTCGTTGCCAACGACAGTACCGCTGGCGCAGCATTGACCTGGCCGCGCGCTGGCCGGGCATGCCTGGCATGTCGTCGGGCGGACGGAGGGCGATCTGCGCGCGTTCTGTGCGAACGCGGATGCGGGCGTCACCGGCGCGGACGTGGCGCTGGCCGAGACCGGCTCGGTGATCATCAGCAGCGGGCCGGGGCGAGACCGCATTAAGCGTCGCTGCCGCCGGTGCACATCGCCCTGGTCGCCGCCGAGCACCTGACCAGCGACATCCTTACCTGGGCCGCTGCTCGCTCCGGCGACCTGCGCAACCTCACCGTGATCGGCAGGCCGACAAGACCGCCGACATCGAGCAGACGCTGGCCATCGGGATGCCTGGCCCCAAGCGGATGATCGTGATCCTGTACGGGGAGTCTAAGCCAGAAGACCGTAGCAGGCGCTGCTCTGCTGCGCCGCGAGAACCCTCACCCCCGCTCGGCGCTAATGCGCCTCGCTTCCCCTCTCCGCAACGGAGGGGGAAAGGCACCGAGCAATAGCGAGGCCAGGGAGTGAAATCAGCCAGACGCCCCTGAAAACCGCGCCGGAGAAGGCGGACTTCAACCGCCTAGTACACGTATTCCGCCCAGCATCTCGCGCAGGCGCAGGTAGCTGTCGTAACGCTCACGCGCTGACCGCGCCGCGCTCTACTGCCGCGCGCACGGCGCAGCCCGGCTCGTGGGTGTGCGTGCAGTCACCGGAATTTGCAGCCTGCCACCAGCGGCGCGATCTCGATGTAGTAACCGTCTAGCTCGTCCGGCTCTACGTCCCAGGGCGAGACAGCGCGGAACCCGGCGTATCGGCCACATAGCCGCCGTCGGCCAGAGGGATCATCTCGCTATAGCGGGTGGTGTGGCGACCTGGTCGTCGCCGTGCTGACCTCGGTCACGCGGCGGCCGAGTCCAGCTCGATGGCGTTGAGCAGGCTGGTCTTGCGCACCCCGACGGCCCCGTGAACGCGGAGATTCTGCCCACCAGCGTATCGTGCAGCGCGGCAATCCCCGCGCCGGTCTTGGCGCTGACGTAGAGCACGGGATAGCCGATCCGCTCATACTCGGCGAACAGGGCGCGCGCCTCTGCCAGGTCGAGGATGAGGTCAATCTTGTTGACGCAGACACGAATGGCAGGGATGGCCGCTTTCTCGGCGGCGACCAGGAAGCGGTCGAGCATCCGCGTGCGGGCTGGGCTGCGCGGCAGCGAAGACGAAGATCGCCTGGTCAGGTTGGCGATGATCTACCTGCTCGCGCTCCTTCGACGTGCCCACCGCCGAGCAGGGCGACACACGCGAGCACGCGCTCCACGCCCGGCGACGGCGACGATCACGCCGCCAACGGTATCCGCGTCGGTCTCCAGGCGCTTCAACGTCACCCGGTCGCCGATGGCGACCAGATCGATTTCCTGGTATTCCTCTTGCGACTGCCCCGAAGCTGGCAAATGATGGGGCCTTGCGGAGTATCAACGGTGAAAAAGCCACTCTGCGTGCGGATGACCAGACCTGTCAGTTGTTCGCCCAAAGCTGCTCCCTCATAACACACTCAACACCAGCATATCGCGGGCCAGCAACAACAAGCGCCGCGAGAAGACACCTCCGCAGCGCCGGATACGCACACCCACCGAGGCTTTGCAGACAGTCCCAGGTGCGCACCTCACACTGCGGAACAGGGCCGGGCGCTGCGGCGACACTCCGCGCCACGCCCTCCCCTACCGATGCAGACGGCTGGCAGCGCGGCGGCGGCTGCCAGCCCCAGCCTGTCTCAGCATAGCACGAGCCGCCAAACGGAGGTCAACAGGGTCGTGTGAAACCCAGCAGGCAGCAGAGGCGCTGCTCTGCTGCGCCCACGCCTGGCACCGGCCTGTCCCCATCCCCCGGCCCTTCCCCACGAGGGGGAAGGAGAAAGCGGCGGGCCTGCTCCCCCTTCCCTCCGCGTGGCGGCGGGGGAAGGGGCTGGGGGAGTAAGGGGGCTGTGGGTAACGCATAGCCGCAGCGGAGAGGAGGCTGGCCGAGCGAAGCGAGGCCGAAGGGTGAGGTCTGGCCTCTCGCTCACCAGTCCTCGTCGAAGCCGGTGAAGCCTTCCGGCAGGTTGTCCAGGCCGGGCGGGAGCGGCTCCTCCGCCCACTGTGCCCCGGCGGGGATGGTGACGGTCGGCACTGCCGCGCCCACCCCAGCCAGGCGCGGGCCGCGCTGCCACACGTCCTGGAACAGCGCGCGCCCGTACATCGCCACCGCTCCGACGCCCGCCAGCGCCGTGACCAGCTCGAAGATCAGCCCCAGAGCGGGCACGGGCATGTTGGTCAGCAGGGCGTAGAGCACCGCCCCCACAGCCAGCATCCCCACCCAGCGACGGAAGTCGCCCTGCCCGCCAATGCGCAGCGCGTAGCGGTAGACAAGCTGCCCAATCATGTAGCTGACCACGACGCGCCCCATGAAAAACAGCAGGAAGCTGAACCCGCCGATCATGCCGCCGGTCAGCAACAGCACCACGACGCCGGCAATGATCGTCAGCGAATTGAGCTTAATCAGATACAGCAGCAGCACCACGATCAGCCCGATGACCAGCACGACGATGACCAGCGGAATGGACAGCATGAATGTAGCCAGGCCCCAGCCCACCGCCGGAATCGTCCGCCGCCGCACCTGCACGGCGGGATGGCGCACCACATTGGGCACCAGGCGCAGGGCCACCGCGCCTAGAATCAGCAGCGAGAGCACATCGCGCAGCGACGCAACGGTGTATTCGCGCAAAAGCTGGGCGGCATCGTCCGGCTGGGCCACTTTGGTGATATCGGGCTGTCCGCCGGCCCGCTCGAAGCGCACACGTCCCTTCACCACCCCCGGCGCGATCTCCGCCTGCGTCACGGAGCGATACGACACGTCGCGCTCAATCAGCGCGCCCGGCAGGATGGTCAGCCCTGGGTTCTCGAAGGACAGGTCGTAGAAGGGCAAGTCCGGCACATCGGCGCTGCGCCGCGCGTCGCCGACCTCCGCATCCACGCGCCCGACGACTACCCCCTCGATGATCAGCGCCTCGCCGCCGAAGTCAATGTCGCCGCCGACCGTCCCGGCGACGCGCGCCTGGTAGCCGTAAACGAGCAGGTCGCCGGGCAGCACGGCATCCGCTCGCAGCTCGACATTGAGCGCCGCCGCCACCAGGTCAATGCGCGAATCAGTGAAGCGCGCCGTGTCGGAGATGATCACAGTCAGCCCGCCGAAGTGAATGTCGTCGCCGACGGAGCCTTCGACCAGCAGCCTGCCGCTCGCCACCCACAGGTCACCGGTCACCTTGCTGCCGCGATGCAGCGTCACCTCGGCGGCCAGGCCGATCAGGTCGCCGTCAATGGTGCCGTACACGTCGAGCAGGCGGCAGAAGAAGTAGAAGTCCTCGACAATGTAATCGTCCTCGCCGACCACGCAGCGGTCGCCGCGCATCCCGTCAGACGCTTCGACCTGCCCAGCCACGCCAAGCAGGGCAAGCAAGAGGAGCAGCAGCGCGATTTTCCGTTTGCGACCGGCCTTCATACCCATCACGTTTCAATCCAGACGAACCATGTCTCTGCGCGGGCTATTGTACCAGCCCGCCCGCGCGGTCAAAAGACCGCCCTAACTTGACCTCACCCCCGCTCGGCCTGGCGCGCCTCGCCGCCGAGCGGGGCGAGGCCAAGGGGTGAGGTAAACTGAGACGCAGAGCGCGCAGAGAGAAAAGCAAAGAGCCTTCATGATTCTTCTCATGTTCTCCTCTGCGTCCCCTGGGTCTCTGCGGTTCAGAGAATCCCGCCCCAAACGCCCGATGCGCCCTGCGCGGCCTGCCTCACGGCAGGCCAATCGCGCCGAGATAACGCTTGTCAGAGACGCGGATCAGCTCGCCCGTCGTCAGGTCGAGCTTGAACGTGCCGCCCGCCTCCTCGTCGGTGAGCATCAGGGTGCTGTCACCGTCAATGAAGGCCAGCGGGCGGTAGCGCACTTCCTCCGACGACCGGGCCAACCGCTGCCGCCGCCCTACGGCGTCCACCACGATCAGGGCGTAGGGCGGGCCGTTGCCGGTCGCGGCGCTGTAGGCGGCCAGCGTGCCCGTCTCGTTGAGGATCAAGTCACCGGCCAGGCGGTAAGGCAGATTCGGCGCGGGCACCAGCGTCTCCGCGCCCGTTGGCACGTCCCACACGCGCAGCGCGAACGGTCCGCGCCCCTGCGCCGCTTCCAGGCGAATCACTGTGCGCCCGTCCGGGGCCGCCGCCGCCGCGCACGGGCAGATCGGCTCGCCGGGCAGCGTCACGAAACGCTCATCCTCGATCCGGTACGCGGCGACATGCTCATATACCTCGAAGGGCGCGCCAGGCGTGGACTCCAAAGGATGCGCGGCGTCATAGACAAGCTGCGTCATGCCGTTGGACAGCGCCAGGGGCAGCAGCATCTTTCCGGCTCCCGGCGTGGAAACCGGCAGTTGGCGCAGCCCGCTCCCGTCCGCCTGGGCAACAAACAGAGCGGATACGCCGTCCGCGCTAACCTCCACCCAGGCGATAGCGCCGCCGTCGGGCGAGGCCGCCCAGCGAATCTGCTCGATGCCGGCGCTGCGCCGGATGAACGGGTGCGGCTCCAGCATCCCGCGCGCGTTAGCGCGCATGATCGCCCCGGTGCGCGCCTTCTCATAGATCACATAATCGCCGACCAGGGCGAAGTAGCGCCCGCTCTCGACATTGACGACTGTGCTCAGCCCGCTCAGCGCGTCCAGAAAGTAGAGGAGCGTCAGGCCGGTCTCGGCGTCCTGGTCCACGAACACGTCAACGCGCCCGGCGGGGCCTTGCTGCGCCGCGACCGGCACGGCGGCACCCCACACGGCGGCCACGAGCACGAGCAGCGCGAGGACGCCTAGCCGGTTACGCATGGCCGGACTCCCCTTCCCCGGCGAGCGCCGCCACGATCTGCGGCAGCACCACGCCCGCAGGCCCGGCCAGGAACCAGTCCGCCAGGCGCGTGATCGGCGTCCGGTTGGGATTGACCTCGATGATCGTCGCGCCGTGCTCGCGGGCGACGAAGGGCAGGCTGGCAACCGGCTGCACCACGCCGGACGTGCCCACGACGAGCATCACATCGGCGGCGCGGGCCAGGGCAAAAGCGCGGTCAATGGCATCGGCGGGCAGCATTTCTTCGAACCAGACGACCGCCGGGCGCACATACGCGCCGCAGTGCGGGCAGCGTGGCGGCCCGGCGTCGGCGTCCCAGTCCAGCGCGCTGATGTCAATGAGCGTCGGGTCGCCCTGGCAGTTGGCGAAGCACTTGTTCTGGCGAATGTCGCCGTGCACGGGGATGACATCGCTGCTGCCCGCCTGGGCGTGCAGCCCGTCAATGTTCTGGGTGATCACGACCACGCGCGGCAGATGACGTTCCAGAGCGGCAATCGCCAGATGACCGGCGTTGGGCCGCGCCTGGGCGATGAGCGTCCGCCGGTGCTGGTACCAGTCCCAAACCAGCTTGGGATCGTGGCGAAAGCCGCGCGGCGTCGCCAGGAGCACCGGGTCGTACTGCGCCCACAGTCCGTCCAGCGCGTCGCGGAAGGTGGGGATGCCGCTCTCTTTGGAGACGCCCGCGCCCGTCAGCACGACCAGGCAGCGACTCGCGCGCAGCGTATCCGCCGCCGCGTGCACTCGCTCCGGCGAAACGCCCCCGGCCTGTCCTGGATTGCTCACCACATGCTCCCTGGTAGATGGTGGTAGATGGTTGTTGGTTCTTGGTTGTCAGTGGTCAGGGCCGGCGCATGGCTGTCGGCTGGACGGCCCATCCCCGATTGTGCCGTCACACGGCTCATCACGCAAACCGGCAAACATGAAAACTATCCGAATTCTGGGCGGGGACAGCGTTAAGTCCTGGACAGTCGTGCTAAACTAGCTGTAATATCGGCAGAAGTTCCCCTAGCAGCGCGGCCTCGCGGAAGCAGCGTGTTCGTTGTCTGCGCTTGCTTGGTGACAGCGTGCGTGTGACCGCGCAACGGCAGACCGCGCCAGCATCTCGCAGCACTGGACACGATCACGATGGGTAAGATCAACCCCAATACCGACCGTCTCATCCTGACTCAAGACGCCTACGCCACCGACATGCATCTGGCAGTGCGGATGCGCACCCACGAGCTGTACACCCAGCCGAAAGTGGACTATCAGCGCTGGGTCGTGGACACGATTGGCTGGCGCAGCGATGCCTGGGTGCTGGACGTTGGTGCCGGGCCGGGCAGCTACAGCGCCCTGGTGCGCGAGCGCATCCCGGACGGAGCGTACATTGCCGGTGACCTGTCGCTGGGCATGGCGCGGCAAGCCAGTGCAGAGGGCGCTCCCGTCCTGAACCTCGATGTGCAGCACCTACCCTTCGCCGCCGCTACCTTTGACGTGGTGCTGGCTAACCACATGCTGTACCATGTCCCCAACGTCATGCACGCCCTGCGCGAGCTAAAGCGCGTGCTCAAGCCCACCGGCCTGTTGGTCGCCGCCACCAACAGCGCCGCGACCATGCCGGAACTGGAAACGCTGGCCCGGCGCGCCTGCACGCTGCTGGGCTATCCCCGCCAGGAATTCATCCCCATCCACCGCGATTTCACGCTGGAGAATGGCCCTGGGCAGGCCGCCCACTTCTTCCGCGCTGTCGCCCGCTACGACATGCCCAGTGCGCTGCACTTCCCCGATGTCGAGCCGGTGATGGACTACCTCAACAGTATGCAGGCCGTCCACGCGCCGCAGCTTCCCCCCGGCGTGACCTGGAACGAGTTCATGCACGTGATGGAGAAGCAGATCGCCCGCCTGATCCGGCATTATGGCGAGCTAGAGGTGCAGAAGCTGGCCGGAGTGATCGTCGCCACGAACGGGGGCGGCTTCGCCAGCGAGTACCTGCACGGCCTGAACGGCGGGCGCGAGCTGCGACGAGGAGCTAGGACTCGTCATCGAGCGGGTCATCGGGGGACGTAAAGCCGTGCCGCCCATAGAGCGGCACGAACATCACCGGAATCAGCGCCTCAACACGCCACGCATCATCTGTGCGCCGCACCCGCTGGAGCATCTGCTGGAAGCGGTCGCCGACCGGGATGACCATGCGCCCGCCGTTGGCAAGCTGCGTGCGCAGCGGGCCGGGGATGGCCGGGGCCGCCGCCGTGACGATGATCGCGTTGAAGGGAGCCTGATCCGGCAAGCCCTGGCTGCCATCGCCGATGTAGACCTCCATGTTGTGATAGCCGAGATCGGTCAGGACGGCGCTCGCCCGCTCGCCCAGCGCCGGGTAACGCTCCAGCGAGTAGACGAAGCGGGACAGCTCGCACAGCACCGCCGTCTGGTAGCCGGAGCCGGTGCCCACCTCCAGCACCACGTCATCGGGCGTCAATTCGAGCATTTGCGTCATCAGCGCGACGATGTACGGCTGCGAGATCGTCTGGTCGCTGCCAATGGGCAGCGGGCCGTCCTCATAGGCGCGCGAGCGAAACGGCTCCGGCACAAAGGCATGACGTGGCACGCGGCGCATCACTTCCAGCACGCGCGGGTCGGCAATGTCGCGCCCGGCAAGCTGTTCGCGCACCATGCGCTCGCGCAGCATTTCATAGTCCAGCGATGGCGTCATAGCTTCTCAGAGACCCCCCTGCCTTCATGATACATCATTCTCGGCGCGCACGGGAGAGATTCCTGAGCCGCAGAGCCGCTGCTCAGCCTCACCCCCGCTCGGCGCTGACGCGCCTCCCCCCTCCAGCGAAGCGTGAGGGAGGACGCAAGCCGCTCACCCCTTCCCCCAGCAAAGCTAGGGGAAGGAGCCGGGGGATGGGGGCCTTCGACAACTGCCTGACAACTCGTTCGTGCGCCCCTATTTGCCCCGCGACTTGGCTCGCGGGTACACTACAGCACGAACTGGGCGTACCCCTGGGAGCAGGACAATGAGCGTGGCGAACCCCTACGAACCCCACTTCACCGCCGATGGCCCGGTCGTTTTCGTCGGGCGCGAAGACGTTTTCGCTTTCTTCCGCCAACACCTGGTCGGCGCGCCGCCCGCACACGGCTTGGTGCTGATCGGGCGGGCGGGCCTGGGCAAGAGCGCCGTGCTGCACCAGCTTGAGCGCCAGATTGACGAGCGATACCGGCCCTGCATCATCCGCCTGGGCGCGCTGGACCTGTCCGGCGAGGATCACCTGCTGGCCGCGCTCGTGGAGGCGATTCACGCCACGCTCGAAGGAACCGGGGCCAGCACCTACCGCCTGCCCGACTGGCCCGCGCCTGCCGAAGACGGCACCCCGCCCGACCTGCGCGACTGGTTCAAGACGGACTACCTGGCGGTGACCATGTCGGCGCTGCGCCTGCGCCACCTGCTGCTGGTCTTCGACGACGCGCACCTGCTCTTCGACGCGATAGACGAGGGCAGGCTGCCCGGTGACTTGTTCGCCTACTTCGCCGATCTGCTGGCCGCCTATGACCGGCTGGCGCTGGTCTTCGCCCTGGACACGACCCATGAGGATCGCGTGCTCGGCACCGAGCTGCTCAGCGATCCGTCCCTGCATATCCGGCTGGGCGAGCTGAGCCGCGCCGACGCCGAGCGCCTGGTGCGCGAGCCGGTTGCGGGCATGTTGGACTACGAGAACGAGGTCGTCGAGGGAATTCTGTCCCTGGCCGGCGGGCACCCCTTCCTGCTGCACTCGGTCTGCCGGCTGCTGTTCCGCCGCTCTGAGGAGCGCCATCACGCCGGGCCGATCACCGCCCACGACTTGACCGCCGTGCACACTGCCGTGCTCGACCAGGCCGACGAGATTTTCAGCCCCTTGTGGCGCGACCTGACGCCCAACGAGCGTTACACCCTGATCGCCCTGGTTCGCCTGGACGAAGAGACGCCCGGCGAAGCGTTCTCCTTCGACGCCGTGCGCGGCTGGCTGCTTGGCGCGGGGTACGCCCTGAACAACACCCAGCTTGCCGCCGCACTGCGCGGGCTGGGCTACAACGGACTGGCCGTCACCCAGGCGGACACCTACGCCCTGCCCGCCCGCCTGCTCGCTGAGTGGGTGCGCGCGACCGTTGGGCAGCCCCCGGCGCAGTCCTCTCGTCCCCGGCTGCGCCAGGCTGCGCCGCTCGGCGGGCTGGCCCTGGTGCTGGTCGTGGTCATCGCGCTGGGCGCGGCGGCGTTGGGCGGGCTGTTCGGCGGCGAGGACGCGCAGGACGTTCCCGCAACCGGCGTGCCGACGGCTACGTTGGCGCTCAACCTGGAAGCCACGCGCCAGGCGGTCTTCGCCATGCAGACCGAGCAGGCCCGGCCCACTGCCACGCCGACGATCACCTATACGCCCTCTCTGACAGCCACGCCGTCCGAAACGCCCACGCCAACCGTGACCGTCACCCCTTCGCCAACGCCGACGCTCACACCGAGCAGCACGCCGTCGCTGACGGCCACGCCGCGCGCCCAGCGCACGCCGCAGCCCACGCGCACACCCATTGAGCTTGCGCCGACGCTCACGCCGACACCGCTGCCAACGAACACGCCGCGCCCGCCCGTCGCGCCGACGCTCGACCCCGGCGGGTAGCCGCGCCCTGGCGTCCACTTTATCAGGCCGTATAAGAGAAACGGCTCGCCTGCGCGTTGCGGCGAGCCGTTCTGCTGTGGGCCGGCCAGACTCGATCAGCCGCGCTCATTCCCCGCTGCTCACCGCCAGCGAGCGGACGAGCGGCACCAGCGCCAGTTGATCCAGTTCCAGCGCATTGTAGCCGGGCGGGGCAACGGCGGCCACAACCGCCCAATCATCCGCGCCCAGCGCCAGGGCGTAGACCACCGCCGCACCCTCTGGCCGGGCGACGACCGTGCGCGCAGCGGGATAAGCGGCTGCGAACGACTGGATATACCGCTCCGGCACCGCGAACAGCCCGGCCAATACATCGGCGGGCATGGTGCCCGCCAGGTCGAGCGCGTAGTCGCCGGGCATCACCCGCAGCACGAGCAGCGCCGGATGCTCCGCCACGTCCGGCGGGCTGACAGCATCGTCAGCGTCGGCATAGAAGATGGCCCCGGCGATAGCGGCATCGGACGGGTTCAGGTCTGGCGGCATGGCTTCCGTCCAGCCCTGCGGCACGTCAAAGGTGAGGCCCAGCGCCGCGCTGGTGGTCGAGACCAGCGCCAGCGGCGTGGATGTGGCCGTCGGGGTGGGCGGGATGACAATCGGCGTGCGCGTGGGCTGCGGCGTGCGCATCGGGGGTGTAATCGGCTCTGGCCCGGCTATTTCCAGCGAGAGCAGCAGCGGCTCGAAGACCTCCGCCTGGTACGTCGCCAGGGCGTCAACCGGCGCGCTGCCCGACAGCAGCAGCCAGTCGCCGTCCGCCAGCCTGGCCAGGTACAGCACGCCCCGCTTCCCTTCGCGCACACCGGGCAATAGCACCGGAATCGCCGCCTTGCCCTCGTAGGGCTGGATCGTCCCGCCGGTGCGCCCGGCCAGCGCCTCCGCAGCGGCGACCAGATCGGTCTCGTCCGCCGGGATGCCCCACCGCTCGAAGAATGCCGCGTCGCCGCGATAGATGAAGATCAGCGCCGTCCCATCGCTGAGTTGCAGGGTGTTCAGGTCGGTCTGAACTGGCGCGCTCCAACCCGGCGGCACGTCGAAGACCAGGCCGATCGGCTGCGCGGCGATGGCCTCAGCGGTCGCCGTGACAGCGGCAACAAGCGCCGTCGCGCTCGCCTCGAAGCCAATGGTAGGCGTGGGCGCCAGCGTCTCGGTCAACACGGCGGCGATCTCGGTCGCACGGAGATCGAGCGCGGTTTGCGTCTGCGTGGCCCCGGCCACGGCCACGTCGGTCGCCTCGATGTCCATCTGCGCCATCGCCAGGGCGGTGGCTGTGGCGAACAGATCGGGCGGCGGGCCGGTCGGCGAAGGCAGCAGCGTGGCAAACGGTGTGGGCGGCAGCGGAGAGGCTGTCGCCGGCACAGCGGTGGGTAGGATCGGCGGCACGAGCGCCGTCGGGCTGGCTGGCACGGCGGTTGCCGTCGGTGTAGCGGTCGGCGGCACGGGGCTGGGCGTGCTGCTCGGTGTAAGGGGTGGGCTGGGCGGCACAGGAGTCGGCGTGGCGGTGGCGCTCGGCCAGGCGGTCAGCGTAGCTTCGACTGCGCTGGCAATTGCCGCTGCCAATTCCGCGCGCGCGGCCTCGTTCGCCGTCCGCGTCCCCTCCAGGTCAATCGTCGGCGTCAGCGTGGGCACAGATGTCTCGGTTGGCGGGAGCGTCGGGACGGGCGTCTCGCTCGGCGCAAGCGTGTAGGTCGGGTAGGCCGTCGCGCTCGGCAATGCCCCGACTGTCGCCTCCACCGCCCCGGCCACCGTCGCCGCCAATTCTGCGCGCGTGGCTTCGTTTGAGGTTCGCGTCCCCTCCAGGTCAACCGTCGGCGTCAGCGTAGGCGCGGATGTCTCGGTTGGCGGGAGCGTCGGGACGGGCGTCTCGCTCGGCGCAAGCGTGTAGGTCGGGTAGGCCGTCGCGCTCGGCAATGCCCCGACTGTCGCCTCCACCGCCCCGGCCACCGTCGCCGCCAATTCTGCGCGCGTGGCTTCGTTTGAGGTTCGCGTCCCCTCCAGGTCAACCGTCGGCGTCAGCGTAGGCGCGGATGTCTCGGTTGGCGGGAGCGTCGGGACGGGCGTCTCGCTCGGCGCAAGCGTGTAGGTCGGGTAGGCCGTCGCGCTCGGCAATGCCCCGACTGTCGCCTCCACCGCCCCGGCCACCTGAGCAGCCATTTCCGTTGCGTCCCGCTTGGCAGTGGCGGTCAAGAATGGCGCGGCGCTCGTCGGCGCGGGCGTGTCGGTAGGTGGAAGTGTGGGAGAAGGCGTGGCGCTGGGGACCGGCGTAGCGGAAGCGGTGGGGGGAAGGGCGGTCGCCGTCGGAGCCGCCTCAGTAGGCGGAACGCGCGTGGGTGGCTCGGTAGGCTTGACCGCCAGCTCAGTGGCGGGCGGGGTATTGGTCGCCGTTAGCTCGACCGTGCTCACCCGGCCCTGGCAGGCCGCCGCCCCTAGCAGCAGCCCCAAGAGCAGTGCCCATACAATTGCCCGTCGCACCACGCTCGCCTCCTTTAGCAGCCGCCGCTCTCCCACGAGGCAGCATCGGCAGCCGCTTCATCAGGAACTCACGCCGGTTTCGAGTATACACTAGGGAGGCAATCAGCCAAAAATCGCGCTGCTTTCGTGCGGCGCGGAGTAGGGCGAGTGAAGTTGCAGGATGGTATGGGGGAAAAAGGCAACAGGCCAGAGGGTTGGCAACGACCTACTCTCCCAGGGGGCTGCCCCCCCAGTACCATCGGCGCGGGTGGGCTTAACGACCGGGTTCGAGATGGGTCCGCGTGTACCCCCACCGCTCTAGCCACCAACTCACTGGCCTGCTGTAGACTCTTCATCGTGAATATGCAAGCCCTACCCAAGAACACCCACTTCTCCGTATCACGGAGGATAAGCCCTCGACCCTTAGTACCGGTTCGCTGCGCGCCTTGCGACGCTTCCACGCCCGGCCTATCTAGCTGGTCGTCTCCCAGCGGTCTTACCCGGTTTCCCGGTGAGGAGGCTCATCTTGAGGTCAGCTTCCCGCTTAGATGCTTTCAGCGGTTCTCTGTTCCGCAGGTAGCTACCCGGCTATGCCACGGGCGTGACAACCGGCACACCAGCGCTGCGTCCACCCCGGTCCTCTCGTACTAGGGGCAGCTCCCCTCAACCTCCTTGCGCCCACAGCGGATAGAGACCGACCTGTCTCACGACGGTCTGAACCCAGCTCACGTACCGCTTTAATGGGCGAACAGCCCAACCCTTGGGACCTGATCCAGCCCCAGGATGCGATGAGCCGACATCGAGGTGCCGAGCCTGGTCGTCGATGTGAACTCTTGGACCAGACTAGCCTGTTATCCCCGGGGTAGCTTTTATCCGGTAAGCCACGGCCCTTCCACTCGGTACCGTGGGATCACTAAGCCCGCCTTTCGGCTCTGCTCGGCTCGTAGGCCTCGCAGTCAAGCGCCCTTCTGCCTTTACACTCTTCGGGTGGTTTCCATTCACCCTGAGGGCACCTTTGGGCGCCTCCGTTACCCTTTCGGAGGCGACCGCCCCAGTCAAACTACCCGCCTGCCACTGTCCCGTACCCGGTTCACGGTGTACGGTTAGGGCCAAGACTTCGCCAGGCTGGTATCTCACCAGCGGCTCCACCGAGACTGTCGTCCCAGCTTCTCTGCCTCCCAGCTATCCTGCACAAGCCAAGCCCTAACGCCATAGCAAGTTGTAGTAAAGCTCCACGGGGTCTTTTTGTCCTGCTGCGGGTAACGCGCATCTTCACACGTATTTCAATTTCGCCGGGCCCCTCGTTGAGACAGTGCTCCGCTCGTTACGCCATTCGTGCGGGTCGGAACTTACCCGACAAGGAATTTCGCTACCTTAGGACCGTTATAGTTACGGCCGCCGTTCACCGGGGCTTCGGTTCCGAGCTTCGCTTGCGCTAACCCGTCCCCTTAACCTTCCGGCACTGGGCAGGCGTCAGCCCCTATACGTCCGCTTTCGCGTTTGCAGAGACCTGTGCTTTTGTTAAACAGTCGGCAGAGCCCTTTCACTGCGGCCCCCCAGCAGGGGGCGCCCCTTCTCCCGAAGTTACGGGGCCATTTTGCCTAGTTCCTTAACGAGGGTTCTCCCGTTCGCCTTGGTATCCTCTACCCGTCTACCTGTGTCGGTTTGCGGTACGGTCACCCGGAGTTCATCACTTAGAAGCTTTTCTCGGCCGTCTGGCTCGCTCACTTGTGGCCCGTAGGCTCCGCGCTCGCGCCTTCACCTCCAGGGCGGATTTCCCTTCCCCTTCATCGGCTATCTCGCTTCGCACCGCCATCCACTGCGGCGGCTGAGCTACCCCGCGGCGTCCCTCCTTCGCTCCCTCCAGCTGGTACCGGAATATTAACCGGTTGTCCATCACCTACGCCTTCCGGCCTCGGCTAAGGCCCGACTAACCCGACGCGGACTGACCTTCCGTCGGAAACCTTGGACTTTCGGCGAACATGGTTCTCACATGTTTCTCGCTACTCATGCCAGCATTCTCACTCCTGACCGCTCCACACACCTTCACCAGATGTGCTTCCTCGCTGTCAGGACGCTCCCCTACCACGACGCTCAACGCGCCGTCCCGAGCTTCGGTAGCAGACTTCAGCCCCGTTACATTATCCGCGCAGGAGCGTTTGACCAGTGAGCTATTACGCACTCTTTAAAGGGTGGCTGCTTCTAAGCCAACCTCCTGGCTGTCTGGACACTCCCACCTCGTTTGCCACTTAGCCTGCATTTCAGGACCTTAGCTGCGGGTCTGGGCTCTTTCCCTCTCGACCACGAAACTCATCTCCCGTGGTCCGACTGCCGCGCTCTAACAGTACAGGCATTCTGAGTTTGGTTGGGTTTGGTAACCGTGAGGCCCCTAGCCCATCCAGTGCTTTACCTCCCGTACTCACCACGCGACGCTAGCCCTAAAGCTATTTCGGGGAGAACAAGCTATCTCCAGGTTCGTTTGGCATATCACCCCTACCCACAGCTCATCCCTCAACTTTGCAACGTTGAAAGGTTCGGCCCTCCACAACGGTTTAGCGTCGCTTCAGCCTGGCCATGGGTAGCTCACCTGGTTTCGTGTCTAATCCCTGCGACTCGCCGCCCTCTTCAGACTCGCTTTCGCTTCGGCTCCGGGTGTCTCTCCCTTAACCTCGCCACAGACATTAACTCGCTGGCTCATTCTCCAAAAGGCACGCCATCAGGTCTCTCGCGAAACCCTCTGACTGCTTGTAAGCACACGGTTTCAGATTCTCTTTCACTCCCCTCACCGGGGTTCTTTTCACCTTTCCCTCACGGTACTCGTCCGCTATCGGTCGCCAAACGTATTTAGCCTTGGAGCGTGGTCGCCCCAGCTTCCCACAGGATTAGCGTGCCCCGTGGTACTCAGGGTCAAAACCAGGACCTCCGCTTGCGTCTACCGGGCTCTCACCGTCTCTGGCCGGCCTTTCCAGAACCGTTCGACTTCCCTTCCGTCCCTTCCGTCTTGCCCTCCAACCCCCACTGGCTTGCCAGCAGGTTTGGGCTCCTTCCCTTTCGCTCGCCACTACTCAGGGAATTCTCTCTTTTCCTCCGGGTACTGAGATGTTTCAGTTCCCCGGGTTCCCCGCGCCTGGCTATGTGTTCACCAGACGCTGCGCAGGCATTCCCCCACGCGGGTTTCCCCATTCGGACATCTCCGGCTCTTGCGGGTGCACACCCCTCACCGGAGCTTTTCGCAGTGTACCACGTCCTTCTTCGGCAACTGGCGCCTAGGCATCCCCCGTATGCCCTTCGTAGCTTATCCTACATGTGATACGGAGAAATTGATGTTCTTGCGCTTTCCGCTTGCATATTCACTTGGTAACGTGCTCGGAGTTCGCACCCCGTGGCTGCTAGCAAGTCCCCTTGCTCCCACCCACCGGGCGCTGACCCTTCGGTCGTCGGTTCTTAGTTCTTGGTTGTTGGTTGTTGGTCGTTGGTGCTCAGCGGTCGCCGCCTGCTCCCCAGTCCCCCACCGAGAACTGACAACGACCTGCTCCCCCATGGAGACGAGGGGACTCGAACCCCTGACTTCCTGCTTGCAAAGCAGGCGCTCTCCCTGCTGAGCTACGTCCCCTCGGCCCCCTCCCCTGTGGGTCTGAGCCGCCTCGAACGGCTGACCTCTCGCTTATCAGGCGAGTGCTCTAACCAACTGAGCTACAGACCCGCTCAAGCTGACCGCTCACCCCCCAGCCCTTAACCCCAGCTCAGTGACAGGAAACCGCTCGTGCGTCCGGCAGGATACTCCCGTATCCCGCCTTCTCTCTTAGAAAGGAGGTGATCCAGCCGCACCTTCCGGTACAGCTACCTTGTTACGACTTCGTCCCAGTCACCAGCCCTGCCTTTGGCGGCTGCCTCCTTGCGGTTAGCCCACCGACTTCAGGCATGACCAGCTCCCATGACGTGACGGGCGGTGTGTACAAGGCCCGGGAACGTATTCAACGCGCCATGGCTGATGCGCGTTTACTAGCAACTCCGACTTCATGCAGGCGGGTTGCAGCCTGCAATCCGAACTGAGACCGGCTTTCCTGGATTGGCTCCCCCTCGCAGGTTGGCTACCCGTTGTGCCGGCCATTGTAGCGTGTGTGTAGCCCTGGACATAAAGGCCATGCTGACTTGACGTCATCCCCACCTTCCTCCCGCGTTCAACGGGCAGTCCCGCCAGACACTTGTAACTGACGGCGAGGGTTGCGCTCGTTACCGGACTTAACCGAACATCTCACGACACGAGCTGACGACAGCCATGCAGCACCTGTGACGGCTCCCGAAGGTCGCTCCCCTTTCAGGTCGCTACTACCGCCATGTCAAGCCCAGGTAAGGTTCTTCGTGTAGCCTCGAATTAAACCACACGCTCCGCTGCTTGTGCGGGCCCCCGTCAATTCCTTTGAGTTTTAACCTTGCGGCCGTACTCCCCAGGTGGCGGACTTATCACGTTGGCTGCGGCACAGCGGCTCCTCACCGCCACACCTAGTCCGCATCGTTTACAGCATGGACTACCGGGGTTTCTAATCCCGTTCGCTCCCCATGCTTTCGCGTCTTAGCGTCAGGTCAGGCCCAGCGCGTCGCCTTCGCCACTGGTGTTCCTCCGGATCTCTACGCATTTCACCACTACACCCGGAATTCCACACGCCTCTACCTGCCTCTAGTTCAGCAGTTCCGCACGTCCTCGCCCGGTTGAGCCAGAGCGCTTTCACGCACGACTTGCTAAACCGCCTGCACGCGCTTTACACCCAGTAAATCCGGATAACGCTCGCCTCCTACGTTTTACCGCGGCTGCTGGCACGTAGTTAGCCGAGACTTATTCCCAGGGTACCGTCCTCCCTCTTCCCCCGGAAAAGCGGTTTACAACCCGAAGGCCGTCATCCCGCACGCGGCGTTGCTGCGTCAGGCTTTCGCCCATTGGCGCAATATCCCTTACTGCTGCCTCCCGTAGGAGTCGGGCCCGTCTCTCAGTGCCCGTGTGGGGGGTCACCCTCTCAGGTCCCCTACCCGTCCTCGCCTTGGTAGGCCGTTACCCTACCAACTAGCTGATGGGCCACAGCCCCCTCCCTCAGCACTAGCGCCTTTCCTCATCCAGCCTCTAACCCGGATGAGCGTATGGGGTATTAGCCACCGTTTCCAGCGGTTGTCCCCCTCTGAGGGGCAGGTCAGCCATGTGTTACTCACCCGTTCGCCACTCTCACCCTAATCGAAATTAGGGCTCTCGTTCGACTTGCATGTATTAGGCACGCCGCCAGCGTTCATCCTGAGCCAGGATCAAACTCTCCGTATTCACTGCTCTCATCAATCCCTTCGCGAGATTGATGCTTCCTCTCAGGTGCTCGCACTTACTGCTTCCTGTCACTATGCTGTTGTTAAGGGGCGGCTCGACTGGACGATGGATAGTGGGGCAAAAAACCGCCGTCTGGCGGCGGGCGCATGACAAGCTGAAAACCCAACTGCTTTCGGGATGCTTGTCGGTACGCCCCCCTTCGTATCGTTCAGTTTGCTAGAACCTGCGCCCGGCTTTCCCGTAGCGCGTTGTTCTCATCGAGCGTGGGGACATCTTACCATCCCTCAGCAGGGGCGTCAAGGGCGATTCCTTGAGTTTCCATAAAACAGGTGTTAGAACACCGAACTGGCACCACTACGTATACGTCGGCAGCCACTCACCGTGCGCCGCAATCAGCTCGTCAACCAGCAGCCAGACCTGCTCCAGGTCTAATTCGGCGGCAGTGTGCGGATCGAACATGGCGGCGTGGTAAATGTGCTCACGCTTGCCGGTCAGCGCCGCTTCGACAGTCAGCGCCTGCACATTGATATTGGTCTGCATCAGTGCGGCCAGTTGCGGCGGCAACGCGCCAATGCGCGTCGGCTGGACTCCGTTCTTGTCCACCAGGCAAGGCACCTCGACACAGCACTCGCCCGGCAAGTTGTCAATCAGCCCGTCGTTCATGACGTTCCCGTAAATCACACGTGGGATGCCCGTCTCCAGGCTGTGGATGATGCCCGCGCCATACTCATGGCTGGGCACCACCTGGATCGCCACCGCCGGGTCTTCGAAGTCAGCGTGCATCGCCTCCCAGTCGGCGATTTGCGTCTCGCAGCGGCGGATGTACTCGTCGAGCGGGATGTTGAAGCGCTCGATCAGATCGGGCCGGTCGCGCTTGATGAACCAGGGCACATACTCGGCGAAATGCTCGCTCGACTCGGTGGCGAAGTAACCCAGCCGGCGCAACATCTCGTAGCGCACCCGGTTCCAGTCCGGCACGCGCCCTTCTTCGATCACCCGGAAAAGCAGCGGGTAGAGGTCTTCCCCGTCGCGCTCGAAACGCAGGTAGAAAGCCAGGTGATTGATGCCTGCGCACAGGTAGTTGATCTCCTCATACGGCACGCCGATATCCGCCGCAAGCTGCATGGCCGTGCCCTGCACGCTGTGGCACAGCCCAACCGTCTTGATCCGGCTGGCGCGGCTGACGGCCCAGGTGTTCATGGCCATGGGGTTGACGTAATTGAGGAAGGTGACCTGGGGGCACACCTCCTCCATGTCGCGGCACATGGCCAGCAGCACGGGGATGGTGCGCAGCGCCCGCATGATCCCGCCGACACCGAGCGTATCGGCAATGGTGGCGCGCAGCCCGTAGCGCTTGGGAATCTCGAAGTCAAGCACCGTGCCCGGCCTGTAGCCGGCCACCTGAATCATGCAGATCGCGTAATCAGCGCCGTCGAGCGCCGCGCGCTGGTCGGTGGTCACCTCGATGATGGGCCGCGCGCCGAGTGCCTCTGCGACCTTGCGCGCCACGATCTCGGACGTGCGCAGCCGGTCGGCGTCCAGATCAAGCAGCGTCAGTGTGGACTCAGCCAGCTCCGGGAAGTGGAGGATATCACCCATCAGGTTCTTGGCGAAGACGGTGCTCCCCGCGCCGATGAAGACGATTTTGGGCATATTGCAGTTCTCCCTCGCACATTATCACAGACAACGAGGCGCTTGGGTCAGCGCCTCGGCTCCGAGCTTCACGGATGCGCTCACATCTCCTGCCGGCCCTGCAAGGCGCGCAGCAGCGTGACCGAGTCCACGTATTCCAGGTCACCGCCGGTGGGCAGCCCGCGCGCCAGCCGCGTGACTTTGACGCCGGTGGGCGCAAGCTGGCGCTGCAAGTACATGGCCGTCGCGTCGCCCTCCATGCCGGGGTTCGTGGCGACGATCACTTCCAGCACGCCCCCGGCTTGCACGCGCAGCACCAGCTCCCGAATCTTCAGGTCTTCCGGGCCAATGCCTTCCACCGGCGAAATAGCGCCGTGCAGCACGTGATAGCGTCCCTGATAAGCGCCGGTACGCTCGACCGCCAGCACGTCGAGCGGCTCCTCGACGACAACCAGCGTTGTCTGCTCGCGCGCCTCGTCACGGCAGATGGCGCATGGGTCTTCCTCGGTGATGTTGTAGCAGACGGAGCACGTGCGCGTCTTGGCCTTGAGGTCGCCGATGGCCGCCGCCAACGTTTGGGATAGCTCGTCCGGCGCGCGCAGCAGGTAGTAAGTGAGGCGCGAGGCCGTCTTGGGGCCGATGCCCGGCAAGCGCGAGAACGCCTCGACCAACTGCGTGACCGGTTTGGGGACTGCCTGGCTCACAACTCACCTCATCGCGTGCGCAGTGCGCTGCACCTAACCGAGTAGTCCACCCAGCCCGCCGGGCAGCATGGAGTCCAGGCCGCCGCTGACATCCTGCATCCGCTCGGCAGCATAAGCCTGGCTCTGCTCGATGGCCTGGTTCACGGCGGCGATCAGCAAATCCTGCAGATCGGCCAGCCACTCCTCATCCGAGGTGTCAACCGCTTCGGGGTTGATGGTGATCGCCTTCACCACCTGGTGCCCGCTGATGACAACCATCACCGCGCCGCCACCCACGCTAACCTGGAGCGTTTCTTCGCCGAGCGCCGCTTGCGCGGCCTCCATGTCTTCCTGCATCTTCTTGATCTGGCGCATGAGCGATGCCTGGTTGGGCATCCCGCCGCCCATCGGCCCGCCAAAACCGCCTGCCTTCTTCCTGGCCATATTGATTACTCCTGTCCATCCGTCTCGCCGGTCTACCTCACCCCCGTCTCGGCGGTGAACCGCCTCGACACTCTCTCTCCATGCCTGGTGAGGTAAATACCTCGCATAGACATTATCCGTCTACAAAGTCAAAGAGGATCAACACGCCCCGTCCTGACAACCCTGGCCTATAACGGCCCGCCGGAGCGTCGCTCATTCCTCGTCGTCCAGATCGGTGATCTCGCCGCCTAGCTCGTGGACGCCGAAGGCCAGCACATCATCCGTCGCCAGCACGTCGTTCGCGCCGGGCGTCTTGACGTGCGCCTCGTCCACCACGATCACCGACACCTTGAGCGGCACACCCAGCACGGCATCCAGCGCCTCTTCGAGCGCCGCGCGCGTCTCAGGCACTTCGATCTTCTGCTTGAAGATGACGCTGCTCACGCTGAGCACCAACTGATCGCCGCGCATGTCGCGCGGGGTGACGTGCTCCAACAGGGCTGGCAGCGAGGGGTGATGCGCACGCGCGCTCCTTTGCACCTCCGCCCAGGCACCCAGAACGTCCGTCACGCGCACGCGCGGCGGGCCGCCAGGGATGGGCGCGGCAGGGGCAGCGGGCGGCAGCGCGGCCTCTTGCTCCTCGACGGGCGGCGGCAGGTCGTGCTGTGTGCGCGGGCGCGGCTGGGCGGCGGGTCGCGGCGCAGGCTCCGGCTCTTCCTCCACCACCGGCTTGATGCTCTCCAGAAAGGCCAGCTCAAGCGGAAGCTGCGGCTGCCACCCGGCGCGCCATTCGGCCACCGCCCCGTTGAAAGCACGGATGGCGGCGATCAGCGTCTTGCGCCCGATGGCCCCGGCCTGCTCGCGCAGCACGGCGCGGCGCTCCTCGGTCGTGTCAACCAGCGCATCGCCGGCCATCTTCACCAGCAAGACCTGGCGCAGATGGGCGATCACCTGCTGACCAAGCTGGCGCGGGTCAGCGCCACCGTCAACGGCCTCGTTGATCAAGTCCAGCCCGCGCGCCGCGTCACTGGCGATCAGCGCGTCCACCAGCTCGACGACGTGCTGCCCGCTGGCCGTGCCCAAAATCTGCTCGGCCATGTCCAGTGTGATGTGCGCGTCGGGGTCGGCGATGAGCTGGTCGAGCAGGCTGATGCTGTCGCGCACGCTGCCGGTGCCCTCGCGGGCGATCAGCGCCAGCGCCGCCGGGTCAATGGAGACACCTTCAACTGCGGCGATCTCAGCCAGCCGCTCCGTGACCTCGGCCAGCGGCACGCGGCGGAACTCGAACAACTGGCAGCGGCTCTTGATCGTGGCCGGGACTTTGGCGACCTCGGTCGTAGCCAGCACGAAGATGGCGTGCGCCGGCGGCTCCTCCAGCGTCTTGAGCAGCGCGTCGAAGGCCGCGCCAGAGAAGCGGTGCACCTCATCTATAATATAGACCTTGTACTCGCCTTCGCCGGGCGAGAAAGCGATCTTGTCGCGCAGGTCGCGCACATCGTCCACGCCGGTATGCGACGCCGCGTCAATCTCGATCAAGTCCAGGTAGCGCCCCTCGTTGACGGCGAGGCAGCGGGCGCAGGTGTTGCAGGGCCGCCGGTCGGGGTCGTCGTCCAGGCAGTTGACCGCTTTGGCCAGCAGCCGTGCCGTCGAGGTCTTGCCCGTGCCGCGCGGGCCGCTGAACAGGTACGCATGGCGGATGCGCCCCTGGCGCAGCGCGTTGCGCAGCGTGCGGGTAATGTGATCCTGGCCGATAACGTCCTCGAACGTCGCGGGCCGCCACTTAAGATAGAGCGCCTGTGCGGGCACGCTTCAACCTCCCTGGGTGGTATGCGAGCCTAGTGTAGCAGGCGGCTTCGGCGATGCGCAAATCTCTAACCAGATTCGCGCGGGCCTGGTATAATGAAGTCGAGTGGATGCCGGGACGGTGCCGCACTCCCGCCCGGCCCAAGCTGGTGAATTCGCGCCGCAGGCGCGGCGAGCGTATGTATGAAGGAGCAAGCAATGGGTAACGTAGGTACGACTGAGTTGATCCTGATCCTGGCCGTGGTGATCTTGCTGTTTGGTGTGGGGCGCGTGTCGCGCATCGGCGGCGAGATGGGGTCGGCCATCCGCGAGTTCCGCAAGGGTCTGCGTGGCGAGGACGAGGACAAGAACGACGAGGCCAAGAAGTCCTAGCGTCCCCGCCCGCCACCTAACCGGAGACTCTCCGCTCACAGCAAGCCCTCACCGCCCTGAGCGCGCTGGGGGTTTGTGTTTCCCGCCTGACACAGAGCACCATCTAGCGGCGTGGGGGCGCAGGTGATACGGCCCTGATGGGATTTGACATTCAATACGGGTAACGCATACCGGATATTTCGTAGGGGAGGGTTTGCAAACCCTCCCCTACAGGTGGTTACCGATCATGATCGTCAATTCGCATCGGAACCGCTTTGCCAGCGTAGAATGCGCTCTCTGTAGTCCCCTGTGTGCCGCTCAATCCCCCGGCTGGAGCGTCGCCTCCTGGAAGAGCGGGGCCGTCTCGCCCACGCGGAAGGTCGCCTGCACCTGCCCCGCTGCATCGGCCAGCGTCACCGTGTCCCCTTCGCGCCAGGCGGGCGCTTCGCGCGCCCAGAACAGCGCGGCGGGCGTATTCTGCCCCTGGCGCGAAAAGACGCGCACCAAGCTACCCTGCTGCAACCGGAACTCCGGGAAGCTGTAGGTATCGCCGCGCTCGTTGCTCAGCGTCCAGCCTTGCAGATTGATGACATTGCCCACATTGCGAATCTCGACCGCTTCGTTGGTGACGCTGCCCGACCCCATCACATTGGCAATGACCACCTGCGCATTGAGAGTGGTGGGCGGCAGCGTGACCGTCGGCGCCATCTGCGTCAGCGAGAACGGCGTATTGGTCGGCGAGGGCGAGGGCGTCGGCGTGATCAGCGCCGCGCAGCCCGGCACGGGGATGATCAGCACCTGGCCGATCTGCAGGTTGGTCACGTCGTCTTCGGTCATGTCGTTGGCGAGCAGGATGTCGCCCGCGAACACGCCGTACTGCTGGGCGATGTTGATGATCAAGTCGCCCGACTGCACGACATGGCGCAGGCAGCCGTCGTCCTCGGTCTCCGGCGTCGGAGAAACGGCTCCGGGCGGCAGATCGGTGGGGACGGGCGGCAGCCGCGCCGGATCAATCGTGGCGACAGCCGTCACATCGGCGACGGCCAAGCCCCCTGCGAGGTCCGGCGTAGCCGTGACCACGGCCACCACCTCCGCGCGCTCGAACAGGGCCGTGCCGGTGAGCTGGAGCGCGTCAACCGTGCTCTGGCACTCGGCGGGCTGCATGTTCATGCCGGGGATGGGCGTGGCGGTGAGGATGACGATCTGAGTCGGCGCGGGCACCGGCTCGTCGGCGTCGAAATAGCCGCCCAAGACGAGCACACTGAAGGCAACGAGCAGCGAAACAATCACATTCAGGACAATAAATCCGGCCAACACCTGGCGACTCATTGTGTTGCCCCCTCACTCCTCACGTGCCGATTCCGCCGCGCCGGACAGTTGCCGGGGTTGGGCAACCGGCCTGCGTGTGGCAGTCATATTATCACACGGCCTGAGTCAGGGCAACGCGGGGGTGTGCGAAATCTGTCAGGTAGGGGCGCTGCTTTGCCGCGCCCAGGCTTACCTCACCCCCGCTCGGCCCCCTCTCCATGCATGGGGCTATGCATTACCCACATCTTTGGCTGTGCCTGTCCCCCCATCCCCGGCCCTTCCCCCACGAGGGGGGAAGGGAGAAAAGCGGCGGGCCTGCTCCCCTTCCCTCCGCGCAGCGCGGGGGAAGGGGCTGGGGGATGGGGGGCATTTGTGGGTAACGCATAGCCGGTGCGGAGAGGGGGCAAGCCGAGCGCAGCGAAGCTGGGGTAAGGTAATGCCCGCTACAGCATCACCTTGCCGCCGTCCACGTTGATCGCCTGCCCGGTGAGGTACGCTGCCGCATCGCTGCACAGAAACAGCACCACCCCGGCCACGTCGTCGGGCTGGCCGAGCCGCCCCTGCGGGATGTCCGCCAGCCACTTCTGCACCTGCGCCGCATTACCGCGCAGCGCGGCGGTCATCTCGGTGGCGATGACGCCGGGGCAGATGGCATTGACGCGAATGCCATAGGCGGCGAACTCGCGCGCGCACTCTTTCGTGAAGCCGACCAGCCCGGCCTTGCTGGCAACGTAGCTGGCCCGGTTGGGCAGCGGGATATTGTGCCCGGCGATGGAAGCGATGTTGACGATGACCCCGCCCCCCGCCGCACGCATGAGCCGCCCCGCCGCCTGGCTGGTGTAAAACGCCGCGCTCAGGTTGACGGCGAGTGTGCGCTGCCAGTCGTCGGGCGACAATTCGAGGATGGGCGCGTGCGGCTCGACCCCGGCGTTGTTGACCAGAATGTGCAGCCCGCCCAGGCTGGCAGCGACCTCCGCGATCATGCCCTGCGCGGCCTGGGGATCGCTCACATCCGCCGGGTAAGCGCGGGCGGGCGCGCCGAGGGCGCGCGCCGTCCGTTCGGCGCTGGCTGCGTCAATGTCGTTGATCGCCACCGCTGCGCCTGCCCCGGCCAGCGCCCCGGCAATCGCCCGGCCAATACCGCGCCCGGCCCCGGTCACCAGGGCGATCTTCCCTGTGAGATCAACCGCAAACGTCATAGCGTCCCTTCTTGAAGCGATCCACCAATAACAAGCCACCAATACCCAATGGACTCACTCCGCCGCCAGGCCGAACGCGCATTCCCCGGCGGCGACGGCGCACGTAGCCAGCGGCGCGGTCGCGTCTGCCCGGCGCACGGTGAAGACCGCGCCGGGATCATCGGCCAGCCAGAAGTAACGGCTGGGGGCGCTGGTACGGAGCCAGCCGAGCAGCCGCTCGCAGCCGACGGCGTCGGCGGAGGCGCGCGTGCCGTCACCGGTCACAAGCTGGAAGCACCCGTCTGCTGGCATCCGCGCGGGCGAGGCAAGCGCATCGGGACGGTTCCACTGCTGCGCCTCGAAGCGCCGCACCGTCCCGTCGGGGAGCAACTGCTCGAAGACCAGCCCGCTGATGTCCTGCTCAGCGCCGGAGACGTTGACCAGCCACACCTGGTCGCCGTCGTAGACCAGCCGGACATCCGGCGGGAGCGGCGTGGGCATGGCGGTCGGCAACGGCGCGGGCGTGGCCGATGGCAGGGCAACCGGCGTGGCCGAAGGCGCGGGCCGGATTGCCTCCATCATGACCCCACACTCCCCCGCAGCGACGGCGCACTCCGCCAGCGGCGAGTCCGCCCCGGCCAGGCGCACGGTGAAGGTCGCATCCGGTGATGCCGCGCCCCAGAAGTAACGCTGCTCGCCCTCCAGCCGGACATAGCCGAGGAACTCCGGGCATAGCGCGCGATCGGGCTGGGTCTGCGTGGCCGTCTTGCTCACCACCTGGTAGCAGCCGCCGTCGCGCATGGAGCCGGGCGGGTCGGCCATGCCCTCGCGCTCCCAGGCGGACGCGCGGAACAGCCGCGCCGGGCCGTCGGCGGGAATCTGCTCGAAGACTAGCCCGCTGACATCCAGCGCCCCGCCGGACATATTGACCAGCAGCAGCGCGTCGCGCTCGTACACCAGGCGCAACGTGGGCGGCGGGCCGGGCGTCGCTTCCACAGGCGGCACAGTGGGCGACGCGGTCGGCGTGGCGGACGGTGCTTCGGTAGGCGTCGCCGATAGCGCTTCGGTGGCAGTGGCGGATGGCGGCGGGGTGTCCGTCGGCAACTCGGTCGGCGTGCCGGTTGGCGCTGGCATGACTGGGGCCGCGCCAGCTTCGGTCGCTGCCACGACGGGGGAATTGGTGGGCTGCCGCGTCGCCGTTGGCGGACGAGTAGCAGAAGGGGGCGGGGTAGTCGGCGCAGGCGTGTCGCTCGCGCTCAGGGCGACCGCGCCCGCGCCCGTCTCACCGTCGCGGTCGCCGCCCCGCGTGCCGAGCACGACAGCGCCAGCGGCAATCGCCAGCAGAATGAGCGCCACCAGCAGCAGCCGGAGGCGGCGGCGCGGGCGCGCAGCCTTGCCCGCACCAGACTCGGCAGGGGGCTGCTCTGCCAGCAGAGGCGGCACAAGCGGCGCGGTGCGCGGCCTGCCCACGCCCACTTCGTGAGGCTCGTCGTAGGAGTCCAGCAGGTCTTCCAGCGCGTCCTCGTCGAGCGTCAGGTCACCGTCGGCGATGGCGCGCAGGGCTTCTTCGGCCTCCTTCTGCTGGCGTCGCTGGGCGAAGCGCGAAGCGACGCCCGGCAGCGGCGGCACGTAAGGCGCGTAGGACGCAACAGGCGGCGGCGTGGGGCGCGAAGACAGCTCCTCCAGGTCGGGCGGCTCCGGCAGCGGGAATTCAGGGGGCGGCGTGCGCAGCACCTCCGGTGACGCCCCCTGCCAGTCCATCATCTCGGCAATAGACGGCCCGGCGCGCAGATGGGCGGGGGCGTCCTCATAGGCGCGCTCCAGCGCGTCGGCGAAAGCCGCGCCCGTGCGGAAGCGACGCTCCGGGTCCTTTTCGAGCGCGCGCAAGATGACCTGCTCCACTGCTGGCGGCAAGTCCGGGTTGTGCACGGTGGGTGGCGGCGGCGGGTCGTTGAGGTGCTTGAGGGCCACGCTCATCACCGAAGGGTCATCGAAGGGCACGGTACCGGTCGCCATCTCGTAGACGACGACGCCCAGCGCGTACAGGTCGCTCTGCGGCACGGCGTTGGCCGAGGAGATCGCCTGCTCCGGCGCGATATAGTGCGCGCTGCCGAAGGTGTCGCCCAGCGTGCCCTCCGGCACGCTCAGCGCCAGCCCAAAGTCCATGAGGATGGCGCGGCCTGTCGTGTGCTCCAGGATGATGTTCGACGGCTTGATGTCGCGGTGAATGACGCCCTGCTCGTGCGCGTAGTCGAGCGCGCTGGCGATGTCGCACACCACGCGCACGATCTCCGGCGCGGGCATCCGCAGGCCCCGGTCGGCGTAGGCTTTGAGCAGCACGCGCAGGTCAGCGCCTTCGAGCAGCACCTGGGCCATGTAGTAGACGCCCGCCGAGCGCCCGAACTGGTAGATGCCGACGATGTTGGGATGGCGCAGGCGGGCAATGGCCCGCGCTTCAGTCTGGAAGCGGCGCGCATACTCGGCCTCGTCGGCCTCGGTCAGGTCGGCGCTGATCACCTTGACGGCGGCGTAGCGAGCCAGATACTCGTCGTAGCCGGCGTATACGCGCGACATGCCACCCCGACCGAGCAGGCTTTCGATGGTGTAATCGCCCAGTTTTCTGCCGATGAGCGGATCGCGGGCCATAAGGGAATCTCACTCGCGCAGCGGGCCGCGCAAGGCGCGCAGCCGCGTCGTGGCGCAGCACCAAGTATACACCAGTCAGGGTGCGCGAAGAAATGGCGGAGTGATCGGTGGTCAGAGGCCATATGAGAAGTTGCTGCCCCCCACCCCAAACCCCTCCCCCACAAGGAGGGAGGGGCTTAGCCTGTGCGCTTTTCTCCCTTCCCCCCTCGTGGGGGAAGGGCCGGGGATGGGGGGCAAAGGCAGGCGCACGACTTCTCAAACGGCCTCTCTGTGGTTGGCGGGCGATGGTGAGTGGTTGTTGGCCAGGCGACCGTTCTCACTGACTGCTGACGGCTGACCGCTGATCGCTGACCGCTACCCACCCCACGCCGGCAGCAGCACCGGCTCGCCGCCCACCGCGAACAACCAGTACGGCACCCAGCCGATGCCAAACACGCCGACGTGAATATCCTTCTTGTAGGCGCTGATGCGGTAATCATCGGCCCGGCCCGCGATGCGCGCCCACTTGTCGTCAATGGCGCGTAGCTCGTTCTCCATCGCCGCCTGAGCCTGCTCAAGCTGCGCCTCCATCTCGTTGATACGCTGCTCGGCCTCGTACACGTCGTCGTGCGACTGCTGGCGGTAGCGCCGCGTGCGGCTCATCCGCGACATGGTGTAGGAGGTGCGCCCGCGCAGCAGGCTCATCATCGCCTCGCCGGTCGTCCACATCTCCTCGCTGCGCCGCGCGTCTAGCTCCCGCTGCTCGGACGCGAGATCGCGCGCCGTGCGCCGCAACTGCTCCTCCAGCCGGTCGAAAGCCTTGTCGTAGCGCTGGGCGACCGCGTCAATCTCCGCGTCGCGACGCTGACGGGCCAGCCCGCCCGCCTGAACAACGAAGTCGCGGCGCTGCATCCCCGGCGCGCCGAAGAGGTCAAGGTCGGGGTTGTAGAGCACGGTCAGCGCCGCCGTCTTGTAGAGGTAGTCCTCTAGCTCGCGGGCCAGCGCCGTCATGCGCCGCACGTCAACCAGGCCCGGCGGCAGGTCGCCGTAGGCCACCTCACCGAAAGGCTCGCTCCCCAGGTCACGCGGGTCTGTGTAGGACGCGCGATGCTCCTCCCAGCGCAGCAGCCCGGCCTGGGCCACTTCACGCACATGGTAGGCGTAATAGCCGATCTCACTGATGTTGCTCTTGCGGTCGGCGAAGCGCACGTCGGCCTGGGCCAGCAGCACCGGCTCGTAAGCCAGCCGCGCATCGCCGGGGCGGTCGGCGCGCAGGCCGGTCTCGCGCCCCCACGCTTCGACGGCGGTCTCCAGCGCAACCAGCGCCGGCAGGAAGTGCTGGGGAATGCTCGCCGACACGACCGGCGGCGTCAGGCTCAGCCCCTCCGGCAGCGCGACACCAGCCTCGGGGCGGGCGGGCGCAGGCTCGCGCGGCGGCGGCGTGGTGCCGACCGCCGTCGGCTGGGTGGACTCGTCAGGCAGAGTCGGTGGCGGCGCTGGCGGCGCAAAGTCCGGCAGCGTGAGCGGGCGCGGCGTCGCCTGGCGCGGCGGCATCTCCGGGAGCGACGGCGGGCGCGCGGCGGTCTGCGCCGGGTAGAGCGGGCGCTCGCGCTGGGTGGCCATCAGCACCCGAATCTGCTGGCGAGTCAGCGGGCCGCGCAGGTAGCTCATCGCCCAGCGCGTGTGAACGAGGACGGGGCCGCCCCGGTCGTGGACGTTGTGCATGACGAAGACGCGCGGGGCCAGGCTGACCAACAGCCGGTCTACGTCGCTGATGTTCAGGCCGTCCTCCGCCGTGACCAGGCTTTGCATCCCGCCCAGGACTTTATTCTTGTCGTTCTCGGTTTGCAGCTTGCCGACGAACCATGTGCCGGCGTTCGCCAGGCCCTTGTAGTCAATGTCGGCGGGGTTCTGCGTGGCCAGCACCAGCCCCAGCCCGAAGGCGCGCCCCTGCTTGAGCAGGCGCATCAGCGGCTCCTTGCTCGGCGGGTTGTAGGGGTGCGAGGGGAAGAAGCCGAATAGCTCGTCGAAGTAGAGCAGGGCGCGCAGGCTGGTCGTGCCGCTGAGGGTGCGCATCCAGGCCAGCACGTTTTCCAGCAGCAGGGTGACGATGAACATGCGCTCGGCGTCGCTGAGATGGGCGATGTAGAAGATGCTGACGCGCGGCTTGCCCTCCGGCGTGTAGAGCAGGCTCTGGATGTCGAGCGGCTCGCCCTGCATCCAGCTTTGGAAGCCGGGCGCGGCGATGATCTTGTTAAGCTCCATTGCCAGCGCAAAGCGATCTTTTTCAGGGAAAAACGTGTTCACGTCGAAGACGCCCAGCTTGGCGAAGGGCGGCTTCTGCACCTGGAGGATCACATCTTCCAGCGTCAGGTTTTGGCCGCGTCGCCAGGCGTGCTCAAAGATGTTGGCGATCAGCACGTGCTCGCGGTCTTTGACCGGCTCGACGGTGCGCCCCACCAGCGCCAGCAGCGCCGTGACGATGCCGCTGATCTGCTCGCGGTGAAACTCATCCTCGCCCGTCCCCCAGCCGTCCGGCGGAGCCTGCATCGCGTCGAGGATGCTGACCGGCAGGCCCGCGTCGGAGCCGGGCGTGTAGATGCTGAAGTGCGCCTTCTGCGCGAGGTGCTCCATGCGCCCCGGCGTGATGTCCCATTGAGCCAGGCCGTCGCGCCACTGCGCCGCGACTTGCTGCGCGTACTCGTCCGCGTCCAGTCCGGCGCGGCGCGCGTCGTCGAGATTGACCCAGGGCGCGAAGTCCGCCGGGCGCAGCGCCGGGAAATTCAGCAGCAGGTTGGTGATGTCGCCCTTGGGGTCAATGACGATGGCCGGGATGTCGTCCAGCACCGCCTCTTCGAGCAAGGTGACACACAGCCCGGTCTTGCCGCTGCCGGTCATGCCCAGCACGACGGCGTGCGTGGTCAGGTCGCGCGAATCGTAATAGACGACCTCGTCGGTCGGCTGGTGCGCCGCCGGGTCAAATCGCCGGCCCAGGTAGAAGGTGGTGGGAGCTTCGACAAAGGGCATAGGTGACCTCGTTGGTGGTTGGTAGTTGGTGATTGGTTGTTGGTTGCTGGTAAAGGATGATTGGTTCAGGCGGGGCACGGCCCAACACACCCCACCACCCAGATGCTCTAATGGTAGCACGAATATTCTAGGAGGGGGAAGCGGGCGCGATGTGCCGGAACCCATTCCCAAAGCGAGATCGCGCAGGGGCGCATCGCAAACCATCCCTACGGGAACCGCAGAAGCGACCAATGAAAAGACCTCCTGCTTCGACTGGGCTTGGGTGCCTTCAGTCTACCTCAGAAGGTCTCTTCCTTTTTCACTATCTCCCACTTCGGTGACTCGTATCAGCACCGCTTGGGCGACTTCATGTCGGGGGCACTCAACGGGCGACAAGCAGCTCGTCGCTGGTCACGTACTCACCTTCTTTGGGATAGACCTGGGCGTAGACCGATCCACTATAGTCCGGCTCGATGGTCGCCGTGACGCTCCAGCCGTCCGCGCCGTCCTCATCAACGCCCAGCGACAGCACACTCCCAGCAGCGTCACGCGCAAAGAACTCGACACGGGCCGCGTTGGTCGCCTCAACGCTGATGGTGAACTGTCCATCCGGATCATCCACCCAATGGGTTTCTCCTTCCAGACGAATGGCCTCCTCAGGGCCGAGCGTCAGCGCGCCCACTGTCGGCGGCGCAGCCTCTTCCTCCTCGTCCTCGGACAGCAGGATATATGCCACTACGGCAATCACGACCACTAGCACCACTGCTAGCACGCCAAGCAAGATATTTCTTCTCCGATTCATTGCCTTGCTCCTTCTAAGACTTGTGGCCTGTCTTAACAACTCTGAGGGGCCATCCCTCACAAGGCGAGGCCTGCCTATGATTATTATAACTTACTAATAAGACATTCGCACACAACTAAGGAACTAGGGTTCAATTCCGGCAAACGGCGACCGGGCTGCTGCCGGGGAGGACTCACTACTGCCCCTCGCCCACCCCCGCGTAGAAGCGCAGGTAGTCCGGTGCATGGCGGCTCCAGTAGCTCCAATCGTGCACGCCCGGCCAGACGTGCCCCTCGAAGGCAGGGAGCGGCTGGCCGAACAGCGAGCCGAACAGGTTGTACACCCCACGCATCAGGCTGTCGGATGCGCCGATGTCCACCCACAGGCGCATGTGCGGCGGCCATCCATCGTGGTTGATCAGGCTGACAATATCCCGCTCCGCGAACAGTGCTTTGTCCGGGCCGTACAGCCAGAACGGTGCGTCCTCTGGGCGCAGGATAGCCGGGCTGTGCGCGCCAATGGCGCTGAACAGGTCGGGGTGGCGCAGCCCCAGATACAACGCCCCGTAACCGCCCATGCTCAGCCCGCCAATGAAGCGCGAGTCGCGCGTGGCGGCGGTGGGGAACTCGGCGTCCACCGCACCGAGCAGCTCGTCCACGACATACGTCTCGTAGTCACCGACCGGCCCGTCCACGTAGAAGCTGTCATCAGCATCGGGCATGAGAATGACCAGGGGCTTGATCTCACCGGCCAGGATCAGCGCGTCTGCGGCCTGGTCGAGATGCCCCTTATTGACCCAGTCGGTGTGATCGCCGGTCAGACCGTGCAACATGACCAGCAGCGGCAGATCGGCCTGGTGGCACCAATCCGGCGGCAGGTAGGCGTTGTACGACATGGTCTGGCCGAGCGCCGCGCTGTCAATGGAGCGGGTGATCACCACCCCGGCATCGGCGGGGCACGGCGGCGCGTCTTGCGCAGCAGCAGACGGCGCAGGCAGGAGCAATGCGGCCAGGAGCAGGCTCAGCAGGATCGTTCGCGGGGACATCTAAGGGCTTCCTTTCGCGCGCCAGCGCCTCACCCGTTCCAGCGAGAGCAAGGGGAACGGCACAAGGAAACATGACTGAGCAGCGATGATTGGGCAGCGTGGAGACTACCTTCACAGTATACACCCGAAAAACAAACGCCGGTCAGTCCGGGCGCTTCGGGCGTATCTCACGGGGAGAACAAGATGCTTGAATCGCAGAGACGCCGAGGGCGCGGAGAAGAACTAGAGAATCCTTCACCTGATTCTTTCTCTGCGCTCTCTGCGCCTCGGCGGTGAGACTCTGCCCCAGAACCGAAATGCAGCGCCCTTACCTCACATCGTGCCACGTGGCGTGGACTTCTGTCGCGCCCGTCTTCAGCGCGCGCAGCAGCGCGTCCTGATCCACCGGGATGCGGTAGACGCGCACGCCCGTCGCGTGGCAGACGGCGTTGGCAATGGCTGGCGTGGTGTTGATGGATGTGATCTCGCCGACGCCCTTCGCCCCGAACGGCCCGCTGGAGATCTGCTCCTCGACGAAGTGCGAGACGATCTCCGGCATGTGCTTGATGCTCGGTATCTTGTAGCGGGCGAACAGCGTAGACCAGGGCACGCCGTCCTCGACGATGTACTCCTCGGTCAGGCAGTTACCCAGGCCCATGACGATGCCGCCTTCGACCTGCCCTCCAAGCGTCTTGGGGTTGATCGCCCGGCCCACATCGTTGGCCGCGATGACCTTGAGCACCTTGACCGCGCCCGTGTCCAGGTCTACCTCGACCAGTGCCGCCTGCGTAGCGTAGGAGAAGGCGAAGTGCATGTCGCCGCCCGTGCCCAGCGGCTGCGTCTTGGGCGCGTCGAAGACGTAGCGCACCTTCGCTTCCTGGCCCTGCTCGCGCATCCAGCCCACCACGTCGCCGATAGCCACCACTGCACCGTTGGCGCGCAGGTGGCCGCCCTCGAAGCGAATCCGCTCCGGCGCGACGCCCAGCCGCTCGGCGGCGGCAGCAGCCAGCGCCTCGCGCATGGTGATCGCGGCGTGGCGGGCGGCGTTGCCGCTGACATACGTCTGGCGCGAGGCGGTTGTCGGGCCGCCGTCGGGCGTCAGATCGGTGTCGGAGAGCAGGACGCGCACGCGCTCAACGGGCATTCCCAATTCCTCCGCCGTCACCTGGGCCAGCACCGCGCTGAGACCCTGGCCCATGTCGGCGGACGAGGTGCGCACTTCGGCGGACGAGTCGGGGAAGACCTCAACCTCCGCCGTTGAGCGGTCGGGCGCACCGCCGCCCAATCCTGTGTTCTTGTAGGCGCAGGCGATGCCCCAGCCATAGCCCTTGTTACCCTCGCGCCAGCCCCAGCGGAAGGCAGGATCGCCGCCGCGCATGTCGCGCTCGACGTGCTCAATCGTCTGCAACAGGCCCACACTCTCGCGCAGAAGCTGGCCGGTGGCCGTCGTCGCCCCGACGCGCTGCGCGTTCTTGCGCCGCAATTCAACCGGGTCCATGCCCAGCGCCTCGGCGACCAGGTCCATGTTCTGCTCGACGGCGAAGGCGGATTGCGTCACGCCGAAGCCGCGAAACGCGCCCGACGGCGGGTTGTTGGTGTACATGGCGTAGCAGTCAATCTTGGCGTGCGGCACTACGTAGGGGCCGGTGGCATGGGTGGTGGCCCGCGTCATGACCTTGTCGGACAGGCTGGCGTAAGCGCCCGCGTCGCCGTAAAGCGTCGCCTGGACAGCAGTCAGCGTGCCGTCGCGCTTCGTCCCAGTCTTGATGCGGATGATCGTGGCGTGGCGCTTGGGGTGGAAGAGCAGCGACTCCTGGCGCGTGTAGAGCATCTTGACCGGGCGACCGGTAGCCTGGGCGAGCATCGCCACGTGAATCTGCCCGGCGATGTCCTCCTTGCCGCCGAACGCGCCGCCGATCAGCGTGCCGCGCACACGAATCTGGTCTTCGGGCAGGCCGAGGGCGGTGGCTGCCTGGCGGCGATCCTCGTAGGGAATCTGCGAGCCAGCGTAGATGGTCAGCTTGGGATGCCCGGCGTCGTAGCCCGCCGGCACGCCGATGGCGCACTCCGGCTCCATGAAGGCGTGCTCGACGGTGGGCGTGCGATATTCGCGCTCCACGATCACGTCGGCCTCAGCGAAGCCCTGTTCGATGTCGCCGTGACGCACCTTGATGTGCTTGAGCAGGTTGCCCGTCTCCCACTCCTCGTGGACGAGCGGCGCTTCCGGCGAGTGGGCGAGCTCCGGGTCGCCGACGACGGTCAGCGGCTCGTAGTCCACTTCGATCAGTTCCAGGGCGCGGGCAGCGATGTCGGCGTCGTCAGCGGCGACAATGGCTACGGCGTCGCCCATGTAACGCACCTTGTCCGCGCACAGCACCGGCCAGTCGGCGTAGATCAGCCCGTGAATGTTCTTGCCGGGCACGTCCTCGTGCGTCAGCACGGCATGAACGCCGGGCAGGGCCTTAGCCCGGCTGGTGTTAATGAGCCTGATCCGCGCGTGCGGGTAGGCGGCGCGCAGCGTGCGCCCGACCAACATGCCGGGGAAGGTGTAATCGTCGGCGAACCTGGCCCGCCCGGTAACCTTGTCCACGATCTCCTGGGGCGGGACGGGACGGCCCACTGCGTTGAGCGGGGCGACGGTCTCACGCGGCTGCCAGGGAATCGCGCCTTCGCCGCGTAGCTCGCTGGCCGCCGAGTGAATGGCGTGAATCACGCTGGCGTAGCCCGTGCAGCGGCAGAGCGTATCCTTCAGCGCGACCTTGATTTCGTGGTCGGATGGGTTGGGGTTGCCGTCGAGCAGGGCCTTCGCGGTCATGATCAGGCCGGGCGTGCAGAAGCCGCACTGCACCGCGCCATGCTCGACGAACGCGCGCTGGAGCGGGTGTAGCTCCTCGCCGCGCGCCAGCCCTTCGACGGTGACGATCTGCGCGCCCTGCGCCTTGAACGCCGGGTAGATGCACGAGTTGACCGGCGTGCCGTTCACCAGGACGGTGCACAGGCCGCACTCGGCCTCCTCGCAGCCGATCTTGGTGCCGGTCAGGCCCAAGTCGTAGCGCAGCACGTGGGCCAACATGCGCGATTCGGGAACGTCCAGATCGTGGGCAGTGCCGTTGACGGTGATGTGCAGTTTGCTCATAGAGAGTGCCTTTGTGACGCTCATGGTGGGTGGGCGGTCAGTCGTCAGTTGTCAGTGATCAGTCGTCGGTGATCAGTGTTTGCTCGCGGCGTGCAGGTGCATCCTGTCCGGTCACAACACCCTACTGAGAACTGATCACCTCTTCTCACTCCATTCCCACGCCTTCGGGAATCGCTTCGCCGGTGCGCGCGCGTTGGACGGCCAGCGGCAGCACGCGGCGCAGCAGCACCTCGATCATCTCCTGGCGGTAGGTGGCGGTCGCGCGGTATTTGCTCGTGCGCGGGCGCAGCGTCTCGCGGGCGACGGTGACCGCCCGCTGCACAGCGTCCGCGCCGACCGCCGCCCCGCGCAGCGCCTCCTCAACCGCCTCAGCGCGCGCCGGGACTTTCGCCACCGGGCCGATGCAGATGCGCAAGTCGGCGAAACGCTCGCCGGACTCGTCCAGGCGCACCCAGGCCGCGCAGCCCAGAATCGGCAGGGCGACACCCTGCGGGCGCATGATGCGCTTGAACGCCGTGCCCTCGCGCGGGCCGCACAGCCGGAAGCGGAAGCCGGCCAGCACATCGCGCGTCTGATCCAGGCGCGACTGGCCGGGGCCGATGAACAGAACGCGCAGCGGCAACCACTGCCGCACGCCATCGAGGGCGACATCGGCCTCCGCGTCGAGGGCGACAAGCGACGTGGTGCCGTCCCCGGCGGGCAAGGCGTGAGCCACGTTGCCGCCAATGGTGCCCACGTTGCGCACCTGCGGCCCTCCGATCACGCCGCAGCTTTCGACCAGGCACGTCGCCCGCGCGGCCAGGACTGGCTCGGCGACGATCCGGGCGTGGGTCACACCTGCGCCGAGCGCCATCACGTCACCGTCCTGGCGCAGGGCAGTGATACCGGCAATGTGGGTGATGTCCACCAGGGCGTCGGGCCTGGGCATGTGCCCGTGACGAATGTCCAGCAGCAGGTCGGTGCCGCCCGCGATCACGCGGGCGCGGCCCTCGTAACCGGCCAACAGCGCCAACGCCTCGTCAATGGTGGTGGGGGTGTGATAATGCGTCCAAAGTGACATGGGTCGTCCATTCCAGGCGCGCCAGGCGCTTCCTCTAGGCGGATGCTGGCGGCTGGGGGCGCTTCTCGGTGAGCGAGGGTGCTCAGTGCCGCCGCGTCCCTGGGGCGCGAGCGACCTCCAGCCAGAGGCGAAACAAGAGTCTATGCCCTCCAATTTAGCATATCCGCGCCCCGCCGGTCAAACGGCGCGCAGGGACGTTAGTGTATCGAATTCGGTTGAGATGGCGTGGGTACTGGCCGCCGTGTGACCCCCCATCCCCCAGCCCCTTCCCCCACGCTGCGCGGAGGGAAGGGGAGCAGGCCCACCGCTTCTCTCCCTTCCCCCACGAGGGGGAAGGGCCGGGGATGGGGGGCCATTCCTGTGTGACGAGCTTCAACCGACAAGGATATACTGCCGGCATTTCGCGATGGGGACAAGATTCTTGAGCCGCAGAGCGCAGAGAGAAGGTCGGTAAAGAATTCCCTGGTTCTTCTCTATGTTCTCTGCGTCTCAGCGGTGATGCTCTCTTCCAGAAAACGGTCGCCGCTGCCCATTGCCGGACGGCCCTCCACCCGGTATGATCTCGCTATGGACAACAACCCGCAGGCCCTCACGAAGCGGCGCGGCCCGGACCAGCGCACCTGGTACGTGGTCGCTCACACGCCCGACCTCACCACCGCCGCCATTCCCGCCGGGCTGCTGCGCAGCGCGGACATTCCCGTGTTCCTGTTCCACGAAGCGCTGGGCACCAGCGCCATCCCGCTGTCGGTCGGGCTGCTCGGCGGCGTGGACGTAGCGGTGCCAGAGGCGTATTACCTGGAAGCGCGGGCGCTGCTTGACGAGGCTCCGGACTTCTGGGACGAGTTGGAGTCCGGCGACGAAGACGCGCCGGACGATGAGGAAGTATGACCCAGCATGGATAACGCGCACCTGGTTCAGCGCCCGCACGAGCGTGCAGCGGACGCGAGCGCGGGCGTCACCGCCGCGCTGCCGCGCACGGGCCGCCGCCGCTGGCACCTGCTGCTGGCCCCCATGTTCGGGCTATGTCTGCTGGCGGGCTGGGCGCTCGTCGCCGGCTCCGGCATGTACGCCGCGTTCATCGTGCCCTCGCCGGCGAGCGTTGCCGAGCGGTGGTGGGGGCTGGCTTCGGACGGCTCGCTGATACGTCACGCGGCGGTGACGCTGCGCGAGGTGCTCACGGGCCTGGTAATCGGCGTAGCGGTCGCCTTCTGGCTGGGCTACTGGATCGCCAAGAGCCGGGCTATTGCCTTCACGCTGACGCCGTACCTCGTCGCGTTGCAGGCCGTGCCCATCGTTGCCATCGCCCCCCTGCTGATCATCTGGTTTGGCTGGCATAGCCAGCAAAGTGATCATCTGCGCGCTGATCGTCTTCTTCCCCATGCTGGTCAACACGGTGATCGGGATCGCAGCATCCCCCCGGAGCTACATGACCTGCTGCGCTCGCTCGAAGCGACGCCGCTGCAAAACCTTCTGGCACCTGGAGCTGCCCGCTGCGCTGCCCATCGTCCTGGGTGGGCTGAAGGTCAGTGCCACGCTGTCGGTGATCGGCGCGGTCGTCGGCGAGTTCGTCAGCGCCAGCGTGGGCCTGGGCTACCTGATCAACTTCGGGCGCGGCACCTATGACACGCCGCTGGTCATCGCCGCCGTGTTCACGCTGACCGCGCTCGCTCTGACGCTGTATGGCCTGGCCGCCGGGCTGGAGCGCCTCCTGCTCCGCTGGCAGCGCGCCAGCGGCACTCCCTAGCATTCTGCTCCAACCCCGGTAAACTTGCTGCTGGTGATTTCGCTGGGGTGTGTACGAAATCTGTCAGGCCGTTTGACCGTACCCTGTTTACCTCACCCCCGCTCGGCGCTGGCGCGCCGCGCCTCCTCCTCTCCGTTGCGGAGAGGGGAAAAGGCCGAGCGCCGCGAGGCTGGGGGGTGAGGTCAATGCCCCGGTGCCAAGCGATTCGCCGACAACGTTTGCTCACACCTTTTCGCTCCAGACAGAAACGGAGTCCGAGACCATGCCCGCAAAAACCCTGCCTTTTCGCCGCCGCGCGCTGCTGCTGGCAGCGCTTGCTATTACCCTGGCCCTGGTGTTGATCGCCGCCTACGCCCTGACGCGCGACGACGAGACCGGCGGGGATCGGACGAAGGTCACGCTGTTCATGGGCTACGTCCCCAGCGTGCAGTTCGCGCCGGTCTACGTCGCCGCGCAGCGCGGCTACTTCGCCGACGAGGGGATCGCCATCACCTTCGAGAACAGCCTCAACGAGGCCGACGGCGTTGAGCGCATTGCCAACAACAACTTGCAGTTCGGGCTGATCAGCGGCGAGCAGGTCGTGCTGGCGCGGGCGAAGGAGCGGCCCGTCGTCTACGTCTTCGAGTGGTTCCACCGCTTCCCGGTGGGCGTTGTCTCGCCCGCCCGCCTGAACATTACCCAGCCCGAAGACCTGGCCGGGCGTGTGGTCGGCGTGCCGGGGCCGCAGGGGGCCAGCTACATCGGGCTGCGCGCGCTGCTCAACGCCGCCGGCCTGACCGAAGACGACCTGGGCGAGCTACGCTCGATTGGCTTCGCCGCGCCGGAGAACATCTGCGAGGACAAGGTCGAGGCGTCCGTCGTCTACATCGTCAACGAGCCGCTGACCATCGAGCAGCAGTGCACCGAGGTCAACGTGATCGAGGTCTCGGACTACGCCACGCTGGTCTCCAACGGCGTGGTCACCAACGAGCAGACCATCCGCGACAAGCCCGACCTGGTGCGCGGCATGGTGCGCGCCGTGCAGCGCGGCATCACCGATACCATCGCCGACCCGGACGCCGCCTTCGAGATCGCCGTGACCCACTACGTCAAAGACCTGCCCAAAGACCAGTACGAGACACAGCGCCAGGTCTTGCTCAACTCGGTCAAGCTGTGGCATTCGGACGCGCTGGGGCTGACCAACCCAGAGGCTTGGGTTGTCACTCAGGACATCCTGATCGAGGCGGGCCTGCTCACCGCGCCGCTGGACGACCTCACCGCCTGCTACAACATGGACTTCCTGCCGGAGCAGCCCTAGCGCGCATGGCCGTCCACGCCCTGCTCACCGCCGAGCACATCGGTCACACCTACCGCACGCCGGGCGGGGATGTGCCCGCCCTGGACGACGTGACGCTGCGCCTGTCCGGTGAATCGTTCGTGTGCCTGGTGGGGCCGAGCGGCTGCGGCAAGAGCACGCTGCTGCGCATCCTGGCCGGGCTGCTGCGGCCCGCCGAGGGGCGCGTGCTGCTCGACGGGCAGCCGCTCACGCGCGCCCAGCGCCGCGTGGGGATCGTCTTCCAAAAGGCGAACCTGATGCCCTGGCGCACGGTCTCCGGCAACCTGTCGCTGCCGCTTGAGCTGGCCGGAATCCCTCCGGCTGAGCGCGAGGAGCGCACGCGTGCCATGCTGGAGCTGACGGGGCTGGAGGGATTCGCCGGGGCCTATCCGGGGGCGCTGTCGGGCGGGATGGCTCAGCGGGTGGCGATTGGCCGGGCGCTGATTCACGATCCGGAAGTACTGCTGCTCGACGAGCCGTTCGGCGCGCTCGACGCGCTGACCCGCGAGCAGATGAGCGAAGAACTGCTGCGCATCTGGGCGCGTCACCGCAAGACGGTGCTGATGGTCACCCACAGCATCCCCGAAGCGGTGCTGCTGGCCGACCGCGTGCTGGTCATGGGGCCGCGACCGGGGCACCTGGTGGCTGAAGTGCCCATCCCGCTGGCGCGCCCGCGCAGCCTGGCCCTGCTGCACGAGCCGCAGTTCGTGGCGCTGAGCGAGCAGGTACGGCGCAGCATCCGCCCTGCTTAGTTCGCAGTTGCACGGGGCGATAGAAGCTCGCGTCACAAGGAACGAACGGGGGCGAAGAATGACGGGCTGCGTAGTGCTGCGCGCGGAGGGACTCACCAAGCGTTTTGGGCATGTGCTGGCCGTAGATGGCCTGTCGCTGGCCGTCTGTCAAGGAGAAGTGTTCGGTTTTCTGGGGCCTAACGGCGCGGGCAAGACGACAGCAATCAAGATCATCTGTGGCCTGCTCAAGGCCGACAGCGGCAGCGTTTTCATCCACGATCATCCCCTGCACGACGGCACGGACAACGTTCTGGCACGGGTAGGCGTCTGCCCCCAGCATATCGTCCTGTGGGGCAACCTGACCTGCCTCGAACAACTGGTTTTCATAGGGCAAATGTACGGGATGCCCGTCCGGTCGGCACGCAGGCGCGGCGAGCAGCTTTTGGAGGATATGGGGCTGGGCGAGAAACGCGACGCGCTCGCCAAGACGCTGTCCGCCGGGATGCAGCGCCGCCTGAACCTGATCATGGCGCTGGTGCACGACCCGGACATCATCGTGCTCGACGAGCCGGAAGCCGGGCTAGACCCGCAAAGCCGCATCCTGGTCCGCGAATATATCCGCTCGCTCGCGCGGCACAAGACCATTGTCCTGACCACTCACAACATGGACGAGGCCGAACGGTTGGCCGACCGTGTGGCCATCATTGACCACGGACGCCTGCTCGCGCTGGACACTCCTGACGCGCTCAAGCGCCAGGCCGGTGAGGGCGACGTGCTTGAGGTCACCCTCGCCGCCGCTGAGTCCGCCGTGCCAGACCAACAGGTTGCAGAGGCAGTGGCCGCGCTGAGCGAGATCGTGCCGCGCATCGTCTCCACTGGCTGTACCCTGGTGCTCCGCTCGCACCACATGGCCGAGCGACTGCCCGCTATCCTGGCTTCGCTGGAAGCTGCCGGGTTGCCGCCCGCCGAAGTACGGCTGCGCGCCACCACTCTGGAGGACGTGTTCATCGCCCTGACCGGTAGGAGGCTGCGCGAATGAAGTTGTGGAGCGTGCTGCTGAAAAGCCTGCGCGAGCAGCGGCGTGACGTCCTATCCCTGCTGCTCACTCTGTCCACAGCGCCGTTTTTCGTGTTTGTGTACTGGCTGTTCTTTGGCGGCGGCTCAACAAGCTATGCCGTGCTGGTCATCAACCAGGATCGCGGGATTACAGACGCGACGGGCGCGGTCTGGAACGCTGGCGACGACATCATCGCCATGCTGCAAGAGACCATCACCTACGAGAACGGGCAGTCCATGCTCCGGGTCAAGCAGGTCGCAGATCGGGCGGAGGCCGAGCGCCGGCTCAGGGATCGTGATGCCACGCTGCTGGTGATCATTCCCCAGGACTTCACCCAGACCTTGACCACCCCGGAGGCGCAGCCCGGCGTCGTGACCTTTGTGGGAGATCGCACGAACACATACTACACGGTGACTTCCACGTTAGCTAACGCCGCCTTGACGAGCTATCTGGATGCCGTGACCGATCAGACACGTCCGGTTGAGGTCACCGAAGAAGCCCTGGGCGGATCGTCAGCCCGCACCGAGTTCGAGCTTTACGTGCCGGGGCTGCTGATTCTCGCTGTGCTGATGCTGGTCTATCAGGCGTCTATGGTCGTGGTGCGCGAGATTGAGGCAGGGACGCTGGACCGGCTGCGCATCACGCGCCTCTCGGCTCTCGACCTGCTGGGCGGCATCAGCCTGTCCCAGGTGCTCATCGGCGCGGCAGCGGTTGTGCTGACGTTTCTGACGGCGCTGGCACTCGACTTTCACAGCGCGGGGCCGGTGTGGGTGGCCGTGCTGATCGGCGCAGTGACCACCTTTTCCGCGGTGGGCGTCGGCCTGATCGTGACCTGTTTCGCCCGCACGACCTATCAGGCGTTCATGGTCAGCACCTTCGTGCTCTTTCTGATGATGTTCTTCACCGGCACGTTCATGCCTGTGCCGGGCGGGGAGCTGTTCACGCTCGGCGACCACATCTTCCGCATCTACGATGTGCTGCCCCCGACTCATGCCGTTGTCGCCCTGAACAAAGTGCTGACGTTGGGCGAGGGCCTGAGCGCCATTCAGTTTGAGCTGGCTGCACTTCTGGCGCTCTCCGTGTTGTACTTTGCCGGGGGCGTCTGGCTCTTTCAGAGGACGCATTTGCGGCGGGGCTAGGGGGTGAGGTGTGCTGCGATCTCTCAGCCTGCGCGGGCGTAGCAACCCCCGCGCCGGGTGCTCAGCGGCAGCACCATGCCGAAGATGCTGCCCTGGCCGACTTTGCTCTGCACGAACACCCGCCCGCCGTGCTGCTCTACGACGGTCTTGACAATGGCCAGCCCCAAGCCGGTGCCCCTGATGTCCTGGCTCGACCCAGGGACGCGATAGAAGCGCTCGAACAGGCGCGTTTGCGCTTCGGACGGGATGCCCGGCCCGTTGTCTTTGACCTCCACGAACAGGTCATCGTCCTGCACGTAGGCGGAGACGGCAATCGCCCCACCTTCCGGCGTGTACTTGTGCGCGTTGCTCAGCAGGTTGATCAGGGCGCGGTACATCCAGTGCATGTCGCCCTGGATGAGCGGCAGCGTCTCCGGCACCTCGACCCGCAGCGTCTGGTGGCGCTGGAGCATGGACGGCTGGATGTCGGACACGCAGCGCTCGATCAGGTCGCGCACGTCCAGGTCTTTGCACTGCAAGCCGACTCCGCTCTCGATGTGCTCCAGGTTGAGCAGGCTGTCAATGAGGCCCTGCATACGGTTCAGCCCTTGCAGGCCAATCTCAATGATCTCGGCGGCGCTGCCGGAATCGCCCCATTCCTCGCTGAGCAGGGAAAGCGCGTTGAGCGTCACCCCCAGCGGATTGCGCAGGTCATGGGCCGCATCGCGGATGAAGTTGACGCGCGCCTGCTCGGCCTTGCGCAGGTGAGTCACGTCCTGCACGACCATCACCCAGCCCTCGGTCTGGCGGTCGCTCTCCGGCTCCTGGTGCGCGTAGACCGGCGAGACGATGGCCGACAGGAAGCGCCCATCCTCCAGCGGCACCTCGAAGACCATATCGCCGCTCTTTTCGGCGCTCATGGCCCGGCGCAGCCCGGCGCGCAGCTTGGGGTGTAACGGGGCCTGGCGCAGCGGCAGCCCGATGATCTCGGCCCGGCGCAGGTCAAAAAGCTGCTCGGCGGTGGCGTTGATCAGGCTGATGTGGCCGTGATTGTCGGTGGCGATGATGGCGTCGCCCGACGAGTTCAGGATGGCTTCCAACTGGCTCGACTGCTCTTTGGTGCTCTCGTACAGGCGAGCATTATCGAGGGCAATACCCACCTGGTCAGCGATGGCCCGCAGCACGCGAATCTCATCGTCGGCGAACTCGTAGGGCTTGTGGCTCATCACGCTGAGGATGCCCACCACGCGCCCGCGCGCGTGCATCGGCACCAGGGCCATCGCCTGCACGCCTTCGTCGGCGAACTCCGGCACGGCCAGGCGAGGGTCGCCGGTCAGGTCGCCGGTAACCATCACCTCGTCGTTGGCCACGACGAAGCCGGACATGCCCCTGCCCAGGGGGACGCGCATCGGCTGGGTGACGAAATCGCGGTGCCAGCCATGCTGGGCGCGCAGCACTAGCTCACTGGCGGCCTCGTCCACCAGGCTGATCCCTGCCGAATCAACCGGGATCACCTTGAGCACGGCTTGCAGCGCCGTTTGCAGCGTCGCCTGCAAGTCCAGCGACTGGCTGACGGTCGCCGCAACCGTATTCAGCGCCGCGAGCTGATCCACACGCCGGCGGATCTCCTGCGACAGAAGCTCGTTGCGCCGTAGTAAGCTGTCCGAACTGGGTATCTCGACCATAGGCCCGGAGTCACTGGGAGAATTCAGGCAACATCAATGTTTCTAGGTCGTTATATTAACACAAATCAGGCGCGCGCGCTGCGCGACAGCGCCGAGGGGGCATCTCACGATGGGGGCGAAATGCTTGAACCGCAGAGAGCGCAGAGGACGCGGAGAAGAACTGGCACCCTCTCCGACCTATCTTTTCTCTGCGCCTCAGCGGTGATCTTTTGCCCCGGAGATGAGATACACCCGCGCCGAGCGGGGGCGAGGTCAGGCGCGTCGCACTCCTCTTTGGCCCTTGCAACTCAGCCGGGCCATGCTATAATCGCCGCGCTTGCCATCCTGAGGAGTCGGATCAAAACATGACGGTTCAAGACGCTCTCCAGTTCATCCAGATTATCACCTCCACCTCCCTGATCGTCGTGATCATCCTGCAAGCGCAGGGGCAAGGGCTGGGTGGCTTGTTCGGCGGCGGCGACTCGATGGGCATCACCAAGACCCGTCGCGGCCTGGAGCGCACGCTGTTCCAGATCACGGTCGGCCTGGCGGTGGCTTTCCTGGCTAACGCGATTATCCAACTGCTGATCCAGAAGATTTGAGCGGCGGCGCGGTAGACGCTGCTGGCGTTACAGCCTGGATAAGGTAGATAGTGGGGGGTGTTTTGCGGCGAGCAGAACACCCCCTTTGTTTGCAGGGAGGGGACGATGCTCAAAGGATTACGCTGGCCGTTTCTGGCGCTGCTGCTGGCGAGCACCTTGCTGGTCGCCGCGCTGATTCTGCGCCCGGATGACTCCGGCGAGACTCCCCCCACAGCGCCGACGGCGACCGCTCAGCCCGCCCTCCAGCCGACGCCGCGCCCGACCGACCCAACGCCCGCACCCGCTGCCTTGCCGCTCCCTGCGGAGCCTGCCGAGCCGGGTAACGTGCTGGTCGAAGCCCTGGTAGGCCGCATCGTCAAGCTCAACCCCCTGCTGGCAACCTATAACCCAGTGGATCGCGACATCACCTCCCTGATCTTCGAAGGACTGACGGCCACCAACGAGTACGGCGAGATCGTGCCCCGCCTGGCCGAGTCGTGGACAGTGTCGCCCGATGGGTTGCAGTATTTCTTCGCGCTGCGCCAGGATGTGCTGTGGCAGGACGGCCTGCCCTTCACGGCGGACGATGTCGTGTTCACCTTCCGCCTGCTGGGCGACCCGCTCTTCCCCGGCGCGGAGTCATTGCGCGCGTTCTGGCGCACGGTGGAAGTGGACGCGCTGTCTGAGTCGCTGGTGCGCTTCCGCCTGACGCAGCCGCTGGCCTCGTTCCCTGACCAGGTACGCATCGGCATCATCCCGGCGCACGTCCTGGAGGGCACGCCCGTGCAGGAATTGGGGCACCATCCCTTCAACCTGCAATCGCCCATCGGCACCGGCCCCTACCAGATCGAGGCGCTGACGGCGTCCGGCGGGCAGATTGATGGCATCCAACTGCGCGTTGCGCCCGTCTTTCGCCAGCGACCGGAAGGCGCTGAGGGCTACCTGATTGATCGCCTCGTCTTCCGCACGTACGGCACGGCAGAAGCGGCCCTGGCCGCCTTCAGCGCGGGCGAAGTGCACAGCATCGGGGACATCCCGCCGGAGGCGCTGGACACCGCGTGGCAGACGCCGGGCCTCAGCCTGTACACGACGGTCGCGCCGCGCGTCGGCGTGCTGATCTACAACTGGGAGCGCAGCGCTGTGCGCTTCGTGCGCAACCCGCGCGTTCGCCTGGCGCTGGCGCAAGCGGTAGACCGGGCGGGTCTGGTCGCGCGTACCCTGGACAAGCGGGCGATCCTGGCCGATAGCCCGCTGCTGCCCACTTCCTGGGCGTATGCGCCCGGCCTGGCCTGGCCCGCTTACGACCCCGCCGGAGCAAAGGCGCTGCTGGACACGGCCAGCCTGATCTTCGAGGAAGAGGCCGCTACGCCGGAGCCGACGGCTACGCCCGAAGAAGAAACGCCGCCTGGCGAGAGCGAGGCCACCCCAGAAGGCACGCCCGCCGCCGAAGAGACTCCGCCCGCTGAAGAAGCGCAGAGCAGCGAGGAAGCCACGCCCGAAGAGGAGCGCGAGGAGCCGATCCGCCTGGCGCTGACCATCCTGACCGCCGACGACCCCGCCCTGGTCGCCCTGGCCGAGGGCATCGGCGCGGGCTGGGAGGGGCTTGGCTTCGCCGCATCGGTCGAGGCAGTGAGCGCCGGTGAGCTGCGCGCCCGCCTGCAGGACGGCGACTTCGACGCGGCGCTGGTCGAGTTCAGCTTCGAGCCGAACGCCGACCCAGACCCGTTCGTGTTCTGGCACCAGGGGCAGTACGGCACGGGCCAGAACTACGGCGGCATGGACGACCGGCGCATCAGCGAGGCGCTGGAAGACGCCCGCCGCGACCCCGTCGGCCTCAACCGCATCACCCACTACCGGCGCTTTCAAGAGCTATTCGCCGAGCGGGTGCCAGCGCTGGTGCTCTACTATCCGCTGTGCTTCTACGCGGCGGACGCCCGGTTACAGGGCGTGCAGCTTGGCTTCATGAGCACGGCCAGCGACCGCTTCCGCAGCCTGCAAGAGTGGCGCTTCGAGGGTTGAGCCTCACCTCCTTGTTTCCGGGGAGAGAGTGTCACCGCCGAGACGCAGAGGACGCAGAGAAGAACCAGGGAATTCTTCACCAACCTTCTCTCTGCGCTCTCTGCGGCTCAACAATCTTGTCCCCATCGCGAAATCCCGGCAGTGTATCCTTGTCGGTTGAAGCTCGTCACACAGGAATGGCCCCCCATCCCCGGCCCTTCCCCCACGAAGAGGGAAGGGGAAAAGCGGCGAGCCTGCGCCCCTTCCCTCCGCGCAGCGCGGGGGAAGAGGCTGGGGGATGGGAGGTCACACGGCAGCCAGTACCCACGCCATTTCAACCGAGTTCGACAGACTACCTTTTGTACGCACAGGTTGAAGATCGAATTAGGTCGCGATAGACTACAAGCATCGGGTATGCACTTCGGATTCTAGCCACAGAGGAGGCCAAACGAGTACAATATCTCCAGCCGCTTCGGGAGCTTGGCTCAAGCGTTTGCGGCCTTGCCTTTCACACTCTCATCTCATCCTCTCGGTTCGTGGGGGAATGTGTGTCCCCTCATCGCTTATTGGGACTTTCAAGGAGAATGGAACCATGCGCAAGCTCGTAATTCTCATCCTGGTAGTGGCCCTGGCCATCCCGCTGGCCGTCGTGAACGCTCAGGGACAGGAAGGCTTCGTCAAGACTTTCGATCTGCCGGTTGAGCCAGCCGCCGAAGGCCCGCTGGCCGGTGTGGATCCCAGCGGCCAGGTCATCACCTGGTGGCACCAGCACAGCGGCGGTCGTGAGGAATTCCTCAACGGCCTGATCGCCGATTTCAACACCAACAACCCCTGGGGCATCACCGTCGAAGGCTCGAACCAGGGTGGCTACGGCGACATCTACCAGAAGATGATCGCGGGCATCCCCTCCGGTGACGTGCCCAACCTGGTCGTGGCCTACCAGAACCAGTCGGCGGCCTACCACAAGGCGGGTGGCCTGGTGGACGACCTGGATACCTTTGTGCTTGACCCGCAGTGGGGCCTGAACGAAGCGGAGATCGCCGACTTCGTGCCGACCTTCTTCAACCAGGACTATCTGCCGGATGGCTCAGCGCGCATCGGCTTCCCGCCCAACCGCTCGCTGGAAGGGTTTTACTACAACCTGACCGCTCTCAAGGAACTGGGGTACGACGGCCCGCCCACCAGCCTGGAAGAGTTCGGCGAGATGGTCTGTGCGTTCAAAGAGCAGGGTTGGAGCGGGTATGACGCTGGCGACCAGATCGGCTACCTGATCCGCACCGACGCTTCGAACATCGCGGCTGGCACATTCGCGCAGGGCGGCGATATCTTCGCCGACGGCGCTTTCGTCTACAACAGCCCGGCAACGGTTAGCTACATCAAGTTCATGGTGGACCTCTATAACCAGGGCTGCGCGGGCCTGATTGCCGAGCAGTACGGCGACCAGAACGCTTTCACCGCTGGCAAGGCAGCCTTCTTCATGGGGTCTACTTCCGGCCTGCCCTACGTCCGTTCGGGCATCGAGGAAGCTTTCGCCGAGCCATTTGAGTGGGGCGTGACCTCGATCCCCTACGCCGAAGTGCCGGTGGCCAACGTCTACGGCGCGAGCGTGAGCATCCCCAAGACCACGCCAGAAGCAGAGCTGGCTGCCTGGCTGTTCGTGCGCTGGTTCACCGAGCCAGAGCAGCAGGCGGGCTGGGCGAAGGCGTCCAACTACTTCCCGGTTCGCTACTCGACCGGCGCGGAGATGGGCGCGATTTTCGCTGACCTGCCGCAGTTCGAGGAAGCCTGGAACTTGCTGCAGGGCGAGACGATGGTCGAGCCGCAGCTTGCCAGCTACGACGTGATCCGTGACGAGGCCGAGGCGACGTTCGAGAACCTGCTCGCCAGCGGCGGCGATGTCGAGACGGCATTGACCGAGCTGACCAACACCGCCAACGAGATTCACGCTTCCTTCCAGGACTGAGCCTGGCCGGACTCAAGACATGCAGCGAGGTCGCCCCAACGGGCGACCTCGCTTCTTTTTCGCTTAATTCTGCCGGTGGACGCTTCGCCGGTCCGCGTGTCAATTGGGGTGAAGGCACGGCGCTTTTCGACTGCTCCCTCACTGCACCGTGCTGATCAGGCGGCGCTCGGCCAGCCCGCTGAGCAGCCCACTCAGGCCGGTCAGCGGCTCGCCAACGGCACCGCCTCCAGACGCAATCGTGTAGCGGTGAATGGCTGTGTCGTGCGCCGACGCGCGCATCTTGAGCACCACAATCGCACGCTGGATGGCGCTGTCAATTTCCAGGTAGCGCAGCATGATCAGCGTATCGGCAATGAACGACAGGCCCCCGCGCTCCTGGCGGGTGTAGTCGGCGCGCCCTTCCTCGTCCAGATAGACGGCGGTGACGCCCTCGCGCCGGAACGCACTGATCACCTGGTGATAGGCCCGGCGCAGCGCGTGATCGTCGCGCACCATGCGAGTGAAGTGGGTCAGGCTGTCCAGCACGACGCGCCGGATGTCGCCCTGCTGGATGCGGCGCAGCAGATTGCTGTCGGGCGCGGCGAGGCTCTGGAGCAGCACTTCGGGCGACGTGAAGAGCAGGTGCACCGTCCCCCTGGCCTCGGCCTCGGCCAGGTCCCAGCCCAGGCTGGCCGCGTCGCGGTAGAGCGACTGGGGGAACTCCTCAAAGGTGACGAACAATCCCGCCTGGCCCTGGCGCGCGCCGTCCAGCACAAACTGCAAGCCGAAGGTGGTCTTGCCCGTCCCCGGCGCACCGCGCACCAGAATCGCCGACTGGGGGATGTAGCCGCCGCCCAGCATGGCATCCAGCCCCGGCACGCCGCTTGACACGCGCATCAGATCGGCCATGCTCCTCCTTTCGTCGGACTGGGCGCAGTGGAAAAGCGCCCTAATACGCGTGGTTCTGACTGAATTCTACGAGCGTCACGTTAGTCTCACAAGTGACGCCAGTCTCGGCGGTGACTGTCTCCGAGATGGGCGCACCCGCCGGGCCGAGCACGTGCACGGTGAACGTCGCCGGGCGCGGCGCGGCCCCCACCTGGAACTCGAACCCAGACCTGCCCCACCAGTCCGCCGAGCCAGAGAAACGCACGCTGTGAAAGCTCTCGCCGCTGATCTCGACAGCCAAGCCGGTCAGCGGCTCGCCGGACAGGCCGGTGACCGTCCCGGCTATCCCCAACCACTGGCAGCCCTGGTCGCTGCGGCTCGGCTCGTAGCGCACCGGCCCCGCCGTGAAGGGGAACGGTGCGGGCGTCGGCGTGGGCGTCGCCGGCTGGGGGCCAGCCGCACCCGGCACGATCCCGCCGCTGCCATCGTCGAGCGGGGGCAGCGTGGCCGTCTGCCCGGCGTCCGCTGGCTGAGCGGGCACGGGCGCGCCGACCAAGACCTGAGTCGGGGTGGCGGTAGGCGTGGGGGTGTCGGTTGCGGTGGCGGTGGCAGTGGGCGTGGCCGTAGCCGTCGGCGTAGCAGTGGCGGTAGGCGTGGCGCTAGCTGTCGGCGTGGCGGTGACGGTGGGCGAAGGCGTGAGCGTCGGCAGCGCCAGCACCGGCGCGACCGTCGGCGGCGGGAACGGGTTAAGCCGCGTGTTGGGGTTGGCGAGGATCAGCACAACCAGCGCGATCACGCCCACCGTCAGCACGACGAAGAGGACAGTGATCACGTCCAGGAGACCCGCGCCCGAAGGCTGCTTGTGCGCCATTCAGTTTGCCTGTCTTGGTTGCTGGTTATTGGTTCCTGGTTCCGGGTTATTGGTAGAATTCACTGCCGCCTTTACCAACAACCAATCACCAGCCACCAATCACCACCCCAGCATCTCCCCGGCGCGCCAGCCTCGCGCTGGAGCTAGCTCGTCCGGATGAAGTTGATCATCGCCAGGTTCTGCTGGCACACGCCAGGGAAAACAATCTCCTGGCTCGGCGACGCCTGCTGGCCCGCAACCCACAGCTCGACGACATAGCGCCCGGTGTTGGGCTGGTCGGCGACCTTGATCTCCCAGCCCGACGGCCCGTAGAAGGTAGCTGTCCCGCTCAGTGCCGCCAGGTTAGCGCCCTCACCGCGCACGCGCACTTCCACGCCAATCACCGGCTCGCCACGATCAGTAGTGACCAGTCCGGCCAGCCCCTGCCAGTTGCAGCCCGCCGCGTTACCGAAGTTCTCGCGCAGGATCACCGAGTCGGGCTGCACCATGAACGCATGATGCACGGTCGGCGACGCGGTCGGCGTGGGCGAGGGCAGCGGCGTGTCGGACGGGATCGGCGTCGGCGTCCAAGTGAACGTGGCTGTCGGCGGCGGTAGCGTGTTGGTCGGCGACAGGGTGAAAGTCGGCGACGCAGTGAAAGTGGGCGAGATCGAGGGCGTGAGCGACGCCGTTGGCGTTGGCGTGTCGGTGGGCGTGCCGGTCGGCGTGAAGGTGCCCGTCGGCGTGTCTGTCGGCGTGGGCGAGGGCAGCGGCGTGTTGGACGGCGTCCAGGTGGGCCGGGGCGTGGGCGGAGCGAACGCGGCGAGCGTAGGGACGATCTCCGTAGCCTGCGGCTTGAAGATCGGCGGCTCCAGCGCATCGCCAGCGATGCCCAGCGCGACGGCTGCGGCCCCGATGGTCAGCAGCACGAACAGCACTGTCACCAGGTTAAAGCACCCATTCAGAACCCGGTTCATTGCATCCCCTCCCCGCGCCCGGCGAAGTGGGCGAGCAGTGATCAGTGATCAGTCGTCAGTTGTCAGTGCTCCGCTGTCTGTTTTCGATGATCGGGGATCAGGGGTATCAGTCTCCACAAGCTAAGAACCGGCAACTGATCACTGAAAACCGAACACTGACAACTGATAACTCTACTGGCCGCCCTCCGCTGTGACGGCGGCTGTTGGCGTGAGCGCCGCGCCAGGGACAGGCGAAGGCGTCAGCGTGGGCGGCTGGGCAATGGTCGGCGGGGGCTGCGTGTCCTCCGGCGCTAAGAACGGCGCATCCATCGTGCCGCCCGCCACACTGATCACGACGATCAGCACCAGCAGCGTCAGCATAATGAAGATGGCTGACACAACATTAAAGAACAGGCTTGTTCCCTGCCCCATCCTTTCGCCTCTCCCTGGGAGTCTACGGCACCGCCGCCCCGACAAACCGCTCGATGACGGCCATCTGCCGCTGGCCCTCCAGCCAGGCCAGGAAAGCATTCTGACGCTTCTCGGCCAGCGCCGTCGCGGACAGCGGGCGATCCTCGACGCGCTCCAAAGTCTGCACCACGTGATAGCCCAGGCTGCTCTGCACCGGATAGAGGGCAAGCTCGCCCGGCTCCAAGGCGAAGATCGCCCGCTCAACTTCGGGCTGGAGCAGGTCTCCCTCGCTCACCCAGTCGAGATCACCGCCCAGGCGTGCCGTTGAGCCGTCGAGCGAATACTGCGTCGCCAACTGCGCGAAGTCCGCGCCCGTCTCAATCTGGGCGATCAGGTCGCGGGCGAGCGCCTGATCGGTGACCAGGATGTGCCGCGAGTGAACCTGCTCGGCATAGGGCGAGACATCGGCCACCACGTCGCTGAGCTTCTGCACGGTCAGCATGTCGCGGATGACGGCGCGGTACTCGTCCATCGTGTAAAGCTGCGCGGCTGCCACCTCTTCCAGCGTCGTGCCGCCGGCGGTGGCCAGCTCCGTTTGGATGGCTAATTCGGCGTCAACGTCCTCGTCGCTGATGACGATGCCCTCGCGCGCCGCCCCCTGGTTGATCAGCTCCTGGTCAATCATCGCCGCCAATACTTGCGCGTCGAAAGCGTCCTGCGTCGCTGGCTCGACCGTCATCCCCAGGGTGCGACGCTCGCGCTCGCGCACGAACGCCGCCAGGGTGATCGGCTCGCCGTTCACGCGCGCGGCCAGCGGTTCCTCGGTGGGCTGGACTTGCTGCGGCGTGTTGACAGGCACATCGCCAGCGCCCCCTCCAGGGGCTTGCCTTTCGCTGGAAGGCTCGCCGGACGACTTGCCGCCGCACCCGGCCAGCAATGCCACCACCGCCAGAGTAAGAGCGATAAGCCAGGCAAAACGCCGTAGATCAGACCTGAGAGCGGGCACGGTAGCTCCTTAGAAAGCTAGGATATGACTCAAGCGCGCGGCAGGGTGCACATGGCCGGACGCCGTTCTGGTAGGGGCGTATGGCAATACGCCCCTACGAACCCAGTTTCGCCCATAGCACCCAGCGGAGACGTGCTCCGCTGGCGGCACCTTGCAGCGCGCTTAGTGTAATGTCAGCGCGTGTATTGCGCAACCGGGCACGGGCAGTGATGGGCACGAACAGGCTGTCAGTGCGTTTGTCCTCCCCATCCCCGGCCCTTCCCCCACGAGAGGGGAAGGGAGAAACCAGCAGAGCTGCTCCCCTTCCCTCCGCGCAGCGTGGGGGAAGGGGCTGGGGGATGGGGGGCCAGCAGCGGCCCTTTACCGCTACGCCCACTCCCCGACGTAGGGCGCGTGGGCGGCCAGGTATGCGTCCACCAGGACGCGCGCCCGCGAATAGGACAGCACCAGCGGGTGGGCCATCAGCGCGTCAACGGCCAGGGCGCGCGAATGCTCGGCTACCGCGCGCACCGTCAGCCGCTCGTAGCGCTTGATCATCTGCATGAGCAGCGCCGGGCCGTCGGGAATCGCCCCGATGGGCAGCGGGCGCACGCCGTCACCGTCCATCACGCAGCTTACTTCCACCACGTCGTCCGCTGCCATGCCAGCGATCGCGCCGTTGTTGGGCACGTTGAGCGCGGTGTAGTGCGGCTCCCCCGTCATCAGCGCGGTCATGATGTCCAGCGCCACGCCCGCGTAGCCCTCGCCTTCGTGCGGGTCAGCCTCCAGGAAGGTGGCGCTGAACTGCGCGTCGGCTTCTTCGGGCGTGGGTGCGTCCTGCTGGGCGTAGTGCATGTAGGTGGACGAGCGCCGTCGCTCGTAGCGGTAATAGACGGCCAGCGCCGCGTCGAGGTCACGCGCGGGATCAAGCTGGCGAAGTTGCGCCAGCAGGTCGCGGTTGAGCATCAACACCTCTTCGCCGCGCGTGCGCTCCTCGGCGCTGATGGCGGCGACGGCCTGCTCCGCGTAATAGAAGTAGTAGAGGTACTCGTTCAGCCACAGCCCCAAATGCCGCACCAGCTCCGGCTCGAAGATGTTGAGCCGCGTCTCACGCAGCACGTCCGGGTCGGCTAGCAGGCGCGGCAGCACATCCTCGCCCTGGTACATCACCCGCCGCGTCCACGACAGGTGATTCAGCCCGAAGACCTCCGGGCGCAGGTCGCTAGCCGTGCAGCCCAGGCGCGCGGCGATGGCCTCCTGCGCGCCGTTGGCCGAGTCGCAGATGCCAACAGCGCGGGCGAACCCGGCGTCGTGCAACGCCTGGGCCACCAGCCCCGCCGGATTGGTGAAGTTGAACATCCAGGCATCGGGGCACAATTCGTCGCGCAGCCGGGCGTAGCCGAGGATGGCCGGGATGCTGCGCAGGGCCATCGCGAACCCGCCCGGCCCGGTCGTCTCCTGGCCGAGCACGCCGTGCCGCAGGGCGATACGCTCGTCCAGCACGCGGCCCTCGTCGCCGCCGACGCGGATCGTCGTCACCACGAAAGACGCCCCGTCAAGCGCCTGCCGCGCGTCGGTCGTCGTCGTGACGCGCACGGGGCTGCCCGCCTTGCGCGCCACGCCCTGGGCCAGCGCGCCAGTCAGGGCTAGCTTAGGGCCATCCACATCCATCAGGCAGATTTCGTCGAGTCCCACCGTCGCCGCGCGGCGCAGCGCCGAGGCGACAAAAAGCGGGGCGCGCACGCCGCCGCCGCCAATCACCGTGAGTTTCACGGAGCCAACCTCCTGGGGGCAACACATCCAACACACAGACCCTTACAGTACCACAGGATCGGCGTGGAGCGGTAACAGTGGGCGGGGTGTGCCCGGCGCGACCGGAGACGCTCAGACGGTCTGAGTGTGGCCGTTGCGCTCAAGCAAATCCTGCACCGCGCGCAGCAGCTCGGTGGACAGGTTCGCTTTGGGGAGGAACAAATCAGCGCCCGACGCCAGAGCGTCGCGCCGTGCGTGAGGCGTATTGAACGCCGACAGGATGATCACAGGCGTGTTGGCGGTGTGCCGGTTGGTACGCAGCCAGCGGCACAAATCGTAGCTGTTGAGGCCATTCGCCCACACATCGAGCAGGAACAGGTCGGGCTTCAGGGATCTGATGAGGTGCAGCGCGCGCTCGGCATCGTGTGCCTTCAGCACAGCCAACCCCTCTTGTCTCAACAGAGCGGCGAGATGCTCCATCTCGTCAACATCATCGCCCACCGCCATGACAGCCTTGTTGAACATTTCTCACCTCAGTTGTGTGTCGCCGCCAGGCAAAAAGCGGCCATCTTGAGAAACCCGGCGGGCCTGGTCTCTGACCAGGCCCTCGACGCCGCGATACATATGATGCAGGATCAAGTGCGGAGTGTAGGGGTCAGAGTGCTGGGCTACAGCCCGGCGTGAGCCTCGCTGCGCGCGCGCACGACAATCGCCTGGGCTAGCTCGGCCAGCGTCGCCGCTTTGACCTCGCGCAGCCACTTCTGCGTTTCCTTCGACAGGCCAAAGGCGGCCAGCAGGGAGGTATCGCGCTCCTTGACCAGCCGGCGGCGCACATCCTCGTCCAGCAGGGCCACACCCATCAGGTTATCTAGGCGCTGCATCTCGTCCTTGCGGGTCATGCCTTCCCACCAAACGCTCGCGCCCTCGAAGCCGTGTCCAGTGGGCCACGGGGAGACATCCATAATCGGGGTCTGATCCATCATAGCCATTGCATTCTCTCCTTCGTTCATGCAGAGCCGCAGTTTCCCACCATGCCAACCGCAGTTAGCTGCCAGAGGTGATTTCGAGCGCCAGGGCCACGTCGCCGGGCACCAGCGCCAGCGTCACTGCCAGTACCGTCAGCACTACGAACGCCACCGTCACCGCATGGCGCGGATCGCTCGCCAACCAGTTCGCTGCCTTAAAGAATGTGTGCTTCATCGTGTTTTCTCCCCTCATATCGCGTGATACGCGTGTTAGGCGTGCAGGTCAACAAAGGCTATCTGAAGGCGATTAGCTGCCAGAGGTGATCTCAAGCGCCAGGGCCACGTCGCCGGGCACCAGCGCCAGCGTCACTGCCAGTACCGTCAGCACTACGAACGCCACCGTCACCGCATGGCGCGGATCGCTCGCCAACCAGTTCGCTGCCTTAAAGAATGTGTGCTTCATCGTGTTTTCTCCCCTCATTTCGCGTGATGCGCGTGTTAGGCGTGCAGGTCAACAAAAACTATCTGAAGGCGATTAGCTGCCAGAGGTGATTTCGAGCGCCAGGGCCACGTCGCCGGGCAGCACGGCCAGCGTCACCGCCAGCACAGTCAGCACTACGAACGCCACCGTCACGATGCGGCGCGGATCGCAGACGAGCCAATTGGTCGCTGTAAACAATGCGCTTTTCATCTCGTATCTCCTTAGATGAGAATTTAGTGCGTGCAGCACGAATAATCGCTGGTTGATCGCAACTCTAGCAGGGGGTGTGCAACAAACTGCTTACCAAAACCAAAAAGGCCGCACCTAAATTTGGGCGTGGCCTCTTATTCGCGTAAATGAGGGGAAGATGCTACTTCAAGAGGGATTCGGCGAGGGCGATTGTCTCGTCGTCTGGCTCAATGCCCAGTTCTTCATCGAACAGATCGCACAGCTTCTGGTAGTGCTTGTGCACCTGACGCTTATCGCCCATCTCGGCGTAACAGAGGAGAACCGCGCGGTGAATATCTTCGCGGAAGGGGTCGGCATCCAGCGCGCGCCGGTAAGCCCGCAGCGCGCCCCGGAAGTCGCCCCGCGCGTTGGCGCACTGCCCCAAGCCGACCAGCGCCTCCAGGTACATCTCGAAGAGTCCTTCGCGGCGGTAGATGACCCATTCGGCGTCCCAGGAGGGCAGGAAGTCGCCCTGATAGAGCGCCACCGCCCGCCGCCACAGGTCTTCGGTGCGCGCGTCACGGATGGACAGCAGCCGCGCCTGCTGGGCCAGGCTTTCTAGCTCGTGCGAGTCACACCACAGGTCAATCTCAGGGTTCAGCGTGTACTGCCCGTCGTGGAAGATGATCACGTTCTCGCCGAGCGCCTGGCGCGCGCGGTAGAGCGTGGTGTGGAAGTTGGAGCGCACGCGCTGCGGCGAGCTATCGGGCCAGAAGTCCAGGCTGATGCGCTCGCGGGTCTGCCCGCCGTGAAACAGCAGGTAATAGAACATCTCGCGGGCCGTGTTCGACCGCCACTCGGACAGGGCAATCGCCTCGCCATCGCGCTCCAGCCGCTCGTGGCCCAGCGTGAGCACGCGCAGGCTGTAGGTGGCGTGCGGCTCGATGCGACGTAGACGCGAGGCGTGGCGCACGCGCATCTGCGCCGAGCGGTGCTGCTTGAGCGCGCCCACCAGGTCGCCGAACTTGCCCGCGCGCTGCACCACCAGCGATTCCAGCGCCGGCGTGTAGGCGATCTCGGTGACCAGGATTTGCAAGGTGCCGATGGCCTTCGCTTCCTTGAGGCCAAGCTGCAAGACTTCCTCGGCAGCGATCAGGTCCGAGCAGTTCACCGCCGCCGAAGCCAGCAGCGCGTAAGCCCACACCAGTTCAGAGCGCGCGCCCTGCTCGCGCAACTTGGCGATCAGCGCTTCAAGCTGCTCGCGGGCGGAGGCAGCCTGCCCCAGTGCGATGCGCGCCGCCCACAACGCGGCTTGGGCCGTCACTCCTTCCAGCGCCAGCTCGTGCTTCTCAGCCAGCAGCAGCGCCTTCTCGGCCAGCGACTCGGCTTCGTGCGGCTTGCCTGACCAGCGCAGCAGCGTGGCGCAGCTTACCAGGACGGCGCAGCGCAGCCAGGGGTCGCTGAGGCCGATGAGTTCCAGCGCGCGGTTGTACAGCTTGAGCGACTCGTCAAAGCTGCCCTGGTCACGGCGCACTTCGCCCATACTGCAAAGCAGGGCACTCTCGACGCGGCGGTTGGGCACGCGGGCCAGGATGCTCAGCCCGTCCTGGTACGTGGCCCAGGCCCGCTCGTAGTCGCCGCCGCGATAGTAGTAATGCCCCAGGTTGTTGAGCGCGGCAGCCAGCGCTCCGGTGCTGCCCAACGACCGCCGCAGCGCGACGACTTCCTGCAGGCACGCGCTGGCGTCACCGAGCCGCCCCAGGCGCGAGTAAGCCACGCTAAGGTCTTGCAGGGCGTTAGCCAGGGCGTGAGCGTCGCCGTCCTGACGGTGCAGGTCGAGCGCCTGCTGCAAGTACTCCACCGCCGCCGTTAGCTCGCCCAGGCGCAGGTGAGCCACGCCCAGAATCTTGAGCGCGCGCCCATGCAAGTCGGGCTGCTCGGTGACATGAGACGCCAATTGGCGCGCTTCGGAGACGGCAGTCTGGAAGTCGCCAAGCTGGAGCTTGATGAAGGCGCGCTGAAGCTGGATGTAGGTATGGCCGGTCTCGTCGCCCGCCTCGGCAAAGCCGCGCTCGGCCTCGTTGAGCGACTGCTCGGCCTCCTCGTAGTTGTAGCGGTCGGTGTGCACACACGCGCAGTTGTAGAGCAGCCCCGGCGCGAAGATGCCGATCTGCCCCAACTGGGCGCGCCACTTGAGCAACGTCTCGACCTTGCCCTGGGCAAAGTACATGTTGGCAACACGGTCTGAAATCTTGGCCGCGCGCTCGATCAGCCCGGCGGACATATAGTGCTCGAAACCCCAGTCCACCTGGTTGCGCTCTTCGAACCAGCGCGCCGCCCGCGCGTGCAGGGTCAGGAACAGGTTGGGGTCGTCCTGTTTAAGCTGGCGCTGTAGAAAGTTGCGGAAGAGGCGGTGATAGACCAGCCCCCCGGCCATCTTGGAGATGAACAGGTTGCGGCTCTGTATCTCGGACAGCCAATAGGCGCTGTCAGGCAGCTGGAGCACGGACGAGCACATCTCCGGGGTCATACGTAGCAACGTGGAGGAGGCCAGCAGAAAATCGCGCAGGCCGGGCGGCTGGGCCTCCAATATGGACGCGGCCAGCGAATCGAAGAGGGCTTCAGGGCCTTTGCCCCCCTTGAGGATGGCCTGCTCCAGGTCGGTGGGCAGGGGGTGCAGCGCCAGGACACTCCCCGCCGGCCACCCTTCCAGGCGCGTGGCCAGGTCTTCGGCTTCGGCCAGGCTGCGCACGCCACTGCCCGGCGTGACCTGGGCCAGCTCCAGAATCTCCGGGGTGCTGAAGCGAAGCTGCTCCTGGCCCAGCGCCAGCACCTCGCCACGCGCGATCAGCTCGGTCAGCGGCAGGTTGGGCAGCACGCGCCCGATCAGGATCAAGTGGCAGTTGGACGGCAAGCGCTCAAGCAGCACCTGCATCCAATACTCGACCGCCGGAGACTCGGAGATGATCTGGATGTCGTCGAGAATGTAGAGGGTGTGCCCCGACGTGTTCTCACGCAGGAACTCAGCGACCAGCGCCGCCATTTCAGCGGGCGTCATGTCGGGCAAGGGGGCCAGCCGCGCCATTCCCGGCGCGACGGAGTCCAGGACTTGCAGCGCGCGCTGGAAGAGATTGGGCAGGTCGCGCTCGCGCTCTTCGAGCGTGTGCCAGGCGATGGCGTCTGGCACCTGGGCGGCGAACTGGGCGACGAGCGTGGTCTTACCGTAGCCGGGCGGCGCGCAAACCAGAGTCAGCTTGTGCTGGCGCGCGCGGGCGAGTAGTTCCAGGAGTCGCGGTCGCTCGATGACGCCTGAGACATAGGGAACTAACGTGTCGCGTGGCAGCGTGCCATATGCCATGTGGCGAGCCTCAACCGGCATTATTGATCGAGAGACTAACGGGTAGCCACCAGACTACCACACATCGTCCCGGCTATGAGGCGACAGAAAGTCCGCAGCATGGATCATCGGAGCGGACGCTCGCGCCTCCAGGCCAACGAACTCTGCCTATCATCTGTTGGAACGTCGCTGGCAGCATCCTGCCAGGCGCAAAGACCCCTAAATAGTATGGCAAATCACTACCGGGAATGCAAGATTGTTAGAGTCTGCTCGCGATGAAGGCGAAATACTCTGAAAGGAGAGGGGGCAGCCAAGCGATGAAGCTTTCAGTGCGCCTGCCCCCTCCCCGGCAGTGAGAGTTCTCCCTCCCTCCGTCACGGCTTGATCACGATCTTCAGCACCTCGCTACGCGAGTCGCGCAACAGGGTCATGGCCTCGACGATGCGCTCCAGCGGCATGACATGCGAGATGATCGCCTCACCGTTGACGTGCCCATCCTTGAGAAGCTGCAAGCAGGTGGGGAAATAGAGTGCGGGCGAAGCATGGGAGGCGCGCAGTTGCAGCTTGCGGAAGTGGAACTCGTTGGCGTCGAAGGTCAGCGCAGCGCCGGGGCCGTACTCGATGCCGATAAAGGCGATGATGCCGCCATAGTTCATCACAGGCAGGGTCTCCAGCACCGCCGAGGCCGACGCCGAAACCAGCGCGCGGTCAACGCCGCCGCGCCGGAACGAGATGGCCTCGACCGGCGTCTCGCCGGTCACGATGACGCTGTCCGCCCCGTAGAGCCGCGCCAGGTCGGTGCGCTTGCCACGCGACCGGTTGGCGGCGTAGATGTGGGCCGCGCCCTTGCGCCGCACCAGCGGGATGGACAGCAGGCCGATCGGGCCGAGGCCCAGCACCAGCACGTCGTCGCCCAGGGCGATGTCCGCCGTATAGGTCATGTCCAGGGCCACGCCCAACGGCTCGCTGAGGCTGGCGACTTCGAAGCTCAGACCATCGAAGGGGACGAGACACTCTTTGGGGGCCAGGATGTACTCGGCGAAGCCCATGCTCTCGTTGTTCCAGAAGTTCGGCCCCTTGTTGCACAGGTCGGAGCGCCCATTGCGGCATAGCTCGCACGTGCCACAGTAGGAGCCGCTCTCCAGCACAACCCGGTCACCCTCCTTGACGTTGGTCACGCCCCGCCCCACCTGGGCCACGACTCCGGCGACCTCGTGCCCGAAGCCCTGCCACTCGGTAGGCGGTTTCATCGTCAGGCGGTGCGTCACCGAGCTGGCGATGTGCAGATCGGTTCCACAGACTCCGCACGCCTCCACTTTGATCAAGGCCCAGCCTTCGCGCACTTCTGGCACTGCAATCTCGCGCAGCGCGAACTCGAAGGGCGCTCTGACAAAGGCGGCCAGCATGGTTTTGCTCATCGTTGCACACTCCTCTACAGGGATGCGTAGGAAGCCCTGGCTCTTACCAGAGTCCACGAACAAGTTGTCAGGTTATTGCCGGC
>JAXGOK010000005.1:0-181915 GCA_040767545.1 Aggregatilineaceae bacterium | reverse complement strand
CTTTGGAAGTCTGAAATCCAGGCAGGGGTAGAATCCGCCGGTTCGTCGCCTTCCCAAGATATGCCCCCTCTCGTCTTGCTTGCAGCCGCTGCGTGAAACAGGCTACACTACGCTTATCTGCCCTCTGTGTTCCGGCAGCGCGCCCACCAATGAGGAGGCTCACCCATGAGTTCGCAGCCGTCGCCCTTGCAGCAGCAGATTGACCGTCTGCGGCGCTCCTTCGACGACCTGCGCAGGCAGGCCAGCATGGACGACATCACAAAGAAGCTTGGCGACCAGGCCAGCGCCGTCGCCGCTTTGCCCGACCAGATCGCCGCCCTGCGCAGTCGCGGCTACGCCTTTGCCGGCTACCTGGAGCGCAAGGCCGCCGTCCTCGGCGACGAGTGGCGCGAGATCGGCCAGCTTGTGCGGGACGCCGTCTCCGACGAGACAGCGCGCACCCAGCCTCGCCTCGACGAGATCGCCGACCTGTGGCGCAAACTGGACCAGGTGACCCAGGAGCGGGGCATCACCATGATCCTCACCCAGATTGACCGGTCTACCACCCAGTTGAGCGATCAGGTCGCCTCCGCGCGCAAACGCATCGAAGGGCTGTTCGGCCAGGTGCCGGGCAACGTCAGCCAGACGCAGAGCCAGCTTCGCCAGATCAACGGGTATCTCGACCAGGCCCAGAAGGCCAGGGTATCCTGGACGCCGACTGAGGCGTTGTTCACGGCGGTTGAGGCCAAGTGGCTCAGAGGCAAGAAAGACGAGCCGGAGGGGATGCTCTTCCTGACCGACCAGCGCCTACTCTTCGAGCGGCGCGAGAAAGAGGGCGGTCGCTTTGGCTTTGGCGGCCAGGAAGTGCAGGAAGAACTGTGGGCGATCCCCATCGGGGCCATCGCGGAAGTCCGCCCCGAAGACAAGGGTCTTTTCGGCGGCAAGGACCTGGTGCACCTGACGCTCAGCAGCGGGGACTTCCGCGAGATCTCGCTGGAGGTCAAGAGCGGCCTGGACAGCAAAGCCTACGCCCAACAGCTTGGCCGCGCTGTCAGCGGCGACCTGGAGAGCGAGCGCGCTATCCCGCTGGACGAGGCGAAGGCCCAGGCCGCCCGCGAAGCGCCGACAGCCTGCCCGACGTGCGGCGCGGCACTGCCACCGCTGGTGCGCGGGGCGAGCGAATTACGCTGCAACTACTGCGGAACCGTCGTGCGCGTGTGATCGCGGGTTGCCATCCGCGCGCAGCACGCGCAGTTATCTAAGGCCAAGCCCATGAGCGATCCCCGGCAGAGCATCGGCCAGCGCGGTGAGCACGCCGTCGCTGCACGGCTGCGCCGTGCCGGGTACACTTTGCTCGCCTGCAACTGGCGGCACCGCGAGCTAGGCGAGCTGGACATTGTCGCCCAGCACGGCGACGAGATCGTCTTCGTTGAGGTGCGCACCCGTCAGGGGGCGCTCGAACAGGCTATGAGCGCCGCGTTGGAGAGCGTGGACGAGCGCAAGCGCGCCCGCCTGATCGCCCTCGCCCAGGCGTATCTGGACGCCCACAACCTGGCTGGTGTTCGCTGGCGGGTGGACGTGGCAGCAGTCGCCTGGGCAGGCGACACCTGCGCCATAAGAATAATCCCGAACGCCGTAGAGTGGTGACGTGATGCCAACAACCGCCGCCAGCGCCGCCCGCCAGACCGCGCCCGCGCCCGCCCCTGAAGCCGCCCCCCAATCGCCCGCCCGCGTGCCCCTGGTCGTCCTCCTGGGGCCGACGGCGGTGGGCAAGACGGCGCTCGCTATCTGCGTGGCGAGTGCCCTCAACGGCGAGATCGTCAGCGCCGACAGCCGCCAGGTCTACCGCCACATGGACATTGGCACCGCCAAGCCAGCGCCCGACGAGCTGGCGGCTGCCCCGCACCACCTCATTGACATCGTCACGCCCGACCAGCACTACTCGCTCGCCGAATACCAGCGCGCGGCCTACCGCGCCATTCAGGACATTCACGCGCGGGAGCGGCTCCCGCTGCTGGTCGGCGGCACCGGGCAGTACCTCACCGCCGTGCTCGAAGGCTGGGGCATTCCCGAAGTGCCGCCCGACCCGTCGCTGCGCGCCGAGCTAGAGGGCTTCGCCGCCGCGCAGGGTGCGCGGGCGCTGCACGACCGTCTGCGCGCCGTTGACCCTACCGCTGCCAGGCGCATTGACTACCGCAACATCCGCCGGGTCGTGCGCGCGCTGGAAGTCTCCCTACTCACTGGCGCGCCGATCAGCGCCCTACAGCGCAAGTCGCCGCCTCCCTACCGCGTCTTGCAGATCGGCCTCACCCTGCCGCGCGAAGCTCTCTACGAGCGCATTGACGCCCGCGTGGATCGCATGATCGCCGCCGGGCTGGAGCGCGAGGTGCGCGCTCTGCTCGATGCGGGTTATACTTGGGATTGCCCGGCCATGTCCGGCCTGGGCTATGCGCAGTGGCAACCACATTTCGCCGGAGACGCCACACTCGATGATGTGGCTGACGCCATCAAGCGCGAGACCCGCGCCTTCGTGCGCCGGCAGTACACGTGGTTTCGCGGCCACGACTCCGGCATTCGCTGGCTTGACGCGGCACAAACCGCGCCGGACGTGGTGATTGGCATGGTGCGTGACTGGCTCAACGACGAGGGAGCATAACTAGGGATGGACTTCGGAGGTGCTCGCCAGCGACTATCCTTCGGTCGCCGGGGATTGGCGGTCGTCCTGGCTGTCGCAGCTTTGCTGGCTGCGGCCATTTTCCCCCGTTACTATCCCGATGCACGCAGCGGCCCGCGCTGCGCAGACCTGGCGGCACCGTTGGGCGGCAACAACCGCTCGGTACTTGCCTACAACAGTGACCAGCGCGGCGCGCTGGACCTGGAGCTGACTCTAGACAAGAGCAACTTCGGCAGCGGGGAGGGCGTCCGGCTGCGCCTGACCTTCGTCAACGAAGACCAGGGGCCGATCATCCTGCATCTCAACCTGGACGGGCCGATCCTCACCGCCAACGACGCTGTCGCCGGGATCACGTTCGAGATCACGCGCGTAGGGGCTGGCGCGCCCATCGCCGACCAGGGGCGCACCTACCAGCCGCCGGTTACCTTCAGCGACCCCGACACTCTGCACCTGCTCGGATCGCGGGCGCGTTGCAGCGAAAACTACACGCTCAGCGCCACCGATCTGGCCGCCATCGGCGTGACCGCAGGCGAGTATCGCATCCGCGCCTACTACCGCAACACCAACCCCGGCGACCCGCGTCCCATCCAGCCCATTGATGCCACCGCCACCCCCTACCCACAGTACGCGACGACGCAGGGCGTGTGGGTTGGCGAGTCCCGCTCCAACGAAGTGCGCTTCGCCATCGGCGAGGTCTTCGGCCCGTAGTCACATCCTCCCGGCAGGGGCGCTGCTCTGCTGTGCCCTCTGGCTACCGTTACCCAACCGCGTGCGACTGCTCTTCGCACAAGCCAACAGCGCGCCTGTTCTCCCCTTCCCATAGCTTGGCTGGGGAAAGGGGCCGGGGGATGGGGGCATTCCGATCTTCCGCTACCCGTCCGCCGGGTGCTCGGCCAGCCCCCCTGCCAGCAGATTGATCGCCAGCACGGTCACGCTCAGCGCCACGCCAGGTGCCACAGCCACCCAGGGCGCTGTGCGAAATGCGGCGCGCCCGTCGGCCAGCATGACTCCCCACTCCGGCGCGGCGATGTCACCCCCGTAGCCGAGAAACATCAGCGCCGCCCCGTTGAGCAGCGCCCAACTGAGCGTCACACCGGCAAACGCCAGCAGCGGCGGAGCCGCCGTCGGGACAATGTGCTGCCACAGGATCGCGCGCGGTCGCGCGCCCAACGCCCGTGCCGCCTCAACGAATGGCAGCGCCCGCGCCTGGATCACCGCCGCGCGCGTTACACGGGCGTAAGCGGGAATGCCCGCGACGCCCACTGCCAGTGCCACCTGGACGGCCCCGCCCCCTAGCAGCGCGATCAGCGCCAGGGCCAGGATCAGACTGGGGAAAGCCAGCAGCGCATCCATGAGCACCATCAGGCTCGCATCGAGCCAGCGCCCGCCGTAACCCGCCGCCACGCCAATCGCCAGCCCCGGCCCCAGGGCAATCAGGGCAGTCAGCAATGCCACGCCCAGCGTGCGCCGGCCCCCGTACAGCGTGCGGCTGAACACATCACGGCCCAGCAGATCGGTGCCGAAGTAGTGCTCAGCCGAGGGCGGCGCAAGCTGCTCTTCCGGCACGGCGTGGCGCGGGTCGTGAGTTGCCAGCCGGGGTGCGAGCACCGCCAGAGCAATCACCGCCGCCAGTAGTAACAGCGCCGCGCGCAGCCGCCTCCGCTGAGAGCCATTGACCATGCGGCTACCCCTCCACACGCACGCGCGGGTCAGCCAGCGCGTAGAGAACATCGGCCAGCGCGTGGATCAGGCTGTAGGTCAGCGCTGTGAGCGTCACAATGCCCTGGATCACCGGGAAATCGCGGTTGTCAATCGCCGTCAGCAGCAGCCGCCCCAGCCCGCGCCGCACGAAGATCGACTCGGTGATCACCGTCCCGCCCAGCAGGAAGCCGAGTTGCAGGGCGATGACGGCAATGACCGGCAGCAGGCCCACACGCAGGACGTGATCGGCGACATCGGCTTCGCCCAGACCCTTCGCCCGCGCCGTGCGCACAAAGTCCTGGGCTGCCGTCCGGCGGATGCTGCGCGCCGTCACCTGGGCGATGCTGCCCGCCGTGTGAAAGCCCAGCACCGCTGCCGGCAGGATCACGTGGCGCGGGCCACTGCCGCCCACGCCGGGCAGCACCGCGAGCACCACCGTGAACGTGTAGATCGCCAGCGTCGCCGTCCAATAAACCGGCATGGACAGCGCCAGCGCCGCTGCCCCTTCCGCCAGCCAGGCGGGGATGCGCCGGGGGGCCAGCCCGGCGACCAGACCGAGCGTAATGCCCAGCGTCACGCCGACCAGCAGCGCGCTCCCTGCCAGCGCCGCCGTCGGGCCGAGGTTCTGCCCGATCATCTGCACGACGGGCTGGCCCGTCACCAGGGACTCCCCCAGATCGCCGCGCACGGCCCCGCCCAGATAAGCCACATACTGCCGCCAGAGCGGGTCGGCCAGGCCGAGCGCCTGCCGCTGCACAGCAACCTCAGCGGGTGACGCGCCCGCGCGGGCCAGAGTCGCGTCAACGGCATCACCGGGCAGCGCACGCAGCACCACGAAGGCGGCGCTCAGCGCAATCCAGGCGACTACCAGCGCCGCTCCCACCCGCTCAAGGATGTATTTGCCCATACGCCAGGAGTTTCGTCAGGGGCGCAATTGCAGATTGCGCAGCAGGGGCCACCAGCCCTGGGCGCTGAAGATTACCCCTTCGAGCTTCGCCGTCGTGCCGTTGAGGTTCACATAATCGCGGATGGGCAGCACGACCGCCTGCTCCATGAGGCGCTGCTGCACCGACGAGTACAGCGCCGCGCGCGTGTCCGCGTCCACCTGGCGCACGGCCTCGTGCAGCCAGTTGTCCAGTTCCGGGTCACTATAACCAGACCAGTTGTTGGCCCCGTCGGTCGCGTAGAACCGGTTGAGCATACTGGCCTCCACGCCGAAATCGTAGAAGGCGATGAGGTTGAAGTCGCCCTCCAGCGCGTAGCTGCGCAGCGTGGGGAAGTCCGGCACGCGGATCAGCTCGACCTCGATGCCGATGTCGCGCCATTCGCTCTGGATCAGTTGGGCGACCTCTGGCGTCTGGTTCCACGAGGGGAAGACCATCGTCAGGCGCAGCGGCTCGCCGTCCCGATCCCAGATGCCATCGTTGTCGCTGTCGCCGTAGCCCGCGCCTTGCAGCAGACTTTGAGCGAAGGTCGGGTCGAACGGGTAGAGCGCCTCGACCGCCGGATCGTAGAATGGCGTCACGGCGGTCAGCGGCCCGTGCGCCACCGGCGACTGCCCCTGAAAGACCGCGTCCACGATCTCCGTGCGGTTCGTCGCATAGAGCAACGCCTGGCGCACGGCCAGCTCATCGGTGGGCGCGCGGTTCACGTTGAAGAAGAATTGCTGCGGCTGGCCGGGGATGGGCACCCGGAAGACTCGTAGCTGCGTATTGCCCAGTAGCAGCTCGACATCAGTCGGCAGCAGCTCGCCGATCATCTGCACTTCGCCGCTCTCCAGGGCCAGGCTGCGCGTCGCCGGGTCGGTATAGAAGCGAAACTCTATCGTGTCCACAGACTGATCGGTAGTCTCAGCGTAGAACACAGGCCCCCAGGCGTAGTCGGGGTTGCGCCGCAGGATGATACGGTCGCCCGGCACGACCTCCTCCAGCCGGTAGGGGCCGGTGCCCACCTGGTGCCACTGGTAAGTGTTCTTGGAGTACTTGCTCAGCGCCGCCGGGCTGGCTATGCCCAGGTAGACCTGGCTCAGCCCGTCGAGCAGCGGCGCGTATGGCTCCGACAGATGCAGCGTGATCGTGTAGTCGTCCACGACGGTGTAGCCCGTGTATGGGCCGAGCAACGCCAGCGATTTGCCCGACGCCAGTTCCGGGTCGGCGATGCGATCCAGATTGGCGGCCACCGCCTGGGCGTTGAAGGGCGTGCCGTCGTGGAAAGTCACGTCCCGGCGCAGCATGAACGTCCAGCTCAGGCCGTCCGGGGCCATCTCCCACCGCTCAGCCAGGCCAGGGACAAAGTCCATCGTCTGCGGGTGGCGGTAGACCAGCGTGTCGTAGACCGAGAAGAAGGGAATACCTAGCTCGTTGGAGACGTGAATGTGCGGGTCCAGCCCGGAGGGGTTGAGCGTCAGCCCATAGACGATCCGGTTGCCGTCGTCCTCGTCGCCCAGGTCCGCGCGCAAAGCCAACAGCACTACCACCACGCTAACCAGACACAGGACGGCGATCAGCACGCCGAGAACGCCCAGACTCACCGGCAGCCGCCGGCGCGTAGAAGCAGAGGTCACCACGTCAGCATCCTCACTTAGCCCGGTTCAGTTCAGGGACAACACATCACCGCAGAGGCGCAGAGAGCGTGGAGAAAACGGGAAAGGCAGACTTCCGAAGTCTCCGAAGACTTCGGAAATCTTGTTCTCTCTGTGGCTCTGCGGTTCACGAATCTCGCTCCTTCGTAACATGCACGCCCAGCGGGTGCGTGCAAAACTTGTCAGGCAGGGGCGCTGCTCTGCTGCGCCCTCGTAGTAGGGCGTATGGCCATACGCCCTACGAACTCTCCTCATCGCGTGTCAAACAAGCGGCGGATAACCTTTGCATGCACCCTTTCCCGGGGGTGTATCTCATTTCTGGGGCAGAGCACCGCTGAGAGACGCAGAGAAAAGATGGTATTAGTTCTTCTCCGCGTCCCCTGTGTCTCAACAAGCTCAGGAAAGTCTTTCGTAATCCGGTGGTTGACCTCACCCCAGCCTCGCTTCGCTCGGCGTGCCCCTTCTCCATGCATGGAGAGGGGGCGGCGAGGCGCGTCAGCGCGCCAAGCGGGGGTGAGGTAAACCGGGAGCACGGCTGAGCTCGCCCTCGTAGTAGGGCGTATGGCCATACGCCCTACGAACTCTCCTCATCGCGTGTCAAACAAGCGGCGGATAACCTTTGCATGCACCCCCTCCCAGCGAGACGTTGGGCGCTCTTCAAGGGCTGCGGTAGAATCGCCGCGAGCACAAACGCCGCGAGTGTACCACCGGCCTGGGCCGCAATCCAAATCAAGGAGCACAACCGTGTCGTTCGAGCCTGTCCTGCTGGCTCCTGAACCAGAAGTTGAGGAAATCTACCCCTACCGGCGCGTGTGGCGTACCGCCTGGTCTGAGGTGCTGGTGCTGTTCGGTGTGGCCCTTGCCCTGTACGCGCTCACCGAGCCGTTTGGCGTCCTGCCCGGCGACCTGCGCGATCCGCTGCTCCGCATGGCGGTGGCGCTCCTGCCGCTGGCGCTGTGGCTCGTCTTCTCCTACGGCGGCGAGCGCCGTGCGCTGCGCCCGCGCCCTGACCTGCTGCGCGTGCTCGTCCTCGGCGCGCTGGTCGCCAACGCGGTCGCCGTGCCATTGGAGGAGCACGTCTTCCTGCCAGACCGATGGCTGCCGGGCGCAGGGTTCGGCGGGCGCTTGCTCGGTTACACGCTGACCATTGGCTTCACCGCTGAGTTCCTCAAGTATCTCGTGCTGCGCTACACGATCTGGCCGCGCCGCATCACGCAGCGCCTTGACGGCATCGCCTATAGCCTGGCAGCTTCGGTCGGCTACGCTGTCGTGCTCAACCTGCGTTTTGCCCTGTTCACCGATGCCACCCTGCAAGCAACCGCGCTGCGCGTGGCCAGCATCACTCTCCCTCATCTGGCGGTGGGGGCGATCATCGGCTTCTTCTTGGCCGAGCTATGGATCGGGCGCACGGCTATCTTCTGGCTGCCAGCCGGCCTGGGGATCGCGGCCTTCATCAGCGGTGCGCATTACGCCTTCCGTGCCATCGCCATCACCAGCAGCCCCAGCGTCGCCGACACGGGTAGCTCGCCCCTGCCGGGGCTGCTGCTGGCCTTCGGCCTTGTTGCCGTCCTGTTCGCCATCTTCGCCTTTCTCATCGCCAGCGCCGACGCACGCGCGCAGGCGCTAGCCAGCCCCAGGCGCGCCCTATGACCGGCTTCATCACCCCCGGCGACACGCCCGGCCTGAACTTCGTCCAGCGCTGGAACACCTACCTCGCCCTGCTCATGGCGGCGGGAGTGCTGCTGCTGGGCATCACCCTGCGCGACTCGGCTCTCAGCGCCACCCAGACCTTTGAAGACCTGGAGGCGGGCGTCCGCGCGCAGTTGCCCAGCGCATGGCTGCTTGAGACAGGGGGAGAGGACTTCGTCGTGCGCGCCCAAGACCCCAACGCCCTGCCCTTCAAGACCACGCTGCAGATCGCGGTGCTGCCCATTGGCCCGGATGCCACGCCAAACACCGTGCTCGACCTGCTGACCATGCAGCGCGCGCCGCGCTTCTCGACCTACAAAGAGATCGCGCGCAGCGATGAGGCGCTGCGCGGAGACCCGGCCAAGCGCATGACCTACGCTTACACGCAGGATGAGCGCAACCCCTTCCAGGCCAGCGTGCCCCTCGTCGTGGAGGGCGTAGACGTGGTCGTGCTGCGGCGCGGACAGGCGGTGATCATCACCTACCGCGAGGAGCGCACCGCCTTCGACGCCAACCTCTACCGGTTCGAGGACTTGTTGCAGACTGTGGAGATCTTCTGATGCCGCGCCGCTTCATCTGGCTCGCCCTGGCGCTCAGCCTGATCGCCGTCGTGCTGGCCGAGACCCTGGCCCTGTCGCTCAGCGCGCCCGCCCTCGCCCAGGATGATGAAGACGAGGAGATACCGCCCCCGCCGCTCGTCGAGCTAAACGAGGACATCATCAAGCGGGCGACCGTGTTCGTCATGCAGACCTACCAGAGTCGCGGTCAGCCGGTCATCTCCTGCATCGGATCGGGGACGCTGATCAGCGCCGATGGGATGATCCTGACCAATGCGCACATCGCCCTGCCCAGCGAAACCTGCCGCTCCGACACCATCACCATCGCCATCACCGTGCGCCTGAACGAGCCGCCCATCCCCACCTACACCGCCGAGATCGTGGACGCCAGTCGCGGCCTTGACCTCGCCGTGCTGCGCATCACCGGCTACCTGGATGGCCGCATTATTGAGCCGGGGACGCTCACCCTGCCCTTTGTCGAGTTGGGCGATTCGCAACAGGTGGCGCTCGACGAGACGATCACCGTCGTTGGCTACCCGGACTTCGGCAACGCGCCGGTGGAGGTCACGCGCGGCACGGTCAGCGGCTTCACTGCCGAGGCGCGCGCCGGAGACCGCGCCTGGATTCGCACGCGCGCGACCATCCCCGGCACGATGAGCGGCGGCGGTGCCTACAACCGCGACGGCAAGCTCATCGGCATCCCGACTATCGCCCCGGCGCGCGTCGGCGGCACAACCGTAGACTGCCGCATCATCCAGGACTCCAACGCCGACGGGCGTGCCGACGCCAGCGACCAATGTGTGCCGGTCGGCGGGTTCATCAGCGCGCTGCGCCCGTCACGGCTGGCGCGCGGCCTGGTGCGTGCGGCCACGCTCGGCATCCGCCAGGGCGAGGGCTACCCGCACCCGCCGACCGCAGTGATAACGGAAGTACCACGCTTCAGCCGGCTCTTCTTCACCACGCGCATCAACGAGGCCGGGGTAGCGACCAATGTCGTCACCGGCGTGCCTACCGGCACAACCAGCCTCTACCTGATGTTCGACTACGACAACATGGCAGATGGCATGGTCTATGAATTGCGCGTCAGTGTGGACGACGTGCCCAGCGCCACCTACAGCCTTCCCCCCACCACCTGGAGCGGCGGCAGGCGCGGCACGTGGCACATTGGCAGCTCCGGCACGCCCTGGGAAAACGGCCTCTACAACTTCCGCCTGTTCATTGAAGGCCGTGAGGCGGCCAGCCAGAGCCTCATCGTGGGCGGCGGCCCGCGCGAAACTCCGCAGTTCACCGACGTAGTCTTCGGCTTCCTGGACCCCGACGGCAAGCTGGTCGGCGCCAGCTACCTGCTGCCGGAGGGCAGCGCCATCCAGGCCCGCTTCAACTACCGCAACATGACTCCGGGCCTCTCGTGGAGCTACATCTGGTACTTCGAGCGATCCGAGATTCAGCGTGACACGCAAACCTGGGAAGGCGGCACTCAGGGCGTGTGGGTCATGCCCGCTGCCGGTGAGTTCGTCCCCGGCCAGTACCGGCTGGAGCTGTACATCGAGAATGCACTCAGCGCGACTGCCGATTTCGTCGTCGCGGGTGGCGCTCAGGCAACCAGCACCGTCATCTTCAGCGATTTCCGCTTCACCAACGAGCAGATCAGCGGCGTGCCCACCGGCTCCATCCGCAACGAGTTCTCCACCGGCATCGAGCAGCTCTACGTCTTCTTCAACTGGCGTCTGCTCGCACCCGGCACGTCCTGGACTCGTCGCTGGCTCGTGGACGGCGATGTGCTGTTCGAGGTCACCGAGCCTTGGAGCGCCGCGTCCGAGGGTGAGGATTACTTCATCGGCCTGGACAGCCTGGTCGCCCTGCCCGATGCCACCTACGGCGTCGAGATTCTGATCGGCAACATCTCGGTCAGCACCGTCACGGCCAAAGTGGGCCTGGGCCAGCTTCCCGTCGGTGTGTTTGCCAGCGCTGCCGGCGTGCAGATGGGCGGGCGCATCACCGACGCCGAGACCGGCCAGGGCATTCCAGGGGCCATGTTCGTCGTGCTACAATCCGAGTTCAGCGTTGAGGACTTCCTGTGGACGCAGAGCCAGGTGCTCGGCGTTTCGCTGGCGGACAGCGAGGGGCGCTTTCTGGTCTCCAGGCTGCTGCCGCGTGGCACCGACGAAGAACCCCTGCTGTATAGCGTGGTCGTGCGCGCCGAAGGCTACCTGCCCGTCAGCGCGGACGGCATCATCGTCGGGGAGAGCACCGAGAGTCCGGTCACCATCAACGTTGAGCTAGCCCGCAACTGACGTCCAGGCTGCCCGCCCCAGGCAGACGGGCGTCTCCCAACGGGGCAAAGCATCACCGCCGAGACTCTCGCCCCCATCGTGAGATGCATCCCTCACGCCAGAGCGACTTGACGAGACGGAAATCCGCCAGTTTAATTAGGCCATTAGCTGGTCACGTCACCGTTTGGATCCCGGTCGCGCAGCGCATTGCCGGGCTTGAGGTACGCCGTGAGTGTCGCTATACTCCTTACAGACACTACGCAATCATCCGGAGAAGTGCGCCCCCGGCCCCGGCGAGCAGCCATTGGCAAGGAAGAGTGCTATGTCAAACGGAGTAGATAGACCCGTTCTCATCATTCACGAGGGCGAAAAAGCCGGTCAGCGTTGCACCATCGGCAAGGATGAGGTAGTCATCGGGCGCGGGGGAGAGTGCGATCTGGTGCTGCCCGAACGCCAGGTCTCGCGCGAGCATATCCGCATCTTCCGCGACCGTGACGTGTATTACCTAGAAGACCTCGACAGCAAGAACGGCACCTGGGTCAACGGGCGGCAGATCAAGAACACAAGTCTTCCCCTGAAAGACGGGGACGAGATTCAGATCGCCCTGGCCGTCAAGATCACCTTCGTCGGCTCTGAGGCCACCGCCCCCCTGCTGATGGATGAGCTTCCCCACGCGCTGGGCCGCCTGGTGATCCACCAGCATTCGCGGCGGGTGTTCATCAAGGGGATGGAGGTAGACCCGCCGCTCAGCCTGCCCCAGTACCGCCTGCTGGAGCTGCTCTACGAGGAGCCGGGCGCTGTCCGCACCCGCGACGAGGTGATCGCTGCCGTCTGGCCCGAAGCCGTCGGTGAGGGAGTCAGCGAGCAGGCGATTGACGCCCTCGTGCGCCGCCTGCGCGACCGTCTGGCCGAGATAGACGCCGATCACCAATACCTGGTCACTGTGCGCGGGCACGGCTTTCGCCTGGACAATCCCATCGAGTGACCTCTCCCGGCTGGCTGTTCACCAGCCCTTCCTCCCACCCGACGTGGGCCAGCCGGAGGTAGAGAACGCACAGTCTGAGTCCCCCCCCTTGCGGGGGAGTTCGTTTTTCGCACCCCACAACGCCCCCGCCCGCATGATCTCGCCAGGACAGCCCATACGATAGGCGCACAGCGGGACAGTTCCCGGCATTTGAGCGAAACTTGCCTGAGGTTTTTATTTCCATTTGATCTCACTGCATTATGCTGGTTATTAGGACTACATTCTCAGGTCATCATCAAGTCATCCTCAGGTCAACTATCATCTCAGGCAGGAGTTATCCCATGAAGACAATCCTCCGCTCAAAGTACGGAGCGCCTCAGGCCGGTCAGGGCCTGGTCGAGTACGCGCTCTTGCTGGTGCTGGTTGCTACAGTTAGCATAGCTGTCGTGGCCAAGACCGGCAGTGTTCTCAAGGAGAGTTTCCAGGAAGTCACAGATGCGGTGACCGCTCCACCAGTGGACGAGACCATAACCGTACCCGACGGCGAAGACAGCGAGGGGGAGGTTCTCGATAGCGACGGTGACGGCATCCCCGACGACGCCGACAACTGTCCTTCCGTCCCCAATGCTGATCAGACCGACTCCGATCAAGACGGCGACGGCGACGTGTGCGATTTCACCCATTACGTCAACATTGGCAGCCCGGTGTCGTACAGAGACCCAGCCGGGAATCTGTGGGCTGGCGAGTACGGCCTCTCGACCAAAAGCTCTGGAACTATCTGGCGCGAGACTTTCTACGACCAGCCAATTGCCGGCACCGACATTGATTTCATCTACCAGAGCATGGCTTTGTCTGGGAAGGGAGAGAATGGCCGTCAGTTGGACTGGACCAAGACCGGCTTGCCCAATGGCACGTATACCGTCGCCCTGCACTTCACCGAAATCGAGGCTGGCGACAAACACCCCCGAAGCTTCCACATCAAAGTGCAGAAGAACATGGTGCAGAACCAGTACACACCCTATGACGGAAATCTCTTCGTCGCCCGCACGGTGACCACTACCGCCGAGGTCACCGACGGCACGCTGCTTGTCGAGCTAATCCCGGTGAAGAGCTACCCGATCCTGTGTGGGATCGCCCTCACCCCGGCGTCCTAGCTCCGATCATTCGAGGTCGAGAAGCAGCGAGGCGGGCCATCAAGCCCGCCTCGCGCTGCGCGTGCCGGATAGTTCCTAGCACAAGTCCACATACTCCATGCGCACGCGCTCATCCGGCTGAATGCCCAGCACTTCGTCGAGAATCTCCGCCGTCAGCGCCGCCTTGTACTCGGCATCACGCGCCGACCACGTCCGCGACTTGATCTCGACATAGCGCCGGTCGGTCTTCGGCTCCATGATGTGATCGAGGTTCACGTAGAACAGCACGCCCTTGTAGAGCACGTGCCAGCGCAGCCGGTCTTTGTGCACCTCGCACTCGCGGTGCGCCTTGAAATACTCGCGGTAGAAGCGCAGCGGTCGGTCGGCGGGGGCAATGAAGCGCGAGTGCGAGAGCAGCACTGCCTCGTCGAACTCGCGCGCCTTGTCGGGGATCGTGTACGTCAGCCGCGTGCGCACCGACTCCATCTCGCCGGACGCACCGATGAAATCGTCCTCACGGTAGCGCACGCGGCCCTGGTCATCGTCGTCGAAGAGGAAGTACGTGTCGTACTGGCGATAGTGGTTGTGCTTGACAACCTGCACCGCCGGGTCGCGCAGCAGCCGCCCGATCAGCTCCTCCCCGTCACCGTCAACCAGAGCTTTCACCTGTATCTCGAAGCTTTCTTCTTGCTGCAAGCCGCCAATAGCCACCAGCTTGTTAAGGACATTGCCCTCGCGCGCGATAAGAAATGCGTCCACCCGCCGCGCGTACTGCTCGGCTTCGCGGCGGATGCGGGCTTCGTCCAGCGTCAGCAGGGCGCGCTCGCGCATCAGCCAGCGTCCGTTGACCATCACGTGCTGCACGTCTGCCGCCTGGCTAGCGTAAACCACCTGCGAGTACACAGCATTCGGGTCGCGCCCGAAGCGCGGCACATTGTGCACGGGGTTGTGGTCGAGCACGATCAGGTCGGCGCGCTTGCCCGGCTCCAGGCTGCCGGTCAGGTGATCCAGGTGCAGCGCCTCGGCACCCCACCGCGTGGCCATGAGCAGGGCTTCCCTGGCGGGCAGCACCACCGGGTCGAAGGTTGCGCCCTTGGCCAGCAAAGCCGCCAGGCGCATCTCCTCAAACATGTCCAGGTCATTATTGCTGGCCGCCCCATCCGTGCCAATACTCACCCGTACCCCGCGCTCCAGCATGTCAGTGACTGGGGCAATACCGCTCGCCAGCTTGAGGTTGCTGGTGGGGTTGTGCGCCACCGCGACCTTGTGCTGATCCAGCAGCCGAATCTGCTCGCCATCCACGTGCACGCAGTGGGCGGCGATGGCCTTGGCGCGGAAGACGCCTAGCTCCACCACGCGGTTGACTACCTTCTTCTCGTAGGCCGCCCAGCTATCTTCCGCCTCCTGGCGTGTCTCCAGGATGTGAGTCTGGAGCAGCACGTCATACTCAATCGCCAGGTCAGCGCAGGCCTGCATGATCTCGTCAGTGCAGGTGTAAGGCGCGTGCGGCGCCACCGACGGCACGATCAGCGGATGGCCGCGCCACTCTTCGATGAACTGCCGCGTGCGGGCCAGGCTCTCCTCATAGCTGTCGGCATCCGGCGCGGGGTACTTCATCACCGTCTGCCCGCACACGCCGCGCAGCCCGGCAGCCGCCGCCGCCTTCGCCACCTCTGCCTCAAAGTAATACATGTCGGCGAACAGCGTCGTCCCGCCGCGAATCATCTCCGCGCACGATAGCTCCGTGCCCAGCCGCACGAACTCCGGGCTGACGAACTCGCGCTCAACCGGCATCATGTAGCCCATCAGCCACACGTCCAGGCGCAGGTCGTCGGCCATCGCCCGCAGCAGCGACATGGGCATGTGCGTGTGTGCATTGACCAGCCCCGGCAGCACGATCTGCCCCCGGCAATCCACCACCGTATCCGTGCTGACCTGGGCGCGCACGACCTCTTCAGGCCCGACAGCGACAATGCTATCGCCCTGGACAGCCACCGCCCCCGGCGCGTAGCAATCCAGCCGCCCGTTGAGGGTCAACACCGTGCCGCCGGTTAACAGTATATCGGCGTGTTGCATTGTCTCTTCCCTTTCAAGGTAGGATTCCGTCTATTATAACCCAGTTTTGCGCCGCCTTAGCGTAGCACGTCCCTGGAGCGCATGGAGAGAGGGGGCAGCACGGCGCATCAGCGCCGGGCGGGGGTGAGGTAAACCAGGGCGCGGCAGACTGCCTGACAGGTCCTGCAACCCTCCCCAACACCAACGGCTGGCAAGAACGGGAACTGTGCGTACAATTACGGGGGTAAGGCGCAGCGGTACCGGACTACTCTTACCAGCATACGAGGCAATCCGCCCCATGTCGCATATACGACAGGACTTTCTTCGCACTCTGGAAGCCGGCACTGTCGGTCTGTTCTTCGTCCAGGCCGTGCGTTTCACCTATGCCGCGCTCTACGCTCGCGCCAGCAGCGCCGATCTCGTCGGGCGCGTGCCCGACCCGGCAGCGATCACCGGCGTGCCAGGAGTCATCCAGTTGGCGACCGTCCAGGAGGAGATCGCCCTCCTCGCCGGGCTGCTGCTCCTGCCTCTGCTCAGCCTGATCATTCGCCGCTGGCGCTGGAGCCTGCCCCTTGCGGTGATCCTGGTGGCCCTGGGCCGCTCCATGGCCCTGCAGGCGGCTGAGCTGCAAGTGCCCGCCGCGTCGCTGGTCATCGGAGCGGGGCTGCTCTACCTGGCCCTGGTCGTGACCCGGCGACCTGCATTCTTCCCATCGGTGTTGCTGCTCGGCTTTGCCGCAGATCAGATCATCCGCGCGCTGGGCGACACCTTCGACCACACCTGGCAGCGCAATTACCGCCTGGACATTGCCGGACAGGTGGACTTCGAAATGGGCACCCTGATCGCAGGGGCGGCCATCGCCCTCATCCTGCTCTCGGTGCTGCTGTGGTACCTGGAGCGGCGTTCCGCCGAAGCCGCGCGCCGCGAGGAGGGCTATGCGCCTCCGCTCGCCGGGCAGATGAATGCCTGGGGCGGCCTGGCGCTGGGTGCCCTGCTCTTCCTGGAATTCACCGTGCTGGCGCTGCCCAATGCCGCCGCCCGCTGGTCTGGATTGGGCTACACCGCGCTGGTGCCCTGGCTGCTAGCCGCCACCACGCTGCCGCTGGTGCCGGAGGTGCGCGACCAGGCGCGGCGCTTCACTGGCATGTTCGACACAGTGTGGCGCGGCTGGCTGTGGATGCTGCTGCTTGGCCTGCTGCTCGTCGCGGGCCGCCGCTACGATGGCCTGCTGGCTGGCCTGGCCCTCGTCTTCGCCCAATTCCTGGTTGGCCTGACGCTGTGGTGGCTGTTCGACGTGGGACTGCCCCGCCGCAACCTGACCAGCATCGCCATGCTGCTCTGCCCGATCGGTTTTGGGGCGCTGGCCGTCGGCGACTACTTCACCTACGACTACGCTTTCGTGCGCGACCTGGCCCCGCCGTACCAGAACGTGGACGACCTGCTGCGTTCCTTCCGGGGCATGGGGCTGGGCCTGACGCTAGTCGCCGCGCTCATGCTGTCTATTCCCATGATCCTGTGGCGGCGGCGTATCCCCTGGCGTGGCGGGCGCGGACTCTACACCCTGGCCGGGCTGCTGCTGGTCGTCGGCGCCAGCTACGCCGGGGCTGTCGCCGCATCGGGCAGCATCGTCCGCCGCCCGGCGAACGCCGACTGCCTGCGCATCGCCACCTTCAACGTTCACGGCGGCTACTCGCAGTTCTTCGACCCCAACCTGGAGCGTGTCGCGCAGCTTGTCGAGCTAAACGGTGTGGACGTTGTGCTGCTGCAAGAAGTGGACACCGGGCGCATGGCCAGCTTCGGGGTGGATCAGGTGTTGTGGCTGGCCCGGCGGCTGCGCATGGAATCTGCCTTCTTCCCGCAGAACGAAGCTCTGCAAGGCATCGCCGTGCTCAGCCGCGTGCCCATCGAGACCGTGCGCGGCCTGCGCCTGCCCAGCGACGGCAATCAGGCGGCGGTTATGCAGGTGACGCTCGACCCGGAGCGCCTCGTCGCCGACCCGCTGGCGGGCGGGCTGGGGCCGCTGTACGTTTACAATGCCTGGCTCGGCTTCCGCGTCGCCGAGCGCGACGGCCTGCCCATCCCCGAAGGCGAGCAGGATCAGAACCGGCAGTACCGGCGTATGCTCGACTGGATCGCGGCCTGGCACAACCCCGCCTGGAGCGACCGCACCATCGTCGGCGGCACCTTCAACTTCGGCCCGGACTCGCCGCTTTATCGCGGCCCGGACTCGCCGCTCTACGCCGCGCTGGGCAACCCGGCTCTGCAAGACCCGATTGCCAGCCTGCGCTCGGAAGAAGCCATGACCGTCTTCCTGGTTGACGGCACCGCCGCCCGCTTCGACTACCTCTGGACGTACCGGCTGCCGCTCACCGGCGCGATGGTAGACCAGAGTCCCGAAGCGGAGCGCACGTCCGATCACCGCTCGACTATTGTCGCCGTCAGCCGCCGCGAGGGGATCGTCTGCCCGCCGTAGGACGGAAGTCCAGCCGGGTCAGCAGACCTCAGCGATCCTCAAAAACGACTTCGCCCGCTTCAATGGCGGTCAGCGCGCGCTGCGCCGCGTCTTGCGCTGCAACCTGCTTGCTGTGACCGGCCCCTTTTCCGCAGACCGTCGTCCCGATCACGACCTGAACCGTGAACTGCTTGGCGTGATCCGGGCCGTGACTCTCGACGGTGCGGTAGACCGGCGTCTCGCCGAGAGTCGCCTGGCTCCATTCTTGCAGCAAGCTCTTGGCGTCCTTCTCGGCGTCACGCTCCAGCAAGTCTGTCAGGGCTGGCTCCAGCAGCGGCTCGACAAATGCGCGCGCGGCGGGCATTCCCTGATCCAGGTACAGCGCACCTATCAGCGCCTCGAACGCGCCGCACAGGTTCTTCGGACGCTTGCGCCCGCCGGAGTCGTCCTCACCCTTACCCAGTAGCAGAGCATCGCCCAGGCGGTAGCGCAGCCCCAGCGAGGCCAGCGCCTCTGTGCGCACGAGTCCGGCGCGCAGGCGTGTGAGGCGTCCTTCGTCCATCTCCGGGAAGCGGTCGTATAGCCACGCCCCCGCGATGAAATCCAGCACGGCATCGCCCAGGAACTCCAGCCGCTCGTTGTCCTCAAGAGAGTGTTCGGGGTGCTCGTTGAGATAGGAGCGGTGGGTGAGCGCGCGCTGCAACAGCGAGAGGTTGCGAAACTCGACGTTCAGCCGTTCTTGAATCCTGATTAGCTCAGTCATAGGTGTTTGCGAGTGTTTGCGGCGGTGCGCACGCACCGCCCAGAATCGTCGCACGCCCGGTAGATGATCGCGCGTCGAGTCCAGGAACTAGGCATCGCCCGCCTGAACTGTCACTAGGTAAATGAGATGCGGATGACCAGCCGCCCCAGCCGTAGCTCGTCGTTGTCGCGCAAGATGCGCGGCTCATAGGGCATGAGGCGCTGCCCATTCAGGTAAGTGCTGTTGGCGCTGCCCATGTCGCTGACGACTACCGTGTCATGGTCGCGCATCAGCGCCAGATGATTGCGCGACACGCCCTTTTCCAGCGCCCCATGCGGCGAGAGATCAACGTCTGGCAGAGGAACGCCTGGCTCGCTATGCGCACGCCCCACGATGATCTCGCGGTCAACGTCCAGAACCATCACAGCATCCGAATCCCGGAAATGCAGGCGGAGCTGGCTCTGGCGGTCGAAGTACGCTGTCCCCCAGCGGCGGCGCGGCTCAATCGCCTCATACAGCGCATCTTTCAACCGGCCAGTTGCGTCGCGCTCCGCATCAGCCAGGGCGTTGGGCAAAATATGGCCGCAGGAATAGCAGTAGGCTTCCACATCTGGACTCTGGCGGCCACAATGGGGGCAAACTTGCATAGAGCGTTCATCCTTCACGCAAGGAGGGCAACACAGGCGTCACTTCACACCGACACCTATGATACGTGGTAGGCAGAGAAATTACAATCGTCATTGCAGGGGCGCGGCTCATTTCTGGGACAAACCATCACCGCAAAGACCACTGAGAAAGCCGGGGAAAGTCAAGCAAGATCATTCCAGGTTGTTTTTCGCATTCTCCGCTTTCTATGCTTCAGAGAATCTCTCCGTCCCCGTCCACCGGCCCGCCATCGTCGGCTACCACCCCCGCGATCAAATCCTGCAACGGGACAGCCGGGACTTCCTGGCCGGTGCGCAGCCATGCCAGAAACTCGACATTGCCCGCTGGCCCCTTCAGCGGCGAGCGGATCAGCCCGCTCACTGCGAACCCGTCCGCCTGCGCTGCGTCCAATACATCGGCCAGCACGCGGCGATGCGTCTCCGGGTCGCGCACGACTCCCCCCTTGCCCACCTGCCCCCTGCCGGCCTCGAACTGGGGCTTGATCAGCAGGATGAGGTCTGCCGCGCTGTCCAGCCAGCCGCGCACCGCCGGCAGCAGGTAGCGCAGTGAGATGAACGACACGTCAGCCACCACCAGGCTCACCGGCTCGTCTAGCGCCATCACATGGCGCGCGTTGGTGCGCTCCATCACCACCACGCGCGCGTCAGAGCGCAGCCCGTAGTCAAGCTGCCCGTAGCCCACATCAATCGCATAGACACGCCGCGCGCCGTGCTGTAGCAGGCAGTCGGTGAACCCGCCGGTGCTCGCTCCAACGTCGGCGCACACCCGGTCGCGCACATTCACCGCAAAGGCCGCCAGTGCAGCCGCCAGCTTCTCCCCCCCGCGACTGACAAAGCGCGGTGCCTGGCGCACTTCAACTGCCACCTGGCGCGCGACGCGCATTCCGGGCTTGTCGCGCAGCTCGCCCTCGACGCGCACTTCCCCGGCCATGATCATGCGCCGCGCCGCCTCGCGGCTGGGGGCCAGCCCCCGCTCGGCAACCAGCACGTCCAATCGCACCTTATCTGCCATCAAGTCACCCTGTCCTTGCTCATGCCCGTTGAGTCTACCCCATCGCCCGGCGCACTCCCACCCTGCACCGGACTATGGGCGAGCGGACAACCCTGGTATAATGCGCCCACAGTGAACGCTGCTGGAGTGGAGGAAATCGCGTGTACTCGGTGAAGGCCACGTTGCGCCCCCTATGGAACACACTGCCAGTCCCCTTGCGCGGCTTGATCGTGACCATGCGCCCCATCCAATGGTCGAAGAACGGCTTCGCTTTTGCCGCCATCCTGTTCGACCGCCAGCTTTCCCAGGCTGAGCCGCTGGCGCGTGTGGTGACTACCTTCATCCTCCTCTGCCTGGTGTCCAGTACCATCTACCTGATTAACGACCTGGTGGACATCGAGCGCGACCGCCTCCACCCGCGCAAGCGCAACCGCCCGCTGCCTTCCGGGCAGTTGCCCATCGGCTGGGCGGTCGCCGCCGCTGCCGTGATGCCGGTGATCGCGCTTGCCGCCAGCCTGCTGCTGACCTGGAAGCTGACTGCCGTCTTGCTCGCCTATCTCGCCCTGCATATCGCTTACTCGTTCTTCCTGAAGAACATCGTGCTGCTCGATGTCTTCGCCATCGCGGGCGGGTTCGTGCTGCGCGTGGTCGCTGGCATCGTGGTCATTGACGTGACGCACTTCTCGCCCTGGCTGTACCTGTGCGCGGGGCTGCTGGCCCTCTTCCTGGCAATTGGCAAGCGCCGCCAGGAGCTAATCCTGCTGGCCGAAGACGCTGAGAATGTACGCGCGACGTACAAGGACTACAACATGCCGCTGCTCGACGACATGCTGCGCATGGTCACCACCGGCAGCGTGCTCACCTACATGCTTTACACCGTCGAGGCGACGACCATCCGCGTCAACGGCTACAGCATGATGCTGACCATCCCCTTTGTCGTCTACGGTGTCTTCCGTTACCTGTTCCTGATCCACGTGCGCGGCAAAGGCAGCACCCCCGACGAATTGCTCTTTGAGGATATGCCGTTGCTGCTGGCCGTTGTCCTCTGGGTGGGCACCGCTGGCCTGGTCTTGTACGTCCTGTAAGAGGAGCCGCCGCACGCCTATGGTCGCCGTCAGCGCCTCAGCGCCGGGCAAGATCATCCTCTTCGGCGAGCACGCCGTCGTCTACGGGCAGCCCGCCATCGCCGCGCCGCTGACCGCCGTCCAGGTCACCGTCACCGCCGAGCCAGCCCCGCCCGGCAGCGGACTTACCATTCACGCCGCCGACCTCGGCCAGACCGTCGTCGCTGCCCAAGAGGCTGCGCCAGACGACCCCTTCTTCAATGCGCTGGTCTATCCCGCCCAACTGGTCTTGGAGCACCTGCGCGCCCCCATGCCAGACCTGCGCCTGACCGTGCGCTCGACGATTCCGGTCGCCAGCGGGCTGGGCAGCGGGGCCGCGCTCGCAGCGGCTATCATGCGTGCCCTGGCTGCTGCGCTGGGCGCACCCCTGCCCGACGACGCGCTCAACCCGCTGGTCTATGAAGTGGAAAAGCGTCATCACGGCACGCCAAGTGGCATTGACAACACCGTGATCGTCTACGCCCGCCCCGTCTACTTCGTGCGCGGGACTGCGCCGCAGACCGTCACCGTCGCCCGGCCCTTCACCTTGCTCGTCGCCGACAGCGGCCAGGGCAGTCCCACTCGCCTGACCGTCGGCGACGTGCGCCGCCTGCACGACGCCGATCCATCCCGCCTGGACACTCTTTTCGCCCGCATCGGCGAGATCGTGCGCGCCGCTCGCCGGGCCATCGAGTCGGGCGCTCTGAACTCGCTCGGCCCGCTCATGGACGAGAACCATGCCCTGCTGCGCGAGCTAACCGTCTCCTCCGGCCTTCTTGACCGGCTGTGCCAGGCGGCGCGCGACGCGGGCGCGCGGGGTGCCAAGCTCTCCGGCGGCGGGCGCGGCGGCAACATCATCGCCCTGGTGGACGAGCCGGACGCCGCGCCGGTGACCGCCGCCTTGCTCCGGGCGGGTGCGGTGCGCGTGCTGTCCACGCGCATCGAGCAGAGTCCTTAGCTGCGGAGCGCGACCAGGCGGAGCGGATGCACGAGCGCATCACCCGCATCTGATGGGCCAGCGGGCAGCGGCGCGGCGAGTTGTGGCCCGGTCGCCCCGCGCCCGCCACAACCAGTCTTGCTACCGCCCCGCCCGAAAGCTATAATGTAAACATAAGGTAAGTCAATCCGGCTGTGTGTTTCCTGACAGACCGAACCGGGGGCGTCCTTGCTCGACGCCCCGTTTACTTGGATGATAGGCAGACTGAGGTAGGTAGATGGACAACTTCCTGCTGGGGCTGGCCTCGTTTGTGCTGGTCCTGGTCCCCCTGGTGATCATCCACGAGTTGGGGCATTTCATCGGTGCGAAGCTGGTCGGCATCACCGTGCTGGAGTTCGGCATCGGCTTCCCGCCGCGCGCCAGGAAGCTCTTCACCAAAGGGGACACGCTCTACACGCTCAACTGGCTGCCCATCGGCGGTTTTGTGCGTCCCTATGGCGAGGACTTCGTGCGCCAGAAAAGCCCCGACGAGCTAAGCGCCGACCGCCGCGAGATCGAGGAGCGGGGCATCAAGAACCCCAAGAGCGTCTTCCAGGCGTCGCCCTGGGAGCGACTGCCCTTCCTGGCTGGCGGGCCGGTGATCAACTTTGTGGCGGCGCTGCTGCTGTTCATCTTCGTCGCCCTGGTCGGCCAGCCCTTCGCCCGCGCCGATGTCACCGTCTACGATGTGGAACCCGCTTCGGCGGCGGCAGAGGCCGGCCTGCAATCGGGCGATGTCATCACCGCCGTCAACGGGCAACAGGTCGAGTCCGCCGACGCGTTCAACCGTCTGATTGCCGCCAATCTCGATCAGGCGGTCACTTTGCAGATCAAGCGCGACGCCGCAACGTTCGAGACCACGCTGATCGCGACCAGCCAGACCAGCCGGACTATCGAGCGCGTCTACATTGACTCGGTTGAGCGCAACATGCCCGCCCACGACGCCGGGTTCTTGCCCGAAGACCTGATCGTTGCCGTAGATGGCATCGAGATTACCAGCATCAAGCAGCTTCAGGACTACACCCAGGCGCACAATCACAAAAGTGCTGATCACCGTTCTGCGCGGCAGCGAAGCGCCTCGATCTGCCGGTCACCCCGCGCCCCGATAGCGACGGCTGGTGCGCAGTAGCATTGGCATCGCGCCAAGCGTCGAGCCGTCGGCCATCGGTCTGACGGCGATCAACCACGGCGCCGAGACCTACACGCGCGCCCTGCCCCTGGGCAAGGCCATCAACACCGGCGCAAATGAGTTCGTAGACCTGCACCGCATGATGGCCGAGTTCGTCCAGGACTTGGTCCAGGCGACATCACTGGAGACCGCCCGCCCGGTCAGCCCGGTGGGCATCGGTCAGCTTGGCGCTGCCCATCTTCGAGCAGAGTCTCGACGAAGAGAAGATGTACCCGATCGTGCTCTTCGCCGCGATGATCAGCGTGGCGCTGGGCATCACCAACCTGCTGCCCATCCCTGGGCTTGATGGCGGGCGCATTCTCTTCGTGGTCATCGAGATCATTCGCGGCAAGCCGATGACCGGAGCGCGAAGGGTTGATCCCGCGATCGGCGTGATGCTGCTGCTCGGCCTCATCTTCCTCACACCGTCCTGAACGGCATATTCAACCCGATCAGCATTGACAGCATCAGATAGGCAAGAAAGCGAACTGGCAGGCATGATTCATGGGGCCATCAACGAAGAAGGCGCAGCGCCGCTTCCAGCGCACAGTCGCCCTGCTGCGCGATCCCGAAACGCATCTCTCACCGCCGAAGCGATCTACGCCCTGTCCGACCTCGACGGCGCGCACCTCGCCCAGTTCCGCGTGCTGTGGGGCGAGATGCCGGTCGCGCGCCGCCGGATGCTGATCGCGCCTGGTGGAGACCGCTGAGACAAACTTCGGAAAGCGACTTCAGCACCATCGTCCACCCTGCGCTCGACGATCCCGACGCCGGCGATGCGCGCAGCAACCATTGAGGGCATTCTTGAGGACAGCCCCCGCCGCATCGCGCGCAGCCTGCCGCTTACTGGCAACTGGCTACCGCGCGGCTGTTCGCGCATCTCCTCTGGGCGTCTGATGCATCTCGCCCAGGGCGACCCAATCTCAGCAGTGCGCGCTGCCGCCCGCCAAGGCGCTGGGCCAGTTCGTGCTTCTGGGCGAACTGGGCAAGCTCAACGCTGAGCGCCCGCCTACAAGACCTTCTCCTCGACCTGTACAGCAACCTCCCGCGAAGACCTCGACGTTCGCCGCCGCGCGCTGGAAGCGATCGGCAACTGCGGGCGCGAGGGCGTGAGCTTATCCGCGAAGCGTACTACGCCGACGAGCTGCCCATGCGCGTCAGCGCCCTGTTTGCGATGGGCCGCTCGTGCGACGAGCAGTGGGCCTCGCGCATCATGGACGAGCTATCCAGCGGCGTCCGAATGCGCTTTGAAGCGGCCCGCGCTGCTGGCGAGCTGGAATTGCGCCCGGCTGTGACCCGCCTGATCGAGCTGGCCTACGAAGACGACCGCGAGATTCAGGAGATGGCGATCTGGGCGCTGGGCGAGATCGGCGGCAAGCGGGCTAACCACGCCCTCGATCAGTTGGCTGCCCTGGCCGCTGCTCAAGGAACCTGTGCTGGCCGACGCCATCGCCGGGCTGATCTGCGTCCTCGCTGGCCGGTGACGATCTTCTGCCCCTCTTCGACTTCAGCGACTTCGACGACGTCGATCTGCTCGAAGGCGAAGACTACTACTCAACGAGGACGGCTCGCTGGATCGCCGCTTCCTACCTGGACGACGAAGACGACTACGAGCGCGATGACGAGGATGACTGGCTTCGAGGACGACGAAGACGACGACTATTCTAGGTCGTCCTGCGTCACTCTTCAGCCCACCCAGCCAGGTGAACAGCGCGGAGACAAGTACTCGCCGGCCAGATTCCGCCCACGATTCGCCCGCTGACCGCGCCGAGTACGACGCGCGCATGAGCGGCTGTCCGAGGAGCAATTCCGCCGCCAGATGCGCCAGGCGGCTCATCTGCTCACCAGCGGCCAGGAGGTGCGATCCCACTGCTCAAGCGCTGCCAAGACCTGCACCCGGACGACATTGGCGATGCTGATCAACCTGGGCAGCGCGTATATCCTCGCCGGAAGGCACCGTCTGGCCGTGCCGCTGCTGGAGCGCGCCAGCGAGCTAGACCCGGACAATCCCGTCGTGTGGTCGAACCTGGCCGCCGCCTACCTGGGGCAGATCATCCTCTCGACGCGCGCCAAGCAGGACAAGGCGCTCGCGGCGTACCGGCGCGTGATCGAATTGGACGCTTCTTATCCACACGCGCACTACAACATGGGGCTGATTCACATAGACCGGCGCGACTGGGACGCCGCCCACGCAGCCTTCACCCTCGCCATCGAGTCGAATCCCTACGACGAAGATGCCCACGTGCTGCGCCAGCGCGTCGAGCAGTTGCGCGCCCGCCCCGACGCCTCGCCGTTAGCCAATTGACTCCCCTGACCGGCGAATCCGCTGCGGCCCCCTGATGCGCGATTGTGAGGCGTCGGGGGGCTTGCTATAATGGCAGCGTCAAAGCAGCCAAGCACAGGAGACAAGAACGGTGACGCAGACACCAGGGGATGACTTCGCCAGGCTACATGCAGTGGTGAAGGGGCGCGTGCAGGGCGTCTACTTCCGCGCGACGACTCAGCACGAGGCAGTCGCGCGCGGCCTCTCTGGTTGGGTGCGCAACCGCTGGGATGGCGGCGTGGAAGTGGTCGCCGAAGGCCCGCGCCGCGCGCTCGAATCCTTCGAAGTCTTCCTGCACGAGGGGCCGCCGAGCGCGCAGGTCATCCACGTCGAGATCACTTACGGCGCGGCGACAGGCGAATTTGTCGGATTCCACGTTCGTTAGCGGGGCGAGGGCCAATGTTCAAGTTCAACCCTCAGCGCATGGCGTGGATCACCATGATCAGCAGTCTGGTGGTCTTTGTCCTGATGTGCACCGGCACGGTGGTCTTCGCGCGCTGGCTGGTCTTTGAGTCTCCGACGCGCCTCAACGCCACGCTGCATGTCGGTCAGGGCACGGTGGCCCTGGCCGCGCCGGACAGCGCCGACGAAAAGGCCGTGCGCAGCAGCGCCAGCGTCAACCACAACAACACACTCACGACCGACAACCTCTCGCAGGGTTACATCGCCTTCTCTGACCCCTATTCCGGCGAGATCATCGCCACCGTCACGCTGCGCAATGACAGCCTAGCGACGCTGCGCAGCGCCGTTCGCCCGCGCTTCAGCCTCAGCGACAATCCCTACGTCGTGCGCCTGACCGGAGTCATTGGCCGCCTGGAAGTGTGGGTCAGCGGCGGCCTGGATCGCCATATCCGCATCGAGATCGAGAGTCCGCTGGGCTTCACGCGCATTGACGAGCAGGGCAACTTCCTGATCGAAAGCACCACCGCCTACCTGCGCGTGACCTCGCGCGACGGCAGTGCCATGCTGCTAGCCCGCGACTCCACCGCCCAACATCTGGCAACCGGCAGCGAAGGGGAGATCGTGGCTGGCAGCCCGGAAATCCTGGTTGGCTCCGCGCCCATTGATCTGCTGCCCAATAGCACGTTCGGGCAGAACCAGGAGTGGCCGACTGAGTGGGTGTGCGCCCACACCCCCGATCCCGGCTTCCCGAACGCCCCCAGCGGCACGTATGACTTTCCCACTGTGGACGGGCGTCCCACCATCCACATCAAGCGGCTCCAGCCCAACCCCGGCCCGGCCAAGACCGGCTGCATCCAGGTGCTCGGCGGCGGGACGCAGGGCCTCGATGTGCGCCAGTACAACAGCCTGCGCCTGCGCGTGACCATGCGCGTCCAGCACCAAAGCCTGAGCGCCTGCGGCATCGCTGGATCGGAGTGCCCGGTCATGCTCAAGCTCACCTACCTGGATCAGGACGGCAACGCCCGTGTGTGGTATCACGGCTTTTACACCGAGTACCAGCCCGCATCGGGCGGACGGCGCATCTGCGATTCGTGCTGGGAGCCGCACGCGCAGATCAACAAGGGAGCCTGGTATACTTACGAGTCCGGCAACCTGTTCACCGACTGGCCGGAAGGCGAGCGCCCCGGTGTCATCCAGCAGGTTGAGTTCTACGCTTCGGGGCACGAGTATGAGGTGATGCTCAGCGAGGTCTCACTGGTGGCGACGCTGCCAGCAGGTGCCAGCGCCCCGGCAGAGGGATGACCTCGCGCCCATCGCGGCAATCGCCCGGCCATGCTATACTGGCGGCGTCCTGAGCCGCAGGGCGATAAGACTCCTGCCTGCGGCTCTGCCAGCGGAGCAACGACATGTCACTGGACCGCGAAGCGCTCAACACCATCCTGCTTTACGTCATCACCGCCGCTGGCGCAGTCATTGCTGCCACCTGGCTGGGGCTGATCCTGTGGACGTGGCGCGACATTCGCCAGCGCTCGCGCGACCCGCTGGCTCCCATCGCCGCCAGCCTGATGGTCGCTGTCCTCGGCTTGTTCGGCATCATCATCTACGTGCTGCTGCGCCCGCAGGAAACGCTCACCGAAGCCTATGAGCGCTCGCTTGAAGAAGAGGCCCTGCTGCAAAACATCGAGGAACGGCCCATCTGCCCCGGCTGTGGCCGCCCGGTCAAGGACGGGTGGCAGGTGTGCCCTTACTGCCACACCAAGCTCAAGAAGCCGTGCGCGCACTGCGGCGAATTGCTGGAGCTACCCTGGAACCTGTGCCCCTACTGCGCCATGAGCCAGGTACCCGTGACTCATGCCCAGCCGCGCCAGTCTTCCGCAGCGCCCGCGCCCGCTTACCAGGCAGAGCAGCCCCGCGAGGCGACCGGCGAAGCCGTTGAGTTCGTCGAAGAGGACTCGTACTGATCGCGCGTGCGGCTGGCAGAGCACAGGTAAATCCACGAGAATCGTAGGGGCGGGTTTCGAAACCCGCCCCTACACATCGCGCCCTGATTGCCCACCCGGACAGGTCACTGACAGGCCGGAACATTATCCCGCGCCACCTGCTACATGATCAGCGACAGCAGGATAGTCAGCGTCGCCACGCTGGTAACTGTGCTGACCAGGATTGTCGCCGTCACGAACTCGGTATCGGCCCCGAACTCCGACGCCAGCACGCCGGTGACGACCGCCGTCGGCATGGCCGACTGCACAATCGCCACCTGCCGCGTCAGGCCCGACAGCCCCAGCAGCACGACCAGTCCCAGCGCGATCAGCGGGCCGAGCAGCAGGCGCAGCCCGGACGCCAGCAGGATCGGCTGGATGCGTCCGCGCACCGAGGCGCGCGAAAGCTGCGCGCCAAGCACGACGAGCATGACCGGGATCGTCGCGTCGGCCAGCAGGTGCACCGCGCGCTCCACCGGCAGCGGCAGGGTCACGTCCCCCAGGTTCACCGCCAGCCCCAGCGCCGCCGCGTAGGGCAGCGGCACGGTGAAGACGTTGCGCAGCGCCCCCCGCGCTGACAACCGCCCGAACGACGCCAGGAAGACACCCAGCGTGTACGACACGAGCAGAGTCGTCATGAAGAAGACTATCGCCCGCTCCTCACCGGCAGCGCCGAAGGCGAAGCGGCTCAGCGGCAGGCCGTAATTCCCCGCGTTGACCAGCGTCGCGCTCAGCGTGAACGCCGCCGCCATCTGCCGGTCGAAGCGAGCCTGGCGCGCCAGCAGCCAGGCCGCCACTGCCACCGCTGCCGACATCAGCGCGGCCACAGCAATAAGCTGTCCCGCCTCGTCGCCGCTCAGGTCGGAGTAGGCCACGCCCTTGAAGATAAGGAAAGGCGTGAAGACATAGACCAGCAGGCGCGACAGCGCCCGCGAGTCAAGCTCAAGCTTGCGGTCGGCGATGAAGGCAATGCCGACCACCAGCAGAATCGGGCCGATGATGTTGGTGAGAATCTCGCCCAGCATGGACATGGTCAGGTCAGCGCAGTCTGATCAGCATGGGCTATCGTGCTCGCCCACTGTCAGCACTCTGAGGAAGTTGGTCTGGCTGCCGATCCCGAACGGGACGCCGCCGATGATGACCATCAGATCGCCGCTGACGACCAGGTCAGCGGTGCAGGCTGTTTCCACGACGACATCAATCATCTCGTCAATCGTCGCGAACTCGTGGACCAGCACGGGCAGCACGCCCCACACCAACGCCAGCCGGCGCTGAGTTCGCTTGTTGGGCGTCGCCGCCAGGATAGGCGTCTTGGGGCGCACACGGGCCACGCGCTGCGCGGTATAGCCCGACCACGTGCTGGCGACGATCAGCTTGGCGTCGAGCATGTCAGCGATACGGCTGGTCACATGGCTGATCGCCGCCGCGATGGAGCGCTGCCGCTCAAGATGCAGGCTGTCCAGGTTCAGCTCGGCGCGGTGCAGCTCGCCATGCTCGTCCAGGTATTGCTCGGCAATCTGAGCGATGCGCACCATCGTCTCCACCGCCTGCAACGGGTACTTGCCGACCGCCGTCTCGCCGGAGAGCATCACCGCGTCTGTCCCGTCGAAAATGGCGTTCGCCACGTCAGTGGACTCGGCGCGCGTCGGGCGCGGGTCGTCAATCATGCTCTGTAGCATCTGCGTCGCCGTGATGACCGGCTTGCCCACTTCGTTGCAGCGCTTGATGATGTTCTTCTGGTAGACAGGCACACACTCTGCTGGCGTCTCAACGCCCAGGTCGCCGCGCGCCACCATGATCCCGTCAGACCGATCGAGGATCGCATCGAAATTGGTGATCGCCTCGGCCTTCTCGATCTTGGCGATCAGCGCGACCTCGCCCTTCAGGTGACGCACCAGCCAGTGTAGCTCGCGCAGATCGTCCGCCGTGCGCACGAAGGACATCGCCAGATAGTCCACATCCTGTTCCAGCGCGAAACGGATGTGCTCACGGTCTTCATCGGTGATGGACGAGATGCGCAGCGCCGAGTCCGGCACGCTCACTCCCTTGTGCGAGGACAGCATCCCGCCAGAGACCACCTCACAACGCACATCGGCGCCGTGCCGCGCCGCGACCACGAACTCAAGCTGCCCGTCGTCCAGCAACAGCCGCTCGCCCACGTTCAGATCGTCCAGCAACGCCTGGTGCGGCAGCGGGATGATGAACGGCTTCTCCGGGTCGAGCGCAGCGGACGCCGTGAGCGTCACCACGTCACCGGCAGTTAGCTCCAGCGGGTCTTGAACCAGCGTGCCCAGACGCAGCTTGGGGCCGGGGATGTCGGCCAGGATCGCCACGACCTTGCCCTCTTCCTCGGCCACACGGCGCACATTCTCGATATTGCGCGCGTGCATCTCGTGGTTGCCATGACTAAAATTGATGCGCGCCACGTCCATCCCGGCGTGAACAATCGCCCGCAGCATCCCAATATCCTGCGACGCGGGGCCGATGGTCGCCACGATCTTGGTGCGCTTGTGGTACTGTGGCACCGTGTCCATGCTCGCCTCTCTTCCGCCCGGCCAATAAAGCGAATGCCTGGGCTGTGCTCACACGCCCAGTCCAGGCATTCAAGAATCATGAGAATTGCGGACTTGTGCTCCGCCTAGAGGTGGCGCTTGAGGTTCGGGAAAGCGCTCTTGCCCGCGTACACCGCCGCGTCGCCAAGCTGCTCCTCGATACGCAGAAGCTGGTTGTACTTGGCGATACGATCCGAGCGCGCCGGCGCGCCGGTTTTGATCTGCCCGGCGTTCATCGCCACCACCAGGTCGGCAATGGTCGTGTCTTCGGTCTCGCCGCTGCGATGGCTCACCACCACCGTCCAGTTGTGAATCTGACTCAGGCGGCTGGCAGCCATCGCCTCGGTCAGCGTGCCGATCTGGTTGACCTTGCACAGCAGCGAGTTGCACGCGCCTAGCTCAATCGCCTTCTGCACGCGCTGAGGATTGGTCACCAGCAGGTCGTCACCGACAAGCTGCATCTTGTCGCCCACCGCTTCGCGCAGCATCACCCAGTGATCCCAGTCGTTCTGGTCCAGGCCGTCTTCCAGCGAGATGATCGGGAAGCGCTCCGCCCAGTCCGCCCAGAAAGCGACCATTTCTTCCCCGCTCAGGCTGCGCCCTTCTTTGGCGAGCACGTACTTGCCGTCCTGGTAGATCTCGCTCACCGCCGGGTCTAGCGCAATGTACACCTGATCGCCGGGGATGTAGCCCGCTTTCTCAATGGCTTCCAGAATGACCTCGATCGCGCCCTCGTTGCTGGGCAGGCTCGGCGCGAAACCACCCTCGTCGCCGACGGTCGTGCGGTAGCCCTTGCCAGAGAGCACCTTCTTGAGACTCTGGTAAATCTCTGCGCTCCAGCGCAGCGCCTCGCGGAAGCTCTCCGCGCCGACGGGCATGACCATGAATTCCTGGAAGTCCGTGCTGTCCGCCGCGTGCTTGCCGCCGTTGAGAATGTTCATCATCGGCACGGGCAGCACGTGGGCGAACGTCCCGCCCAGGTAGCGGTAGAGCGGCAGGCCGACGCTCACCGCCGCCGCCCTGGCCACGGCCAGCGACACGCCGAGGATGGCATTCGCACCAAGCCGTCCCTTGTTGGGCGTCCCGTCAAGCCCAATCAGTAGCTCGTCAATACCCTTCTGATCGGTGGCATCCCAGCCGAGCAGCTCGTCGGCGATCTCACCGTTCACATTCTCAACAGCCTGGAGCACGCCCTTGCCGCCGTACCGCTTCTTGTCGCCGTCGCGTAGCTCAACCGCTTCATGCTCGCCGGTGCTGGCCCCGCTGGGCACAATCGCCCGCCCGAAGCTCTCGTCTACCAGCGTCACTTCCACTTCAACCGTCGGGTTGCCGCGCGAATCGAGCACCTCGCGCCCGACAATAGACTCAATCTGGCTGTACGTCATGTGTCGCCTCTCCTGTGTTTTCGCCTCACAAGGCCGGGCAGCGCCCACAAGACGCCCGGCGTCGTGGGCAGCGAATGACAAATCAAGGGGCGTAGCGTGCTACGCCCCGGATTGGGATTGCGTGTGAGTCTACAGCTTCAAAAGCTGTATTAGCTCGTCGTACTTCAGGTGCTCGGCCACAATCGCCTGGAAGCGGCTGAGCTTCTCCGGCTGGCCCAGGCTTGTGCGCCCGAACATGCTTTCCACCTTCTCAACCGCTTCGAGCGTGTTGTCCGGCACCAGCAGAACCGCGACGTTCAGTTCTTCCGAGCGGCGCAGGATGGTGGAGGTCGGCTGGAGGTTGCCCGTCAGCACCAGGCAGGTGGTCGAAGTCTCCAGGGCCGCCGCCTGAATGTCCGTGCGGTCGCCACCGGTGAACACAGCCTTGTTAAGCTGGCGGCGGAAGCGCGGCAGCGCCGACTCAACCGACATCGCGCCCACGCTCAGGTGCTCAACCAGCCGCTCGCGCAGGTGCGAGCCGGTCAGCACTTTGGCCTTGAGCGAGTCGATGATCTCGCCGACACTCAATGCCTGCAGATAGGGATCGTAAGGCAGCACACCAAATACCTTGATGCCCTGCTTCTCCAGGAACGGCACTGCCCGCTCGCGGACATAGACCATGTCTTCACGCGGCACACCATTGATCACCACACCGATGAAGTGATCTCCCAGGCGGCGCAGCGATGCCAGTGCATCGTCCAGCACGCACAGGGCCGTGCGGCACTGCTCGCCATAGCTCACCACGCTCAGGGTGGGCGCTTTCAGGCGATCAATCACGCTAAGCGTGTTGACCCCTACCGCGTACCCCTCGCGCATGCTCGCGCCGCCCTCCATGATCACCACGTCGTTGTCTTCGCTGGCCTGTTTGTGCGCATTCTCGATCTCGGCCAGGAGGTCGCGCTCCAGCGTGCCGTCCATCGCCTCTTCGAGCAGATCGTTGGTGATGAGCACTGGCGACAACTCCCAGGGCGGCGTTTCCAGCCCCAGCGTCCGGCGCACGAAGTCGGCATCCTCATCCAGTACTCGCCCCCCGGCCTTGTACGGCTGCGTGCTGACGGGCTTCAGATAGCCTACCTTCAGCCCCGCCGCCTGCATACGCAGCCCCAGGCCCAGCGCAATCGCTGTCTTGCCGGAATAGGTGTTGACCGAAGTGATGTACAAACTCGTCATGTCTGTCTGTCCTTCTCAGCTAGCAGAATGCCCTATCGGACGTCTCATTTGCTCTTGAGTACCAGACGCATGTCCAGCGCAATCGCCCCCTGCCCAGCTTCGTACACCATCAGCGGGTTGATGTCCATCTCGACGATCTCCGGGAAATCGGTCACCAACTGGCTGATGCGCAGCAGGGTATCAACCATTGCCGCGCGATCCGCCGGGGGCCGCCCCCGCACACCCGCCAGCAGCGCCGTCGCGCGAATCTCGTCGAGCATCTCCTCGGCATCCTGGCGGCCAAACGGCGCAACGCGGAATGTGACATCCTTCAGTGCTTCTACCAGGATACCACCTAAACCGAAAGTCACCAACGGGCCGAACTGCGGGTCTTTGCTCATACCGACCAGCACTTCGATGCCGTTCATGGGTACCATTTCCTGCACCAGGCAGCCCCAGATGTGCGCGTCCGGCACGTAGCGCGTCGCCCGGTAAACGATCAGGTCAAAGGCATCGCGCACGTCGTTGGCGTTCTGCAGCCCCACCTTCACGCCGCCCACATCGGTCTTGTGCAGAATGTCCGGGCTGGCGATCTTGAGCACCACCGGGTAGCCAATCTCGCCAGCGATGCGCACCGCTTCGTCCGCTGTGGTGGCAAGCTGGCTCTTGGGCAGGTGCAGCCCGTAGGCTTCGGCCACAGCGCGCGCCTCAGTCTCGCCGACGCTCACCCGTCCGTCAGCGTAGGCTTCGTCGAACACCTTGCGCACGGCATCCCGATCCACGTCGTAGCTAGCAAATTCCGGCTCCGGACGGTCGCGGGCGATGATGTAGTCGCGCATGGCGGCAAAGGCCCGCGCCGCCTGTTCGGGGAACATGTAGTTGGGCACGTTGTAGCTCGCCAGCACGTCCTCGCCCGCCTTGGCCCGTTCCTCGCCCATGAAGGCTGCCAGAATCGGCTTGTCTGTGCGCTGGCTCAGCTTGCCCACCGCATTGGCCGTCTCAACGATGTCGGTCACGGCCTGCGGGGTGACGATGCACAGCAACCCGTCCACGTTGGGATCGAGCGCGATCATCTCCATCGCCTGGGCGTAGCGGTCATGACGCGCGTCTCCCAGCACGTCCACCGGGTTAGCGACACTGGCTGCGTCGGGCAGGAACTCCTCCAGCTTTCGCACAGTCTCGTGCTCGAACCGGGCAAGCTGCATCCCGCTGCGCTCCAGCGTATCCGTCGCCAGAATGCCGGGGCCGCCTGCGTTGGTGACGATGGCGATGCGGCTACCGTTGAGCAACGGCTGGTTGGCGAAAGCACGCGCGTTGCCGAAAAGCTCTTCCAGGCTGTTCATGCGCAGCACGCCCGCCTGGTAGAACGCCGCGTCATAGGCCGCCTCTGCGCCGGCCAGCGATCCCGTGTGGCTGGAAACCGCCCGCGAGCCGGACTCGGTCACGCCGCTTTTCAAGACCAGGATCGGCTTCTTGCGGCTGACTTCGCGCGCCACACGCATGAACTCCGGCCCATTGGGCACGCCCTCGACATAGGCCAGCATGACACGCGTCTGCGGGTCGTCCACCCAGTCGAGCATCAGATCGGTCTCGGTGACATCGGCCTTGTTGCCCAGGCTAACGAAACGGCTGAAGCCCAGATCGTGAGAAGCTAACGACCAGTCAAGGATCGCCGTCTGTAGCGCGCCGGACTGCGACATGAACGAGATGCTGCCCTGCGGCGGCGTCCCGGCGGCGAAGGTCGCATTCAGCGGCGTGTTCGTGTCAATGATGCCCAGGCAGTTCGGCCCGATGACGCGAATGCCGTACTTCTTGGCGATCTCGATGACTTCCTTCTCGCGCTCTGCCCCTTCAGCGCTGGCTTCACGGAAGCCGGCACTGATGATCACCACCGACTTGATGCCCTTCTCCCCACACTCACGCAGCGCTGCCGGCACCGCGTTGTAGGGGATCACGATCACGGCCAGGTCGGGCGCTTCGGGTAGGTCCAGCACCGAAGGATACGCCTTGTAACCGGCAATCTGCGTTGCGCCGGGGTTGATCGGGTAGATGTTCCCTCTGAAGCCCGACTCGATGACATTAGACAATACCGAATAGCCCAGCTTGCCAGGCTTCGTGCTCGCGCCAACGATCGCTACTGCGTTTGGTTTGAAGAATCCCTCAAGCATAGATGCTCCCAGCATTGAACACTAAGCGATACACCTCCCAGCACAGCGCCGCACAGACCAGCAGTGGCAATGCGGGTGACTGCACGGAGCGTCAATCCTACCCCTGGGCGGGGGCAGCGTGTCTCGCCGTCGGTACAGCCCATCAATGGCATGACTGTGGCAGTGCAAATTCGCGAAGCTACGGTGTCGCCAAGCCGGGGGTCATTATAACGCCGCCCTTCACACCCGCCACAGAGATAAGTCACTGCCCAGCCTGCCGAATTGCACGAACGCCAGTATTGGCCGAAAACGCCGTCTTGCCACACCCGTCGTAGGGGCGTATCGCGATGCGCCCACGCAGCCAGGCTGGGGGATGAGGCTTCGCGCTCGCAGTGACGTTTCGCCCCGCCCGCGCTACAATCTGCCTGCACGACATTCCCGACTCCATGACGAGACCGCAGCGTATGCCACCCATCTACCTTGACTACAGCGCCACCACCCCGCTCGATTCGCGCGTCCTGGCCGCCATGCAGCCCTACTTCGCCAGGCAGTTCGGCAACTCCAAGGCGATTCACCGCTTCGGCCACGACGCGGAGACGGCCATCGAGGGCGCGCGCGAGACGGTTGCCCGCTGCCTGGACTGCTCGCCTGCCAATGTCGTCTTCACCAGCGGCGGCTCCGAGAGCGACAACCTTGCCCTGCGCGGGCCGGCCCAGTATGCCCGCGTCCACGACCGCCCCTTCACCCTGATCACCGGCCCGGTTGAGCACGCGGCGGTCGCCGTCACCGCCCGCCAGATTCGCGACACGCTCGGCGCGGCGCTGCGTATCGTCCCCGTAGATCGCGCGGGTCGCGTTGACCCCGCCGATTTGCGTGCCGCTCTGCGCGGCCTGCCCGCCAACGGGATTGCCCTGGTCAGCCTGATCCACGCCAATAACGAGATCGGCACGGTCAGCCCCGTCGCCGAATATGCGGCCATCGCCCACGAGCACGGCGCGCTCTTCCACACCGACGCTGTGCAATCGCCAGGTCATCTCGCCCTTGAAGTCGAGAGCATGGGCATTGACTTGCTCTCGCTCTCGTCGCACAAGTTCTACGGGCCGAAGGGTGCCGGGGTGCTTATCCTGCGCCAGAACGTGCCTTATCTCTCCGCGCAGACCGGTGCCAGTCACGAGGATCACCGGCGCGCGGGCACGCACAACACGCCGGGCATTGTCGGCACGGCGGCGGCGCTGGAAATCGCCTGCGCCGGGCGCGCGGAGAGCGCCACCCGCTTGAGTGACCTGCGCCAGCGCCTGGTTGCAGGCGTATTGAGCGCCATCCCCGACGCGGAATTGACCGGCGACCCGCTAGCCCGCCTGCCGGGTCATGCCAGCTTCGCTTTCAAGGATGTGCTCAGCAGCACCCTGCTCATGCACCTCGACCAGCGCGGCATCGCCGCCTCGTCGGGTAGCGCCTGCAAGTCCGGCAACGAGCAGCCCTCGGCCATTCTGGAAACGCTCGGCTTCGGCCCGGAATGGACGCGCGGCGGACTGCGACTCTCGCTGGGACGCAGCACGACCGGCGACGACATCGCCACCGTCCTCGCCGCCCTGCCGGACGCCGTCGCCGCTGTGCGGCGCATCGCCGCCCTGACCGCTGCGCCCTAGCCCACCCCATGAACGCCCGGCCCCGCGTCGTCGTCGCCATGAGCGGCGGAGTGGATAGCTCCGTCGCCGCCGCCCTGCTGGTCGAGCAGGGCTACGACGTGGTGGGCATGATGATGCGCCTGTGGTCGGAAGACTGCGGCGAAGGTGGCTCCAACCGCTGCTGCACGCCCGGCCAGATGGCCGACGCCCGCCGCATCGCCGCGCAGCTTGGCATCCCCTTCTACGTCATAGACACGCAGGACATCTTCCGCCGCACCGTCGTCCAGTTCTTCATTGACCGCTACGCCGCCGGTGACACTCCAAACCCCTGCCTGGAATGCAACCGCCACATCCGCTTCGAGTGGCTGCTCGGCCACGCCCTGGCTAGCGGCGCGGACTACTTGGCGACCGGCCACTACGCCCGCGTTGTGCGTGCGCCGGACGGCTCCGCCCGCTTGCTCAAAGCGTGCGACCCGGTCAAAGACCAGAGCTACGCCCTCAGCCTGCTGGCGCAAGACCAGTTGCGCCGTGTTCTGTTTCCAGTCGGCGACTATGCGAAGACGGAGATTCGCGCGATGGCTGCCGCGCGCGGCCTGCCCGTCGCTGCCAAGCGCGACAGCCAGGACTTGTGCTTCCTCGCCGACGGCGACTATCGCCGCTTCCTGCGCGAGCACGCCCCCGCTGCGGCTCGCCCCGGCCCCATCCTCACCCGCGACGGTCGCCAGCTTGGCACGCACAGCGGCCTGCTCGACTACACCATCGGCCAGCGCAAGGGCCTGCGCATCAGCCACAGTGAGCCGCTCTACGTCCTGGCGACCGACCCCGCGCGCAATGCCCTGATCGTCGGCACGGCGGGCGAGCTTGGCCGCAGGTCGCTCACCGCCGGGCGCGTCAACTGGATCACCGGGGGGCCGCCCGCCGACCACTTCACGGCGGAGATCAAGATTCGCTACAAGGCGCGCCTTGCGCCGGGGACGGTGACCGTGCTCCCGGATGGGGGCGTACAGGTGGACTTCGCGGAGCCGCAGCGCGACATCACGCCCGGTCAGGGGGTCGTCTTCTACGCGGGCGAGGAGTGCCTGGGCGGGGGTATCATCAGCAGGGGTCAGTAGTAGTTCGAGCGCAGCAGGTCCTGCACTTCCTCGCGGAAGAGCAGCATCACCAGCGTCCCCAGGACAATGTACGGGCCGTAGGGCAGCGGTGTAAAGCGCCGGTAGCGCCCGATGACCGCCCGGCCCGCCATGTACAGCACCGCCCCCACTGCCCCGGCGAAGACCGTGATCAGCGCGGCGAAGATAAACCCGCGCCAGCCCAGCATCAAGCCGCTGAGCGTCGCCAGCATCACATCGCCGAAGCCGAACGCGATCTCCTCGTTACGGGTCAGCGTGGAAAATGCTACTCCACCCAGGAACATGGCGAAAAAGAGCAGAAACCCGACCACACCGCCCAGCAGGTATTCGCCGAATGTCCTGCCGTCCGCAGGCGCGATCGCGGCTACGACCACCGCGAACACGCATGAGGGCAAGATAATCGCGAACAGGATCAGGCGATGCTCGACGTCAATCACGGTGATCAGCAGCAGGATCGCCACGTAGACATACCACGCCCACAGCGCCGGCTCGCCGGCGAAGGCCAGCGTCAGCCCGGCGAACGCCAGTCCGGTGGCGAGTTCCAGCAGGGGATGCCGCCAGCTCAGCCTGTTAGGACGCAGCGGGGATGGGGACGCCTCATCAGCGGGGTCTGCCGGGTCTGCGGAGGGGCCTTCGCGCTTGCCCAGCACGAACGCGGTGAGTCCCAGCCACGCCTTCAACGGGCGCGGGCTGCCGTCCGGGTAATGCGGTAGGCGGACGCGGGCGGGGGCCGGTAGATCGTCGGCCAGGGCGTTGAGCACGCCCCCCACCAACAGCCCGCCCAACCCCGCCACCACAGCAACAACTAGCTCCATTCGCGTCCGTCTCCTACGTGCAAAGGGTGCCGCTCTCAGTAACCCAGGTGAGGCCGGGCGTCCGGTGCCCTCATGAAATAAGGCGGCGTCGGCGTTGGCGGGCCTGGCGGCGGGGGTGGCAGCAGGGCCAGCGTGCTGACCAGCACCACGACCGTGAGCACAGCGATCAGCGCGCCCAAAAGGATGATGCGCCGGTTGTGTGCGCTGTGTCGCATACGCTCGCCTTCCCTATCAAACATGCCCCACGCATTATACCAGAAACGCCCACGCAGCGGATGTCAGCATCCGCGCCCCGAAGTCAGCCGTATGTCAGCGGTTCCGATTGCCCCTTGCCCCACTCCGCCCTATAATGCAGTATGAGGGTCTAGTGTGTGGTGCGGGCAGCAATCCCGCAAAGCGTCCAGGGGCACAGCATCATGATCATTCTCACGGCAAGCGTTCTCAATGACATCTTCGGAGGAAACCCGATCCACATCGTCTATGCCGCCGCCCTGCTGATCGGACTGGTCTATGCCATCTTCCTGCTGCTCTTCCAGGGCATCGGTGATGCGCTGGGCGATCTCGACTTCTCCCCCGGCGTGGATGCCGATATGGGCGACATCAGCCTCATTGATGCCGACGGCGCATCAGAAGCCACCGGCGTCAGCATGTTGGCCGTGGCCAGCTTCATCTCGTCGTTTGGCGCGTTCGGCCTGATCTCCGCGACGCTGTTCGACGCGGGCACGGTCGTCAGCCTGATCTTCGCTCTGACCGGAGGCGTGCTGGTGGGCATTGCGGCTCAGGGATTCTTCCTGTATATCCTGTCGCCGACGATCAGCAGCGAAGTGCGCCAGGCCCGGCTGGTCGGCCAGGTCGCCGAGATCACCACGCCCATCCCGGTCAACGGCGTGGGCCAGATCGCCTTCGTCGCCCAGGGCAGCCGCGTCACCTATTCGGCCCGCGCCACCGACGAGCAGACTGCATTTGAGCGTGGCACGCCGGTGCGCATTGAGCGCATCGTCGGCGGCATGGCCTATGTGAGTGAGATTGACTGAGACATCCAGACCTGTGCGGCATACGGCACCTGCCGCCCGCACCTCGCCACACGCCGGAAGCCGCCTGCCCGTGCGATGCACCGGCTCCGCACAACCGACGCCAGTCGTTTAGCCTGTGAACCCAGAAAGGACAACTGCTCATGGTAGCCGTAGGCGCAATCGTCATTCTGTTGTTCCTCTTCATCCTCTTCACCCTGGTCGCGGTCTACGCCAGCCGGGTGAGGAAAGTTGGCCCCAACGAAGTCCTGATCATCTCAGGCCGCCGCACGCGCAGCGCCGAGACGGGCGAGGTGGAGCCATACCGCATTGTCAAGGGCGGGCGGGCCTTCATCTGGCCCATCCTGGAGCGCGTGGATACGCTCCTGCTGGAGATCATGACCATCGAGATCATCACCGATGACGTGTACACGCGCCAGGGCGTGCCGGTCACGCTGGAAGGCGTCGCCCAGATCAAGATTGCCAGCGATGATGTGTCCATCCGCACCGCCGCCGAGCGTTTCCTGTCCAAGACCCGCGCCGAGATCACCAACGTCGCCCACGAGACGCTGGCCGGGCACCTGCGCGCCATCATCGGCAACATGACTGTCGAGGAGATTTACCGCGAGCGTGACCGGTTCGCCCAGGAAGTCCAGGATGTCTCCGCCAGCGATCTGGCTAACATGGGCCTGGGCATTGACACCTTCGTGATCAAGGACGTGCGCGACAAAGAGGGCTACCTCGACGCGCTGGGCCGCCCGCGCGTGGCCGAAGTCAAGCGCGACGCGACCATCGCCGAGCAGATCGCCCTCACCCGCGAGGCCGAGGCCCGCCGCGACTACAGCCTGCAGCAGGCTACCTACGACAGCGAAGTGGCCCGCAAGCAAACTGAGGCCAACCTGGCCGGTACGCTCCAGGAGCGCATTACCAACCAGACGATCCGCGCCGAGGAAGTGCAGATCGAGCTAATCGAGAAGCAGAAGCGGATCGAGGTGCAGGAGCAGGAAGCCCTGCGCATGGAGAAGGAGCTGGAGGCGACCGTCCGCAAGCCAGCCGCCGCCGAGCAGTTCCGCATCGAGACGCTGGCGAACGCCGGGAAATACGAGCTGGAAGCACGCGCAGGCGGTGAAGCCGCCGCCATCCGCGCGCGTGGCGAGGCCGAGGCAGACGCCATCCGCGCGCGCGGTCTGGCCGAAGCCGAAATCACGCTACAGAAGGGCCTTTCCGAAGCGCAGGCGATGGAGAAGAAGGCCGCCGCCTGGCAGCAGTACAACCAGGCTGCCATCATCCAGCAGATCGTCGAGGCCCTGCCCGAGGTCGCTTCCGCCATCGCCCAGCCGCTCGCCCAGACCGACCGCATCGTGATCATCAGCAGCGGGGACAGTGCCGGTGCTGGTGCCTCCAAGATCAGTGGCGACATTACCAACATCATCGCCCAGGTGCCAGCTACCGTCGAGGCGCTCACCGGCCTGAATCTCAGCGACTCGATTGGTCAGCTTCCAGGCATCATGAACGCCAAGCCGGAAGGCAAGAAGTAACCGGGCATCTCCAATTGCGGGGAGTGCCAGCCCCTTGTAGGGGCGGGTTTGCAAACCCGCCCCTACACGTCCCTCAAACGCCCCTCCTCCTGGCCCCACCCCGCGATCACAGCCCTCCTCTTCAGCTTGGCTGGAGAAGGGAATTGGGGGGAGAGGCGTGGGCGGATCACAAAGACCGCCGTGTGGCGGCCTTTGTTCTGGACAATCAGAGCGCGGTGAGCTACGGCGCGGAGTCGTAGCCGGGGCCGCTCTTGAAGAACTCGTAGTTCCACTTAATGTCGCCGGTCAGGTCAACGACTTCGCCGCCCGCCGCCGCCTTGCGCTTCTTCGACTCCCAGGGGATGAGTTCCTGCCCGGCAGCCATCTCGTAGGCATCCGGCACTTCCTCTTCGACGAAGATCGCCTCGAACGGGCATTCTGGCACGCACGCGCCACAGTCAATGCAGGTGTTCGGGTCAATGAAGTACCAGGGCCATTCGTTCTCCGGGAAGCCGGGGATGATGCAGTCAACCGGACACACCTCAGTGCACGCCCCGTCGCGCAGGCACAGACTGGTAATGATGTGGGTCATGTGTTCCCGCTCCTTATTGGCTCTAGACGACCAGAGATGTACGTCCAGCAGTCGCCCGCTGAACTATGTCGATCGAACCCAGCGGCACACGCGGCCTACCCTAACCAGCGCCGCCCTGTGTGCCGCGCCTTACACCAGCCCCCACTATAGCAAACGCACGCCCAATCGCGCAAGGTTTGCACAATGAATATTGGCATTAATGAAGGGGGAGCGTTACCAGAACGCCCCCCTGCTTGCTCATCTCGCCATCAAGCGCCGTGCCCTGGCCCGTCGCGGAAGAACTCGTAGTTCCACTTGATGTCTTCGGTCAGGTCCACGACTTCGCCGTCCTGCGCTGCGTAGCGCTTCCCGCCGTGCGGCACGCGCTCCTGGCCGGCAGCCATCTTGTAGGCATCCGGCACTTCCTCTTCCACAAAGATCGCCTCGAACGGGCATTCGCTCGCGCACGCGGCGCAGTCAATGCACGAATCGGGGTCAATATAATACCAGGGCCAATCGCTCTCTGGCATTCCGGCGACAATCGCCTCGGACGGACACACGTCCGCGCAGACACCGTCGCGCAGGCACAAACTGGTTACAACATGCGACATGCTGATTTCTCCTCTGGGCGGTGCAAACCGCAACAACTCTCATGTACCACTATACCGCTCCTCACGGTTCTGTCATGTGAAAAAACACAGACAGAACATGTGATGTTAGGCACAGCTTTGCCGTGACAGGCCCCGCCCCAAACAGAAGGCCGGGAGCAAGTGCTCTCCCGGCCCAGTCCCATCGCCGTAACCGCGCGCCCTAACCGCCCAACGCAGCCTTGAAGCGCTCGGCCACGTCCGGCCAGTTCACGACGTTCCACCACGCCTCGACATAGGCAGCGCGGTTGTTCTGGTACTTCAGGTAGTAGGCGTGCTCCCACACGTCGAGCACCAACAGCGGGCGCACGCCCCACTGCGTCAGGTTTTGGTGCTTCTCCGCCTGCAGAATCTCCAACTGCCCGGCGACTGGCTCCCACACCAGCAGCGCCCAGCCGCTGCCCTCTACCTGGTTGGCCGCCGCGCTAAAATGCGCCTTGAACGCGGCGAAGCTGCCGAAGTCCTTGACAATCTGCGCGGCCAGTGCGCCGGACGGCTCACCGCCGCCGCCGTTGCCCGCCGGGGCCATGTTCGGCCAGAAGATCGCGTGCAGCAGGTGTCCCGACCCATGAAAAGCGGCTTCGCGCGACCAGTGTTTGGTCAGCGCGAGATCACCGGCGGCGCGCGCTGCTTCCAGCTTCTCCAGCGCCGCGTTCAGCCCGTTCACATAGGCCAGGTGATGCTTGTCATGGTGCAGACGCATGGTCTGCCCGTCAATGTGCGGTTCCAGGGCGTTGTAGTCATAGGGCAGCGGGGGCAGTTCGTATTTCTTAGCCATGAGATGTCTCCCTCCATCAATTTGTGGAATGTGGTCAGGCAGGGCGGCGGGCTGTGCCCGTGCACGCCCTGCGGGTGACAATAGCTCCGCGCTATCGCGCTCAACTACGGGAGATTATAGAGAAGCTGCGTGGCGGGCGGCCACAAGATTCATGTATGAATGGCCGCCACACTTGTGGGGAGATCGATTCGGCCTCGCGCTACAGCCCCACCAGCGTCCGGCGCAGGAAAGCCAGGTCTTCCAGCGCGCGCCCGGCGCCGACGGCTGTAGCAACAATGGGGTTTTCGGCGCGGTAGGCTGGCACGCCGACCTTGCGTGTGATGTACTGGTCAATGCCGCGCAGCAGCGCGCCACCGCCCGTCAGCACAACGCCCCGGTCTATGATGTCCGATGCCAGCTCCGGCGGTGTCTTCTCCAGCACGGCCTGGGCCGCGCCGACAATCGTCGCCAGCGGCTCGGCGATGGCCTCCACCACCTCGCTCGTCATGACGGTGATCGTGCGCGGCAGACCGCCCACCTGGTCGCGGCCCTGAATCTCCATGCTCATCTCCTCGCCGATGTCCACCGCCGCGCCGATCTGAATCTTGATCGACTCGGCAGTCGGCTCGCCGATGACCAGGCTGTACTTGCGCCGGATGTAGTTGATGATCGCCTCGTCCAGGCGCATCCCACCCATGCGCACGCTGTCCGCCACGACGATGCCGTTCATCGCCAGCACCGCCGCTTCGCTGGCTCCGCCGCCCAGGCTAAAGACCATGTTGCCCGCTGGCGTGCTGATCGGCAGTCCGGCTCCCAGCGCCGCCAGCAGCGGCTCCGGCAGCAGATACGCCTCGCGCGCACCGGCACGCACCGCCGCCTCGTGAACGGCGCGCTTCTCGACGCTCGTCACACCATAGGGCACGCTGAGCATCACCTCCGGGCCGCGAAAGTGCATCCGCCCGCTCACCTTGCGGAAGAAGTAGCGCAGCATGGCTTCAGTCACCTCGTAGTCGGCGATCACGCCGTCGCGCAGCGGGCGCAGCACTTCGATGTGCTCAGGATGGCGCCCGTACATGTCACGCGCTTCCTGGCCCACTGCCACAACCCGCTCTTCCTCGATTGTCAGCGCGACCATCGCTGGCTCTTGCAGCACGATCTGCCCGTCGGCATAGATCATGACGTTGTTCGTGCCGAGGTCTACGCCCAGCTTTCGTGAGAACATTCCCATAGGAGAATCACTTTCTTGCGGTGTTAGTCTGCGCGCCGCATCACAAGATATACCCCAAGCCGCTCCAACAGGCGAAAAAAGCATCGCGCCGGGTATACCCCTGCGCGATGTCTCTGGCTCCGGATGCAGAGCAGCACAGCCGGTTCAGTTCTCGTCTTCCAGGCTGCGCACGCGCTGCCCGCGCGCCTGCACCCGCCCGTGAACTTTCGCCGCGATCTCCACCCGGCGTAGCTCCTGGGCAATCTCCGCCCGCTGCGCCTCGCCGGGGCTGGCCGCCATCAGATCGCGGGCACGGTTGCGCGCGTCTTCAATCTGCGTCATGTCCAGCTCGTAAACCGACTCGGCGTCGTCGGCCAGCACAGTGACCTTGTCAGGGCGCACTTCCACCACACCGCCATACACGACGAAGCTGACCACGTCCCCGCCCTCGACGATGCGCAGCTCTCCGAAGGCCAGCGTCGTCAGCAGCGGCGTGTGGTTGGGCAGCACGCCCATCTCGCCCTCGCTGCCGGGGATGATCACCATGTCGGCGTGGTCGGTATGGTACAGCCGGCGCACGCGCGATACGACTTCCACCTCAAGCGGCATTCTGTCCTCCTCCCTGCGGGCGAGGGCGTACCCCCGCCCTCCGGCGTCCGCGCCGCTAGCTCTCGGCCTCCGCCTCGCGGTGACGCTCCAACACATCCTCGATGGGGCCGGCCATCATGAACATCTGCTCCGGGATGTGATCAAGCTCCCCGTCCAGGATCATGCGGAAGCCGCGCACCGTGTCCTTGACCGGCACGTAGCGCCCCTCGCGCCCGGTGAACTGCGCGGCGACATGGAACGGCTGGCTGAGGAAGAATTGGACGCGCCGTGCGCGGGCCACAATCGCCTTGTCATCTTCCGAAAGCTCGTCCACGCCCAGGATGGCGATGATGTCCTGCAGGTCTTTGTAGCGCTGGAGCACCTGCTGGACTTCGCGGGCCGTGCGGTAGTGCTCCTCGCCGACAATTAGCGGGTCGAGAATGCGGCTGGTGCTCGCCAGCGGATCCACCGCCGGGTAGATGCCCTGCTCAACAATGGCCCGGTCGAGCGCCACCGTCCCGTCCAGGTGAGCGAACACGGCCACCGGAGCCGGGTCGGAGTAGTCGTCCGCCGGGACGTAGACCGCCTGCAAGGACGTGATCGAGCCGGTCTTGGTGCTGGTGATGCGCTCCTGCAGGTCGCCCATTTCCTGGGCCAGCGTCGGCTGGTAGCCCACCGCTGACGGCATTCGCCCCAGCAGCGCCGACACTTCCGATCCGCTCATCGAGAAGCGGAAGATGTTGTCAATGAACAGCAGCACGTCGCGGCCCTGGTCGCGGAAATACTCGGCCATGGCCAGGCCGGTCAGCCCCACGCGCAGGCGCACACCCGGCGGCTCGTTCATCTGCCCGAACGACATCGCCGTCTGGTTGATCACGCCGCTCTCGGTCATCTCGCCGTAAAGCTGCGTGCCCTCGCGGGTGCGCTCGCCCACGCCAGCGAAGACCGAGAAGCCCTCGTGCTCGGTGGCGATGGAGCGGATCAGCTCCATGATGATCACCGTCTTGCCGGTGCCCGCGCCGCCGAAGATGCCCGCCTTGCCGCCCTTGCGGAACGGCGCGATCAGGTCAATGACCTTGATACCCGTCTCGAAAAGCTCGACGCGCGTCACCTGCTCGTCAAACGGCGGGGCCGGGCGGTGAATCGGGTAGTACGTCTCCGCGTGCACCTCGCCCTTGCCGTCAATGGGGCGGCCCAGCACGTTGAAGATGCGCCCCAGCGCCGCCTCGCCCACCGGCACCATGATCGGCGCGCCAGTGGCGAAGGCCGAGACGCCACGTTGCAGACCGTCGGTGGCGTCCATCGCCACACAGCGCACGCGGTTGCCCCCTAAGTGCTGCTGCACTTCCAGGATCAGCGGCTCGTCTTCGCCGCGCGGGACGCGAATGGCATCGTAGATTTCGGGCAGATCGGCGCCCTCCGGGAAGGCCACGTCCACCACGCCGCCCAGGATTTGCGCAACGATTCCTTCGACTTCTTGCTTGATTCTCGCACCCATCACCTGTCTTCGTCTCCTTGCTGCACTCCGGGCGGCTATCCCGCGTCAGACTGTTTCAGGGCTTCCACGCCGCCGACGATGTCCAGAAGCTCGCTGGTGATCGAAAGCTGGCGCGCCTTGTTGAATTCAAGCTGGAGCAAGTCGCCCAGCGTTTCCGCGCTTTCGGACGCATTGCGCATGGCGACCATCCGCGCGCTGTGCTCGCTGGATAGGCTCTCGCGCACCGCTTGCAGAATCTGTAGCTCAGTGAAGCGCGGGATCACTTCGTTGAGGATTGCGGTGGCGCTTGGCTCGTAGATGTAGTCGCGGTTGCGGCGCTTCACTTCCGGCTCCGGCGCGACCAGCTCCATGATCTCGCGACTGCGCGCCTCGAACGGGCGCAGCGGCAGCAGCGGCAGCACGCGCGGCTGCTGCATCATCGTGTTGATGAAATTGGTGTAGGCGATGAACACCTCGTCCACCGGCACACGCAAGAACTCGTCAAAGACGATCTGCGCGATCTGCGCAATGTCGCCCAGGTCGGGGTCTGCCGGCAGATGTGAGAACTCGGCCACAATCTGCTGGTCTTTGAGGAAGGCGGGCGCGTTCTCGTCGCGCTGCCTGGCCGCAATGTGGCGGCGAATCAGGTCGCGCCCCTTGCGCCCGACGGTGATCCAGTGCACGGGCCGCTCGTACTGCTCGGCGAAGCGAATCGCCCGGCGAACAATGTTGGCGTTGTAGGCTCCGGCCAACCCCCGGTCGCCGGTGATCAGCACGACCGAGATGCGGGTAACCTGCGGGCGCACTTCCAGCAACGGGTGCAGCGGCACGCCCGTGCTCTGCGCCGCCACATTCACCAGCACGTCGTAGGCGTGCTGCGCATACGGGCGGCTGGCGAGCACGGCGGCCTGCGCCTTGCGCACCGACGACGCCGACACCGCTTCCAGGGCGCGCGTCACCTGGTTGATGTTCTTCACCGACCGGATGCGCCGCCTGATCTCACGCGTTGAGGACATGGCTTATCTCATTCCCTTCTGCGCAGGGGCCGCCCCTAGTCGGCGGCGTGAAGCTCGGCCCATGTCCCGTTGAACTCGTCCGCCGCTTTCGTCAGCAGCGCCTCGATCCCGTCGCTCAGTTGGTAGTCGTCCGCCTTGAGCTGTTCCGGCAAGTCCGGGCAACTGCTGTGCAGGTACTTCAGGAATTCCTCTTCCCACTGCTTGACCTGAGCCACCGGCACATGGTCAAGCTTGCCGCGCGTGCCAGCAAAGATGAGCGCCACCTGGTCGAGCAGCGGCGTGGGCCGGTACTGCGATTGCTTGAGAATCTCTTGCAGGCGCATCCCGCGATCAAGCTGCTGCTGCGTCGCCTTGTCCAGGTCGGAGCCGAACTGGGCGAAGGCTGCCAGGCTGCGGAACTGAGCCATCTCCAGGCGCAGCCGCCCTGCCACGCTCTTCATGACCCTGCGCTGCGCGTCGCCACCCACGCGGCTGACGCTCAGACCGGTGTTCACCGCCGGGCGTACGCCGGAATAGAACAGGTCGCTTTCCAGGTAAATCTGCCCGTCGGTGATCGAGATCACGTTCGTGGGGATGTAAGCCGACACGTCGCCGAGCAGCGTCTCGATGAGCGGCAGCGCAGTCAGGCTGCCGCCGCCGCGCTCGTCCGAAAGCTGCGCGGCGCGCTCCAGCAGGCGGCTGTGCAGGTAGAACACGTCGCCGGGGTAGGCTTCGCGTCCGGGCGGGCGGCGCAGCAGCAGCGACACCTGGCGGTAAGCCCAGGCGTGCTTGGACAGGTCATCGTAGATCACCAGCGCATCGCGGCCCTGCTCCATGAAGTACTCGCCCATCGCGCAGCCCGCGTAAGGGGCGATGTATTGCAGCGCCGCCGGGTCCGACGCCGACGCTACCACGACGATGGTATGATCCATCGCGCCGTACTCTTCAAGCGTAGCCACGACCCCGGCGACCTGCGCGCGCTTCTGCCCAATCGCCACGTAGATGCAGATCAGGTCTTCGCCCTTCTGGTTGATGATTGTGTCAATGGCGATGGCCGTCTTGCCCGTCTGCCGGTCGCCGATGATCAGCTCGCGCTGCCCACGCCCAATCGGGATCATGGCGTCAATGGCACGCACGCCGGTCTGCACCGGGCGGTACACGTTCTGCCGCTCGATCACGCCCGGCGCGATGCGCTCGATAGGCAGGTATTCCCGCGCGGAGATCGGGCCTTTGCCGTCAATCGGGTTGCCCAGCACGTCCACCACGCGCCCGATCAGGCTGTCGCCCACCGGCACCGACACAATGCGCCCCGTGCCACGTACTTCGTCGCCCTCTCTGATGTCAATGTAATCACCCATGATGATCACACCGACATTGTCCTCTTCAAGGTTGAAGGCGATGCCCATGACGCCGTTAGCGAACTGCACCAGCTCCTGGGCGCGCACCTTGTCCAGGCCGGTGACGCGGGCGATGCCGTCGCCGACCTCATCCACCGTGCCCACGTCCACCGCCTTAAGCTCGCGCTCAAAGCTCCTGATCTGCTCCAACAGTCCCTGGGTAATGATGTTCGTCGGCTCCGCCATATTAAGGTACTCTCCTCGCCGCCTGAGAAGACGATGCCCTCTCCCTGATCGCCTCGCGAGCCAGACCACTTTCCAGCGCCCGCGAGCGGTATTCCCGCCACAGAACAGGCGCAGCGGTTTGCCACGCCCATAAACATTGTTAAATATAGATCAATTGAAGCGAATACTCAAAAATATATGATACTTTCTCTCCCGCGTTCTGCCGCCCTACTGCCTTCAGCCCTCATCCTGATCGTGGTTATTGTCGGGGTGCCGCCCGGCCAGCCGCGAAACCTTGCGCCCGCCGCCCAGCCCCACGCTGCGCTGGTACGCAGCCCAGACCGCTCGCGAGATCACCGTGCGCAGCCCGCCCTTCTCCAGTTGGTAGAGCGCCTCCGCCGACGTGCCGCCGGGACTGGTGACCTGGTTGCGCAGCATCGCCAGGTGATCGCCCGACTGCGCCGCGTACTCAACCGCCCCGCGCATCGTCTGCAAGACCAGCTTCTCGGCAATGTGACGCGAAAAGCCCAGGTGCACGCCCGCGTCCACCATCGCCTCCATGAACAGGAACACGTAGGCCGGGCCGGTGCCGCTCAGCGCCGTCGCCATGTCCAGGTAGTCTTCGTCCTCGACGAAAATCTCTTCGCCAAACGCCTTCAGCAGCATCCTTGCCTGCTCGCGCTGCGCTTCGGGGACTTCGCTGGTAGCCGTCCACACGCTAATGCCCTGGCCGATGCGCGCCGGCGTGTTGGGCATCACGCGCACCACACAGGCATTCGCCAGCCCGTCGGCGATCATCTTGATCGGCGCACCCGCGACAATGCTGACCACCAGCGAGCACGTGCGCGCCTCTCCGCACACTTCGGGCAGCACGCGGTCGAGCACCTGTGGCTTGACCGAAAGCACCAGGATGTCCGCCCTGGTCGCCCCCTCCAGGTTATCGGTTGTGGTGCGCACGCCGTAGGCTGCGGCCAGCTCTTCGAGCCGCTCTGGGCGCGGGTCAACCGCGATGATCTGCTGTGGCAGCACCATACGCTGCTTGAGCAGCCCTTGAATCATGGCCTCGCCCATGTTGCCGCTGCCGATGAACGCGATGGTCAGGTCTCCAAACATCCCGTCAGTCCTCGCTCAAGCCAATTGGCGCAGCCGCGTGCAAGGGCACATGCGCCGCGCGTGCCCTCCGCCAAGGAGCCACCATCTTACCGCAGAATGGCCCGATCAACACAAGGGAAGCAGCCCAGCCAACTGATCGCATGAGTGACCGCTTGAGAAGTCGTGCCCCCCATCTCCGGCGCTTCCCGCCTCATGGGGAAAGGGCCGGAGATGGGGGGCAAAGGCAGGTGCAACAGTCCTCAAACGGCCTAGCGCGCCCCAACACGCACAACGCGCCGCGTCAGGGTGCCAGATAGTAGGTCATGTGCTGGAGGTGCGCCGCCGGGTCAATGTACTGCACGCGCACGCCCACCGGCACCGCCAGCGTGATCGGCGCGTAGTTGAGCAGCGCAGTCACGCCCGCCTCGATCAGCCGGTCGGCCACAGCCTGCGCTTCTGCGGCGGGCACTGCGATCATGGCGATACGGATGCCCAGGTGCCGAATCTCGGCGGCAAGCTGCTCCATCGGCAGGATGGTCAGGTCGCCAATCCGCTCGCCGACCTTGACCGGGTCGGCGTCGAACAGCGCCGCGATGCGGAACCCGCGCGCCTTGAAGCCGCGATAGTCCGCAATGGCGTGCCCCAGGTCGCCCACACCAACGAGCGCCATCAGCCACTCGCGATCCACCTTGAGAATGTGGCGAATCTGCTCATAGAGAAACTGGACGTTATAGCCCGTGCCCTGCTTGCCAAACTCACCGAAGTGCGACAGGTCTTTGCGAATCTGCGCCGAGCTAATCCCCAGCCGCTCGCCCAGCTCGTGCGAGGACGTGTAGTCCTTCTCTTCCTGGATCATACGGTCCAACGCGCGCAAGTAAATCGGTAACCGCCCAATGACGATGTCTGGAATACTGGCTCTGGCACCCATCCGGCTGCGGCTCCTTCCACGATTGGCGGCCCTGGTCACGCACCAGGCCGATAATAGTAATAGACATAGGGAGCAATGTGAAGAACATAACAATCGTAGCACGCTTCCTTAAAAAAGACTATAATATTTCAGATAAATACGCAAACCCGGTTGCCCCGTCTCGCTGCCATTGCTATGATCGCGCCAATGCCGCCTGAATGCAGAGCGCAACCGTCTATGCCACCCTCACCGCTATCCGCTCGCCGTCTCTCACGACGTGACTTCCTCGGCTTGACCGGCATGGCCGCCATCGGCGGCGCGCTGACCTGCGCCGGAGCGTCGCTCGGCTACCTGGCCGTTGACCGTCTCAGCCGCGCCCGGCAGACGCCGCTCCCCAGGCAGACGCCCGTCGCGCTCTCCGCTTACTCCAAGCAGATTGACTGCCCCGGCATCCTGGAGCGCCAGGACTGGGGCGCGCGCGAGCCGGATCACGACGCCGAGAACGAGACCGGCTTCTACGGCCCTGACAACCCCGAAGGCTGGCGCGTCTACGAGGGCGATCTGCGCGCCATTTACCGTACCGTCGTCGTGCACCATTCCGTGCTCTACGAGACCGACGATCCAGCGACCATGCGCGCCATCCAGCAGCAGCACATGGAGCTACGCGGCTGGGCCGACATCGCCTACCATTTCGGCGTCGGCCAGAGCACGCAGGTCTTCGCCGGACGCCCGCTGAACGTGCGCGGCACGCACGTCGAGGGCTTCAATACCGGCAGCGTCGGAGTGGTCTTCCTCGGCGATTTCAGCCTGAATGTCCCCGCTCCGGCCCAGATCGAGGCCGGTCGGCGGCTGATTGACTGGCTGGCCCTGCGCCTGGAACTGACCCACCTGGCCGGTCACAGCGACTTCAACAACGACACCGACTGCCCCGGCCAGTATCTCCAGGAAGTGCTGGGCGCGCTGGCCGAGTCCGCAGGGCTGGCGCTGGGCACGGGCGGCTATGTCTCTGACCAGGTCTGACCCGTCGCGAACCCGGAATCAAATAGCGCCCCGGTAAAGGGGCGCTCTGGCACTCAGGCTCGCGCTCACGCGAACTCACGATGTCCGCGATACCACACAAAAGCCGCCGCCGCCAGCACCACCAGCAGCGCCGCCGCTCCGACCGCCAGCACCGAAGGCTCGCCCTGGCCCGGCAGGTCGTCGGCGGGCGGGTAGCCGGTCGCGGGTAGGCCCGTCGGCACAAACACCTCGCCGACCGCGCTCTGCGTGAACGATCCCCCTGGCCCAGCCCCGGCCACGATCACCTGGTTGACCAGCACGCCGTTTGCCGGGCCGTGCATCACCGTCGTATGCACATGCATGGCGACAGTCTGGCCCGGACGTAGCTCCGGCACGGTGAAGATCACCGCCCGCTCACTGATGGCGACTTCCCCGTAGTCTGTGTCGGCGTCTTCAATGCGTAACTCGTCGCCCAGTGTGTTGGTCACCAGCAAGTCCGCGCCAGCCGAGGCCCCGTTGTTGGTCAGCGTAATGAGCCAGGTCACCGCCTCGCCCGGCAGCCCCAGCGTCCCGTCGGCCAGCTCAGCAACAACAGTCAGCGTCCCCTCGAACCCTGCACCGCGCATCTGCAACACGAGGCGCGGCGCGCGGGTTGGAGCAGCGGCCTGCTGCCCAGGCGCGGACGGGACAGGCCCCGCCGCCCACACGCCTATTCCCCCGGTGAGCCACAGCGCCAGAAGCATCACACCTGCCAGCGCCAGTAATCTGCGCATGATCCCCCTCAGATAGTGAAGATCGGCTCCTTAACTGTCATTATACCCCCTTCCCTACCGTCTGTAAAAGCCGTGTGCGGGCAGGTGGCAAACCGTCGGTTGGTCGGCCCCAGCCCTTGCCACACCTGGCCCGGCCTGTTACCATTTGTCCGGCGCAGCGACGAGACTCCAGCGGCAAGCCCAGCCGGGCACCAGAGCCGCCGCCCGCCGCGCCAGCGCAGAGTCACCGATCAGCACGAGTGAGCACACCTATGGGCGCGCCAGCAAACAGACCGCCACTGAACGCTACGTTCCAGGCCGTCAACGCCAGCATCATCGAGGGGCTGGGCCAGCTTGCGGGCTATTTCGGCTTCTCCAAGGTCATGGGCCAGTTGTTCGGGGTGCTCGTGCTCAGCCCTGAGCCGCTCAGCCTGGACGACCTGATGGAGCGCCTGGGCATCTCCAAGGCGAGCGTTAGCACGACGATGCGCACGATGGAGCACATGGGCATCGTCCGCGAAGTGTGGATCAAGGACGACCGGCGCAAGTACTACCGCGCCGAAAGCGACTTCTGGCAGATTCTGTCCAATATCCTGCGCAGCCGCGAGCTACGCGATGTCAACAAGGCCCTGCACGTCCTGGACGACAACGCGGAGCGCCTGCAGGAAGCAATCCCGGACATGGAGCCAGAGGATCGCCAGCTTGCGGAGTATTACCTCGATCGCTTGAGCCAGCTTCAGGAGTTCTTCAGCCTGGCGCAGATGTTGCTCATGTCATTGATCGAGCGCGTCCAGGATCAGCCGGACGCCACGAACGCCCGCCGCGACGGTCTTGAGTGAGCGAGGCGTAGCACTAGCGCGCTGCCATTGCCGCCCTGGTGAGGGCGCTGATATAATCGGTTCAGAAAGTTATGAAAGACTCAAATCGAAAGCAGGCTGGGCAGCCGCCGTCCCGGTGCCCTGAAGAGCGGCACACAATGTTTGCGTACGATTGCTCCGGTTGTGAGTCCTGGGCCGGGAATCGTGAGTCCAGACTTACCACCTGTTTATCGAGATTCGAAGGATCTCCGTCATCACCGCCAGCAGGCTCAAAGCGCGAGGTAGCATGAGCATCAATACGTCTCTCCAGGCTGTCGAAGAACTGCTGCTGTCCGTCGCGCGCAGTTCGGTGCCGCTGCTCAGCGAGATGAGCGAGCATATTCTGTCAGCCGGTGGCAAGCGCCTGCGCCCGCGCCTGGTGCTGCTCGCTCACGCGGCAGTGGGTGGCCAGAACGTCGCCGAGGCCGTTCCCCTGGCTGCCGCCATTGAGATCATTCACACGGCCACCCTTGTCCACGACGACATCAACGATCACGGGACGCTGCGGCGGGGCCGCGAGACAGTCAACTCGCGCTGGGGCAGCACCTTCGCTCTGCTCACCGGGGACTACATGTTCACCAAGACGTATGAGATCATGGCCCCCTACTCCGCCGAGCTAAACCTGATCCTGGCGCGCGCGGCCATTGAGCTAGTCGAGGGCGAGACTCTCCAGATTCAGGCCGCTCACGAGGGCGTGCTCGACCGCGACATCTACTATCAGATCATCTCCAAGAAGACCGCCGCCCTGTTCGTCGCCTGCACCGAGCTGGGCGCAACCGTCGCCGGCGCGCCGCGCGAATGGATCGCCGCGCTCAGCAAGTACGCCTTCAACCTGGGCCTCGCCTTCCAGGTCATAGACGACGTGCTCGACCTGTCGGGTGATGCTCAAACCCTGGGCAAGAACGCTGGGATTGACCTCGCGCAGGGGCGCGGCATTGCCGCTGTGCGCGACGGTGGAGCGGATGCTCGCTCCATCGCGGAGGTGCAGGTCACGCCGGATACGGCCCCCGGCCCGCTCAAGGAATCCCTGCTCTCCGAGCAATCGCCACAGATTGCCATCGAGATAGGCCGCGCCAAAGCCCGCGAGCTGGTGGAGCGTGCCCTGGCCAGCCTGGAAACCTTGCCGCCGACTCCGGCCCGCGACGAGCTACGGGCGCTCGCCAAGCAAGTCGTCACCCGCGACCACTAGCACCTCAACCGCTACCCGCAGCGCAGGATGCCAGCGGCGCGCCTATTCGAGCGGCGCGTCCGGGCTAGTTGGCGCGTAGATGCTGATGGGCAGCGGCACGCCTTCCCCGAAGTAGGTAGTCCACAGAGTCTCGAACGTGCCGTCAAGAGCCATGTCTTGCAGCGTAGCGTCCACCAGGGCGCGGAAATCGGCGTCGGCGTGCGGCACGGCGAACGTGATCGGGCGGTCGTCGCCATACTCGGTGGGCAGAATCTTGACCCCCGTCTCGCCGGACTCGCGCATCAGCCCCAGCAGGCGCAGGCTGTCGCCGAAGACGGCGTCCACGTTGCGCCCGACGGTCAGCGTGGAGATGGCATCATCCTCGCGCTGGATGGCGAACGGCTCGTTGATGTTGGCGCTGACGCCGAAAGCCTCGGCGTACTTGCGGATCAGGTCGGCGTCGCCCGGCTCGTCAGCGAAGTAGCCGATCCACCAGCCCGTGCCCAGCATATCTGCAAATCCGCTGGCAATCTGCGACGGCTCGGTGACCATCAGCCGGTCGCCGTGCATCAGGTAGGGCAGCGAGTACTCAACGCGCAGCGTGGCATCCCACACCGGACTGACGCCCACCGCCAGGTCTGCCTGCCCCCCGGCGACGAGCGCCGCCGCATTCTGCGCGGAGCCGGGCAGGTAGTCAATCTGCACGTTCCAGCGGCGGGCCATCTCCTCCACCAGGGCGCGATTCAGGTCATTCATGGTAGCAATCAGCGCGGGCGCATCCTGCCCGGCAGGGACTACACCGGCCACGCGCAGCGGCTGGCCGCTGGTGAGGCGCTCGGCCACCGGGCGGTCGGGAACCGGCGCGTCGGTCGGGAAGTCGGCGAGCGCCCGCTTGTCCTCGTACAGCCGCTCGTAGATGGGCACGAGCATGTCGAAGTGCACGCCGTCTTCGGCGAACCATGCACTGTAGATTTCCTCCAGCCGCCCGCTGGCCTTGAGCCGCTGCAACGAGCGGTTGAGCACATCGCGCAGGTTCGCATCCCAGCGGCGGACGACCATCGCGTAATACTCGTCCAGCACCGGCTCGTCAATCAGGCGCATCCCCTGCCGGCCAGCGCGGCGCAGGCTGTCCAGCACGCCAACCATGCCCTGCACCTCGCCACTGGCCAGCGCGTCGAGCGCCGCGCTCTCGGTGAAGAACGGGCGCACGTCGAAGCTCACGCCGCTGCGCTCGCTCCAGACGCGCAAGGCACGCTCGCTGCGGGTGCCAACCTCGACGGCGACGGGCTGCCCGGCCAAGTCGCGCAAGGTGGCATAGGGCGCGCCGGTCAGCACGACCATGCGCTCGGCGTTGGTGTAGTACGGATGCGAGAAATCCACCAGACTTTCGCGGTCGCGGGTGTGAATTTGCTGGCCGATGAGCACATCTACCTGGCCGCTGAGCAGCGTATCGAGCGCGTTGTGCCGCGTCACCTGGACAAACTCAAGCTCGATCTCCAGCTCGATGGCAATCGCCTCCAGAATCTCCACCTCATAGCCAGTGACCACGCCCTGCTCGTTGAGCCAGGCGAATGGGTAGGCGTTGAAGTAGGTGCCCACGCGCAGCACGCGGTCGCGCTGGATGGCAGCCAGCCCGGATTCTGTGGGCGGGGTGAACGGCGTGGCCGTCAGCGTGGGCAGCGGCGTCGGCGGGACGAGCGTCGGCGCGACCTGGGTAGGCGTCTCCGTTGGGAGCGCCGTCGGAGCGGGCGTCTGCGTCGCAGTGGGGGCGGGAGTCTCGGTGATGGTAGAGATGGACGTGCCGTCCTGGGCTGCCGCCGTGCCTGCCAGCGGCGCGACACAGACAGCCAGCAGCGCGATCAGGCCCGCCACTGCGCCTGCGGCGAGCAGGGACAGGCGTCGTGTGTGCAGGTGAACGGTGAGAGACATGAGCTATTCCTTGTATAGGCCGTGCGCTTCGATGTAGGCGAGAACGGCGTCTGGCACCAGGTAGCGGACACTGCGCCCGGCGGCAATCGCTGCGGCGATGGCCGAAGACGCGATGTCCAGGCGCGGCGCGGGAATCCATTCCACGCGCGCCGTCAGGCCGGGGATGGCCCGCTCCAGGGCAGCCAGGTCAATGTCATCGGCGGGACGGCGCAGCACGCCCAGACGCGCCAGCGCGATCAGCTCCTGCGGGCGCGACCAGGTAGGCAGATCGCGCAGCGAGTCCCCCCCGATGAGCAGCACAAGTTCGCTGTGCGGGTATTCGTCGCGCAACAGGCGCAGCATGTCCACCGTGTAATGCGGGCCGGGCCGGTCTATGTCGGTGCGAGCCAGCGCAAAGCGCGCGTTGCCGGCGATGGCCAGCCGCGTCATTGCCAGGCGGTGATCCGCCCCCGCGCGCACGGCGGACGCCTCCTTGTGCGGCGGAGCACCGGCGGGCACGAACAGCACGCGCGCCAGCCCCAGGTGATCGGCGGCAGCTTCGGCAAGAACCAGGTGGCCGAGGTGCGGCGGGTCGAATGTCCCGCCAAAGACTCCCAGGCGCTCAGGGGGTGGGATCATAGGCATCGGGCGCTAGCTAATCTTGAACGGAAGCTGGAACGCATAGTCCTCGACGCACGCATAGCGGAACTCGTAGTCGTAATCCGGGCGCAGCAGCAGGCGCGGGTACTCGGCATAGCCGCGCACGTGCTCGCCCGGCTCCTCGGTCGTCAGCACGACCTGCGCCGGGAAGTACTCGAAGCGCTCTCCCTCGGCGATGCCGAGAAACCCGCTGTCCGCTTCGTGCAGGCAGCTTGCACGCGGCTCCAGGAGGCCGGGATCGGAGTCGGTCAGGCTGGCGTCCGGGTCGCGCTGCGCCTCGAAGAAAACACGGACGGTCGCACTGTCAAGCTCGACGTATTCGAGGGTGATGCGCGTGCTCTCCGTCTTGATGCGCTCGTTCATGGCGATGAGCGTCACGGTTTCGGCGGTGCGCAGGCCCGGCTCGACGACGAGAATCAGGTCTTTGCCGTACTGGGTGAGATCGCTGGTCACGTAGGCCGTCGAGTTGTATTCGAGCCGGAAGACTGTGTTGTGCAGGTCGAAGAACAGGTCTTGCCCGTTGATGCGGATGGTCAGGGTATTGGGCACCCCGTAGTAGGACGTGGGGTTGAAGGCATCGTCCGGCTCGCCCACCCCCAAAAGCGCGGGCAGCTCTATCTGGTGCGGCGCGCGGAAGACGATCCTGCCGCTGGCGTTGATGCGCACGGTCAGCGTCGGGACTTCTTCTCCCTGCTCCAGCACCAGCTCACCGCTGACCGAGTCCTCGCACGCGGCAAGCATCAGGATAAGCGCGAGCAAAACGCCGGTCACGGCCTGGGCACGCATGGGCCGGGTATCCTCCACAAGGGTATGCAGTGCCCATCCCAAGAGGTCGGGCGGGCTGGCTCAGTCGCTCCACTCAAGCTCCATGCCGCCGATGATGACGGTATCGCCGGGCTTGACGCCAGCTTTTCGCAGCGCGGCGGTCACGCCCATCGTCTCAAGAATGCGCTGGAAGCGCGTGACGGCCTGATCGTAGTCCCAGTAGGTCATGGCGACGGCACGCTCGATGCGCTTGCCCGCGACGCGGAACTCGCCCTGGCGCAGGCGTGTGACGGTGAAGGCGAGCGGATCTTCGTCAAGCTGGTAGACGGGATGCTCGGCGGGTTCGGGCGGGGCGACGGGCAGGCTGTCCAAGACCTGCACGGCGCGGTTGACGACGGCGCGCACGTTCTGCCCGGTTGCCGCAGAAATAGCCATCACCTCGTAGCCAAGCCGGGCCATCTCCGCGCTGACCTGCGGCCAGCGCTCCTGCACGTCCGGCAGGTCGAGCTTGTTCAGCACGACAATCTGCGGCTTGGCACCGAGCGCGTCGTCGAAAAGGGCCAGCTCAGTGTTGATCTGGTGGAAGTCTGCAACTGGGTCAGCGGCGGCCCCGTCGAGCAGGTGAACCAGCACCCGCGTGCGCTGGATGTGGCGCAGGAAATCGTGACCCAGCCCGGCTCCGGCGTGCGCCCCTTCGATCAGGCCGGGGATGTCGGCGAAGACCAGATCGCGGTCATCGAGCACGATCACACCTAGGTTCGGCTGGAGCGTGGTGAAGGGATAGTCGGCGATCTTGGGCCTGGCATTGCTGATCACCGAGAGCAGGGTGGACTTGCCAGCATTGGGCACGCCGACAATACCCACATCGGCCAGCAGCTTGAGCTCCAGGTGCAGCGTGCGCTCCTCGCCCGGCTCGCCCTTCTCCGCAATGCGCGGGGCCTGGTTGGTGCTGGTGGCGAAGCGCGCGTTACCGCGCCCGCCCCGCCCGCCCCGCGCCACAAGCACGCGCTGGCCAGGCTGCGTCAAGTCGGCCAGCAGGTCAGTGGTCTCTGCGTCGCGCACAATCGTGCCGGGGGGTACATCAATGAGCAGGTCGTCGGCGCTGCGCCCCGTCCTGTTGCTCGGCCCGCCGGGCGCGCCGCTCTCAGCCCGGAAGCGTGACTGCCGTGAGAAGGCAATCAGGGTGTTGAGCGTGGGCTTGACCACCAGATACACATCACCGCCACGGCCCCCATCCCCACCACTGGGGCCGCCGCGCGGGACGAACTTCTCGCGCCGGAAATGGACGAGGCCAGCACCACCATCTCCGCTGCGCACGTGAATAGTCGCTTCATCAAAGGTCATAGTAGCGGAGTCTAACGCGGCGAGTCGGGGGCGTCAAGCTTGGCCTGCCAGCAAGGGAGTGCCGTCACCAGGGAGACTGCTCCACCGCGCGTAGGGGTGCTGCTCCGCCGCACCCGTAGGGGCGTATCGCCATACGCCCAGCCTCGCAATGAACTTCCGAAGTTCCGAGACCTCGGAAGCCTGGCAACGGAGCGCCCGCGCTACACGGTAGGGGAGGGTTTCGAAGCCCTCCCCTACGAAACCGCTCGACCCTCACGTTCCCGGTGCGTCTTCGACCAGCCAATCCTCGGTGAAGCTGAGCATCCACTCCAGGTGCAGGAAGCGCGGGAACAACTGGGCGCGCCACGTATAGCGCAGCGCCAGCAGCCAGGCAATCAGCGCCCCACCCACCACGCCGTAGTCGCGCGCTTCCAGCGGCAACAGCTCAAACGCCCGGCGCAGCGACGGCACAGCCATGATCACGGCGAAGACAAGGCCGAGCGCCAGCGCCAGCAGCGTGGGCCGCCTGTCGCCGCTGTAGCGGTCGCCACCGGCAAACCAGCGCAAAGGCGGCTCGACAAACATCACCAGCACCAGCCCGGCCAGCACCGAGAAGACCGTCAGCACTGTCTGCGAGAGCAACACCGCCACCTCGTAGCGAAACTGATCCGGCGTGTAGATTTCGTAGTCAATGCCCGCGTAGACCTGAAACTCGGCGATATCTTCGCGCAGCACTCCGATGGTGCGCCCGCCGTTGACAATGCTGTCGAAGGTGAACACGTACAGCGCAAATGCGAACAGGAAGGTGACAATCCCCGCCGGAAACGCGAAATGCAGCACAGAGGCCAGCAGCCGCTTCTGCGACTGGTCGGGGCGCGCCCACACCGCAATGGCGAAGGTGGGGATGCCAATCGTCAGCAGCGCCACCAGGGTGATGTGCTTGGGGATGTAGGGGAAGCCCACGCCCACCACCGACGCCGACAGGATCATCAGCACCAGCGTGACCGCCCGCGCCAGGTACAAGCGCAGGATGTCGCGCATTCCGCTGACGATGCGCTGCCCTTCGAGGAAGGCGGGCGGCAGCGCGGCGAACGAATCGCCCAGCAGGATCATGTCGGCCACGCTGCGCGTCGCGCCGCTGCCGCTCTCCATGGCAATGCCCAGGTCAGCCTTCTTCAGCGACAGCACATCGTTGACGCCATCGCCGATCATGGCCACGTAGTGCCCCTCTTCGCGCAGCGCGCTGACCAGGCGCTCCTTCTGCTGCGGCGCAATGCGCCCGAAGACGCTCGCCTCCTCCGCCACCCGCCCCCATTCCGCGCCGCCCAGTGCAGCGAGCTCCTGCCCGGTAACCGCCGTAAGCTCACCGGTCAGACCGGCCTGGCGAGCCAGCGCGGTGACAGTCTGCGCGTTGTCTCCAGAGATGATCTTGAGGTCTATGCCCGCGCGGGCGAACTGGGCCAGCGTCTCGTGAGCGTCGGGGCGCAGCTCGTCCTGAAAGGCGACCAGGCCCAGGGCGTGGAGCGTCGGCAGGACGGGCTGCTGCTTGTCGTCGTGCAGCGCGATCACCGCCGGGTTGTACGCGAACAAGACCACGCGCAGCCCCGCTGCCACCCAGTCGTCGGTCTCCGGCAGCAAGTCCAGCGGCACGTCCAGGTACGGGGCCAGCATCTCCGGCGCGCCCAGCACGTAGGTGCCACTGCGCCGCGCATCGTCAAACGCGATGGCGCTCCACTTGCGCTCCGAGGAGAACGTCACCTCGTCCGCAGCGCGCAGCGCCTCCCCACCCAGGGCCGCGATCAGCGCCTCGGTTGTCTTGTTGGTTGTCGTCGCGCTGCTGGCGAAGTCGGCCAGCGCCCGCTCCAGCGCCTCTTTGGTCAGGCCCAGCGGAATCGCGTCGTAGTAGGCGATCTTGTTGGCCGTCAGCGTGCCGGTCTTGTCCATGCACAGCACATCCACGTTGCTCAACGACTCGACCGAATTCGCCTGCTGGACGAGCGCCCCGCGCGACGCGATCCGCACCGCGCCCATCGCGTAAGCGACGATCACCATGAAGAACAGGCCGTTGGGCACCAGCCCGGCGGCCACCGCCGCCCCCTGCACCCGCCGCATCAGGGGAATGTCGGACAGCAGCGCCGAGACCGCCAGCAGCAGGCCGATGAACAGGGCCACCATCATCAGCAGCCGGATGACGAAGTCCACATCGCGCTGCAACGGCGTCTTGACCACACGAAAGGTGCGCGCCTCCGCAGCAACCGTGTTGGCGAAGCTCTTGGCCCCCACTCGCCGCACCACGAACATGGCGCTGCCCGACACGACGAAGCTGCCGGAGAGCAGGTGATCGCCCGCGCGCTTGGGGATGTGGTCCGACTCGCCGGTCAGCAGCGACTCGTCCACTTCGACCTGTCCATCGCCGACGAGAATGCCGTCCACGACGATCTGATCCCCGGCGCGCACGACGACAATATCGCCGCGCACCAGTTCTTCCGGGCCGACAGCGCGCTCTTCACCTTCACGGATCACGGAGACCTTAGGCCGCGTCAGCAGGGCGATGCGATCCAGCTTGCGCTTGGCGCGCACCTCCTGGATCAGGCCGACGACGATGTTCATCAGGATCAGGCTGACGCTGGCCAGGGCCTCGTCGGGCCGCCCGATGGAGACCATCACCGCGCCAATGCTGAACAGCACCAGGTTAATCAGCGTGAAGACGTTCTGGCGGAAGATGCTGGTCAGCGAGCGGCTGCTGGGAAGCTGGAAGTCGTTGCCCTCGCCGCGCTCGCGCCGGGTGCGCACCTCCATCTCATCGAGACCAGTGATCCGCTCCGCCGCGTTTAGCTGCTGAACCGTTGTGATCATCGAGCCGTGCGATGTCGGCAGCATGGTCACCTCACCAACGCGCTTGTCTGTGCGCCTAGCTGTCAGTTGTCGGTTATCAGTTGTCAGTTGTCAGTAGTTAACCTTCACAATAGGTGGGCAAGCAGGTAAACTGGGCGCATGATCATGCGATACATTCCACTCACCCAACATCCGAACGTGTGTTTTATGCTGTGACCGGCTTGCGGATCACGGAATTTGACGAGCCTTCGCTGGCCGACGTGCTGCCGCGTTATGCCCAAACTGAGCAGGAACGGCTGACCCGTCCTCATCGTCAACGGGCCATTGGTGCGGGTCATCCCTTTGATTTGTCGATGCGCGATCACATTTTGTTGACGGTGGTGTGGTGCGGGTGTATCCGACCCATGAGGTGTTGGGCTACCTGTTTGGCGTCAGTGATCTGGACGGTCTCGCGGTTGATTGGACGGGTGCTGCCCGTCTTGGAAAGGGCGGGACGGGACACCATGTGGATGCCGGACCCGGCAAGAAACGTCGTCGGTCGCTGGATGATTTGCTGCGAGAAACCCCCGAATTGGCCGTGGTGATTGACAGTTTTGAACAGCGGGTTCAACGTCCGCGTGACCGTGACGAGGCCGATGGGCTGTATTCGGGCAAGAAAAAGCAGCACACCCTCAAAAGCCAGGTGGCCGTGGATGAAGAAAGCGGGCAAGTGGTGGACATTGCCGAGAGTGTGCCGGGTCGCACGGCGGATATTCGGCTGTTGGAGGAGTCGCAGTTGATGACCTGTCTGCCGGAAGGCGTGGGCGGCATCGGTGACTCGGCCTACCAAGGCCTGGCGCGTCTCCACCCGCACGGTCTGGGCGCATCCCCGCGTAAGAAACCGTGGGGAAGCCGCGCCCACCGGAGGACGCCGCCTTCAACACCGCCTTTTCTCGCCGCCGCATGATTGTCGAAAACACGATTGGCCGGATGCGCCGCTACCAGAGTATCTCTCAAACCGACCGTAACCATCGCCAACACCACACCCCGCGCGTCGCGGCTATTGCGGGGTTGGTCAACCGTCAATTGGCCCATCGGATGCCTGCCTGATGTTTATGGGGGAAGGGGGACGCTTGTCCTCTTCCCTAATTGTGAAGGTTAACCAGTGATCAGTTGGCGGCTGGCGGCTAGAGGCCATCAGTTCTCAGCCATCTGTTGCCCTGCCATTCACATCTCCAGACTCAAATCTCCGAACCGACCACTGATCACTAGTTAACCTTCACAATAGGTGGGCAAGCAGGTAAACTGGGCGCATGATCATGCGATACATTCCACTCACCCAACATCCGAACGTGTTTTATGCTGTGACCGGCTTGCGGATCACGGAATTTGACGTAGCTCTGCTGGCCGACGTGCTGCCGCGTTATGCCCAAACTGAGCAGGAACGGCTGACCCGTCCTCATCGTCAACGGGCCATTGGTGCGGGTCATCCCTTTGATTTGTCGATGCGCGATCACATTTTGTTGACGGTGGTGTGGTTGCGGGTGTATCCGACCCATGAGGTGTTGGGCTACCTGTTTGGCGTCAGTGATCTGACGGTCTCGCGGTTGATTGACGGGTGCTGCCCGTCTTGGAAAGGGCGGGACGGGACACTATGCGGATGCTGATCCCGGCAAGAAACGTCGTCGGTCGCTGGATGATTTGCTGCGAGAAACCCCCGAATTGGCCGTGGTGATTGACAGTTTTGAACAGCGGGTTCAACGTCCGCGTGACCGTGACGAGGCCGATGGGCTGTATTCGGCAAGAAAAAGCAGCACACCCTCAAAAGCCAGGTGGCCGTGGATGAAGAAAGCGGGCAAGTGGTGGACATTGCCGAGAGTGTGCCGGGTCGCACGGCGGATATTCGGCTGTTGGAGGAGTCGCAGTTGATGACCCGTCTGCCGGAAGGCGTGGGCGGCATCGGTGACTCGGCCTACCAAGGCCTGGCGCGTCTCCACCCGCACGGTCTGGCGCATCCCCGCGTAAGAAACCGTGGGGGAAGCCGCGCCCACCGGAGGACGCCGCCTTCAACACCGCCTTTTCTCGCCGCCGCATGATTGTCGAAAACACGATTGGCCGGATGCGCCGCTACCAGAGTATCTCTCAAACCGACCGTAACCATCGCCAACACCACACCCTGCGCGTCGCGGCTATTGCGGGGTTGGTCAACCGTCAATTGGCCCATCGGATGCCTGCCTGATGTTTATGGGGGAAGGGGACGCTTGTCCTCTTCCCTAATTGTGAAGGTTAACCACTGACAACTGATCACCGGCCACCCTCACTGCTGACGCCGCCACATGAAGCGTAGCAGCTCGCGGCGGTAGTGGCGGCCCGGCATGTACGTCAGCAGCGTGTCCTCAAAGCGCACCGGGCGCACTCCGCAGTAGTCGTACAGGTTACCCAGCTTGGCCGTGCGGTTGCTGGCCAGCAGGTCTAGCCACTGCGGCGTCATCGGCCAGCGGCGCACCACCCGTGTCACCATGCGGTTGAGCGTGCGCAGCAGGTACGGCGGCACGGGCACGATGACGCGGTGCGTGCCGGAGACGCGCATCACCGTGCGGATCATCTCGTTGTAGCTCACGTACTCCGCCCCGCCGATCTCGATAGTCGCGTCAACCAGGTCAATGCGCTCCAGGGAATTGACCAGCGCCGAAACCAGGTCGCCCACGTACAGCGGGTGTAGCAGGCTTTCCCCCTTGCCCGGCTGGAAGAAGAAGAGCGGATTGGAGCGCAGCAGCATGGCGATGCCGTTGGCGAAGCGGTCTTCCGGCCCGAAGACGACCCCGCAGCGCAGAATCGTGTAGGCGATGCCGCTGTTGCGCACCAGGGCCTCCACCTGTCCCTTGACGCGCAGCAATTCATAGGCCGAGGACGGCTCCGCACCAAGCTGGCTCAGGGTGATCAAGCGCCCGATGCGCGCTGAGCGGGCAGCGACAATCAGGTGTTGCGCTCCCTCGATGTCCACACGCCGCAGGTCATGGCGGGTGCCCCACCACTGGGCGCTGGCCAGGTGAATCACCGTGTGCACGCCCTGCATGGCGCGGTACAGGCTTTGCGCGTCGTCCAGCCGCCCGGCCACAACCTCTACCTCGTCAGGCCAATCCATGCGAGGCGGTCGCTCGCCGCGCACGGGCAGCACATAGGCGCGCACGGGCAGCCCTTCCGCGTGCAAACGCGGCACAAGCTGCCGGCCCACCAGCCCAGATGCCCCAGTTACCAAGATCATGGTCGCCTATGCCTCCGCCGCGCGATTATATATCACCCCGCTGGCGTGCCAAGTCCCCGTCACCGATTCTGCCGCCGCAGAGCAACCCCGATCCAGCCGCAGGGTTATAGCTCATGTGCTGTGAGCAGGGATTATCAGTGAGCGATCTGGTGCCAGCGCCGAGCGGGGGGCGTGCAAAACCTGTCAGGTAGGGGCGCTTCTCTGCTGCGCTCCGGTTTACCTCACCCCCGCTCAGCCCACTGACGCAGGCCTCGCCGCCCCCTCTCCGTTGCGGAGAGGGGGCAAGCCGAGCGTAGCGAGGCTGGGGGTGAGGTCAATGCCCAGCGTCCAGCAAGTCGCTGACAACCTTTGCGAGCAGGGGGAGGCTGCCCCCCCTCGCCGCCGGAACAGGGTATAATGGGCAGTCTGGGCGGTGAACCCGCCCGCATTGCGAGCATTGTCACCGCCCTGCACGCGCTGTCAGCGCGGTACCAGCAAATCGGAGGAAAGACCTGTGAATTTCAAACGTGTCGTCGTCACCGGCCTGGGCATCATCTGCCCCGTCGGGAATTCACCGGACGAAGCCTGGCACAACGCCGCCAACGGCGTCTCCGGCGCGCAGCACATACCGCAGTTCGAGGAACTGGGTCTCAAGGTGACCTTCGGCGCGCCGGTGAAGAACTACGACCCCGCCGAGCACCTGAATCGCCGCGACCTGCGCCGTACCGATCCGCTGACGCGGGTAGCCCACTACGCCAGCAAGCAGGCCCTCGAAGACTCCGGTCTGGCGGTGAATGAGCGCGACGCCTGGGATGTCGGCGTGATCATCGGCACCGGCATCGGCGGCTTTGAAACACTGTACAACGGCATCGAGAAGTTCATGCAAGAGGGTCACGGCACGGTCAGCCCGCTGCTGCTGCCGATGATGCTCCCCGACAGCCCCGCCGGAAAGATCGCCATTGACTTTGGGCTGCGCGGGCCGAATATGTCCATCAGCACGGCCTGCGCCACCGGCAACAACAGCATCGGCGAAGCCTACGAGATGATCCGGCGTGGCGCAGCGGCAGCCATGCTCGCCGGAAGCTCGGAGGCGGCGCTGCTCAGCCTGACCATTGCCAGCCTGTCCAACATGGGCGCCATCTCGCGCCGCAACGACGACCCGCAGGGCGCGTCCCGGCCCTTCGCCGCTGACCGTGACGGCTTCGTGGTTGGCGAGGGCGCGGCCATGCTCATGCTCGAAGAGATGGAGCACGCCAAAGCGCGCGGCGCGCGCATCTATTGCGAGATGACCGGCTACGGCAGCACGTGCGACGCCTTCCACATCACCGCGCCGATGGAAAACGGCGAGGGGGCGCAGGAAGCCATGCGCCGCGCCATGCGCAGCGCTGGCCTGGCCCCGCAGGACATCAGCTACATCAACGCGCACGGCACCAGCACGTCGCTCAACGATGTCAGCGAGACGCGGGCCATCAAAGCCGTCTTCGGCGACCGCGCCCACCAGGTTCCGATCAGCTCCACCAAGTCGGTCACCGGGCACCTGATGGGCGCGGCAGGCAGCGTCGAGGCGGTGTTCAGCGTCAAGGCGATCACCGAGCAGTTCATCCCGCCGACGATCAACCTGCACGTCCCCGACCCGGAGTGCGACCTGGACTACACGCCCAATGTAGGCCGCACCGCTCCCATCCAGCACGTGATGAGCAACTCGTTCGGGTTCGGCGGGCACAACGCAGTCCTGATCTTCAGCAAATACGAGGAGTGAGTGAGCGCCGCCGGGCTTCGTCCGGCGTGCGCCCTGCCAACAAGGTCAGCGCATGATTGACACGATCCCGCGCTCACGCCGGCTTTTTCGGGGCCGGGCCGCGCCTGCCAGGCGACCGCGCGCGCTGCGCTACGCGCACGTGATCGGCTGGGGGATGGAGGTGCCCTCGCAGGTGCTCTCCAACAGCGACTTGGAAGCCATCGTCGAGACGAACGACGAATGGATCACCACGCGTACCGGCATCAAAGAGCGCCGCATTGCCGCCCAGCGCGAAACGACCACCAGCCTGGCCACCCGCGCCGCGCAGAAGGCGCTCGACCTGGCCGACGTGCTGCCCAGTGCCATTGACCTGATCATCGTCGCCACAGCCACGCCGGAGCACATCTTCCCCAGCACGGCCAGCCTGGTGCAGGACTATCTGGGCGCGACCAACGCAGGCGCTTTTGACCTCAGCGCGGCTTGCTCTGGCTTCGTCTACGGCGTAGACATGGCCGTGAGCAAGATTCAGACCGGCACTGTCAACACCGCGCTCGTCATCGGCGCGGAGACGCTCAGCCGCGTGGTGGACTGGACGGATCGGGGCACGTGCATCCTCTTCGGCGACGGGGCGGGCGCGGTCGTCCTGCAGGGCAGCGATACGCCGGGCGGCGTGCTTGGCTCGGTGCTGCGCTCCGACGGCTCCGGCTGGGATATGCTCACGCTGCCCACCGCCAACAGCCGCGAAACGTACCTGCAAGACGGCGCGCACCAGCAGGGGCGCATCTACATGGACGGGCGCGGTGTCTTTCGCTTCGCCACGCGCGTCATCGGCGAAAGCATCCGCGATGCGCTGACCCAGGCCGGTCTCACGCCAGACGATCTGACTCTGGTCATTCCCCACCAGGCCAACCAGCGCATCATTGATCACGCGGCGAAGGCGCTCAAAATCCCCGAAGACCGCGTGTACAGCAACGTCGCCCGCTATGGTAACACCTCCGCTGCCTCGATCCCGATAGCGCTGGCCGAGGCCGTTGAGGAGGAGCGCATCAAGCCGGGCGATATCATCGCCCTGGTTGGCTTCGGCGGAGGATTGTCGTGGGCAGCGATGGTCATCGAGTGGACTGCCGTGCCCTCCCGCCCGTCGTACTCGCTCACCTGGGGCCGCCGCCAGGGGGCCTACGCCTACGCCGGAGTGCGCCGCCCGCTGATCCGCAAGTGGCGGCGGCTGATGCTGCTCTCGCCGACGACGTGGATTCTCATGGCGCGCGCCTACCTGCGCCGCCGCCGCGAGCAGATCAACAGGTTGCGCGGCGCGAAGGACGAAGAGTAGCGGGGAATAGTGGGGTTCTGAGTCAGTGCCTCACCCCACCCCCGCTCGGCGCTAACGCGCCTCGTTGCCCCCTCTCTGCAGCGGCTGTACATTACCCATATCTTTGGCTGTGCCTGTCCCCCCATCCCCGGCCCTTCCCCCACGAGGGGGGAAGGGAGAAAAGCGGCGAGCCTGCTCCCCTTCCCTCCGCGCAGCGCGGGGGAAGGGGCTGGGGGATGGGGGGCATTTGTGGGTAACGCATAGCCGCAGCGGAGAGGCCGGGGGGTGAGGTCAACGAGACTCGCTCCTCATGCTTTCCGCATTGCTATCTGCGTCCCAGGCTCACGCACCGCTCGTCCCTCACACGATCACCGGGAACTCGATCAGGCACCAGTCCGCGAAGTCGCTCAGCGGGTAGTTGCAGCAGGCGTACTCGGCGTAGACGGCGCGCCCACCGCAGCGCGTGAACCCGTCTCCGGCGAAGAGCGGGCTGACGTGCAGCGCCTCCTCCAAGAAGCGGCGCACCTCAGCGGCCTCGCCTCCCCCCGCCATAATCTGCGCGTAGGGCAACGCCTTGAGCGTCGCCCGCGCAGTGGCGATGCGCTCTTCCCACTCTGGATAGCAGGCCGCCACCAGATCGAGCAGGGTGTCCCACGTCGCACGAGCCATCGCGATCTGCGGCACAATCACCAGCTTGAAGCGCACGCCCTGTGCCGTCAGAGCGCGCACCTCCCCTGGCGCGTAACCGATCTGCGTGAGCAAGTCACTGCCGGTTCGCCCCAGCAGGTCACCGAGAGCCTGCGCATCGAGCATGAACACGACCTTGCGCGCTGGATCGTCACTGAGCGCGCAGAAGTCCTCCTCGCGCACGCCACGCAGCACCCGCCCGCAGACGCCCGCCAATGACGGCGGCGCGCACCGCTCGCCGCGCCCGAAACAGCGCGCGAACGCTTCGGCATACGCGCCGAACAGGTCGGCGGCGCGCGGCCCGTGCAGCGTCACCTGCACGGTCACGGGCCATCCCTCCGCAGCGAAGGCGGCAGTTTCACCAGTGCGCGGACGCGCCGATCTGCCTCGCCGCACTGGTCTGGTAGGTCATCTACGTCGAGTGAATGAGGCACGAGCGTCTCCTCATCGGGGCTGCGAGTGGGGGTGTATGATACCACATCCCCTGCCTGCGGCGTGTGGTGAGTTATCAACAGCTTATTGACATATCAACAGGTTATGCACAGGCAGCTTCCGCCCAGATTCCCGAAGTCTGCGACTTCTGCCAGATGTGAGTCCGCACCGCAGGGGCGTATGCGATCCGCCCCGCGATCCCTCAGGCACGCCGGGCCAGCATTGCCAAGCGCCCGCCGCTTCACTATAATCGCACCGTCCCGACCACATGCTATCCGCTGATCCGCTACGGAAAGATACGCTACCCATGAAACATATGACCAGCGCCGAAGTGCGCGAGGCTTTTCTGGAGTTCTTCGAGGAAATGGGCCACAAGCGCGTGGCGTCCTCCTCGCTCGTGCCCGGCAGCGACCCCACCCTGCTCTTCACCAACGCGGGCATGGTGCAGTTCAAGGACGTCTTCCTCGGCCTGGACAAGCGCCCCTACACGCGGGCCACGACCGCCCAGAAGTGTATGCGCGTCAGCGGCAAGCACAACGACCTGGAAAACGTTGGCCCGTCGCCGCGCCACCACACCTTCTTCGAAATGCTCGGCAACTTCAGCTTCGGCGACTACTTCAAGCGCGACGCCATCCGCTACGCCTACGACCTGCTGACGCGCGTCTACGGGATTCCGCTCAACCGCCTGGGCTTCACCGTCTACGAGAGCGACGACGAAGCCTACGACATCTGGACGAAAGAGATCGGCGTCCCGGCGGAGCGCGTGGCGCGGCTCGGCCCCAAGACCAATTTTTGGCAGATGGCCGAGACCGGTCCCTGCGGCCCCACCAGCGAAGTGCACTTCGACCTGCGCCCTGAAGAAGGCACGGGCACGATCATCGCCGCGCTGCAAGCCGAAAGCGACCGCTTCCTGGAAATCTGGAATCTGGTCTTCATGCAGTACAACCGCACCCAGCCCGACCCGGAGCACAGCGGCCAGTGGGACGAGCCGCTGCCCGCCACCGGCGTGGATACAGGCGCGGGGCTGGAGCGCGTCGTCAGCGCGGTGCAGGGCGCTGGCACGAACTATGAGACTGACCTGTTCATGCCGATCATCGCCCGCGTGCAGGAATTGACCGGCCACTCCGACGCCGAGCGCGACGCCAACATCATCCCCTACCGCGTCATTGCCGACCACATGCGCGCCGCGACTTTCCTCATCTCCGACGGTGTGCGCCCCGGCGCGACCGGGCGCGATTACGTCTGCCGCATGGTCATCCGCCGCGCAGTGCGCTTCGGCAGCAAGCTCGACTTCAGCGGCCCCTTCCTGGCCGAGGTCGCGGACGCCGTGATTGACACCATGCGCAGCGCCTACCCGGAGCTGGACGAGGCCCGCGAGACCATCCGCCGCACCATCACCAGCGAAGAGGTGCGCTTCCGCCGGGCGATGGATCGCGCCCTGGATGAGCTGGACGCCATGCTCGCCGAACTTGCTGAGAGCGCCAAGCAGACGCTCAACGACCTGCTCGCGCCGATGTTCGGCGGCGGCAGGCCCGCCCCCGCTGCCGAGCCGGGCGACGGCGACTTCGCCGCGCAGATCGCCCAGATTGACCGGATGCTCGCTGCCTCCGGCGCGCAGACCGTGCTGGGCGGCCTGGTTGACCGGCTGGGCCAGGACGTGAAGCTGAGCGACATCATTGATGCGCTCGCCCCCGGCAGCGACCTGCGCGACACGCTGACTCTGGCCGGGCAGCTTCCCGGCGACCAGGCCTTCCGCCTGCACGCCGAGAAGGGCCTGCCGCTGGAGATCACCCGCGACATCGCCCGCGAGCGCGGCTTCACGGTGGACGAGGTCGGCTTCCGCGCGGCGCAGAAGGCGCACGAGGCGATCAGTCGCGGCACAGAGGGCGGCGCGTTCGGCGCGATTGACATGGGCGAAGCCTACCGCCGCACGCTGACCGTCCTGCGCGAGCGGGGACTGATCGCCGACGGCGTGCGCCAGGATCAGTACGGCCCGCTCAGCCGGCAGGCGTGTGTGCTGGCACTCCTGCGCGACGGTGAGATGGTCGAGCGGGCGAGCGTCGGCGACCGCGTCGAGATCGTGCTCAACATGACGCCCTTCTACGTCGAATCCGGCGGGCAGGTCAGCGACACCGGTGCCATCCAGGGCGACGGCTGGACAGTGGACGTGGAGGACGCGCGCCAGCCAGTCGGCGGACTGATCGTGCACAGCGGCGAGGTTGTCGAAGGGACGCCCGCCTCCGGCGACGCCTGCATCGCCACCGTAGACGGCGAGCGCCGCCTGGACATCATGCGCAACCACACCGCCACCCACCTGCTCCACGCCCAACTGCGCGCCGTGCTGGGGGCGCACGTCCAGCAGCGCGGCTCGCTCGTCGCGCCCGACCGCCTGCGCTTCGACTTCAGCCATGACGCGCCCCTCACGCCGGAGGAGCTAGACCTGATCCAGCGCAACATCAACGCGGCGATCCTGGCTAACATGCCGGTCAGCGCCGAGTGGAAAGACCGCGAGGCGGCCAAGAGCGAGGGCGCGATGGCCCTCTTCGGCGAGAAGTACGGCGACGACGTGCGCACCGTCAACATCTGGGCGCATGACGGCGAGCGCGTCAGCTACGAGCTGTGCGGCGGCACGCACGTAGACCGGACCGGGATCATCGGCCCCTTCGTCTTCACCGCCGAAGGCAGCGTCGCCCAGGGCATCCGCCGCGTCGAGGCGCTCACTGGGCGCGGGGCCGAAGCGTACATCCGGCGCAGCCTGCGCCATCTCGACGAGGCAGCGGCGCGCCTGGGCACCACGCCCGACACTGTGAGCACCCGACTCGCTGCCCTGCAAGATGAGCTGCGCGAGCAGCAGCACGAGAACGCCCGCCTGCGCCGCCGCGTCGCCCGCCTGGAGTTCGAGGGGCTGCTGGGCAGCGTGCGCGACGTGAACGGTGTCTCCGTGCTGGTCGCCCGCGTCAGCCCGACCGCGCCCGACACGCTGCGCGAGATGACCGATTGGTTCCGCGACAGGGTTGAGTCCGGCGTCATCGTGCTCGGCATGGTCGCCGAGAGCGGCAAGCCGCAGCTCATCGCCGCCGTCAGCAAAGACCTGACCAGGCGCGTGCACGCCGGAAACATCATCAAGGCCGCCGCGCAGATCGTCGGCGGCGGGGGCGGCGGGCGGCCCGACCTGGCGCAGGCGGGCGGCAAGGACGCGGCCCGTCTCGACGAGGCGCTGGCGCACGCGCACCACATGATCGCCAGCATCCTGGAGCAGGGTATTCCCTTCTAGGTCAGCTTGGCACAGCAGAGTCCCCTCATGTGTGGGCGGTGGACAACCGCCCTCGTTCTGTTGCACGGAATTCGAAGTTGGACTAGTCTGTGTTAACCGGTATTGTTTCTAGCTGAATACTTGAGGGAGTGAAATGTTCCGAGACAGATTTGACATTGCGAGACAGCTAATAATTGAGAAGCATTTTCAAGCGGCGCGAGAACTCCTGAAAACGATTGATGATCCCAAAGCCCAGCAATGGCTTGCTAAGTTGGAGCAAGTGCAACCAGAAGACAGGCGGCACTCTCACACTCGGAACTACGTGCTAGTTGGGGGATTGAGTGGACTTCTTTGCTTATTGCTCGGCATTGCCATCGGCTTCGCGCTATTCGCCCAAGAGGAAGCTAGCCCACAATTCGCAGCGACAGAACTAACTCATACACCTGCGTCCAGCGGTACAGTGGCGCCAACCAGGTCGCCTACACCTGCGCGGAGCCGTACAGCGGTGCCGACTAGGACTCAGTATCCCACTCCTACTGCCGGGATCACCTCGACGCCGGACTGCTGGAAACACGAGTGGTGGCAACAGGCAAAGCCAGTAGTTGTCAGGTTCCTGGATACAGCCGAAGTTGCAGGCGCAACTTCGCGCATAGCCCTGAGTCCCATACTCCTAGAACTTCGTCAGATATATCGCGAGTTTGATTATATGGAGTATCCTGCGTGTGTATCAGACATTCGAAACAGCATTCGGCGGGCTATGGACACCGGGATAGATGGCATGCAAGCATTTCTTGCAGAGAGGGATGCCACAGCAGGTGTCACACTTGACCAAGCGTCGCAATACTTCAAAGAAGCCCATGACGCCCTGTTCGATGCCGGCCTAATCCCTGATTTACGCATGGGAAATATGAACCATTGGGTTTGGTGAAGAATCGAAGCAGTCAGTAATGGCCCATGACCTGCACATCCTTCACCTGGAGCCGGACGACGACTCGGTCACCATCCGCGACCGGCTGACCTTCGTCCGCGCCCGTCGCGTGCTGCTCGTCTGGCCCGCCTCCGGCACGATCCTGCCGCGCAAGCTGGACCTGCTCCTGGTGCTGCGCCAGGCGACGCGCCTGGGGATGCGCCTGGCCCTGGTCACGGCGGACAGCGCGGTGATCGAGCACGCCCGCGACCTGCACATCTCCGTCTTCACCAGCGCGGAGGCCGCGCAACGGGCCACCTGGCACCGCCCGCGCGAGCGCGTCTTCGTCCCGCCGCACGACGGCCTCGCGCGCGCTGAGCTGGCCGATGCCATCCTGCAGCAGCGCGCGTCGCTCCCGCCCGCGCAGGCCCAACGCAACACGCTCGTCCGCTGGATCGCCTTTCTGGGCAGCGTGCTGGCCCTGGTAGCGGGCTTTTTCGTCGCCGCACCCAGCGCCACCGTCACCCTGACGCCAGCCAGCCGTCAGGTGTTCGAGACGGTGCAGATCGTCGCCGACCCTGCCCTGACCGACATTGACATCGAAGGCCAGCGGATGCCCGCCACAGTGGTCATCTTACAGGCGACCAGCCGCGTGACCGTCGCCTCGTCAGGGCGCGAATCGGCGGGCGCGAGCCAGGCTCAGGGCCTGGTCACCTTCACCAACCTGACCGACAGCCCGCTGCTCATCCCCTATGGCACGATCATCGCCACCAGCGATACCTACCCCGTCCGCTTTGAGACGCTGGCCGAAGCTACCCTGCCCAGTGGCGATCAGGCCAGCGTCCAGGTGCCCATCCGCGCGCTGCCAGAGCATTCGGGCACCGCAGGCAACGTCAGCCCCGGCGCGATCAACCGCGTCGAAGGCGACCTGGCCGGGCAGATCGCCGCAACCAACCCCAACGCCACTTTCGGCGGCGCGCTCCAGGAGCGCAGCGTCGTCACCGCCGACGATCACCAGCGGCTGCTCGTGCTGGGCCGCCAGCAGGTACTCCAGCGCGCGCGCGACACGCTGCTCTATCAGCTTGCCGGCGACCAGTTCCTCGTCCCCGGCTCGATCGCCATTCGCGCCGAGCGCCCGGAATGGACGGTCTTCAGCGCCTACACCGGCGACGCCGCCGAGAGCGTCAGCCTCGACCTGCGCGCCGAAGTGCAGGCGGTCATTGTGGACGAGCGCCAGGCGCGCCAGGTCGCTTACGCGAGCCTGGCCCCGTATGTCCAGCCCGGCCTGGAGATCGCCCCCGAAGCCCTGTCCTTCGCGCGCGGCGACATCCTCAGCATCGCCGACGACGGGCGCGTGACCTTCCTGATGACCGTCAGCGGCAGCGTCGCCGTCGCCGTTGACCAGGAATACGTGCGCGCGCGGACGCGCGGCGTAAGCGTGAGCGAAGCGCGCCGCCGCCTGGAAAGCGAGCTACTGCTCGATCCCAGCCATCCCCCACGCATTGCCACCTGGCCCGGCTGGTACCCGCGCATGCCCGTGCTGCCGGTGCGCATCTCGGTTGAGGTGCGCCTGCCGTGACTGGGCGACCGTTTCCGGGGCGGCTGCTGGGGATCGATCACGGGCTGAAGGTCATCGGGCTGGCCATCTGCGACCCGACGGGACTGATCGCCCGCCCGCTGCGCCTGCTGCGGCGCACCTCCCGCCGCACCGACTTCGCCGCCATCGCCCGTGTCATCGCCGAGCAGAGCGCGGTCGCCGTCGTGGTCGGGCTGCCGCTCTCGCCGCCGCACATCACCGTCCACACCCAGGCGGACACCGTGCGGCTGTGGGCGTCGCGCCTGGCGGCGGCCATCCCCGTGCCCGTCTACCTGTGGAATGAGCGCTATTCGTCGCAGGAGGCCGCCGACCTGCTGGCCGAGGCGGGCCGTGACCAGCCGGAGCGCGTGGACGCGGTCGCCGCCGCCGTGATTTTGCAGTCGTTCCTGGACACGCTGCGCGACGAGGGAGTACCCTGGCCGGAGCCGGTCGCTCCCGCCGGCGAGGAGTCCAGGGGTGGATAGCAACACAGGAAATGTGAAGATGGCGTGCGATTGACCTCACCCCCTGGCCTCGCTACGCTCGGCTTTTCCCCCGCTCCGTGCCGGAGAGGGGGAAGCGAGGTGCGTTAGCGCTGAGCGGGGGTGAGGTAGAGCGAAAAGCCGCCCAGACTGCCCCGCCGCCCCCGCGCAGGCCGAGCGGCGGACGCGCGCCTTTGACCACCGCCCGTTTGCGCCTATAATGCGGGCAGTGTCCGGCTCACTTCGGAGACTCTCCCATGCAGCAGCGCGACATCACACACGGCATCTTCGCTGTCATCTTCGTTTCATTCCTCGGCGTCCTGCTCATCGCCTGTGTCGTCGGCGGGGGCGTGTACCTCTGGGCGCGCCAGGAAGGGCTGAGTCCGCTGACGGCCATCCGCCTGCGCATCAGCCTGATGCGCAACGAAGACGCCCTCACCTCGCCCGCTGGGGGCGACCCGCAGTATCGCCGCTTCGAGGTGCGCCCCGGCGACACGGCCTACAGCATCGCCGCCAACCTGGGCGCTGCCGGGCTGATCACCGATGCCGACCTGTTCGTGGACTACGTGCGCTATCACCGGCTGGATGGCGAGCTTGAAGCGGGGACGTACTTCCTGCAGCAGACGAGCACATTGGAGCAGATCGCCTACGCTCTCACCGACGCCAGCGCCGCCTCGATTACCTTCGGCACGCTGCCCGGCTGGCGCTTGGAGGAGGTCGCCCAGAACGCGGTCGGCGGCAACCCGCTGCTCAGCTTCGGCTCTGCCGACTTCATGACCGCCGTCAATCCCGGCGCTGCCATCCCGCCCGCCTTCAAAGCGCGCTTCGGCATCCCCGACCTGCTCAGCGACGGGCGTCCGCCCTCACTGGAAGGGTTCATGTTCCCCGGCGAGTACAAGCTGCCGCCGGATGTGAGCGCGGCGGGCCTGGTCGAGACGCTGCTGGCAGCCTTCAACAGCACCGTCACCGACGCCATGATCCAGGCGGCGGCAGACCAGGGCTTAACCCTGTACCAGGCGATCACCCTGGCCTCCATCGTCCAGCGCGAGGCGGTCGCCCTCGACGAAGCGCCGCTCATCGCCTCCGTGTACCTCAACCGCCTGAGCCGGGGAATGAAGCTTGACGCCGACCCAACCGTGCAGTACGCCATCGGAATGCGCGACGGGCGCTGGTGGCCCGATCTAACCGGCGAAGCCGACTACTACGCCCTAGACAGCGCCCAGCCGAACCACATGTACAACACGTACCTGAAGCAGGACGGCGCGCCGCTGGCCGAGCTTCTGCCGCCCGGCCCCATCTGCTCGCCCGGCTTGACGGCGATCAACGCCGTGCTCAACCCGGCGCAGACGGAGTACCTCTACTTCCGCTCGTGCGACAACCTGCGGCACGTGTTCACCACGTCGCTGGCCGAGCACAGCGCGATCACCTGCCCGTGAGTAGTGCTCCCTGAACGCTGGTCTTGCAGGGACGCTGCTCTGCTACAACCCGTAGGGGCGAGTTTCGAAACTCGCCCCTACAAGCCCATCCACAAGCAAGGATGAGGCGGGCGATCCCCTGTCGTGCGGATCGCCCGTTTCCGCTGGATACGTCTGCGCCTTACGGCTCCTCGCCCCCTTCGCCCTCGTCTTCGTCCACCTCGCGGACGATTTCAATGCGGACGTTGGCGACCAGCCCCGCCAGCGCGCCGAGCGCGGTGAGCGTCGGCGCGGCGAGCATAAACACGCCGCCAGCCACCACGCCAAAGGTCAGCGGCACTTCGAGCAGGTACTTGCCCTTCGCATCTTTGACGCGCAACCGGCGCACGTTGCCCTCGTGCAGCAGCTCTTTGATGCGGTCAATGATCTGCTGCCCTTCGACTTCGATTTCCTCTACCACCGTGCGCTTGTTCTTGTCGCTCATGATCTGCTCCTCGCTCTGTTCTGGTATCTGGCGCGATCCCGCCAGCCTGGTCACGCCCTCAGTGACGGCGAGCGCCTGCATCACCTTGCCGATGGTGTTGAACGCTCCTACGATGCCCATGCCCGGCACTCCCTCTGGCGGCGCGCCCGATGGCCGGTCACCGCCGCCCACACTCTCTAGCAATCTGTACGCACAGGGCCGCGCTCCGTTGCGCGCGGCTCGCGTCTATTACTTTCGGCGGCAGGCAAAACAAGTGTAAGATGAAGGCATATCCTTATGGCGAGGGAGGCAGCGATGAGATCGCGTATCTGGTTCGTGGCCCTACTCGGCGGGATCATGCTGAGCGCGGGCTGGCTGGGAAACGCGCCGCGAACAACCTGGGCGCGCCCCGTGCTAGCTGAGGACTGTATTTCCTACAACCCGGCGACCCTGACGATTGTCAACGAGGGAGCCGGCGGCTGGCTGCTGACCGACGGATCATCCCGCATGCAGACGTTTGCCAGCCAGGCGGACGCCCAGCTTGGCTTGCAGGTGGCGCGTCTGTACACCCAGCAATGCTACATCGGGCGCGGCAACACGCGCCCGGATCGCAGTCGCTACATCTTCCTCTACTGGAAGGGTAGTTCGGGCCTCTCCGGGACGCTGCCGACCAATGACTGCATCCCCTACGAGCGCGACTCGCTGTCCATCGCCAATGAGGGCGCGGATGGCTGGGTGCTGACCAGCAGCACATCGCGCATCAAGATGTTCGATAACCAGGTGGACGCCCAGGCCGGGCTGGATTTGCTGAGGAACTATGACCGCGTGTGTTATATCGGGCGCGGCACCGGCCAGGTCATGACCTATCTGTACGCCGATGTGCATCTGCTGCTCCCCGCCGGGCCGTTGCTGCCCGTCGTGCCGGTTGAGCCAGTGGAGCCGCTGCTGCCTGTCTTCCCGGCGGAGCCGGTCTTGCCGCCTGCCGTTGCCATCCCCGCAGAAGACTGCATCACCTACAACCCGGCGTCACTGTCCATCATAGACCAGGGGGCCAATGGCTGGCTGCTGACCGACGGGACGATGGCCATGCGCCTGTTCGACACCCAGGCGGATGCGCAGCTTGGCCTGCGAGTGGCCCAGGCGCACACCCAGCAGTGCTTCATCGGGCGGAGCAACACGCGCCCTGAGCGCAGCCGCTACATCTGGGAATACTGGCAGGGCGATTCCGGGCTGGGCATCGTTCTGCCGGACAACGACTGCCTGACTCACAACCCGGCGACGCTGAGCGTCGCAGATCAAGGCGCGAACGGCTGGCTTGTGACTGATGGGGCGAGCGCGATCAAGCTGTTCGACACACAGGGAGACGCGATACTGGCCAAGAGCATCATGGCCGCTTACGACCAGAACTGCTACATCGGGCGCGGCAACTCGCGGCCCGATCGCTATGCCTACATCATGACCTACCTGCGCCAGTCGGTGATGCTCGGCCCGCCGCCGGTCATGCCCGCTGGCGAAGACTGTCTGGCCTACGACCCGTTCGCCCTCACGCTGAGCGACCAGGGCGCGTTGGGCTGGATACTGACCGATGGCACGTCCAGCATGATGCTGCTGGACGACCTGCCCGACGCGCAGTTGGCGGCGAACGTAGCGATGGCCCACACCCAGCAGTGTTTCGTGGGGCGTGGCAACACGCGGCCCGACCGCTACGCCTACATCTTCGAATACTGGAAGGGCGATTCCGGGCTGGGGCTAGAGCCGCCGTTGGATGACTGCCTGACCTACAATCCGGCCAGCCTGACGTTGGCGGACGGCGGCGCGAATGGCTGGTACGTGCTGGATGGGGCGCACAGCATCCTGCTGATGGACACCCAGGCCGACGCCGACGCCGCGCGACAGGCCATGCTCGCCCACACCATGATCTGCTACATCGGGCGCGACAACATCCGCCCCGACCGCAGCCACTACGTGCACACGTACCTGCGCGACGCGCCCGCGCCCAGCCCGCTGCCGACGCCCGTCCCCACGCTGACGCCGATGCTGCCGCCCTGCGCGAGCGCCCCGCCGCCCCGCATGATCGTCAATCACATCGGGCGCGTCACTTTCTCCACAGGCGAGCCGGTGCGCGTGCGCACGGGGCCGGGGACAGGCAACCCGATCCTGACCCTGCTGCCCGAAGGCACCATCTTCTACGTGACCGGCGGCCCCGTTTGCGGCGAGCCGTACTGGTGGTGGTCGGTGCAGACCAGCACGGGCATCATCGGCTGGATGGCCGAAGGGGTGGTAGGCAACTACTTCATTGAGCCGTTCGGCCCGTAGCTATTCCTGCGCGGGCAGGGTTCCGGCCCCTCTCTCGGACTTCCGAAGTCTTTCGCGGACTTCGGAAGTCCACTTTTGCGATCTCGCCGCCCCGTGCCCGTCTCAGGGTAATCGCATCAAAATCCGGGTAGTGTGTCGAACTCGGTTGAAATAGCGTGGGTACTGGCTGCCGTGTGATCCCCCATCCCGGCCCTTCCCCCCACGAGGGGGAAGGGCCGGGGATGGGAGCCGATTCCTGTGTGAGGCGAGTTTCAACCGACAAGGATACACTACCAAAACCTGCCGCGCGTCAGGCTGCCCGTAGGGGCGTGCGTACGCCCCTGCATTTCACCCCACTCGGCCCACTGACGCGGGCCTCGCTGCCCCCTCTCCGCGTCGGAGAGGGGGTGAGCCGAGCGTAGCGAGGCTGGGGGTGAGGTAGAACAGCGCCCACGTTTGATGCGATTACCCTGGTGCTCGTCTCGATTGCATCTTCCGGGCCGCTGAATTGGTGGTATACTCCGCCTGCTTTGCCAGTTGACGGCACGCACACGGGGGTTATTGATGAGGATTGTCCTGACTGGCTCGATTGCCTACGACTACCTGATGCGCTTTCCGGGGCGCTTCCGCGATCACCTGATCGCCGACCAGCTTGACCAGATCAGCGTGAGCTTCCTGGTTGAAGACATGGTGCGCGAGCGCGGCGGAGTCGCCGCCAACATCGCCTACAGCCTGGCGCTGCTCGGCGAGCGGCCCATCCTGATGGGCACCGCCGGGCGCGACTTCGGCGAGTACCGCGCCTGGCTGGACGAGCACGGCGTGGATACTTCGGCGGTGCGCATCATCCCGGAGGTGTACACAGCCTCGTTCTTCGCCAACACAGACAGCGAGAACAACCAGATCGGCTCGTTCTACACCGGGGCGATGGCCTATTCCAAGGGGTACACGCTGGCCGAGGCGCTGACCGAAGCGCCTGACCTGGTCGTGATCTCGCCCGGCGATCCGACGGCCATGACCGAAATGGCCGATGAATGCCAGGCGTGCGGCTACCCCTTTCTCTTTGACCCCAGCCAGCAGGTGATCTGGCTCGACGGCGACTTCCTGCGGCACGGCATAGACCGCTGCCGCCTGCTGATCGTCAACGCCTACGAGTGGGAGATGATCGCCAAGAAGACCGGGCTGACTCTGCAAGACCTGGTGCGTGCGGGCAAGACGGTGATCGTCACACACGGCAATGACGGCTCGCACATTCACGCCGGCGGCGAGCACTACATGGTGCCCGTGTTCCGTGTCGAGAAGGTCTGCGACCCAACCGGTGTGGGCGACGCTTACCGGGCCGGGCTGCTCAAGGGCATCGCTTCCGGCTTCGACTGGCCGCTCAGCGGGCGGATCGCGGCGCTGGCGGCGGCTTACACCCTGGAGCAGCGCGGCACGCAGAATCACTACTACACGCTAGCCGAGTTCGTAGCGCGCTTCCGCACCGTCTTCGACGACGAGGGCGCGCTGGACGCCTGGCTGAAGGACTGAGCGCGCTGTGACGATGATCACCGTAGAGCGCCTGGTTGACCGGGCGGAAGTGCGCGCCTTTCTGAGCCAGGATCGGCCCCTGACCGCCTATGCGCTGGCCGACCTGGACGACGCGCTGTGGCCGGAGAGCACCTTCTATGGCGCGCGGCGCGGCGGCGAGCTGATCGCCGTGCTGCTGCTCTACCGGGGCCTGGTTCCGGTCGTGCTGACCGCGTTCGGCGCGGGTGAGGGAATTGAGGCGCTGCTGGCGGGCGCCGACCTGCCGCGCGAGGTCTATTACCTGTGGCTGCCGGAGCACGAGCCGCTGCTCTCGGCGCGCTACGAGCGGCCCCATGCCCAGGAAGAATGGCGCATGGTGCTGGATTGGGCGCGCTTCAGCGCCCCGCCGCTGGATGGCGTGCGCCGCATTGCCCCGGACGAGGCGGGCGCGCTGGCCGCACTCTACCAGCATGCGGCCAACCCCGGCGAAGAAGTGGTCGCCTTCAGCCCGGCGCAGATCGGGCGCGGCGCGTTCTTCGGCGTCTGGGCGAATGGGGCGCTGGTGGCGACGGCGGGCACGCACGTCTGGTCGCAGCAGGAAAGCATCGCGGCCATTGGCAACGTCTTCACGCATCCGGCGCACCGGGGAAGTGGCCTTGCCACACGCTGCACGGCGGCTGCCGTCGAGGCGGCACGGGGGGCCGGGATCGAGACGGTTGTGCTCAATGTGCGGCAGCGCAACACGCCCGCCATTCACATCTATGAGAAGCTCGGCTTCGTGCGCTACGCCCTGTTCCTGGAAGGGCCGGCCCTGCGCCGGGCCTGATCGTGCGTGTGAGGGTTGCCAGCGGTGTGCGCTGCGGGCGCATGGCCTCACCCCCGGCCTCGCTGCGCTCGGCTTGTCCCCCCGACGACGTGGGGGGCGAGGCGCATTGGTGCCGAGTGGGGGTGAGGCCAGGGACTGATCGGCCATCCCACTCAGCCTGCGCTGTGCTACAATCAGCAACGGCTGTGTTATTCACAGACAGAGAGACGACAAAGGAGCACTGAATGACGGTCGAGCATGATATTCGTGACCTGGGCCTGGCTACGGGTGGGCGATACCGGATCGAGTGGGCCGAGCGTGACATGCCCGTGCTGCGCCAGATTCGCGAGCGGTTTGAGCGCGAGCGCCCGCTGGACGGGGTGCGCATTTCGGCCTGCCTGCACGTAACGACGGAGACGGCCAACCTTGCACGCACGCTGCAAGCGGGTGGGGCTGATGTCGTCCTGACGGCGTCCAACCCGCTCAGCACGCAGGATGACGTGGCGGCGTCGCTGGTCAGCCATTTCGAGATTCCAGTATTCGCCATCAAGGGTGAGGATCACACCACCTACTACGACCACATCAAGCGCGCGCTCGATCACAAGCCGCACATGACGATGGACGACGGCGCAGACCTGGTCAGCGAGCTGCACAAGAACCGCACAGAGCTGCTAGAAGATGTGATCGGCGGCACCGAGGAGACGACGACCGGCGTAGTCCGGCTGCGGGCGATGGCGAAAGACGGGGCGCTCAGGTTCCCGGTGATCGCCGTCAACGACAGCATGACCAAGCACCTTTTCGACAACCGCTACGGCACGGGCCAGAGCACGGTTGACGGCATCATCCGCGCCACGAATGTCCTGCTGGCGGGCCGCACGATGGTCGTCGGCGGGTACGGCTGGTGCAGCCGCGGGATCGCCATGCGCGCCAAGGGCATGGGGGCGAATGTCATCGTCACCGAGGTGAACCCCCTCAAGGCGCTGGAAGCGGTGATGGACGGCTTCCGCGTCATGCCGATGATCGAGGCCGCGCCCATCGGCGATATCTTCGTCACGTCCACCGGGGACATTAATGTAATTGACGTGCCCCACTTTGAGGCGATGAAAGACAGCGCGATTGTGTGCAACAGCGGGCACTTCAACGTTGAGATCAACATCCCCGGCCTGGAAAAGATCGCCACCGGTGCGCCGCGCCGCGTGCGCCCCTTCGTCGAGCAGTACACGCTGCGCGACGGTCGCGCGATCAACCTGCTGGCCGAGGGACGCCTGATCAACCTGTCCGCCGCCGAAGGGCACCCGGCCAGCGTGATGGACATGAGCTTCGCCAACCAATCGTTGGGCGCGGAGTACATGCTCACAAGCGGGTCGGCCCTGGAGAAGAAGGTCTACACCATCCCCGCTGAGATTGACCAGGAGATCGCCCGTCTGAAGCTGGAGTCGATGGGGATCGCCATTGACACGCTGAGCCAGGAGCAAGTGCGCTACCTGAACCAGTGGCAGGAAGGCACCTAGTTCCTATCCGTGAATTCGCCCGCGCGGGCGCTGCTCTGCTGCGCCCTCCAGCGGAGAAGTCGTGCGGCGGCCAGCCGTCGGCTCGCCGTTGGGTTGCATGCCAAGAGCGGGATAAAATGGGGGCGGCTCCGCGCCAGTACCAGCAGGGGAGCCGTTAGTGAGGAGCAGAAAAACCATGAATCGTCGAAGCTGGATCATGACCGGCCTGCTGCTGGCTGCGGTAGTGGTGGCGCTAGCCGCACCGCTGCACAGCGGCACGGCGCGGGCGCAGGCTACCCTGTCGCGCGTGCGCTTTCTGCACGCCGTGCCAGGAGCGCCGGCGGTAGATGTCTACCTGGACGACACGGCGATTGCCGCCGGGCTGGCCTTCGGTGACGTGACGCCGCATCTGAACGTGACCGGGGCCGAGCACCAGGTCGCGCTGCGGCCCAGCGGCGCGGCCAGCGATTCACCGGCGCTGCTGGAAGTGGCAGTGCCACTGGTGCCCAGCCTGGCCTTCACCGTCGTCGTGCAGGGTACGGCGGACGCGCTTGAAGCGGCGCTCTACGAGGACATTCTGGACCCCATTGACCCTGGCATGGCGCGGCTGACGGCCATCAGTGCCATCGCTGACGCCCCGCCCCTCGACGTGCTGACGACGGCGGGCGGGCCACTGCTTCAAGGCGTGAGCTATGGCGCGCAGTTCGGCACGGTGAACATCGGAACCGGGCTGCAAAGCCTGGTCATGGTGCCCGCTGGCGGCGCGGTCGAGAGCGCCGTTGTCGCCATCGGCGACGTGCCGCTGGTCAGCGGGATGCTGTACACCTTTGTGGCGCTCGGCACGCTGGAAGGCGACGTAGCGCCCTCGGCGCTGGTGCTGGCCACTCCGGTCAACGCCGACGAAGGCTCGGTGCGCGTGCGCGTGGCTCACGCCAGCCCGGATGCCCCGGCGGTTGACGTGTACGCTGGCGATACGCTGATCGTCCCCGCGCTCGCCCTGGGCGAGATGACCGGGCATATCGCGCTGCCCGCTGGCAGCGTCACGCTGGCGCTGCACCCGGCGGGTGGCCCCGCAGCAGACGCACCCCTGCTGTCGGCGGATGTGACGCTTGACCCGGCGACGCCCGCCCTGACGGTGGCCGCTGTGGGCGAGCTAGGTGACGCGACGCTGGCCCTGCGAGTCTTCCCCGATAACGTGGCAGACATCCAGCCTGGGTCGGCGCGCCTGGCCGTGATCAACGGCGTCCCTGGTGCGACGGTCAGCGCGGCCCTTGCCGACGAGTCCGGCACGGCGCTTGTCTCGGCGCTGGACTTCGGTGCGCAGGGCGCAACAGCCAACGTGCCGGCGAGCGAGTTCATGATCATGGTCAGCATTGCCGGTGTTGAATCGCCGGTTGACCTGGTGGTGCCCGCCGAGACGTACAACGGCGGCATGTACTACTCCGTGCTCGTCTTCGGCGGCGGCGCGGCGGGCGTGCCTTTCGACGCGCGCGTGGCCGGAACCGAAGTGAACGTCACGACGGACAGCCTGCCCAAGCCCGCGCCCGCTGTCGCTGTTGCCCAGGCGGAGACACCGCCCGCAGAAAAGACGGAGCAGGCGGGTGAGCCGGCACCGACCGAAGAGCCAGCGCAGGAAGCCGCACCGGTTGAGGCGACCGCCGAGCCGGTCAGCGAGCTAGTCCAGGAGACTCCCGCTGAGGCGCTGCCTGCCCAAGCCGACACCGAGCTTGTGCAGTCACCGGAGCAATCTGGCGGCCAGGTAGCCGAAGCGCAGCCCACCGAAGCGGCTCCGCCAGCCACCCCCGCCCCGCTGGTGACGGCAGCCGCGCAGCCGGTGGCCTATGTCGTGCTCAATCCCGGCGCGAACCTGCACTGCCGCGAGCTACCTGGTGCGGAAAAGCGCTCGCTTGGGCTAATCCCCAGTGGCTCCACGCTGACCGTGCTCGGTCGCACGGGCGAGCCGTTGGTGCCAGAGACGGGCGAGGCGACTCCGGAGCCGACGCCGGTCGTCGAGCAAGTGGCCGACCTGTGGCTGTCGGTGCGCTGGAATCCGCCGTCGGGCGGGTACCTGCGCTGCTGGGTGGCCGCTGAGTTCCTGCGCGTCGAGTGGAAGGGCCGCCTGCTGGATGATCTGGACGAGCTGCTTGAGCTGCCCGAAGTGCCGTTCAACGAGCCGGGTGAGGCAGTGGACACGGACGTGACCCCGCCCACCCCGCTGTTCGACGCGGTCATCGCTACGGTCAACCTCCAGCCGGGGGTCAGCCTCCAGCTTCGCCGCAACCCCAGGACGGACGCCGAGTCGCTGGCGCTCGTTCCGGCGCAGGCCCAGCTTGAGGCGCTTGGTTATGCCGAAGCGCCAAGCGAGGGTCTGGTCGGCCAGCCCACCGATCCCAACTGGCTGTTCGTCCGCTACCGCCAGGAAGACGGCAGTGCAACCGTTGGCTGGGTGTCGGCGCAGTACGTCACTCTGTCCAAGCTGAGCCGTCCATTTGCGATCACCGATCTGGTCGTCGTAGATGCAGAGGAGCCGGGCTACTATGAAGCGCCGGGCGTCGCCCCGGTGATCCCGGCGGAGTTGCAGGACGTGATCGGCACCGTGAACCTGAACGCCGGTGCCAACCTGAACCTGCGCGACCGTCCGACGGCTGATGGGCGCGTCGTGGTGGGCATCCCCAGCGGTGACAGCATGGTCATCAACGGGCGCAGCGGTGACGGCACCTGGGTGCAGGTGACGTATAGCTCGCCGACCGGCGACCTGGACGGCTGGGTAGCAGCGCAGTACCTGATCGTCACCCGCGCCGGACAGCCGTATGAGGTGCGCAACCTGCCCATTCTCACCGGCGAAGAAGACACCATGAGCGGCTAAGCGTCGGCTGCTCTCAGATCAACGCGAAGCCCCTTCCCAGTGGAGGGGGCTTTTTTCTCGCCGGTCGGGGTGAACGTGTTAGCCAGGCGATTCGTAGGGGAGGGTTTCGAAACCCTCCCCTACAGGCCATCACCGATCACGATCAGCCGCTCGCATCAGGCCGGGCGACACAGAGCAGCGCCCCTACCGCTGAGCCGCCTCGGTAAGCTGCTTCAGCGTCTCGTAATCACGGCGGACTATCGTCCAGCGGTTCGCGTCGCCGTAACTGACGAGCACGGTCGGCGTGGCGTTGACGCCGTTGTCGGTGGCGAACGTGCGGAATTGGCGCAGCGAAGATGCGTAACGGTTCGACGCCACGCATTCGATTAGCTTATCCCCGTCCAGACCCATCTCCTTGGCCGAGTCACGAATCTGGTCAAGCGAGAAGGCAGACGCCAACTGCCGGGTGCGCGCCAGGCGGAACATTTCCGCGCTCATTTCCCAGAATGCGCCCTGCTCGCCCGCGCACAGCGCCGCCTGCGACGCCGTCTCCGAGTAGAACTGGCCGGTGCCCGTCGTCAGCACGAAGCCGAAGGTCGCCTGGCCGGTGAGAACGTAGTCCTCGATGAAACGCGGCACGTCCGTATCATGGTAATCCTGGCAATGCGGGCAGGCGTAGTCGGAGACAGTCACCACATGAATCGGCGCGGACGGATCGCCAATAGTTGGGATGCCGTTGGCATCTACGCCGCGCACCACGCCGGGGACGCCGCTGCTCTCGGCGTCAATCTGGCGCGCGCCCGAAGCTTCGAGGGCGGGCATGGCCGTCGAGCCGCCAGCGAGCGGCACGCAGAACTGGGGGAAAGCGGCGCAGCTCACGGTCTTGATCTCATCCACCTGCTGCCAGTTGGCAATGATGAATACGGCGCTGGCAACCACGCTCACGGCCAGGATAACGCCGAGAATGGTTGTCTGCTGCCGCCACTGCTCTTGACGCTGGCGGCGAGTCTTGCCGGGGCGAAAGACGGCGCGCGCGCCCCAGGGCAGCGGACCACTGCGAGTCGGTTGCGGTTTCTGCTGTGCGCTCATCGAGAGCCATCCATCCCTGCACGAATTAAGTCAACGGTCGTTGAAATTATAGACTATTCGGAGTGCAGAGGGGTACATATATAGGAAAAAACGAGGAGCGCCTTCGGGCGCTCCTGACTGTCTAGATTGACCGAAGCGGGGGATCAATCGCCACTGGGCTGGGCGGCGCGCGTCATCTTGGCCATGCTCTCGTAGCCGCGCTCGGTGTGTTCCAGCGGCGTCCATGTGCCAGAGTCGCCATAGCTGACGAGCAGGGTCGGCGTGCTGCGCACCCCGTTATCGAGGGCGAAAAGCTGCTGCGCGTTGAGAATGGAGTCGTAGCGGCTGGCGAGGATGCAGCCGGTCAGTGCGCGCACGTCCAGCCCCATGTCCTTAGCCGACTGCTCAACGGTGGGCAGGCTGTAGGCGTTCTGCACGCCCTGGGTGCGCGCCTGGCGGAACAACTCGTCGCTCATTTCCCACAGAGCGCCCTGCTCTCCAGCGCACAGCGCGGCTTGCGCGGCGGTGATCGAATACTCGCCACCCACACCGGTGAGGATAGCCACGCTCAGCGTCGCCTGGCCGGGCAGCACGAAGTCCTTGACAAACTGGTACAAGTCGTTGCTGTGGTACGTGCTACAGTGACCGCACGAGAAGTCGAACACGGCGCGGAAATGGATCGGCGCGTCCGGGTTGCCGATGAAGGGCATCTTGTCCGCTGTGAAGCCGCGCACGACGCCCTCGGCCCCATGCGACGCTTCATCGAGCGCCCGTGCAGCAGGCGCTTCGGCCAGCGCGAGATCAGCGCCATCTTCGAGTCCACCAACGAAGGGCACGCAGTACTCCGGGTAATCCGCGCAGCTCACCGCCCTGGCCTCTCCTCTCGCCCCCTGCCAGTTAAAGAAGATGAACAGCCCGACGGCAACAACGGCCACGAGCAGGGTCATCAGCAGTGCATTGGTCTGGGTGCGCAGTTGGGTTTGGCGCTGGCGACGTGATTTGCCCACCTTGTAGGCAGCGCGCGGCTTCCAGCGGAAGCCAAAACGTGAGGTAGCAGAACCCTGGGTGCGGCTCGGCATTACGGCACCTCTCTCACTATTCGCAGCAATTGGGACAATTATCACAAGCGCCATGACTCTACCGCATTGGCAGGGGGTGTCAAGCCGCGCGTAAGGTGCGCGCAAGACCTGTCAGGCAGCAGGGGCGCTGCGTCTCCCCCACCCCGTAGGGGCGTACTGCGATACGCCCTGCTCAACCTTCCTGCCAGGTATCACCGAGGCTCACAGCAAGCCGGCGCTGTGATATACTACGCAGATAGAACGTGCCACTCAGGACGTAACCTAAAGGGACAGCGCGGATGCGAGCGACTGACATCATCGAGAAGAAGCGCGACGGCGGCGAGCTAACCGCCGGCGAAATTCAGTGGTTCATCAGCGGGTTCACCAACGGCGAAATCCCCGATTACCAGGCGGCGGCATGGCTAATGGCCGTCTTCCTGCGCGGCATGACTCGCCGCGAGACGCTCGATTTGACACTGGCGATGGCTGCCAGTGGCGAGCAGCTTGACCTGTCGGGAGTGATCGAATACGCGGTAGACAAACACTCAACTGGCGGCGTGGGCGACAAGGTCACGCTGGTCGCGCTGCCGCTGGTCGTCGCGGCGGGCGTCCCGGTCGCCAAGATGAGTGGGCGCGGACTGGGCTTCACACTGGGGACGCTGGACAAAGTGGAGTCCATTACCGGCTACCGCATCAAGCTGAGCGACGAGGAGATCATGCGCCAGGTGCGCGAGCACGGGATCGTGCTGTGCGGGCAGACCAAGCGCCTGGCCCCTGCCGACGGTGCGCTGTACGAGCTGCGTGACGTGACCGGCACTGTTCCCAGCCTGCCCCTCATCGCCAGCAGCATCATGAGCAAGAAGCTGGCCTCTGGGACGCAAGCCATCGTCCTCGACGTGAAAGTAGGCGCGGGTGCGTTCATGAAGACGGTGGACGCTGCGCGCGCCCTGGGCCAGACGATGGTGGACATCGGCGTAGGGGCCGGGCGGGCGATGGTCGCGCTGCTCTCGGACATGAACCAGCCGCTTGGCTGCGCGGTGGGCAACGCGCTGGAAGTCCGCGAGGCGATTGAGGCGCTGCGCGGCGGCGGCCCCGCCGACCTGCGCGAGCACTGCCTGACGGTCGCTGCCCACATGGTCCGGCTGGGGCGGCGCGAAGCGCGGCCCGATGCGCTCGGCGCGATCATTCAGGAGCTGGCCGGTCTGCTCGACAGTGGGGCGGCGCTGGCCAAGTTCCGCGAGCTAGTTGCCGCGCAGGGCGGCGACGTGCGCCAGATTGACGATCCGACCCGGCTGCCTTCGGCGCGCATCCAGGAAGCGGTGCGGGCAGAGCGCAGCGGGTGGGTCATGCGCATGGACGCGCTGGCTGTGGCCCAGGCGACACTGGAGCTGGGCGCAGGCCGCGCGCGCAAGACCGACGCCATTGATCCGGCGGTGGGCGTCGTCGTGCATAAGAAGGTCGGCGACCGGGTGGACGCGGGCGATACCTTGTTCACGGTGCACGCCAACGACGAGGGCCAACTGGCGCGGGCGCTGGCAGTTCTGGCTGGCGCGCCGCTGCTGGGCGATGAGGCCCCGCAGCCGCCCCCGACCTTCTACGGCACGATCACCGAGGCGAGCGCATGAGCCAGTGAGTGATCTCACCCCCTGACCTTGCTGCGTCCGGCCAGGGAATGAGGTTGCGCACGGGAAGGATTGGATTATTCTTCCAGAGAGCCATGCGTGCCGGAGGACTGACCCTTGCCCATTCTGCACCGCCGGGGCGACCCGTCGCCCCTTGATGATGATCCGAGCGCGGAGCCGCGCCTCTCGCCGGTCGTGCCGGGGCGCTCCGGGCGGCCCAGCTTCTCGCTGGAGGCGCTGCGCGAGCGCGTCGAGCGCCAGTTCCACGAGGAAACGGATGGCCGCGCCGACATCCTGGCCGAGCTAGACACAGAAGCCAGCCAGCGCGCGCTGCTGCGCGAGATCGCCGAATACGTCTTCGCCGTCGAAGCGGTCACTCCCTCCGCTGCCACCAAGCAGGCCATTCTGGATCGAGCGCACAGCAACCTGTTTGGGCTTGGCCCGCTGGAAGACCTGCTGTGTGACGAGACTGTGACCGAGATCAGCATCAGCGGCCCGGCGGAAGTGCGCTTCCGGCGCGACAGTGAGCCGCCCCGCTCCGCCCCCCACCGCTTCGACAATGGCACGCACCTGGCCACCATCCTTGCCCGCCTCCTGGTGGGGTCGGGCGCTGCCCTGTCTGACGCAACTCCGTTCGTCGAAGCAGGCGTCACGCTGCGCGGGCGGCGCGCCCGTGTGAGTGCCATCGGCCCGCCGCTGAGTCCGTCGCTCAGCGTTAACCTGCGCCTGCACCCACCCCGCGCGCTGGCGCTTGCCGACCTGGGAGCGAGCGGCGTTCTGCCGCCAGCGGGGATTGCCCTGCTGCACGCCATCATAGCGGCGGGGCACGGCCTGCTCATCGTGGGAGACGCGGGGGCGGGCAAGACGACACTGGCCGGGGCGCTGCTGCCCGAGCTCGCCGCGCGCATCGCCACCGTTGAGCGCGCCGGGGAATTGCCCCTGCCGCCGGAAGCGACTCGCTTCAGCCCGGCCCTGCCCGCGCTCGACCAGCCCGGCGCGGACTTCGCGCAGACCATCCGTGCGGCGCTGGCAACGGCCCCGGACTGGCTGGTCATTGACGAGATCGGCGCGGAAGAAACGCCCGCCCTGTGGGACGTGCTGGACGCCGATCCCGCACCGCGCTGCCTGTGGACGCTGCGCGCGCCCGCCCAGCCCGACCGCCTGCGCAGCGCCCTGACCATGCTCCTGCGCCGGGCGCAGCCCGCCATAGACGAGGCGCACCTGCACCACACCATCGCCGCACGGCTGCCCTTCGTCGCTGTCCTGGCGAAGGCCGGGGAGTCCGCGCGGCTGGCTCTCATCGCTGAATGGTCGGCACGCGGCGGGGAATTGGCGCTGCGCCCGCTGCTGGCCGCCGCAGGAGACGGGTGGGCGCTGGCCCGCGACGGATCGGCTCACCCGCTCGACCTGCCGCCGGAGTTCTGGGGGTAATGTGCGTGCCCGCTCCGCTTCGCCCAGTCTGGGAGGGCCGGTAGCCATGCCGTCTGCCGCCCGCCGCCTGCTCGTCGCGCTCATCGGCATGGGACTGCTCGCCGGGCTGGTGCTGCCCATCGCCTCGCCGCTGGCCCGCGCGCGGGAAGCCACCCTGCCCCAGAGCGCGCTGGCGGCAATCGTCTTCCCCGGCGTGGACGGCCTTCCGGCACACTACGGCGTGTACCTGGGCGATGGGCTGCTGCTCACCACCTGGCACGCCTGGACGCTCGACGGCGACCGCTACACCGATCCGCAGTCGTCGCTGTCGCCAAGCCGCCAGGTGACCACCTACGACGACGACGGGATGCGCGATCCCGGCGAGGAATTGCTGGGGCTGGCCGACTGCGATGGGCGCTGGCTGCCGCTGGCCCAGGCGGACTCCACGTGCACGCCCTTCGCCCGGCTGGACGGCGCGGGCGTTGTCTTCCCCCTGGCCGCTGACGCGGCCAGCAGCGCCCCCCTTTCCGTGCAACGGCTCGTCTACGCCAGCCGACAGCACGACATCGCGTTGCTGGCCGTTGACGCCGACGCCCTGGCCGCGCGCGGCATCGTGCCCGCCCGCCTCAGCGCCAGGCCCACCCTCGCAGAGCAGCCCGTCCTCGTCCCCACGCGGCGTGCTGGCGAGCGCCCCGTCATCGCCGGCTATGCCCTGGGCACCAGCACGCGCACAATCAGCCCGCCCGCCGAGACGCCCAGCCTGGACGCTCCCTGGCACGTGCCCAGCTTGCTACTCGCCGCAACCAGCATCCTCGACGGCGCGCCGGTCTTCGACGCGCAGACCGGCGACGTGATCGGGCTGGCTTGGCGGCCCGACGGTTCCCTGGACGCGCCTGGCACCTGGGTCACGCCCGCCGCCGTGTGGCTACACGCGCTCTACGCGGCCAACGACGAGCTACGCAGCCCGGCCCTGGCCGCCGTGCTCAGCCGCGCCGCGACCGTACCGGTGCCGGGGCCGCTGACGCGCGGCGATCCCCTCGCGCCCGACCTGGGCAACGGCGGCATTGACGTGCAGCATGTGGCCCTCAATCTGACCATTAACCCGCGCGCGGGGACACTGGCCGGCAGCGCCACGCTCAGCATCCGTGTCACCATGCACCGCCTGATGAGCTTCGGCCTGGACGCGCGCGACCTGGACATCGAGCGCGTGACTGTCAACGGCGAGGAGACCCTGTTTGCCGTCAGAGACGACAAGCTGATCATCGAGCTACCCGCGCCGCTGGACTACGGAACGCAGTTCCGCGCGCAGATTACCTACAGCGCCCGGCCCCAGCCGTTCCGCAGCCGCTTCATCCCATTCTTCGACATCGGCATGTTCTTCACCAACGGGCAGGTTTTCACCCTCAACGAGCCGGACGGGGCGCGCACCTGGCTCCCTTGCAACGATCACCCCAGCGACCGCGCCACCTACGAGTTCCGCCTGACCGTTCCCACGCCCCTGGTCGCCGTCGCCAACGGGCAGCTTGTCCAGACGGTGCGCCACGACGACGGGACGCGCACCTTCATCTGGCGCATGACCTCCCCCATGGCCACCTACCTGGCCCTGGTCGCGGCGGGGGACTACGTCGCCGTCAAAGAGCACACGGCGGATGGCGTCTCGCTCCAGCATTACGTCTACCCGGCCAGCGCCGACGCCGCGCGGCAGGTCTTCAGCTATACCGGCGAAGCCCTCGACCTGCTGGCCGACATGCTCGGCCCCTACCCGTATAGCTCCTACGGGCACGTGGTCGTGCCCCACAACAGCATGGCCCTCGAAACGCAGACGATGACCGCCATGCCCGACGCTGTGCTCACCGCGTCCGAATTGGACGTATTCCCGCTGCTGGTGCACGAGCTGGCCCATAGCTGGTTCGGCAATGCGGTCACGCTGGGATCGTGGGGCGATATCTGGCTGAACGAGGGCTTTGCGACTTACGTCGAATGGCTGGCCCGCGAGGCCCGCCTGGGCGCGGAAGCGGGCATCGCCGCGCGGACTGCCGCCGAGCGGTCTCTGCTGGCCGACACGCGGGAGACTCCGCTGGCTTACCCGCTGCCAGAGGAGCTATTCGGCACGGCCAGCTACAGCAAAGGGGCCTGGCTGCTGCACATGCTGCGCAGCACCATCGGCGACGATACCTTCTTCGCCTTCCTGCAAACCTACGCCAAGCAGTACCACGACCGCCCGACCAGCACGCTCGACGTGTGGCGGCTGGCCGAGAGTGTCAGCGGCCAGGACCTGGCCTGGTTCTTCGACCAATGGCTGTTGCAGGCGGGGATGCCACGCTATACGCTGTACTGGTCGGAGGGTGACTCCGGCGTCGAGGTGCTGCTCTGCCCCGCCGCTTCCGGCGCGTACCAACTGGCGCTGCCCCTGCGTCTGCGGCAGGGCACGCACGAGGAAGACGTGCTGCTGGCCGTGAACGAAGACGGAGCGCGCGCCTCGTTCGCGCTGGATTTCACCCCCAGCGACATCCTGCCCGACCCCGCCCAGGACGTGCTGGCCCAGGTGATCGTGCAGCCCATCGCCGCCCTGCCGGAGACGTGCCCGCCGCCCACTTCGCCCTGATCAGTCTGCTAACGAAGGCACGCAGAGGTCGTCGGCGAATGGCTTGACGCCGACCACAGACCTCACCCCCTGGCCTCGCTACGCTCGGCCTTTCCCCCTCTCCGCAGCGGAAGGGGGCGGCGAGGCGCGTTAGCGCCGAGCGGAGGTGAGGTACGTAGGGGCGTATTGCGATACGCCCCTGTTAACGCCCTCCCTGTCCGACCGCCTCTGCCAGGCTCTGCGCAAAGGGCGGGCGCAGCACGCCAACCTCGGTGATCAGGCCAGAGAGGTAGCGGTACGGCGTCACGTCGAAGGCGGGGTTGCGCGCCCGGTAATGCGCGGGAACCAGCTCGCAGCCGTAGGGCGCGCGCACTTCGGCCAGGTCGCGCTCCTCAATCGGCACCTCGTCGCCGCAGGGCATGGCCAGGTCTACCGTTGAAATCGGGAAGACGGAGTAGCACGGGATGCCGTTCTCGCGGGCCAGCACTGCGATCTGGTACGAGCCGACCTTGTTGACCACGTCGCCGTTGGCCGCCACCCGATCCGCGCCAAACAGGACGACGCTCACCTCGCCGCGCCGCATGAAGTAGCCCGCCGCCGTGTCGGGCAGGATGTCGTAGGGGATGCCAAGCTGCTCGCATTCCCACGCGCTGAGCCGCGCGCCCTGCAAGCGCGGGCGTGTCTCGTCAAGCAGCACGTGAATGCGCTTGCCCGCCTCGTGGGCCATGCGCACTACACCGAGCGCCGTCCCGTAATCCACCGTCGCCAGCATCCCTGTGTTGCAGTGGTGCAGCACCGTGTCACCGTCCTTGAGCAGCGCCGCCCCGCACGCAGCGATCCGCTTGTTGGTCGCCACGTCCTCATCGGCCATGCGCTGCGCTTCAGCCAGCAGCGCCGCGCGGACCGCCTCCGCGCTGTCGAGACGCGCGTCCCGCGCCGCCTCCAGCATGTGATCCACCGCCCAGGCCAGGTTAACCGCCGTCGGGCGGGCATCCTTCAGGACGCACGCTGCTTCTTCGAGATCGCCCAAAAGCTCGGCCAGCGTCGCCGCCGCAGACTGCCGCGCCGCCAGCGCCATGCCAAACGCCGCCGCCACACCAATCGCCGGCGCGCCACGCACAACCATCGTCGTGATCGCCCCGGCTACCGCGCAGTAGTCGTCATATTCGACGTGAGAGAGTTCCCAGGGGATCAGGCGCTGGTCAATCATGCGCACGCGACCCGCGTCCGTCCATTCGACTGTTCGCATCAGTGCTCCTTCCAGTTCATAGTGCCAGGCGCGCCCAAGTCTAGTCGCTCAAGCGGCCCGCGTCAACCGCGCGGCGCTGGCTGTCCAGTCCGGTCGCCCCTACTATACGACGGATCGGCCTGCCCGACCAAGCACGTGCTACATGGCGCAAGGGAGAGTTCCGTTTGTCACTAAATTCCTGATAGCAATCTCGGTAAACTGACGGTTATCATAGGTGGCCCACCAGCCATTGGCCGGGGCGTTGGCCGACCCACAGAATACGGGAGGAGCACCGCATGGATGCGCTGGACTTAGCCAGGCTTCAATTCGCTGTTACGACCGTCTATCATTTCTTCTTTGTCCCGCTGACGCTCGGCCTGTCCATCCTCGTGGCCATCATGCAGACGCTGTGGTACCGCACCAGCAACCCCGTCTACAAGCAGATGGCCAAGTTTTGGGGCAAGCTGTTCATCATCAACTTCGCGCTGGGCGTCGTCACCGGCCTCGTGCAGGAATTCCAGTTCGGCATGAACTGGTCGGAATACTCGCGCTTCATGGGCGACATCTTCGGCGCGCCGCTGGCTATCGAGGCCCTGCTTGCCTTCTACCTGGAATCCACCTTCATCGGCGTGTGGGTCTTCGGCTGGGATCGCCTGCCGAAAGGGGTGCACCTGGCCTCAATCTGGCTGGTGGCCCTGGGATCGAACATCTCTGCGCTGTGGATTCTCATCGCCAACTCCTTCATGCAGCAGCCCGTCGGCTACCGCGAGGTGATCGGCGCGGACGGCGTGCTGGCTAAGGTGGAGATGGACAGCTTCCTGGACGTGGTGACCAACCCCAACGTCCTGGTGCAGTTCCCGCACGTGCTCGCCGCTGGCGTGGCGACCGCTGCCTTCTTCGTGCTCGGCATCAGCGCCTGGCACCTGCTGCGCCAGACCAATGACCGCGATTTCTTCGCTCGCTCGGCGCGCATCGCCACCGTCTACGGGCTGATCGGCATCGTGCTCGTGGTCATGGTCGGGCACTCGCAGGCCCAGCACATGGTTGAGACGCAGCCGATGAAGATGGCCGCCGCCGAAGGGCTGTTCGAGAGCGAAGACCCGGCGTCGTTCTCGCTGCTGACCATCGGTGACTGGGAGCAGCGCAAAGAGGTCTTCTCGATTCGCATCCCCAAGCTGCTCAGCCTGCTCTCCTACAACCGGCTTGACGGCGAAGTGCAGGGGATTGACAACCTGCAAGAGCAGTACGCCGCCCAGTTCGCTGACCGCTACGGCGCGGACGCGGACTACCGCCCGCCCATCGCCGTCATCTACTGGTCGTTCCGCGCGATGGTCGGCTCCGGCACCCTGATGCTGCTGCTGGCGGTGGCTGGCCTGTACCTTGTCCTGCGCGACGAGCTAACCAGGGTGCCGCGCTTCCTCAAGCTGCTGCCCTTCGCCATCATTCTGCCTTACATCGCCAACACAGCGGGCTGGATGATGACCGAGATGGGTCGTCAGCCCTGGATCGTCTTTGGGCTGCAGCGCACCGAAGAGGCGGTATCGCCCAACGTCAGCACGGCAATGGTCGCCTTCTCGCTGCTGGCATTCACCCTTGTCTACGGCGTGCTGATGGTGGCCGACGTCTACCTGCTGGCTAAGTTCGCCCGGCGCGGCCCGCGTGACGATGAGAGTGACGCGCCCGCCGAGCCTGTCTCCGCTCTGGCCGGGGCCAAGTGAAGGGGGATTAGACGATGGAGCTGCAAGACCTCTGGTTCGGACTGATTGGGATTCTGTTCATCGGCTTCTTCTTCCTGGAAGGCTTCGACTACGGCGTGGGGATGCTGCTGCCCTTCCTGGGCAAGAACGACGGTGAGCGCCGCGTGATCATCAACACCATCGGCCCGGTGTGGGACGCCAACGAAGTGTGGATGATCACCGCCGGGGGCGCGATCTTCGCCGCCTTCCCGCAGTGGTACGCCACCATGTTCAGCGGGTTCTACCTGGCGCTGGTCTTCATTCTGCTGGCGCTCATCGTGCGCGGGGCGGCCTTCGAGTTCCGCAGCAAGGACGAGAATCCCCGCTGGCGCGCCGTCTCGGACTGGGCGATCTTTTTCGGCAGCGCCCTGCCCGCCCTGCTGTGGGGCGTGGCCTTTGGCAACCTGGTCAAGGGCACGCCGATCAACGCCGAGATGACCTTCACCGGCAACCTGCTCGATCTGCTCAGCCCTTACACGCTGATCGCAGGTGCTGCCGGGTTCGTGGTCTTCCTGCTGCAAGGCGCGATCTTCCTCAGCCTGAAGACCGACGGCGTGATTCGCCGCCGGGCTGAGGCGCTCGCGCCCAGGCTGTGGATGGTCGCGGTTGTGGTTGCCGCTGTGCTGGCCCTCGCCAACTACACCTACATCAACATCTTCGACAAGATCGGCATCAACCCCGGTGCGATGCCGGTCGCTTCCGCGGCGGCGCTGCTGGCGGTGGGCTACTACGTGCGCCGGAAGCAGTTCGGCTGGGCCTTCGCCCTCACCGGCGTGACCATCTTGCTCTCGGTCGCCACGTTCTTCTGGTTCCTCTACCCGAATGTGATGGTTTCCAGCACGGACGCGGCCTTCAGCCTGACGGTGAATAACGCCGCCGCCAGCCAGAAGACGCTGGAGGTCATGACGGTTGTGGCGCTCATCCTGGTGCCGGTTGTGCTGATCTACCAGGGCTGGAGCTACTGGGTCTTTCGCAAGCGGCTGACTGCCGACTCCTCGCTGGAGTACTGAGCCGGCCCCGCTCTTGTGGGGGCGTATGGGTACATGCGCTTACTGTAGGGGCGGGTTTCGGAACCCGCCCCTACGGAGACTCCCAACCAGGATGGCCCCTTCGCACCGGGGGGGCCAGGCAGCGCCCTACGCGGGCAGCCGCAGGATTGAGCGCAGCTCGTCGAACGAGATGATGGTGAAATCGGGCGGGCAGTCGGGGTCCGGCTCGCCGCGAAACAGACACGTGCTGATCCCGGCGCGCTTGCCAGCCGCAATGTCGAGCGCCCGGTCGCCGACGGTCAGCACGCGCTCGCGCAGCAGGTCGTGACGCTCGATCAGCGCGTTGAAGCCGGCGGGATCAGGCTTGCGGGCGTAGCCGTCCTCCACCGTCAGGCACTCAGCGAACAGCCCTTCAACCCGGTACCAGTCCAACAAGCGCAGGACGGACTCCCGCGAGCGATGTGTGAAGATGAGATTCTGCCCCCCGGCCTTGAGGAACCGCTCGCACAGGTAGATCGCCCCGTCGAATGGCGGCTGGTCGCGCTCCGTCACCTGGCGCTGGTAATAGGCAACGCGCGCCTCAAAGTCGAGCGGATCAAGGCTGTGGCGTGCAGTGATCTCCTCGATGCACACCGCCACTGTGTCGCTGAGCAGCCGGGCCAGTTCGGCGCGCGGAACCGTGACCTGGAACTCGCCCAACGCCTGCCCAATCGAGGTGATCAGCGGCGGGTAGGTATCGAACAGTGTGCCGTCAAGGTCCCAAATGATATGATCAAAGCGCATCACGAGTCTCCAGACCATCTCAAGGCTGCAACAAGCCAGTGACTCCATTGTAGCGCAGAAACCGTACCACGTGCCGGAAGCCTGATTAAATCATAGGGAACACTTAATGACAGTATTGAGTCCCCGTGCCAGGACTGACCATGAATCTTGATCGGCGGCTGCTGCGCGAGATGGACGGCGCGCGCGGCCCGCTGATCGCCACCATCGGGCTGGGTGGGCTGGCCGGGCTGCTACTCGTCGCTCAGGCGTATGGGCTGAGCCGGGCCATCAGCCGCGTCTTCCTGGACGGCCAAGACCTTGGCGATGTCGCGCCCCTGCTGGCAGCGCTGGCGCTCATTGCCGTAGGACGGGCGCTGGCCCTGGGTAGTGGCGAATTGGCCGCGCACACCCTCGCCGACCGCATCAAGGGGGCGCTGCGCGAGCGCCTGCTGGCGCACCTGGCCGCGCTCGGCCCCGCCTATGTGCGCGGCGAGCGCAGCGGTGAGCTAGCCAACACCGCCGTTGAAGGAATCGAGGCCCTGCACGCCTACCTGGGCGAGTATATCCCCCAGCTTGTCCTGGCCGCGCTCGTCCCGCTGACCATGCTCGCCGTCGTCTTCCCGCTCGACCTGCTCTCCGGCCTGGTGCTGCTGCTCACCGCGCCGATGATCCCCCTGCTGATGATCCTGATCGGCAAGGCCGCCAACCGCCAGTCGCACCGCCAGTGGACGCAGCTCAGCCGCATGAGCGCTCACTTCCTCGACGCGCTGCAAGGGCTGCCCACGCTCAAGATGTTTGGGCAGAGCCGCGCCCAGGTCGCGGTCATTGGCACCATCAGCGACCGCTTCCGCGACGCGACGATGAGCGTCCTGCGTATCGCCTTCTTGTCGGCGCTGGTGCTGGAGATGCTAGCAACGATCAGCACGGCGATCATCGCTGTCGAGATCGGGCTGCGCCTGCTCTACGGGCGCATGGAGCTCGCCGACGCGCTGTTCATCCTCATCCTCGCGCCAGAATACTACCTGCCGCTGCGTATGCTCGGCACACGCTTTCACGCGGGCGTGGCCGGGGTGACCGCCGCCGGGCGCATCTTCGCCGTGCTGGAGACGCCGGTGCCCGGCTGCCAGCCTGTCGCGCTTGCGCCTACCCCAGTAAACTCAGGAAGACCTTCCGAAATCCAGCAGTTTACCTCACCCCCGACCTCGCTCCGCTTGGCCTGCCCCCTCCATGCAGGGAGAGGGGGCGGCGAGGCGCGTCAGTGCCGAGCGGGGGGTGAGGTAAAGCAGGGCATGGCCACTCGTTTCTTCGATCGTTTCCCTGAGGTTGCTCGGAAGCCTGCTAGCAGCGAGGTGCACCGTGATCAAATCCGCTTCGAGGACGTGCGCGTCGTCTACAACACAGGCGAGCGCCCCGCCCTGGACGGGATCAGCCTGCATCTGCCCCGGCCAGATCACCGGGATGGTCGGGCCGAGCGGCGCGGGCAAGAGCACCCTCGCCGGCCTGCTGCTGCGCTTCGTCGCGCCGACTGCCGGGCGCGTCACCGCTAACGCGCATGACCTGTGCGCCGTGCCCGCTGAAGCCTGGCGCGCGCACATTGCCTGGGTGCCGCAGCGTCCCACCCTGTTCGACGCGACTATTGCCGACAACATCCGCCTGGGCCGCCCCGACGCCTCCGACGCAGAGGTGATGCGCGCGGCGCAGGCAGCGGGCGCTGAAGCGTTCATCGCCGCGCTGCCGGACGGCTACGAGACGCGCATCGGCGAGCGCGGCGCGCGTCTCAGCGGCGGGCAGGCGCAGCGCATCGCCCTGGCCCGCGCCTTCCTCAAGGACGCGCCAGTGATCGTGCTCGACGAAGCGACGGCCAACCTCGACCCGCAGACGGAGGCCGCCCTGCTGGAGGCCATGCGCGCCCTGTTGCGGGGTCGCACCGCCCTGGTCATCGCCCACCGGCTGCGCACCGTGCGCGAAGCCGATCAGATCGTCGTGCTGTCCGGCGGGCGCATCGCCCAGGCGGGCACCCACGCCTCGCTGCACCGGCAGCCGGGGCTGTACCGCCGCCTGCTCGCCGCGCAGGGGGATGGCACATGAGCCAGCACCCGCTTGTGCGCCTGCTGCGCCTGGCCGCACCCTTCCGCTGGTGGATGCTGCTCGCCGCGCTGCTCGGCGTGGCGACCGTCGGCAGCAGCATCGCGCTGATGGCGACGGCGGCCTGGATCATCTCCCGCGCGGCGCTGCACCCCCCGATCGGCGTCTTGAGTGTGGCCGTCGTCGGCGTGCGCTTTTTCGGCATCGCGCGCGGCGTCTTCCGCTACCTGGAGCGCATCGTCGCCCACCAGACAACCTTCCGCCTGCTGGCGCGGCTGCGCGTCTGGTTCTTCGCCCACCTGGAGCCGCTGGCCCCCGCCCGCCTGCAAGAACACCGCTCCGGCGACCTGCTGGCGCGCATCGTGGCCGACATTGACACGTTGGAGAACATCTACCTGCGTGTGATCGCGCCGCCGGTGGTCGCCGTCCTGGTCGCGGCGGGCATGGCCGTCTTCATGGCCGCCCACGACTTCCGCCTGGCTCTCGCCCTGGTGAGCCTGTTGGCACTGGCAGGCGGCTTGATCCCCCTGGCCCTGCGCGGCCTGGCCCGCTCGCCGGGCCGCGAGCTTGTCGCGGCGCGCGGCGCACTCGTCGCCGCCGTGATTGACGGTGTGCAGGGCATGGCTGACCTGGCCGCCTTCAACGCCCAGGAGCGCCACCTGGCAGGCGTGCGCCAGCTAAGCCGGGCGCTCAGCCATCACCAGGCGCGGCTGGCCGCTTTCGGCGCGGCGCAAACGGCGCTGCTCAGCCTGACCAGCAGCCTGGCGGCGCTGGCCGTGCTGATCCTGGCAATTCCCCTTGTGCGTGGCGGCCAGCTTGACGGCGTGCTGCTGGCCGTGCTCGTGCTGGCGGCGCTGGCCAGCTTCGAAGCGGTGCAACCGCTGCCCGCCGCGCTGCAACACCTGGACAGCAGCCTGGCCGCCGCCCGCCGCCTGTTCGAGCTGGTGGACGCGCCGCCAGCCGTCCGCGACTCGGCGACTCCGCTGGCCCTTCCTGCCTCTCTCGTCAGAAATGCTACGCCCGGCGCTCTGCTGGAGGTCGAGGGCCTGCGCTTCCATTACGCCCCCGCCGATCCCCCCGCCCTGGACGGCATTTCCTTCAATCTGCCAGCGGGCGCAACCGTCGCCATCGTCGGCCCCAGTGGGGCGGGCAAATCCACGCTCGTCGGGCTGCTGCTGCGCTTTTGGGACTACGACGAAGGCGCGATGCGCCTGGTCGGGCACGATCTGCACCACTACGCTCAGGACGACGTGCGCCGCCTGATGAGCGTCGTCAGCCAGCAGACGCACCTCTTCAGCGGCACGCTGCGCGACAACCTGCGCGTCGCCCGGCCCGACGCCACGCCGGACGAAGCCTTCGCTGCCCTGCACGCCGCGCACCTCGACCGCTTCGTCGCCGCCTTGCCGGACGGCCTGGACACGTGGATCGGGGAGCAGGGCTTGCGTCTGAGCGGCGGGGAGCGCCAACGCCTGGCTATCGCCCGCGCCGTGCTCAAGGACGCGCCGATCCTGCTGCTCGACGAGCCGACGGCCAACCTCGACCCTGTGACCGAGCGCGCCGTGCTGGACACGATTTTCAGCGCCCTGCCCGATCGCACGACGCTGCTGATCACCCACCGCCTGGTAGGGTTGGAGCGCGCCAGCAAGATTCTCGTTCTGGAGGAGGGGCACATCGTCGAGTGCGGCACGCACGCTGGGCTGCTCCGGCACGGTGGCGCGTACCGCCGCCTGTGGGCGCACCAACAGGCTGAGCAGGCGTTGGCCGCTGATGCGACTTCTACGCCCCTTTAATGGTTTTCTAGCGTAAGTGCTGTACAGTGAGAGCATCCAGAGAGTAATGGAAGGAGGCCAAACAATGGCACGTGTGACACGCTGGGACCCCCTGCGCGACATGATCACCTTGCGCCAGGCCGTTGACCGGATGCTCGACGAGACTTTCGCGCGTGGCACAGAGTCACGCGGCACTGGTGCCTGGCTGCTGCCCATGGACGCTTACATCACCGACGAGGCCATCATCATCCGCGCCGACGTGCCGGGCATCAAGCCGGAGGAAATCGAGATCACGCTGGAAGGCGACACGCTGGCGATTCGCGGCGAGATCCGGCGCGAAGAGAGCAGCCAGCGCAAGTACGTCCTGTTGGAGCGACCGACCGGCAAGTTCGAGCGCACGCTCAACATCAACATGCCGATCGATCACGAGGGTGTGGAGGCCAGCTTCAAGGACGGCGTGCTGACGCTCACCTTGCCCAAGGCGGAGACGGTCAAGCCGCGCCAGATCACCGTCAAGAGCGACTAGCAACGGGATGCATCTCACGACGGGGCAGGAATCGGTCTTGTAGGGGCGGCGGGAAGAGACTTCCGAAGTTCTCGAAGACTTCGGAGGCCTGATGTAGGTAGTATATCGAATTCGGTTGAAATGGAGTGGGTACTGGCTGCCGTGTGACCCCCCCATCTCCCAGCTCCTTCCCCCACGCTGCGCGGAGGGAAGGGGAGCAGGCCCGCCGCTTTTCTCCCTTCCCCCCTCGTGGGGGAAGGGCCGGGGATGGGGGGCCATTCCTGTGTGACGAGTCTCAACCGACAAGGATACACTGCCCCTGATGTACCCCGCTGTCCCTCCAGGCCCATCCCCTGTACAATGGAGCGTGATCCACCCGCCGCCCAAACCGGAGGTTGACCATGCGACGCATCCTCTCCCTGCCGCTTGCCCTGACCGCGCTGGCGCTCAGCCTCGCGGCGTGTGGAGGGGACGCGGAAACCCCGGCCCCATCGCATACGCCGCCGCCCTCCCCGTCACCGACAGAGATGGCCCTGCCCAGCCCCACACCTGCTGTCCAACCCGTGACGGAGCTTGCCCTCGCACCGGACGAGACAGCACGACTGCGCATCGTCAACGCCAGCGGCGACCTGCCGCGCGTCTCCGTGTACCTGGACGATCTGCCCGTCGCCACCGCCCTGCGCCCCGGCGACTACCAGCAATCACCGCGCAAGGTGCCCGCCGGTGACGGTGCGCTGCGCGTCGTGCCCACCGGCGACGAGTCCGCGCCCGCCCTGCTGGAAGCGCCGGTCAGCCTGCCCGCCGGAACCGCGCACGTGATCGTTCTGGCCGGACGCACCGGTGACTTCCGGCTGATCGTCGCCAGCGAGGACACTTCACCGCTGCCAGCGGCGACAGCGCGATTGCGCGTCGTCCATGCCCTGCCCGACGCCGGGACGCTCAGCATGCAGGACGCGCAGCGCACGATCATCAGCGACCTCGCCTATGGCGCAGTGAGCGACGCCATAACCCTGGACGAGAAAGGGCACGACCTCACGCTGCTGGCCGCTGACGCTCCCCTGGCCGAGTTCAGCTTCTACGGCATGGCCCGCTACGCCTACACCGTCGTCCTGTTCCCAGACCCGGACGCAGAGCCGGGCAGCGTCGCCCGCGTCGAGCTGCGCAGCCGTGTCGAGGACGAGGCGCAAGTGCGCGTGATGCACGCCTCGCCCGATCTGCCGCCTGTTGACGTGTACCTGGATGACATCTCCCTCGCGGCGAGCCTGGCCTACCGCATGGCCAGCGTGTGGACAACTCAGCGCGCTGCCACCTACCAGCTTCGCCTGCTGCCCGCCGGAGAGCCGGACGCTGCGCCCATTCTCGTCAAGCAGATCGCCCTGCGCGCCGACGAGACAGCGAGCCTGGTGCTGCTCGGCACGCAAGACCGCCTGCGCGTCGCCGCCATCGCCGAAGACCTGAGTCCCACGCCGGTCAACGCGGCGCGGCTAATCTTCGTCAACGCGGCCCCCGACACGGTGAGCGTCCGCGTGAGCACCTACAGCGGCGAGATTCCCGGTCTGCGCCCGGTGCCGTTCGGCGCGGCGAGCCACCCGCTGGCTTACCACGCCGGAACAGCCGCCTTCGTCATCGAGACGGGCAGCGCCGACTCCCCGCGCGAGATTGATCTGCTGCCGGAGCGCGACTGGCAGGCGGGCACGGTGTACGCCGTGATCATCACGGATACGCCCGATGCACCTCCGGTCGTGCTGGAGACGGAGACGGGCATCGGCGACACAGTCCTGGCCGCTGAGGGCGTGGTGCCGCTGGACAGCGCCCCACCCAGCGCCAGCGGGTGGGGGCCGGGCGCGCGAGTCTTCGCCGTCCGTCTGGTTAATGCGCTGGCCGATGAGACGCCCGTTGACTTCGTGGCCGACGGTGCGCTGATCTTCCAGTCAGTCGCGCCCGGCACAGCCACCGCCTACCATGATCTCGGCGCGCCGCCGCTTCGCCTGGCAATCCGCCAGGCTGCAAGCGGTGCTGCGCTGCTCGACGAGGCGGTGAGCCTGCCCCCTGCGCCGGAGGGGACGTACCTCACGCTCTATGTCTACCGCGACCGCTACGCCGTGCGCCTGCAGCCTGCCTCCGACCGCGCGCTCGCCGTCCCGGACGGCTATGCGCTGCTGCGCGTGTTCCATGCCGCGCCGGGTGCGCCTGCGCTGCGCGTAGTGCGCGCGCCCGTTTCCATGCCATCGCCCACGCCGCCGGTGTCACCGGGCGCGCCAACGGCCACCGCGCCTCCCCCTGGATACGTATCGCCGCTGAGCGAGAAGGAAGAGAGCGAAGCGCTCGTTCCGGACATCCTGCTCGACAGCATTGACTTCGGCATGATCGTGGACCCGGCCCTCGTCGCCGCCGGGACATACGAGTTCCATATCGTCGAGCGCGTCAGCACGCGGGAAGTCGGGGCGCTGGCCGTCACGCTCGCGCCGCGCACCGCCTACGAGCTGATCCTGCTGCCGGACGCGAGCGGGCAGGGCGTGCGCGCAGTGCTCGTCGCCCACCGCCGCTGAGCGCGCGCCATTTCGGGTGCACGAGCAACCTGTTGCCGGGGGAAGCTCAGGAATTCTCGCTGAACGCCTCCCCCCTCAAGCGACGCTAGAGGGGGGACGATCTGGCAGGCCTTTCCCTCTCCGTTGACGGTTCACGCACCGACACATTTAACACTTGAGGGGGTCGGACCGTCGAAAAAGACGAGCAAATCGCGGAAACGGGTCAGGATGAGCGCCTGAACGCCTCCTGCGAAGCGCTCCAAAAGGCGGAAGCCCAGACGGAATAATGAATAGCGGGTGACATCGGCGGAGACCACCTGACCGCGTAAATCAGGGTCATCGAAGGCCAGGCTGCCGAGAGAGAGCACCCAGGCATAGGCCAGAACCATGACCAGCAGGAGGCGATTGGCATGGCTGGGGGTGGTGATGCGCGAGGTCTGCCACTGCCAGCCATCGGACTTCAGGTCACGGAAGCTGCCTTCCTGCCAGTAGCGCACGGCATACTCCCAGCCGTCAATGTCGGGACAGTTGGTGACCAGACACCAGGCTTCTCGATGCACCGGTCCCCAAAGGAGGTGAACCTCCGTCGCCAGCCACCCCGCTTTCTTGAAAGCTTCCCCTCGCCCATGCCAACACTGCCCGTGCTTGGGCAACAAGTCGCTCAAGGCGCACGGCAGGGTGTTGGGACTGAAGCGGAAACGGGTCTGCTTCTGCACGCGGAAGAGGTAGTGCCAGTGGAAGTGGTCAGCAATCTCCCGTATCAAGTCGGGTGAGGTGCCAAGGCCCCGATCCGCCTGCACCAACGGGATGACCCTGGCGGAATGGCGGGGGCGATCCACCCCAGCAGGGTGGTGATCAAGGCCACCTGGCTCATCGGCCAGGCATGAGGCCGATAGGCCTAAAAGGCCAGCGGCAGGCAGCTGCCTCGATAGGCTAACCCCACCACCATCACACTCAATAGCCCCCTAGCTTGGTCTCATCCACCAGCAGAATCAGTCGCTCTCCGTAGTAGCGGATCAGCACCCAACGCGCCCAGGCCCGACTACAACTCTGCCAGCAGATACGGTCGTTGGCCAGATAACGCCCAAGCGTCGTTGGAGGCTGTCTGCTTTGCCCACCAGCCCCAGCTTCTCCGCCACCGGCTCGGCGCACAGTGCCGCGCTTGCACGATGCCGTAGCTATACAGCCCGATCACGGTCGCTTGCCAAAACTTCAAATGCCGGAAACACTGCCGCATATAGTCCAGCCAGTGGTACAATCTCCTGACTCATCGCGTCATCCTCCTTCTTGCTCAGTGGGCGATGACCGATGAGTCTACTCTCTTCTCCTCTCCATAAAAAGTGTCGGTGCGTGAACCATGCATGGAGAGGGGGCAGCGAGGCGCGCCAGCGCCGAGCGGAGGTGAGGTTCGTAGGGGCGTCTGGCAATACGCCCCTACGACGGGCGCGGCAGAGCAGCGCCCCTATTGCCTGACAGGTTCTGCACGCACCTGCCATCTTGCGGCGCTTGCCCTACCCCCGCCCCGTGCTATAATCGCCGCTCTCATGCGACGGCGCGCGGCAGCGGTCAGCGCGTCGCTCACGCTATTGGAGCACTCCTGTGCGAGCATTCATCACTGGCGCTGGCGGCTTCGCTGGCGGGCACCTGGTCGAGCACCTGCTGACCCTGCCAGACGTGCATATCACCGCCGCCGTCTTCGAGCCGCCGGGTCGCAACCCGCGCCTCGACAGTCGCCCGGTCGAGCAGCACCAGCTTGACCTGCGCGACGCTCCCGCCGTGCACGCGGCCATCGCCGAGTCCCGCCCCGACCTGGTGTTTCACCTGGCTGCGCTGGCCGATGTCGGGCAGTCCTTCAAAGACCCCTGGGGCACGCTCGCCAACAACGCCCAGGCGCAGATCAACGTTCTGGAAGCGTGCCGCCAGACCGTACCAACGGCGCGCATCCTCGTCGTCAGCTCAGCGGAGATTTACGGCGCGGCGGGCGCGACAGACGCCCCACTCGACGAGCGCGTTCCCTTCGCCCCGGCCAGCCCGTACAGCGTCAGCAAGGTGACGCAAGACATGCTTGGCCTGCAATACTTCCTCGCCTACAGGCTGCCCATCGTCCGCGCCCGGCCCTTCAACCACATCGGCCCCAGCCAGGCGGGTGGCTTCGTCGCGGCGGACTTCGCCAGCCAGATCGCGGCGATTGAGGCGGGCCGGCGCGAGCCGGTCATCTTTGTCGGCAACCTGGAGGCCGAGCGCGACTTCACCGACGTGCGCGATGTCGTGTGCGCCTACGTGCTGATGCTCACGCATGGCGAGCCAGGCGAGGCGTACAACGTGTGCAGCGGGCAGGCGCACAGCGTCCAGTACTTGCTCGACATGCTGCTGAGCTACAGCGCCGTACCCATCGAAGTCCGCCGGGACCCGGCGCGGATGCGCCCGTCCGACGTGCCGCGCCGTGTCGGTGACGCCTCCAGGCTGCGTGCGCACACCGGCTGGACGCCGCAAATTCCCTTCGAGCAGAGCTTATTAGACACCCTCAACGACTGGCGCGTCCGGGCGGGCCTGCGCCCCGGAGCCGGTCGCCAGGCAGGAGCAGAGTAATCATGACCAAACGCGCACTGATCACCGGCATCACCGGCCAGGACGGGTCGTATCTGGCCGAGTTCCTGCTTGAGCAGGGTTACGAGGTCTTCGGCCTGGTGCGGCGCACAAGCACCGTCAACTTCAGCCGCATTGACCACATCCAGGACCGGCTGAACCTCATCCCCGGTGACATGCTCGACCAGACATCCCTGCAGCTCGCCCTGCAGGAATGCCAGCCTGACGAAGTGTACAACCTGGCCGCGCAGAGCTTCGTGCAGACTTCGTGGACGCAGCCCGTCTTCACCGGAGACGTGACCGCGCTTGGCGTCACCCGCCTACTGGACGCCATCCGCCACGTTGACCCCACCATCCGCTTCTACCAGGCATCGAGCAGCGAGATGTTCGGCAAGGTGCGCGAGGTGCCGCAGCGCGAGACGACGCCCTTCTACCCGCGCAGTCCCTACGGCGTGGCGAAGGTGTACGGTCACTGGATCACCATCAACTACCGCGAGAGCTACGGCCTGCACGCCACCAGCGGCATCCTCTTCAACCACGAAAGCCCGCGTCGCGGCCTGGAATTCGTCACGCGCAAGGTCACCCACAACGTCGCCAAGATCAAGCTGGGCATGGCCAACGAGCTGCGCCTGGGCAACCTTGACGCGCGGCGCGACTGGGGCTACGCCGGGGATTACGTGCGCGCCATGTGGCTCATGCTCCAGCAGGACAAGGCTGAGGACTACGTGATCGCCACCGGCGAGACGCACTCCGTCGAGGAGTTAGTCTCGGTCGCCTTCGAATACGTCGGGCTGGACTGGCGGCAGTACGTCGTGCAAGACCCGCGCTTCATGCGCCCCGCCGAGGTTGATCTGCTCGTCGGCGACGCCTCCAAAGCGGGCCGGGCGCTCGGCTGGGAGCCGAAGATCACCTTCACCAAGCTGATCCACATGATGGTAGATGCCGACCTGGAGCTGCTCAAATCGGGCGGCCAGGCGAAGTAGAGCGGAGTCCTCAGTGATCAGTAGTCGGTGATCAGTGATCGGCGGTTGGCAGTTAGTTGCTGCTCAGTGATCGGCTTGAGCAGCCGGGCGTGATCACGGTGCGGCGCAGCTTCAACGCCACCAATAACCAAAAACCGACAACCGACAACTGATCACCGATCACTAACAACCACCCATGACTCTCGTTGACACCCACTGCCACCTGGACTTCAGCGCCTACGACGGCCTGCGCGACGAGATCATCGCCGAGGCAGCGGCGAGCGGCGTGACGCGCATCATCAACCCCGGCTCCGACCTGGATCGCTCGCGTGCCGCGATTGCGCTGGCGGAGATGTACCCCGGCGTCTACGCGGCTACCGGCGTGCACCCCAACAGCACCGCCGACTTCTCCGCCGCCCACCTCGGCGCGCTGCGCAGCCTGGCCACTCATCCGAAGGTGGTCGCCATCGGTGAGATCGGCCTGGACTACTACTGGGACGACTCGCCGAAGGACGTGCAGCGGGCAGCGTTCGAGGCGCAGCTTGACCTGGCCGCCACGCTTGAGCTGCCGGTGATCGTCCATAACCGCGACGCCAGCGACGACGTGCTGGCCGTCCTCGCCGCGTGGACGGCCACGCTGCCCGCCGCGCTGCGCGACCGCCCCGGCGTGTTCCATTCCTTCTCCGCCCCGCAGAGCACGGCGGAGCGCGGGCTGGCGCTCGGCTTCTACCTCGGCTTCACCGGCCCGGTGACCTTCAAGAACGCCGACGACCTGCGCCGCATCGCTGCGCGCGTCCCCGCCGACCGCCTGCTCGTCGAGACGGACGGCCCCTTCCTCACCCCACACCCCTACCGGGGCCGCCGCCCCAACCGCCCCGCCTATGTGCGCTTCATCGCCGAGCGGCTGGCCGCCCTGCACGCCATCCCCTTCGACGAGCTCGCCGCGCAGACGACGGCCAATGCTGAGCGTCTTTTCGCGCGGCTGGGCCAGGGATAAAGCAGACAGGGGAGCTTTGCCCTCTCAATGGCGTTAGCGAAATGCCTTCATAGGGGCGTACCTGATGTAGATTAGCGAATTAGCTCGGATACCGAGCCAGGCACCAAAACACGCTTTCCGTAGGAGCGTATTGCCGCATACACCCCTGCGGAGACCCGCCACAGCCGCTCGCGCCATCGAGCAGTGAGGTGCCCTGGGTTATCTCTTGAAGCGCGTCCTCAGTTCCTGCAGGATATGGAAGGGCGGCGATCCCGCGCAACAAGACTGCCCGCAGGACGGGGCAGAGTCATGTATTCAGAGCTTCACCGCAAAGCAGAAACACGGTCAGGGGGCGCACGGCCCGGCTGTGCGCCCCCCGACAGTTGTACTGAGACTACCCGCGCGGCGTCTAGAAGATACCGGAGGGCTGGCCGCGCATCCCGCCGAAGCGGCCCGGCACCCCCTCGCGGAAGCCACCGAAGCGGCCTGACATCCCGTCACGGAAGCCACTGAAGCGATGCAACATCATTCCAGTCCGGACCTCTGACCCGGCGAACCAGGACGGCGACTCAAAATGATTCGCCAACCAGTCAGGCAGCACAGCCAACAGTTCGTCCGCCTGTTCCTGGGTCAGTGTGCCAGCGGCAACTGCCTCCTCGATCTCCGCCGTCACTGCCGCCCCCACCACGTCGCGTACCGCCTGGGAGTCAGCACCGTTCGCCTCCAGAATCTCCGTCAGCGTCTGGCCGGCGCGCAGTTCCGGCAGTACGTCACTCCACGACAGGCCGGTCAACTCCTTGACAGTTTGCACCAGCGTGTCCACAAGGCGAACGCGGTACGCGCGGGGATAGTCTGGCTGCCCAGGCCCCTGAGCAGCGGCGATACCCACCGCCCCCAGTGCTACCGCCAACGCCAGGCTCACACCGATCACTCGCTTGGTCCATGTGTTCATTAGTCACTCCCTCCAGATCATGTCATTGACAGGCATTGCACGGTGAATTCCGCGCAATTGCCCCCATTGTCGGCGATAGTTGTTACCTATTCGTGATCGGACTGCGTCCAGGCTGTAAAATTCTGGTAAAATGGCCGCAGTCGTCAGCCATACGATGCCAATGCCAGAACACAGCCCGCCCGTAGTGCAACGGCCCCTCAGCGCGCAGGAGCTTGGCGCTCTCTTCGGTTTCGCGCTGGACGCGCTGGCCGCCAACCGCGCTGGCCGGCTGAGCGATCGCCAGCGCCAGGACTTGCTGTACCGCAGCATCGGGCACCTGGTGCGCGGCGTGGTTATGTTGCTGGCTGGCGTGGTGCTCATCGCGGCGGTTTCTCCGCTGGCGGAGGCTGTGTGGGAGCGTGCCCTGCTGATCGGTGTGTGCGCGCTGTGGCTGGCACTCAGTGTCCTGTGGCTGGCGGCAGCACGCGACGTGATGCGCCCCGCCGTTCGCGCCACGACGGGAGTGCTGCGCCGCGCCGGTGATCCGTCGCACCCCGCGATTGCCGTCAACGGTGTGACGCTGCGCGTCTCCTACCGGCGCTGGAAGCGGCTGAGCGCCGCCTACCCTGGTTGCTACTGTGCGTATTACGGGCCGCCGTGCACCCTGTTGAGCATCGAGCCGATCCCTGAGGATGTGAGTCTGTGACCGACCATTCACCTGCCGCGCCCGCCGCCGTTCCTGCCGTTGACCTGTCCATCCTCATCGTCTCGTGGAACGTGCGCGACTTGCTCGCCGCCTGCCTGGAGAGCATCACCGCCAGCCCGCTGACGCTTGTCGCGCCGTCCGGCGATGCGCTTGGCGCTGGCGGGTTGCGCGCCGAGGTCATCGTCGTGGACTCGGCCAGCACGGACGGCACGCCTGAACTGGTCGCCGGGCAATTTCCCTGGGTGCGCCTGTTCGCGCAGAGCGAGAACGTCGGCTTCACGCGCGGCAACAACCTGGCCCTGGCCGGGGCGCGCGGGCGTCACCTGTTGCTGCTGAATCCCGACACGGTCGTTCACAGCGACGCACTGCCTGTGCTGGTCGCCTATCTGGACGCGCACCCAGAGGTGGGCATCGCCGGGCCGCGCGTGCTCAACGCCGACGGTACCACCCAGTCCACGCGCCGCCGCTTTCCCACGCCGCTGACCGCTTTCGTCGAGAGCACGTGGCTGCAAGGGTACGCGCCGCGCCGCCTGCTCGACCACTTCTACGCAGCCGACTTGCCCGACGACGGCGTCTGCGAGGTGGACTGGGTGCAGGGCTGCGCGCTGATCGCCCGCCGCGCCGTCTACGAGCAGATCGGCGGGCTGGACGAGGGCTACGTCATGTTCTCCGAGGAATTGGATTGGTGCCGCCGTGCCAAAGAAGCCGGCTGGCGCGTCGCCTACGTCGGCACGGTGCGCATCACCCACTACGGTGGGCAGAGCACTGCCCAGGTGGAGACGCGCAAGCATATTCACTTCCAGCAGAGCAAGCTGCGCTACTTTCGCACCTATCACGGGCGCACACTGGCCCTTGCACTGCGCCTGTTCCTGCTGGTAAGCTACGGGCTGCAGATCGCGCTCGAAGGCACAAAGGCCACGCTCGGACACAAGCGGGCGCTGCGCCGCGCGCGCATCCGCACCTACTGGGCAGTGATCCGCGCGCTGGCGCGGGAATAGAGCGGGCGAGCACATTGCACCGGCAGAGCAGTCAGGAAGCGACAATGCGCATCGGTCAGATCACAGGCGAATATCCGCCAATGCAGGGCGGCGTGGGCGCGTTCACCCAGGAATTGGCGTGCGCCCTGACCGCGCTCGGCCACGAGCTATTCATCTTCACCGATCACCGCGCCGCCGCTCCCATCGCCAATGGCCCGCTGCAGGTTACGGCGGACGCCCATTCGTGGGGCTGGGGCACACTCAGCCGCATCCGCCGCTGGGCACAGGCCCAAAAGCTGGACATAGTCAACATCCAGTACCAGGCCGCCGCCTTCAACATGGCCGCATTCGTCCACATCCTGCCGCTGCGCCTGGATAGCGCCCGCGTCGTCACCACGTTCCACGACCTGCTTGTGCCCTACCTGTTCCCCAAAGCAGGGCCGCTGCGCTACCAGGCCGTGCTAACCCTCGCCCGCAGCAGCGACGGCGTCATCGTCACCAATCGCGGCGACGAGCATCGCCTGGCCTCTGAGAAGACGGTCGCCAGCCTGCGCCACATCCCCATCGGCTCCAATATCAAGCCGGAGCTGGCCCCCGACTACAACCGCTCGGTCTGGCGGGCGGCGCTCGGCTTCCAGCCGGACGATATTGTGGTCGGCCATTTCGGCTTTCTCAACGCCTCGAAGGGCATTGACACGCTGCTGCAAGCCCTGCGCATCACCCGCAACAACAATCTGCCCGTCAAGCTGCTCATGATCGGCGGGCGCACGGGCACCAGCGACCCGGCCAACATCGTCTATGCCCGCGAAGTTGACGCCATGGTGGATGACCTCAACCTGCATGACCACATCCGCTGGACCGGCTTCGTGGACAGCGCCGCCGTCAGCGGTCACCTGTCCGCCTGCGACATCGTCGCCCTGCCCTTCCGCGACGGCGTCTCGTTCCGGCGTGGCAGCCTGATGGCTGCCCTGGCGCATGGCTGCGCCATCATCACCACTCACCCGCAAGTGGACATGCCAGAGCTGGTCGAAGACATGCATGTACGCCTCATCCCCCCCGATTCGCCCACTGCCCTGGCAATCGCCATTGAAGACCTGGCCGACAACCCGGAGCTACGCGAGGAGATGGGACGCAACGCCTGCGCATTGGCACAGCGCTTCACCTGGGAGACCATCGCCGCCCAGACTGCCGCCTACTTCGCCGAAGTTCTGGACACGCCGCGCTGACCACGCCCCATCTCAGTAAGCTGAGGAAGGTTGTGCGAAATCCGGTAGCTTACCTCACCCCCAGCCTCGCTGTGCTCGCTTGCCCCCTCTCCGTGTCGGCGATACATTGCCACATCTTTGGTGTGCCTGTCCCCATCCCGGCCTTCCCCACGAGGAGGAAGGAGAGAGCGGCGGGTCTCCGCCCTCCCGCGCTGAAGGGGGCTGGATGGGGGTTTGTGAGTAACGCATAGCCGCGTCGGAGAGGGCAACGAGGCGCGTCAGCACGAGCGGGGGTGAGGTCAACAGGCTGACACGCGGCGGATTCTGATGCGATTGCCCTGGCAGGGGAACGGGTGCATCCCATCCTTGGGGCAGTTCGACAAGTGTGGTGTGATTTGTAGGGGCGGGTTTCGAAACCCGCCCCTACAAGACAGGCTCTGCTCCAAATGTGAGATATGCCCCAGGGGAACAAGCCTGTTCGCTCAGCCAGGCGAGATAGTCTACACTTCTAGGGGGGACTCCCGGCAATTCAAGGGAAAGCCACCGATGTGCCAGGCCCTTCAGGGCTGACAGCCTGCTCGGAATTTGCCGCCCGCCACATCCCAGCCGCGAGCGGCGATCTTTGGCGTTTTTCACCTCGCTGCAATTACTTCGGAGATTATCGAATGAATGATTTACTCCTGGGCATTGACGTGGGAACAACAGCGGCCAAGGCTGCGTTGGTTGGGCAGGACGGGCGCGTGGAGGCGGTTCACCAGGCCGGCTACCGGACGCATTACCTGAAGCCGGGATGGGTGGAGCAGCACCCTGAGCATTGGTGGGACGCCGTATGTACCGCCGTGAGAGCAGTTCTTGACCGGACGCCCGGTGCCCGCGACCGCGTGGCTGGTCTGGCGGTTAGCTCGCAGGCTCCTGCCCTGATCGCGCTCGATGGCCAGGGGCAGGTGCTGCGCCCTGCCTTGATCTGGATGGATCGCCGCGCCGAAGCAGAGGCGCAGCAGCTCAGCGAATCCCTTGGCTTCGACCGCATATTCCAGATCACGGGCAACCGTCCTGACCCCTACTTCCTTGCCGCAAAGACCCTCTGGTTCAAGAACCACGAGCCGCATTTGCTGGCCCGAACGCACCAGTTCGTCCAGGTGAACGGGTATATCAACTTTCGCCTGACCGGTCTGTATGCGGTTGATCCCACTCACGCCGCGCTGATGCAGTTGTGGCATCGCGCCAGCGGCGAATGGTCGGCGGAGATGTGCGAGGCTTGCGGGATAGACCTGGCCCAACTTCCCGCGTGCTGTCCCGGCCATCAGGTGTTGGGAGAGGTAACTCCCGCTGCGGCCCAGGAGACAGGCTTGCGTCCGGGCACGCCAGTGATGGTAGGCATGATTGACGCAGTGGCGGCGGCCCTTGAGGCCGGCGTCACCGACACCGGTACTGCCGCCGAAATGACCGGAACCTCGACCGTCCTCATGATACCGAACAAGTCCGGCATGACCGAGGCGAGTCTGATTGCCATTCCCCATGTGGTCGCCGATACCCATATGCTGGTGGGGGCAATCGTCGCATCGGGCGCTAGCCTCAACTGGTACTGCGAGCAGTTTGGCCTGGTTGAGCAGCAGGCCAGCGCCTTGCTGGATGCTGACGTGTTCGATCTGCTGACACAGCAGGCCGCCAGGATTCCGCCGGGCAGCGATGGCGTCATCTTTCTGCCCTATATGATGGGCGAGCGGTCACCGCTCTGGCACACCCATGCCAGGGGCGTTCTGTTCGGGCTATCTCTGGCAACATCACGGGGCGCAATCATCCGGGCCATTCTAGAGGGCACGGTCTTCGCGATGCTGCACAATATCCAGATCGCGAGAGAAGCCGGGGTAACGGTGAACGAGTTGCGGTCGGTTGGGGGCGGAACGCGCAGTGCGCTCTGGAATCAGATCAAAGCCGACATCCTGGGCATCCCGATTGAGCTGCCGGAAGCGCCTATCGGTGCACCTTTTGGGGACGCTATGCTGGTCGGCATGGGTCTGGGACTGTTCCCCGATATTCCAGGCACGTTGAAGCAGATCGTCCGCGTCAAGACGGTGTACCAACCCAATCCCGAACATCATGCGGCGTACCAGCCTATCTACCGGCTATTTCGAAATCTGTACACGCACCTGCGGGAAGACTTTGACGATGCTGCATCCATCTACGCCGCTGTGACGACCTGATGCATGACGAAGACCGGCGGATGAACTCCCCTGGTCGGGGTGCTGCTCTGCTGCATCAGGGGGTGCAGCCGAGCGGCACCCCGACGGATGTAGCGTCTTCTCGGCCCCAACCCTCTCTGAATCTACTGCGAAACTGAGCCTCTCCGATGGTCTCACACCCAGGTGCCTTCTCTTAAGAAACTTTTGCCGGGGCATAATCGTATCCTAGTATGAGTGTCTATAATCTGCAGCAGGTCATGACAAGGCTGGACAGCCGCTGAATCTTGCCGCAGGAGAGCATGGCATGGTGGCCAAGCGATTGTCTTTGGGGGATGAATGGCGCGTGAACCCGATCGCCGCCTGCGCAGATCGCGCGCCGGTGCAGCGTGTCGCCCTGATCACCGAGGCGTTCCTGCCCAAGGTGGACGGGGTGAGCAAGCTGACCGCGCTCACTGCGCGCCATCATCTCAACATGGAGCGCGAGGTGCTGATCTACGCACCGAGCCTCACTATCGGCGACCTGCGCACGCCCGCCCACCTGGACGGGGCGCGTGTGGTCGCCGTGCCTTCGCTGCACCTGCCCCTGGTGCCCCCGGAGTCGCGGCTCGGCCTCCCGTACCTCAAGCTTAGCGACTTGTGGCGCTTCCAGCCTGACATCATCCACCTCTTCAGCCCGGCGGCGCTGGCCTGGACGGGCGTGCACTACACGCGCTATCACCGCGTGCCGCTCGTCGCCAATTACCAGACCGATCTGCCCGGCTACACCCAGCGCTACGGCGTCGGCGGGCTGGAGGGAGCGGCCTGGGCCTATGTCCGGCACCTGCACAGCAAGGCCACGCTGACCCTGGTGCCCACGCAGCACAACCTGCGCGACCTGCGCGAGCGCGGTTTCCAGCGACTGCGGCTGTGGCAGCGCGGAGCCGACGTGGTTTGCTTCAACCCTGCCCATCGCTCGGCGGAAATGCGCCGCAGGCTGCTCGGCGGTCGTCCCGCCGATAGTCTGCTCGTGCTCTATGTCGGGCGGCTGGCCCGCGAGAAGCGCATTGACCTGCTGCACAAAGTGGCCGATCTCGACGGCGTGGCCCTGGCCATTGTCGGCGATGGCCCGCTGCGCGGCGAGTTGGAGCGGATGTTCGCCGGGCGCGCCACCTTCACCGGCTACCTGACCGGCGCTGACCTCTCCGCTGCCTACGCCAGCGCCGATGTCTTCGGCTTCACCGGCATCAACGAGGTCGCCGGGCAGGTGGTGATCGAGGCGATGGCTTCAGGGCTGCCCGTGCTGCTACCCAATGCTGGCGGCATCGTGGACTATGTGACGCACGGGGCCGAGGGCTACATCTGCGCCATTGACCCGGCGGACTACGCGCGCTATGTGCGCATCCTGCGCGACTACCCCGACCGCCGCCGCGCGATGGCTGCCGCTGCGCGCGCCTTCGCCGGGCGCTTGTCGTGGGAAGATACGATGACTCGCCTGGAGCGCCTTTACACCGAGGCGCTGGAGATCGCCAACAGCGCGCCAGGCATCCGCAGCCGCCTGCGCCGCACCGTGCGCTCGGCGGGCGGCGCGCTGACCACGCGCTTCGGGCGCACAGAGTAACCGCCGGTGCGACCGTTGAAGTCCGCGAGACTTCGGCAGTCTTCTTGCTCACCATCGGGTGCGTGCAAAATCCGTCAGGCAGCGTGCCGTGCCCTGGTTTACCTCACCCCCGCTCGGCGCTGACGCGCCTCGCCACCCCCTCTCCATGCATGGAGGGGGCAAGCCGAGCGAAGCGAGGCTGGGGGTGAGGTCAATGCCCTCGCGTCAAGCAAGGTGGAATCCTGTAGGGGCGGGTTTGCAAACCCGCCCCTACAAGGGCACAGCAAAGCAGCGCCCCTACCCGACAGGTTGTTCGTGCACTCCTCATCCCCGCTCTGGCTAACCCGCGCCCAATCCGGTACACTCCGCCGCTGAATTCGCGCAGCATCACAGTCCGCAAGCGGATGCTCATGCTCCAAGTGACTCCTCGCCAGCGCGCGCTGCTGGCGCTCATCCTGGGCGGCTATGTGCTTCTGGCCGTCGCCTACAGTCTGGTCACGCCGCTGTTTGAGGCGTCTGACGAGCTGTGGCATTACCCGATGGTCAAATATGTGGCCGACCACGACTTCGGTCTGCCCGTGCAAGACCCGGCCAATCCCGGCCCCTGGCGGCAGGAAGGCGGCCAGCCCCCGCTCTACTACTACCTGGGTGCGGCGCTCACCCGCTGGATTGACACGACCGATATGGACGCCGTTCGCCGCATCAACCCGCACGCCGACATCGGCGTTGTCGTGCCGGACAGCAACGCCAACATGGTCGTGCACGACGCCGAGCGCGAAGCGTTCCCCTGGCGCGGCACGGCCCTGGCGATGCACCTGGTGCGCTTTCTGTCCGTGCTCATGGGCCTGGGCACGGTGCTGCTGGCCTACCTGCTGGGCCGCGAGTTATTCCCGGCGATCCCGGCGCTTGCCCTGGCCGCCGCCGCTTTCACCGCCTTCAACCCGATGTTCCTGTTCATCAGCGGGGTGATCAACAACGACAACCTGTCCACCCTGCTCGCCAGCGCCTTGCTGCTGGGGATCGTGCGGCTGGTCAGGCGTTGGGATAGCCCGCCCCCGCTCCGGGCCTACGTCTGCATCGGCGTGCTGGCCGGGCTGGGAATGCTCGCCAAGTACCAGATCGGCTTCATGCTGCCGCTGATCGCGCTCGTGCTGCTGGCGATCTCCCTGCGCGCCCGCGACTGGCGTCCCGTTGTCCTCGGCGGGCTGATCTCCGGCGGGCTGACCGTTCTCATTGCCGGTTGGTGGTACTGGCGCAATTACGATCTGTATGGCGACGCGACCGGCATCAACATCTTCCTCGACATCGTTGGGCGGCGCGCCGTCCCCGCCGATCTGCCGCAGCTTTGGACGGAGCGCGAGACGTTCATGATGGCCTTCTGGGGCTTCTTCGGCGGGGTGAACGTGCCCATGCGCGATGGCGTTTACGCCCTGTTCAACCTGCTAGCCGGGATCAGCGCCCTGGGATTGCTGCTGGCGCTGGCCCGCGAGATCGCGCTGCGCGTCCGCACGCGCACCTGTCCTCTTGACCGCGCGCTCTACGCCGCACGCGCGCTGACTGTTGTCTGGGCAACGCTCGTCTTCGTCTCGCTGCTAATCTGGACGCGGCAAACCTGGGCCTCGCAGGGGCGGCTGTGGTTCAGCGCCATTGCCGCGCTCAACGTCTGGCTGGCCGCCGGGATCGCCGCCTGGCTGCCACGCGCGTCGAAAGCGCAGACGGCAAGCCTGAGCGCCGCCGCCTTGCTCTTCGCTGGCATCGCCGCGCTGCAACCGCTGGCGACCATCCGCCCGGCCTACACCCTTGACCGCGAGGCAACCTGGCCCTTCGCCACGCTGGAGCACGGCGCGCACCAGGCAGCGTGCTTCGGCGAGCCGGACGCTGCGCAGGAATCATTGTGCATCGCCTACCAGCGCATCGAGGGCACGCTCCAGCCGGGCGACACCCTCTACCTGTCGCCCGCGCTCACCGTCAAGCGCCCCCTGGCCCGCGACTGGAGCCTGTTCGTCCACCTGGTCAACGCCGACGGCACCATCGAGGCGCAGCGCGATGTCTACCCCGGCGGTGGGCTGCTGGCGACCTCCGACCTGGAGGCCGGAGACTCCTGGAACAACCTGGTCGCTGTGTCCATCGCCGAGACGGTCTACGCCCCGCAGACGCTCGATATCTGGCTCGGCTTCTACGATCTCACCACGTTCGAGCGCATGGCTCCCCTCGGCGCGGACGCCGACCCGCAGTCCGACCGCCTCTGGCTGGGCCGCGTCACGCTGGAGCCGCCGCCGGGCGCGTTCCCCAATCCGGTGGACGCCGACTTCGGCGGCGAGTTAATCCTGCGTGGCTACGAGGTCACGCGGCGGGCGCTGCGTCCCGGCGAGAGCACCACGATCACCCTGCACTGGGAGGCGCGCGAGCGGCTGGAGACGGACTACGTGATCTCCGCCCAGATCATTGACCCCGACCCGGCCCGCCTGCTTAAAGCCGCCCAGCTTGACGCGCCGCCCGATCCGCCGGTCACCGCCTGGACGCCCGGCGCGCCCGTCGCCGACTCGCGGGCGCTGACCATCGCCGCAGACGCGCCGCCGGGCCGCTACCGGCTGCTGGTGCGCGTCTACCCGGCGGGCGATCCGGCGGGGGCGCTGCGCGTGCGCGGGGAAGCGGGCGCGCAGTCTGTGGATTACGTCTGGCTAAGCTGGATTCAGGTGACGGCACCATGACCGGCCCTCATCCCACCCGCAGCGACTCGCTCTGGCCGCGCTGGTTGCTGGTTGTTCTGGCCGTGTGGACGGCGCTGGCCGTCGTCTACAGCGCCGCCTCACCCATCTTCGAGCCGCCCGACGAGGTCTTCCACTTCCCGCTGATAGACTACATTGCCCGCACGGGATCGCTGCCCGTACAAGACCCCGCCGTTGAGACGTTGTGGCACCAGGAGGGCAGCCAGCCGCCGCTCTATTACCTGCTGAGCGCACCGCTCCTGCTGCCCCTTGACCGCAGCGACTTAGAGGCGCGGCAGGCGCGCAACCCGCACGCCCGCATCGGCATCGGCCTGGCGACCGACAACCAGACCATCGTTCTGCACGACTGGGACGCCGAAGCGTTTCCCTGGCGGGGCACCACGCTTGGCGTGCACCTGGTGCGGCTGTTCAGCGTCCTGCTCGGCCTGGGCACGGTCATCTGCATCGCCCATATTGCGCGGCTGGCCGCGCCGGGCCGCCCGGCAGTGCAGCTCACCGCGACGCTGCTGGCCGCCTTCAACCCCATGTTCCTGTTCATCAGCGCCTCGGTCAACAACGACACCCTGGTCAACCTGCTCAGCGCGGCGGTGATGGCTCTGTTGCTGCACATCTGGCGCGCCGGGCTGACCTCCCGCAGGCTGTGGGCGCTGGCCCTCCTGCTGGCCCTGGCCTCGCTGAGCAAGCTCAGCGGCCTCACCCTCTACCCGGTCGCTGCGCTGGTCGTGCTGCTCGTCCACGTCCGCGACCGGCTGGGCTGGCGGAGCCTGCTCCGCGCCGGACTCCTCGTCGTGGCTGTGTGGGCAGTCGTGGCGGGCTGGTGGTACTGGCGCAATGTCCGTCTGTACGGCGAGCCGACGGGCATGAGCCGCATGATCGAGATCATCGGCGCGCGCGATGCGTCGCCCTCCCCCGGCGATCTGGTGGACGAGTTCGAGGGGCTGCGCCTGTCGTTCTGGGGCGTCTTCGGGATGCTCAACGTCATCGCGCCGGATGCGCTGTTCAACTACGCCGACGCGCTGACTGTGCTGGCCCTGCTCGGCGGGGCGCTGGCAGGCGGGACGGCGCTCGTCAGGCGCAGGCGGAGTGGGGCGTCCTCGCAGCGTAGCCGGTTCGCCTGCTGGCTGGATGGGCACCGCGCCGCGCTGCCCGCTGCATTCCTGGCCCTGCACACGCTGATCGTGCTCGTCGCGCTGATCAACTGGACGCGCCAGACTCCGGCGACTCAGGGCCGGCTGCTGTTCCCTGCGCTGGGCGGCCTGGCGACGCTGGCCGCGCTCGGTCTCGCCCGCCTGATCCCGCGCGCCCGCTGGGAGCGCGCCCTGCCTCTCGCCGCCCTACCGCTGGCTGGCTTCGCCGTGTGGCTGCCACTGGGCACCATCCGCCCGGCCTACACGCCGCCGCCCGCCGTCGCCGCCGTGCCGGACGGCGTGATTCCGGTCGGCGCGCGCTTCGGCCCGGTTGATCTGCTGGCCGTCCGTGTGAGCGACGCCGCAGTAACCCCCGGCGACGAGCGCGACGGACTGCGCCTGACGCTCTATTGGCGTCCGCGCGCCCACACCGCCGAGGATTGGAGCTTCTACGTGCAGGCGTTCGGCCTGCCCGATTCCGGCTCGCCGACCGGCCTGCAGGAGATCGCCAAGCTGGACAGCTACCCCGGCGGCGGCCTGCTGCGCACCACCACCTGGAACCTGGACACGATCTACGCCGACAGCTACACGTTGCCTGTCGTCTCCGGTGCTCTGACTCCCGTCCGCCCCAAGCTCAAGATCGGCTGGCGCCAGTTTGAGACAGGCGAGGAATTCGCCCCCGCTGCGCTGGACGGATCGCCGCGCGAGCCGGTCATCGTCGAGGCGGGCCGCATCCCTGGGGACGGGACAACGCTCGCCGTTGGAGACAGCCTCGACGCTGTGTTCGCGGGCGTCCTGCGCCTGAACCGCGCCGCCATCAGCCCAACCGCCGCCGCGCCGGGCGATTCCCTGACCGTCAGCCTGGAATGGGAGGCGCTGGCCCGCGTGGGCGAGGACTTTACCATCCTCGTCCACCTCGTCCGCGCGGACGATCCGGGCGCACCGCTCGCCCAGGGTGACAGCCCGCCGCTCAGCGGGCGCTGGCCGACAGCGGCATGGGAGCCAGGCATCCCCTTCGTGGACACGCATACCATCACATTGGGCGCAGACGTACCGCCCGGTGACTATCGCGTGGCGGTGGGCTTCTACCGCCCGGCGGACTTCAGCCGCTTGCCGGTGACGACTAAACACGCTACCCTTCCAGGAGCGGTGTTGTTGCCGCCAACCCTAGTTATCCAGGATCGGTAAGCGATGGACTCCTCCCGCCGTCTGAGAACGCTGCTCGCCACGCCAACAGTCGTGGCGCTGTTCGTGCTGACGGCGCTGTGGGCGCTGTTCTTCTGGCAGCTTCTCACTCCTACCCAGGCCGACCGCACCATTTTCGCCAAAGGCGACTTCCCCCTGCACTACTTCTCGTACAGCGATTACCAGGTCGAGCGCATGTGGCAGGGCGAGATTCCCCTGTGGAATCCCTACAACTTCGGCGGCGACCCCTTCGCGGCCAACGTGCAGTGGGCGGTGTGGTACCCGCCACGCTGGATCGCGGCGCTGCTGGCCGGGCGTGGCGGCTGGGGCATCGAGGCGCTACAGCTTGAAGTCGCCGCGCATTACTGGCTGATCAGCCTGATGATGTATGCTTTCCTGCGCGTCTTCCTCGGCGAGCGCCCGCGCCCGCTGCTCGACCCGGCGCTGTTCGGCAGCGTCCTATGGACTTACGGCGGTTACCTGACCGGCTACCCGATGCTCCAGCCGAGCATTCTGGAGGCTATCGCCTGGCTGCCGTTGATGCTGCTCGGCGCGCATCTCAGCCTGACGCGCCCCTGGTGGCGCGTGCGCGGCGTGCTGCTCGGCAGCGCCATGTTCGCGCTGTCATTCTTCGGCGGGCACACGCAGACCACGCTGCAAATGGCCTACCTCACCGCCGCTTACCTGACCTTTGAGGGCTGGCGGCGCGCCGTGTCGTGGCGGGGCATCCTCTGGCGCATCGCTGCCTTTGGCGGGCTGGGCGCAGCACTGGCGGCGGTGCAGCTTCTCCCCACCTATGAGCTGGTCGCCCGGTCGTTCCGCGCCGAGGATTACCATTACCTGGATAAGTCGGTCGGCTTCTCCTTCACGGAGCTTACGCAGTTCGTCTGGCCGCGCCTGTTCGATGCCGAATGGTGGCCGCTCTACCTGGGGGTACCCGGCCTGCTGCTGGCGCTCAACGCCCTGCTGCGCCCCAAGAAGCAACACGTCTTCTGGATCGGTGTGATCGTCGTCGGGCTGTGGCTGTCCTTCGGCGGCAACAGTATCGTCTACGACGTGTTTTACCTCATCGCGCCGGGCTTCAACTTCTTCCGCCAGCAGGAGCGTGCCGCCTCGCTGGTCGTCTTCGCCCTGATCGTGCTCGCCACCGACGGACTCGCGGCGCTGCTGCGTCCCGGCGACGCCCTGGCCGAAGCAAGCGGGCGGCGGCTGCGCTGGCTGGCGCGCGGTCACCTGGCGCTGACGGGCAGCGCCTTCCTGGTGATCGCCCTGGTCACAGAGCTGCGCGGCGACAATGTGAAAGAGATCACGCCGAACACCTTCGGCTTCGTCGCCCTGGTCAGCCTGTTCTTCTGCGGCTGGCTGGCCTGGCGCGCCCGCGACCAGAGCGCTGCGGTGCGCGGTGCGCTGTTGTTGCTCATCGTGGCCGACCTGTTCACGCTCGGCGTGAACTCGCCCAACTTCGTGCCGGACACGCCCGACCAGCGCATCCAGCCGCCCGACAACTATGACCTGCTGCGCCAGCCAGTCGAGGATATTCGGTGGCACGTGGACGGCGCGGCGGGCATCCAGACCTACGGCACCTACTGGCGCATCCCCGACATCTACGGCACCGGCCCCTTCCGCCTGGCGACGCTGGAGAAGCTGCGCCGCATCCGCGTGGATCGCCGCTGGGAAGTCTTCGCCGTGCGCTACGCGACGATGATCGCCGACGTGCCGGATAACGTGCCGGTGCAGGCCATCGGCGAGGGCACCAACTACGACGGCGAGGCATACACGCTCTACGAGCTAGAGGACCCGCGCCCCTTCGCGCACCTGGTCTACCAGGCCCGCGTCTCGGACGACGGGCAGGACGGCGCGCGGGAGATCATGCTCGAACCCTGGATTGACCTGCGCGCAATTGGCGTCGTCAGCGAGCCGCTGCCCTTCGACCTGCCCGGCGAGCGCCCGCCCGACGCGGAGGTGCGCGCCTTCAAGATGGTCATGCCCGAATACCTGGAGATGGAAGTCACCACTAGCACCCCCGCCCTGCTGACGCTGGCCCTCGCCAACTACCCTGGCTGGCGGGCGGAAATCAACGGCGAGCCAGCGGACATCGTGGACACCTATGCCGGGCTGATCGGGGTGCCGGTTCCGGCGGGCGCGGCGCAGAAGGTGACGCTGCGCTTCTTGCCCCAGTCATTGATCGCCGGGGGCGTGATCTCGGCGGTAACATTCGCCGGCCTGCTCGTCTATGTGCTCGCCGCTGCGCTGCTTGGCCGCCGCCGGGCGCTCTCCGGGGCGGATACACCAGACTCTTGATCTGGAAGGGAGGAGTCTTGCTGGGTGCAGGCCCAGAGAAGGGAGGCCGCGATGCTCACTACGTCTGAGCCAACTTCGCCGCTGTTCATCGGCCTGCTGCTTGCCGTGCTGGTCAATGTCGTGCTGGCCTGGAGTGGGCTGGTGCAGGGCCAGCTTCCGAATATGACTACCAGCGAGCGGGGAGCGAAAATAGCGGGCATCTTCTTTCTGCTCTCGCTGGCGATGGTCTTCGTCTCGTACTACTACTACACCTATTCCGGCGAGCTACGCGGGTCGCTGGCGCTGCTGGTGGCGGGCATGCTGTTCATCGCCGGTTTCGTCGTCGCCGAGCGCATACCAGAATGAGCCGCCTCGCCAGGAACACCGTCATGCGTGATACGCTGCTCTATTCCCCCGACCGCCGCCCGACCGCCGCCCTCGCTGGCACGACGCTGGGCTTTGGCGGCGGGCTGCTGGCCCTGCTGATCGTGCTGCTTGGCCCCGTGATGGCCTTCGGCGTCGTGCTCGGCCTGGCAGCCGCCCTCTACATCCTGACCAGTCTGCACGGCGCGCTGATCGTTATGGTCGCCGTGATCGCGCTCATCCCTTTCGGCAAGGTGCCGGTCGGCTTCTCACCCTCGCCCACCTTCCTCGACGGGGCATTAGGCGGCTTCCTGGCCGTGTACCTGCTGCAATGGATGAGCGGGCAGCGCCGTCTGCTGCGCACTGTCCCGGTTACGGTCTTCGCCCTGATCTTCGCCGGACTCGTCCTCTTCGCTTACCTGATGGGCCTGCGCCACGCGCCGCTGGAGCTGCGCACGCTGCGCACGGTCGCCGAGACGGTCGCCGGGCTGCTGCTGATTCCGGTGCTGGTGGACGTGGTGCGCGATGCGCGGCTGCTGCGCCGCCTCGTGACGGCGATCATGCTCCTGGGCGGACTGTCCGCGCTGATCGGCATCCTGCTGTGGGTGCTGCCCGATCCCAGCGCCGAAGCCCTGCTCAACCGCCTGGGCCGCTTCGAGTACCCGGTTGGCGGAGTGCTGCGCTACCGCCAGAACTACGCCAGCGTGCTCAACGAGCGCGCCATTGGCACGTGGATTGACCCCAACGCTTTCGGCGGCTTTCTGCTGATGATCGGCGCGCTGACCGCCCCGCAGGTGTTCGCCGCCCGCCCTGTGCTGCCACGCTGGGCGGCACTGGGGACACTCGGCCTGGTTGTCCTCGCCCTGTTCCTGACCGACTCGCGCGGCGCGATGCTGTCGCTAGGCGCGGCGCTCGTCTTCATCGCCGCTCTGCGCTACCGCAGGCTGTTGTTAATCATGGCCCTGGCCGTCATCATCGCCCTCTTCCTGCCGGTGACGCAGCGCTACATTGCCAAGATCGAAGCGGGCGTGACCAACCAGGACATCGAGACGCAGATGCGCTTCGGGGAATACAAGGACGCGCTGGCCCTGATCGGACGCCATCCGGTGATCGGCGTGGGCTTTTCGGGCACGCCGGAGATTGACCTGTACCTCGGCGTAGCCAATACCTACCTGACTGTCGCCTCGCACATGGGGCTGGTGGGGCTGGCCGCCTATCTGCTGATGATGGGCAGCGCCTTCGTCTACAGCGCCGCCCACTACCGCGCCATCCGCGCCGCGCCCCTACTCGATGACATCTGGCTGGGATTGGCGGGTGCGCTGGCCGGCGTGCTGGCGGGGGGCGTCTTCGATCACTTCTACTTCAAGATAGACCTCTTCCAGGCGACGATGACCCTCGTCTGGCTGCTGCTCGGCCTGACCCTCGCCGCTGTCCGCCTGGCCGCCGGGGAAGCTGAGCACGCCCCGGCGTAAGCAGCACCAAGCGCGCCGGATCACCGGCGCTAATGCGCCTCGTCGCCAGGGGTGAGGGGGCATATCTTACATTCTGGGGCAGGGCCGGTCTTGTAGGGCCGGGTTTCGAAACCCGCCCCTACAAATCACACCGCACTTACCGAACTGCTGCAAGGATGGGATGCACCCAGGGTGAGGCTATCTCCCCTTAGAGCCTGCGACACTCCAACCGCTGCGAGGCAATGTCCATCGCCTCCCAAATGCGCTGGAAGCGGGTCAGCCCACCCTCGAAGGCGCTCGATTCCCCCTGCACCGCGAACAGGCCGCTGCCCTCGATCAGGGCGCGCTTGGCGGCGAAGTAGTCTACATGATCAGTCACGAAGTGGAACAGTCCGCCGGGCAGCAGAATGCGGTGAATCTGGCGCAGCAGCGGCTCGGTCAGCAGGTCGCGCTTGTGCTCGCTGGGGGCCAGCTTCGGCGGCGGGAAGAGCATCAGCACTTCGTCGGCAGCGCGGTCCGGCACGATGCGCAGCGCCAGGCGCAGGTCGGTGCGGACGATGCGCACATTGTCAACGCCCGCCGCATACGCGCGGTTGGCTGCGTCCCACACCGACTTGATGTGCCACTCAAACCCGACGAAGTAGCGGTCGGGCTGGGCCTGCGCCTGCTCCACCAGGAATTCGCCGCGCCCGCAGCCCAGGTCGAGCACCAGCGGCGCGCTGACGCCGAACAGCATCTCCGCCGAGATGGGTGGCAGCGTGTCCGCGTGATAGTGCAGGTCGCGCCCCTGGTAGACGCGGATGTAGCGTACCTGGACATGGTCGGGCGGTTCGCTGGCCCGAAAACGTTGCAGCTTGAGCCTGCCCATGCGCCCAGTCCGTTTCAGGAGAGTCCATCGTGCCGAGGGTCGCCGTGCGGCGAGCGCCCCGGCGGGACATCGCGGGAAATGAGAGCGTATTGCTCGAACGCCGCATCATCGTTGCTGTCGTAGCCATGCGCGACACAGAAGTCGAAGTAGGGGCCGAAGTGGTAGGTCGCCGTCTGTAGCTCATACTGCATCAGCCGCGCGGCGACCGACACTTCCAGGTAGCCAGTCCGCGCCCAGGCCGCGTAGACCGGCGCGCGGTCGTAGGGCACGGCGCGGAACTCGGCCTCCCAAGCGCCATCGCGCCCGGCCAGCAGCAGGTATTGCGCCGCCGGATTGCCATTGTAGGGCGCACCGACCGCCCCACTATTGAGCACCCACCTCCTGCCGAGCCACCGCTGGTAGGTGCGATGCGTGTGCCCGCCGACAATCACCGGCTCCGGCGCGCCGTCCACTGCCGCCAGCATTTCCTCGTCGGTCATCCAGAAGCCCAGGCCCTCATTGAGCGCGCGCAGGCTGCCGTGCACCAGGCGGATGGCGGGCAGCCCCGGCAGCGCGATCACGCGGAAGTGCGGCAGCGCTTCCAGGAAGGAGATGTCATCGGCAGAAAGCTCGTCCTCGGCCAGGCGATGCACAGACAGCCAGAATGGCGAGGCCCAATCTTCGCCCGGCGCACCGTAGCGGCACTTGAGCACGTACTCCTCGTGATTGCCGAAGACGACCGGCCAGCCGAGCGCACGCACACGATCCAGGCACTCCTTGCTCTGTGGCCCGCGATTGACCACGTCCCCGTTGACGTACACGCGGTCGGGCCGCACCTGCTCCAGGTCGCGCAGCACGGCTTCCAGCGCGGGCAGGTTGCCGTGAATGTCCGATAGGACGGCGATACGAGTCACGATTCTTCCGTTTCCTTGACGCCTTAAAGGGCGTGTATTATGGCCGAGCTTGAGGAGGGCTGCAACCCAGGTGGCGCAGTGGGGTGCATGAATAACCCGCTGCCAGGGGAAGCTCGAAAATGCTCGCTGAGCGCCTCCCCCCTCCAGCGAAGCTAGAGGGGGGACGATCTGGCTGGCGGCTCTCCCCTTCCCCCAGCAAAGTTGGGGGAAGGGGCCGGGGGATGGGGGCGTTCCGACAACTGTCTGGCGACTTGTTCGCGGACCCCGTGCTCGGCTCCGCCCTCGCCGTATCCAACAACAAGACTTCCGAAGCCTGTGCGACTTCGGAAGTCTGTGTCAGAACGCCTGTCCAGGAGCCAGGCCCGCCGGGGACCGTCACCCGCCGAGCGCAAACCCACCGAGAATGACCGAGAACACCTCGGCATACAGCCGGTCGAAGTCGGCATCCGGCGCTTCGATCCAGAACGTCACATCCTGGCCGCCGATGCCGGTCAGTGTGAAGAACGCCCCGGCCATCTTCACCGCGTCGTCGTAAACGAAGACGACAACATGCCACTCGCGCCCGCCGATGTAGAACGGCTCCGAGGCCAGAATCTCCAGATTCTGCACGCCAGCCTCAAGCTGCTCCACCCACGACTGGGCAAGGTCGGCGTTCGTCTGGCCTGTCGCCGACGCCGTCGCCGCTGCGACGAAGACCTCCCGCTCTCCCACCGGCCCGTAGAGCGTCCACCCCTCGCTTTGATCGGGCGTCCAGTTGGCCGGGACGGGGAACGAGACCAGCCCGCCCGCCACCGTCACCGTCTGCCATGCGCTGGTGCCTGCCACCGCACCAACGTCGAAGAAGTTGATGCTGCTGACCAACGCCTGCAACGCCTGCTGCGCCGGAGCCGGGTTAGCGGCGGGCGCGTCCAGGTCGAACGCATAGCCCACATTCTGGCTTGGCACGTAGATGGCGATCACCACACCGACGCGCGCCTCCCCATTGAACGTGTAGGTGTAGTCGGTCACGTAAGCCGGCAGCCCGCCGATCTCCACCTGGCGCTGCTGCTGGATCGTCAGATCGGTGAGCTGGTTCCAGCTTGCGCGGATGGCTGCGTCGGTCTCCTCGGCAGAGGATACGTCCGTATACGGATAGAGACTGAGCAGAGTGCCGGTCGCCTCGTCGCCGGTGAAGAGCCGCTGGCCGTCCGGCGTGAAGCGCGGGCGAATCCAGTTCGACGGATACTGGAAGTTGACGCCATAGGTCAGATCGGTGTAGCCGCGCAGCGCCGGGTTCAGCCCTTCATTGCTGACCTCGATGATCGCCTCGCTCAGGTTGTTGACCCCGGCCACGTTCTCGGCCACGAAGCTGATCGAGTATCTGCCTGACGGCGCGGGCACCTTCGCAAAGGTGATGGATTGTGCGCTCATCAGCGTGAGCGTCTCGCCCAGGCTGGTGCTGGCAAGCTCGTTGTTCGCGTCCAGCGTCAGCCACTGCGGCTGGAACGTGTCGCCAGACACTACGTTGATCTGGAAGGGCTGGAGATTGCCGCTGGCCGTCTCGTTCAGCCCCCACAGCGCAGTGGACTGCCGCCGCGTCAGGTCAAAGAGAAGCTGCGCCTGGAGCGGCGGATCGCCGCTGGCGGGCGTATACAGACCGTTGACCAACGCCTGGTTCGGGTTGTCGCTGTTAGGGATCAACAGCGCGTAGGTAGACGTTGTCCCGTCGGTGAGCACCGGCACCTCGGCTTCCCAGATGAAGGTGCGCTGCGTCACACCGTCCGACCAATCAATGATGTTCGCGCCGCTGGCGGTCGTCGTGCGCGACACAAGGTAGTCATAGTCCAGCACGACGCGCTCATTCTCACTCTTGAGATACGTCACAGCGTAGTTGACGCGCAGGATATCGCGCCCAGACACTTCCAGTGTCACGACCGCCGGCTGGTAGATGCTTGCCACGTCGGGGTACGTGCTGAGGATGTTTACGCCGGGCGCACCCTCAACGGTTGCCGCTGCCGTCCCATGAAAGACATCGAGGAATTGCACCCAGCGAGCCAGCTCAGCGGGCGTTTGGACAGGGTAACGCTCGTTATTCGCGCCAAGCTTGTACGCTTTCTTGGTCTGCGGGAAGTAGATTGAGACGCCGTTCGACCCGGCCAGCGCCTCAACGTGATCCTCGTAGATCACGAACTGGCGCACCGCCTGCATCACCCCGGAAGCCGACTGGGCGATCTCCGGCGCGGGCGCGATGTCTGCCAGCAGTTCCATGAAGCGGTACAGGTCTGCAGAAGACCAGTAGCCCTGCACCTGCGGGTCGTCGAAGCCGCCATACTGGATAGTGTTGTTGCGCGCGTCGGCGATAGAGCTGAGCGCGCGCTGCGGGTTAGCCGCGATGGTGTCCACGAACTGGTTGAGGGCGTTGACCAGCGGCGTGCTCTGGCTCAGGTCAACCGTAGCCAGCCCGTACACGTCCTGATCGCCGATGACCTCGCGCAGGAAGTACATGAAGTAGTCCACCACGTGCTGCCCAAGCTGCCCGCCGCCCATCGCCGGATTGCGCACCAGCTCGTCCAGGAACACGTAGAACCATCCCGCGCCCGGCTCATTCTCCTGCGAGCCGACTGAAAAGCGGGCGAAGGGAGCGATGGCCTGGTAGACCTCAAGCTGGCCCATGAGACACATATCGAAGCCAATCACCTCGAACTGGCCGATGCCCGTCTCGGTGACGACACGCTCCAGCGCGGCGACGGTCTCCGGCAGCGTGACCTCACTGCCTGAGTCCTCGTCACTGGAATGGCTCGTCCACCCGCCGCCGTGATCCCACAGCACCAACATAACCTTGTTCGCGGGGTACGTCTGGATGCCCCAGATGGCAAAATCGGCGATGCTGTCGCCGCTGCCGGTGTCAAGCTCGCCGGGGCTGGAGACGATCGGCGAGGTGATCATCTGAGGATCGTCGTCCTGCTGGACGTAGTAGCGCCGTGTCTCCGTCCAGTCTCCGTCCAGCGTCACATAATCGGCTGAGCGGTCAATCTGCACGACGATGTTCACCTGCGGCGAGGAACCCACCGCTTCCATCTCGTTCAGATCAGAAAGCCCAGCCAATTCCAGGTTGTTATCGGCGGCGATATGCACCAGCACTGTCCACTCAGCCACCGTCTGCCTCTGCTGGGCCGGATCAACCGGCGGTCGCGGCGGGCGCGTGCGCACCCAGTTGGCCAGCCAGGCGGCGGATCGCTCGTGCTCGGACTGCAACTCAGCAGGCGTCACAAGATGTCGCGGGGCCTTGCTCACATCCGGCCCAGACGCATCCTGCCCACCGGCCTGCACTGCCGGGAATGCGGGCGCTAACAGGGTCACCACCAGCACGATAACCCACAGGCCCCGAATCCATCGTCTCATGTGCGCCATTGAGGTCGTCTCCTTGCCGCTTGCGCGGGAATCCAGCGATCGGTGTGCTAGAAGACTACTATAGATTGCGCCAACCGGAAACTCCGTGATAACGGGAGGATGCACCTCACGATGGGGGCAAAATGCTTGAACCGCACAGACTCAGAGGGCGCGGAGAAGAGCTAACGCCATCTTTTCTCTGCGCTCTATGGGACTCAGCGGTGTCCTTTGCCCCTCGAATCGAACCTTGTCAAACACGGATGCCTGCGGTAGTATACTCACCACCTGTTCGCCCCCACAACGACAAGCGGGGCGGCTTTCCGCTCGCCGGCACGGCGCTCGCCGCTGCTGACGGGCAAACCCAGGGAAAGGAGAAGTCCCACGCATGAATCGTGCATATGAGTTAGGATTCATCATCCCTAGCAACGTGCCAGAGTCCGACACGCAGTCGGTCATTGACGGTATCAAGGGGTGGATCGCGGAGTCCGGCGGTGAGGTCACCAACGTTGATTTCTGGGGCCGCCGCCGTCTCGCCTACACTATTGACGACTACCGGGAAGGCTACTACGTCTTTCTGAACATGAGCTTCCCGCCTGCCAGGGTGAACGAGCTGGAGCGCAGTCTCCTGCTGAACGACCGCGTCATCCGGCACCTCGTCGTCCGGCTGGACGAGTAAGCGGCATCTGCCGGCGCGCGCCGGCTGTGGGAGGAGCGAGGCGTCATGGGCCGAGGATTGAACAAAGTCATGATCATCGGTGTCCTGGGGCGCGACCCCGAATTGCGCTACACCCCCAGTGGCCGGCCCGTCGCCAGCTTCAGCGTAGCAACCAGCCGCACCTGGACTTCGTCCGACGGCGACCGCCGCGAAGAAACCGAGTGGTTCAACATTGTCGCCTGGGGCAACCTCGCTGAAATCTGCAAGACGCACCTGGCTAAGGGGCAGCAGGTTTATGTCGAGGGTCGCCTGCAAACGCGCGGCTGGGAAGACGATCACGGCACGCGCCACTTCCGCACCGAGCTTGTCGCCAACGAGATGATCCTCTTGGGCGACCGGCATCCGGCCCAGGAGATACACGACGGCGAGCTGCCCGACGAAGAAGAGAAGGACAGCTTCCCGTTCTAGGTGCCTATCCGTACAGTCGCCCACGTAGGGGCGCTGCGCCCGGCAATTCACGGATAGGTTGTAAGCGAATACAAGCGGCGTGCCCTGGCGCACGCCTGACCAGACACTAAGCGAGACAAACCAGACAAGGAGATATTCAGGTGGCCGACAGACGAAACCTGAATGACATCGAAGAAGACGATTCCCTCGATACGGAACAGGATGAGGGACCATCGCGCGAGCGCGGCCCCCGTCGCGGTCGCCGTCGCAAGGAAGACTACTTCCTCGCCAGCAAGACCGTGCCCAACTACAAAGACGTTGAAACGCTGCGGCGCTTCGTCACCGAGCGGGGCAAAATCCGGCCTCGCCGCCAGACCGGTCTTACGTCGAAGAACCAGCGTCTACTGGCCCGCCAGATCAAGCGCGCGCGCCAGCTAGCTCTGCTGCCCTTCACCGATGAGCAAACGCGCGGTTAGGGGCCTGGTTCACAGACGGCGCGCCCGGCGCGCCCCGTTCCAAACTAGAGATTCGGCCTGGCTGCGCAGTGCTCTCTGTTGCGCGCCAGGCCGCTCTCACAACTAGCGGCCCACCCTGAGCGATTCGTCATTGCAAGGAGAATAGTCTTATATGGCTAAGAAAGGCACCACCGGCGGACCCCGGGCGCGCCGCGTGACCCAGGCGGACCTCAAGCGCCGCAGCGAATACCGGTCACGCGCCCAACGCGACAGGATGTGGCAGCGCCGGGTCTTCATTGTCACCGCAGTGCTCATCGGCCTCAGTGTTGTTGCGCTGGTGTACGGATTACTCTCCGAGAATGTCATCCGGCCCCGCGAGGCTATCTCCACCGTCAACGGCGACGAGATCGCCACGCGCGATTTTGAAAGCCGCGTGCGGCTGATGCGCTGGCTGACGGCAGAGCAGATTCGCGAGTTCTACTTCCTCACCGGCGGCAACCTGGAGACTCTCCAGCAGTACGCGAGCCAGCAGATCAACAACCTGCGCCGTCCGCAGCTTATCGGCAGCCAGGTGCTCGACGACATGGAAGAAGAGCTGGTGATCAAGCAAGCCGCTGCCGACCTGGGCATCACAGTGGATGAGGCCGAGGTAGACGCCCAGGTTGACAACTACATGGCCCAGACGTTGGGCATCGCCCTGCCGTCTGACGAAACGGCTACGCCCACCACCGAGCCGACGATCACGGCGACGCCGCTCGTCTCGCCCACTCCCAGCAACACGCCGCGCCCAACCGAGACGGCCACGCCGCTGCCCACTGCGACGCCCGCCGAAGACGCGACGCCCGGCCCAACCAGCACGCCGACTGAGATTCCCACAGAGACGCCGGTTCCCTCGCCGACTCCCACGTTGGAGCCAGCGGTCATCGCTGCCACTCTGGAAAGCGCTGCCGGGAATTTCTTCCAGGAAGCCCAGAAGGCCGTCGGCGCCGACCGCGACACGGTGCGCCAACTGTTCTACTACGACGCCTTGCGCAGGGCTGTCCTGGACGAGCTAACCAAAGACCTTCCGGCTGAGGAGCTGCAGGTCAACACGCGGCATATCTTGCTGTCGTTCAATCCTGACCTCCCGGCGGGTCAGACGCTGCCCCCCACCGATGAGGAAAAGGCAGCAGCCCTGGCCCGCGCCGAGGAAGCAATAGCGGCGCTGCAGGATGGCGAGCCGTTCGCTGACCTGGCGAAGGCCATCTCAAACGACACCAGCGCATCAAGCGGTGGCGAGCTAGGCTGGGCTAGCCCGGATGCCTTCGTCTCCGCTTTCAAGGACGCCGTCCTGAACGCGACCATCGGCGAAGTGATCGGCCCGATCGAGACGGAATTCGGCTACCACATCATCCAGGTGCACGCCCGCGAGATTCGCCCGCTGACGGAGAGCGAGCTAAACACTCGCCGCCAGGAGACCTTCACGACCTGGCTGGACGAGCAAAAAGCGGCGGCTACCATCAAGCGCAGCGACGACTGGCTGAAGCGCATCCCCGAAGACCCGTCGTACAACAGCCTGCTCGGCGACATCCTCCCGCTCGGCTGACGCAGCGCACAACCTGCATTCCCCAGCGGCACACGCGATTGGCGTGTGCCGCTGCTGTTTTGGGCGGGTCTGTGCGAGAACTGTGTCAGAGGCGCAGCAAGCTGCCTTACGGATTGCCCACGCGCCCTCAAACCTATCCTTGACATCCGCCCTCTCACCCGCTACCATTACAGACAGTCAGACGGGGCGTGGCGCAGCTTGGCTAGCGCGCTTGCATGGGGTGCAAGAGGCCCCCGGTTCAAATCCGGGCGCCCCGACAATTGCCTCAACCGGCTCTCTCCGCGTCAAGCGAGAGAGCTTTTTGTTTCCCTTCCCCCGCTCCTGTGCAATCTACCCAACCGCAGTGGGCGCTACCTTGTGAATTTCGTCCGATGCAACCGCCCTCAATGCCAGATAAAGTAAGATCAAGACAGATTGCATGAAGGAGCACCGTCCATGCCCAGCGCACTGAATGACATCCTGTGGGAAGATCTCACCAGCGCTCAACGCCATCTGCGCAAGTCCCTGGACGCCCTGCAGACGCTCCAGGGCGCGATTGAGGACGGACACCTCGACGATCCTACCCGTCTCGATAGCAACCGGCTGAATCACCTGCTCGTCCTGGCCGAATTGCTCTACGCTGAGATTCAGCCCTGGGTCGAAGAGCGTGTCGGGATGCGCCGCAACGGTCACCAGCCAAACAGCACACGGGCCACAACCGCCGCCGTCTGAGGTGCAGCACGCCTGCGGTCTTGTGCGCTTCATCGCGGGGAAAAGCATCACCGCCGAGGCGCAGAGAGCGCAGAGAAGGAGCAAGAAGGATTGTCGCTGATCGCTTTTCTCTGCGTCCTCGGCGTGTCTGCGGTTCACTAAATCCTGCCCTCAGTGTGAAACTTCCCCTTCATGGGCGCCAGCAGCGCAAAGCGCAACGTGATCGTATAATGGGCATGAACAACGCCTGCCACACCCGCGAGGATGATCATGCCCGCTCTTTCGCGCACGGTTCGCGCTGCCCTGCTCGCCACCGCCCTGACTCTGGCCGCCTGCGGCGGTAAGTCGTCCGACAAGCCCTCACAGCTTGACGCCGCCGCCAACGCCCAGCGCCTCACCCAGACCGCCCAGGCCCAGCCGACCAGCACGCCTTGGCCGACCGAATGGCCCTCGGCGACGCCGCCACCGTCTGTTGCACCGCACACCTCGCCCACTCCGTACCCCACGCGCGACCGCAGCGGCCCCACCGAAGTCCCGGTCGGAACGCTCATCCCGCGCGGGGACTGGCTGGCCCTGCCCTTCAGCGACGACACCGGCGAGACGCGCGCCCTCGACGAGTTCCTGGGACGCGCCGTCGTGCTGCAAACCCTGTCCGCCTCCTGCGCGATCTGCATTGAGCAGCAAGGGCGTCTGCTGTACGCCGCCCAAGACCGCTACGACCTCGGCTTGCTGACCGATACGGTCTTCGTCGCCCTGGACGTGGTGCCCGGCGAATCTGCGGCGCGCCTGCGCCGCACGCTACAGGCGGCCCTGGGCAACTACTGGCCGACCGCCGAGCTAATTCTCAGCGATGACGTGCCAGCAGATTACGTCTTCGGGGCGGCCAGCAGTGCCCTGGTCACCGCGCTGGAACGCGACTTCGGCCCAGACGCGGCCATTCCCGAAGCAGTCACCATCATCGTGATCGAGCCGGACGGCACCGCCCACCTGCTCTACGAGGGCCTGGTGGACTGGCACGACCTGCGCGACGCGATCACGCAGGTTGGCAACCGTCCCCCCGACAATAGCCAGTGACTCGGCCAACGCTTGGGCAACGCGCACCCGCCGACCACCCAATGATTGGAGGACTCGCCGGGTGGCCCGTTGACGCCATCCAGCTATCCGTCATAGACTGAGAATACGAAAATCACCGTGCCGCGCCCGCATCCTGGCAGCTTGCCGCCTTCGCATGGCGGGAGGTCTGCCTGGCTTGCGGTTTTGCCGCAGACGCAGACCATGCGGTGCGCGGTGCCATGACGGAATGAATTTGCCTTTGGCTGCTAGCTGACGGCTGATTACTGTTTGCGATGGAGGCGATGATGACCCTGGGCTACCGCGCGCGTCTCACCCCCTGGATCGCCCTGCTCCTGCTCGTGCTGCTCGGTCTGATCGCGTCCGCCTGCAATCTGTCGAGCGGGAAAGGCGAGGAGAAGAAAGCTACCGCCACCAGCGGTACGCCCATCAGCGAAGCGGGCATCCCCACCGTGATCATCCAGGCCCCGGACAGCGGGGCGCACGTCCTGCTGGGCACCGACGTGCTGATCTACGCCGTAGCCAGCGACGCGGTCGGCGTCACCCGCGTGGAGCTGATCCAGGGCGAGACGGTCGTCGCCGCGCAGGCGTCGCCTAACCTGGACAAGGGCGATGCCGAGTTCCAGGTTTTGCTGCGCTGGCGGCCCAACGCCCCCGGCGAGCAGACACTGACCATTGTCCCCTGGCGCGGCGACGTGCGCGGGACGGAGGCCACGCTGACGGTGGTCGTGCGCGAGCAGTCGGCCCTGCTCACCACTACGCCCGGCACTGCGCTCACCCCCTTCCTGCCCACCAGCACGCCCATAGATCGCACCTGCCGCGTGCAGGTCGCCGTTGGCGCGCTGAATGTGCGCAGCGGGCCGGGACTGGTCTATCCCGTGATTGACGGAGTCACCATCAGCCAGGAGCTAACCGTCACCGGGCGGCAGCTTTATCCGGCACCCTGGTGGCAGGTCTTCTATCGCGGGCGCATCGGCTGGGTGAGCGATTATTACGTGAACGTGCTCGGCGAATGCAGCGGCATCGGCATTGCCCTGCCGCCGCCCACGCCGACGCCGCTCTTTGGCACGCTGCCGCCGACGCTCCCGCCGACCATCACCCCGCTGCCGCCGTCGCCGACGCTGTTCATCCCCAGCGCGACGCCGCTCCCACCCGGCACGCCCACGCCCAGCTTCACGCCGGAGCCGTGCCAAGTGCGCATCGCCCTGACTGGGCTGCCGGTCACCAGCGGCCCAGGGACAGTCTATACGCCGATGACCTTCGTCACCGCCGGGCAGGAATTCAGCGTGGCCGGGCGCGACACGTTCAGCCAATGGTGGCAGATTCGCATCGCCGGGACGTTCGGCTGGGTGGAGGCGCGCTATGTTGTCTCCTCTGGCGCGTGCCATCTGGTCGGCATAAGTCCCATCCCACCCACGCCCACGCCCACGCCGTCCTACACCCCCACGCCGACGCGCACGCCCACGATCACGACGACGGCCACCGCGACGAACACGCCCACGCGCACGGCAACGGCAACCCTGACCCACACGCCCAGCGCCACGCCGACAGCGACTTTCACGCCGAGCTATACGCCGACTGGCACGCTGCCGCCGACCCTGACGCCGACCGCTTCCTTCACGCCGCTGCCGACCGCGACCTTCACCGCGACGGCCACATTCACAGTCACACCCACAGCGACCAGTACAGCGACCGGAACGCTGCCACCCACGTGGACGCCGACCGAGACATTCACGCCGACCTGGACACCAACCGAAACCCGCTTCACGCCGACGGAAACGCCCACCGAGATCACCTTTCACGCCTACCTGGACACCAACTGAAACTTCCACGCCCACGTGGACGCCGACCGAGACCCTCACGCCGACGTGGACACCGACCGAGACCCTCACGCCCACGTGGACGCCAACCGAGACCTCCACGCCGACGGAAACGCCAACAGAAACTTTCACGCCGACGTGGACGCCGACCGAGACTTCCACGCCGACGGAAACGCCCACCGAGACCCTCACGCCCACGACGCCAACCGAGACCTCCACGCCGACGGAAACGCCGACCGAGACCCTCACGCCCACGTGGACGCGCCTACCGTGCCGCCGACGCCAACGCCAACGGAGATTCCAAACCGCGACCCCGTCATCGAGCCCATCGCCACGCATGCTCAACGTGGGCGAGGTGCGCGACGTGTCCTACACCGCCTCTGACCCCGACGGCGACGCGCTGCTCAATCCGGTCGCCCTGCCCGACAACCCCGGCGTTGTGGCGGCCTTTATCTCCGCGCCGGGCACGGTCAACCTGGACCGGCCTTCGCGCCGGGCAGCAGCCGTGACCCTCTCGCTTGACGATGGGCGCGCGGGACGGCGTGGACTACCTTCACCGTGACCGTCATCCAGCCCACCGCAGCCCAGTCATCGAGCCAATCGCTGACGTGACGCTCAATCCGGGCGAGGTGCGCGACGTGTCCTACGCCGCCCCGATCCCGACGGCGACGCGCTGCTCAACCCCGTCGCCTTGCCCGATAACCCCGGCGTCGTGGCGGCTTTCGTCTCCGCGCGCCAGCACGATCAACCCGACCGCCCTCGCGCCGGGCAGCAGCCTGGTGACCCTCTCGCTTGACGACGGGCGCGGCGGCAGCACAGGCTGCCTTCACCGTCGCCAGATCCAGCCCAACCGCAGCCCCGCCATCGAGCCAATCGGCGACGTGACGCTCAATCCGGGCGAGGTGTGCGCGACGTGTCCTACGCCGCCTCTACCTCGACGGCGACGCGCTGCTCAACGCGGTCGCTCTGCCCGATAACCTCGGCGTCGTGGCGGCGTTCGTCTCCGCGCCAGGCACCATCAACCTCACCGCTCTACACCCGGCAGCAGCCTCGTGACCCTCTCCTCGACGACGGGCGCGGCGGCGCGGCATGGACTACCTTCACCGTGACCGTCATCCAGCCCAACCGCAGCCTTCGTCACTGGAGCCAACGGTTGACGTGACGCTCAACGTGGGCGAGGTGCGCGACGTGCCCTACGCCGCCTCTGACCCCGACGGCGACGCGCTGCTCAATCCCGTCGCCCTACCCGATAACCCCGGCGTCGTGGCGGCGTTCGTCTCCGCGCCGGGCACCCATCAACCCACCGCCCTCGCGCCGGGCAGCAGCCTGGTGACCCTCTCGCTTCGACGATGGCGCGGCGGCGCGGCATGGACTACCTTCACCAGACCGTGATCCAGCCCAACCGCAACCCGGTCATCGAGCCACCGCTGACGTGACGCTCAACATGGGCGAGGTGCGCGACGTGTCCTACGTCGCTCCCTGACCGACGGCGACGCGCCGCTCAATCCTGTCGCCCTGCCTGGATAACCCCGGCGTCGTGGCGGCGTTCGTCTCCGCGCCGGGCAACACCAACCTCACCGCCCTCGCGCCGGGCAGCAGCCTGCGACTTTCCGCTGGACGACGGGCGCGGCGGCATAGCACAGGCTGCCTTCACCGTGACCGTCATCCAGCCCAACCGCAGCCTCGTGATCGAGAGCCGACTTCGGCGACGCGGACGCTCAATCCGGCGAGGACGTGTCCTACGCCGCCTCTGACCCCGACGGCGACGCGCTGCTCAATCCTGTCGCCCTGCCCGATAACCCTGGCGTCGTGGCGCTTTCGTCTCCGCGCCGGGCACCATCAACCTCACCGCCCTCGCGCCGGCGCCGGGCAGCAGCCTGGTGACCCTCTCCCTACAGACGGGCGGCGGCGTGGCATGCTGACCACCTTCACCGTGACCGTCATCCAGCCCAACCGCAGCCCCGCCATCGAGCCAATCGACGTGACGCTCAACGTGGGCGAGGTGCGCGACGTCCCAGGCCGCTCTGATCTCGACGGCGACGTGCTGCTCAACCCCGTCGCCCTACCCGATAATCCCGGTATCGCGGCGGCTTTCGTCTCCGCGCCGGGCACCATCAACCTCACCGCCCTCGCGCCGGGCAGCAGCCTCGTGACCTCTCCTCGACGATGGGCGTGGCGGACGGCCCAGGCCGCTTTCACCGTGACCGTCAACCCAGTCCAGGAGCCGCCGACGGAGGTTCCACCGCCAACCGAGCCTCCGCCATCTAACCTCGTGGATATTGACGCCATCCCGAACGTTCCCGAAGTGGACGGGGAAGTGCAGCAAACGGTTCGCGATCTGTACGCGCGGGGTCGCGCGCAGGGGTTGGATTCCGGGGTGTTCAGCGTGGTGGGCGATGCGCCCCCGGCGGACTTCCTGGGCGACTTCGCCGACGGAAGCGGTGACTTCGGCACGCTTAAGGATGCGGCGGAGCTAAGCGACCTGGTCTTCTACTACACCAGCACCCCGCTGGCGACCGGGCGCAACAGCTTTGAGGGAGGCGGCGTGCTGGCCAGCGATCCCGGCTGGCGAGCGGCTGACCTGCTCAATCCCGCCCTCGCCAACGGCAACTTCTGCGGCGGCGGCGAGACTCCGCTCGACTGTGAGCTGCGCGTGAACCGGCCCTCCGTCGTCTTCATCGTCGTTGGGCGCAATGACGTTCTGGCCGGTACACCGCTCGACCAGTTCGAGGGCACGCTTGACGGCATCGTGCGCACCATCGAGCAATATGGGGCGATCCCCGTGCTGACGACCATCCCCGGCCCGCCGGAAGTGTACCCGGCGCTCAACGCCTTCAACAGCGCGATCGTGCGTCTGGCGGAGCGTTACAACCTGCCGCTGACCAATGTCTGGCGGCCCATCAACCGCGCGCTTGGGCCAGCGGGCGTGGACGGCGCGCTACGCCCAACCTCGCCAGGCGCTAACGATATGCTCACTGACGCGGCGCGTGATCAGTACGGAGTGCCGCTGCGCTCAGTGCTCTCGCTGCGCACGCTGCAAAAGCTGCGCCTCAACGTGCCCATTCCGCAGTAGCGAGAGGACGGCAAGCAAAGCGGGCGCTATCTCGCTGGAGATCGCGCCCGCGTGCTGTACCAGGACTGGCTCTGGGGGAGCCTATCCAATGCCGAACATGGCTTGCAGCTTCAGGGCCAGGCCCATGTCGCCCTTGACCTTGACCTTGCCCTGCATGAAAGCCATCATCGCGTTCAGGTCGCCATTGACCACCGCAATGTAGTTCTCTGCCGTCGCCGTGATGGTCATGGTCGGGGCGTCGTGCGCGCCTTCATGAACTTCGGCCTGCTGGTTGGCTACCTTGATCCAATACTGCCCGCCGTTGTCGCCGGTCAGGTTGAACTGGAACACGGCGTCAACGTCTTCCGCTTTGGCCGGGTTGAATCCCTCGTCAATCTGCTCAAAAATCTCTTGGATAGATGTCACTCGCGGCATCCGAATCCTCCTGCCCTGTCATCGCACAGACGCAGCCTGCCACACACGGCCCTTACTATAACAGTATCGGGAACGGCTGCCCAGTTATCATGACGGGAGGAATTCCCCGGATTCGCCGCGTATTTTGTTCTATCGCACGCACAAATGGTGGTATAATGCTCCCACACCCGCAGAAAGGAGCCTGCAAACCATGGCCATGGAGATCAGTACATCGGATATGAAGCGCGTCCAGCTTTTTGAGGTGATCGGGCGCGTTGACAGCACGAACGCAGCCGAATTGGGCAGCGCAATGGACACGTCCGTTGACGACGGTAAGACTAACCTCGTGCTCGACCTTGGCGGCGTGGAGTACATGAGCAGCGCCGGCCTGCGCGAGATGGTGCGTGTGCTCAAGCGCGTCAAGCGCACCGGCGGCGATCTGCGCATCGCCAATCCCTCCGAGCGCGTCCGGGAGGTGCTCGAGTTGGCCGGTCTTGACTCCATTTTCGAAATCTACCCGACCCAGGTTGAGGCTGTCGGTAGCTTTTAGCGGCTGACCGTGCGCCGCCGGCCACAGCCTCCTTGAGGATACCCATGTCTGAAGTGAGCCGCCTCGCCATCCCGTCGCGCTTGGAAGAAGTCCGCCAGGCCTGTGACTTCGTCGTTGAGGCTGCGGAGCAGGCCGGCCTGGACGAGCGCACCGTCTACCACTGCCAGATGGCCGTTGACGAGGCGCTGACTAACATCATTGAGCATGGCTTCGCGTACAACGACGATGGCAGCGAGATCGAGATCACCTGCCAGACAGGGCAGGATCGCTTCATCGTGACCATTGCCGACGCCAGCCCCGCCTTCAACCCCCTGCTGCACGAAGCGCCCGACCCGTCCGAGCCGCTGGACAGCCGCGAGCCGGGCGGGTGGGGCATCTACTTCATCCGCAAGCTGATGGATGATGTCACCTACGAGCGCGCCAACAACCGCAACCTGCTCACTCTGGTCAAGCGTATCACTGCTGCACGCCGCTCCGCGCCGCCGGGCAGGGCCGAAGATGCCTATTTCCCGGCCCGCGCGCTAGATGCAGTGGCCGTGGTGATCAGCCCTGCCGGTCGCCTGGACAGCAGCGCCAGCATCTACCTGGAACACGCGCTCGAAGCGCAGCTTGCCAGCGGCAAAACCTGGCTGTACGTGGACATGGCCGCCGTCGAGTACATTGCCAGCAGCGGCCTGAAGGTGCTCATCGCGGCCTGGCGGCGCGCCCGCGAAAAGGGCGGTGATGTGGTTCTGAGCGGCTTACAGCCACGCATTGTTGAGATTTTCGAGATGGTGGGCTTTGATATGCTGTTTCAGGTCTTCCCCGACCTCGATACCGCGCTGGCCGCACGGCCTGCCACGCCCTGACCCGCTCATTTGGAGCGATTGTTTGATTCCCCGAAAGTGATGTTGCGGTGGATAGTACGCTGATCGCAGTCATGGTCGCAGGCGCGACGCTCGCCGTAGGCGGCGTTGCACTGGGCCTCATCGCCGGTTACTGGCGGGGGCGCCAGCGCGGGATCAGCCTGGCCGCCAACGAGCGCCCCAGCGCGGAGCTTGACATTCTGGCCGGCGTCGGCAACGCCATCCTCAGCGTGCAGCTTAAGGTAGACGCGCTGTGCGAGGTCGTCTACCAGCAGGCCACGCGCATCGTGGACACCAGCAACTTCCAGATCGGCATCTTCGAGGGCAGCGACTATGTGATCAAGGTCTGGCTGCGCGACGCAGAGCGCCTGCCCGCCCAACGCTTCGAAGGCAAAGCCGACGAGGGCATCATCGGCTGGGTGCGCCGCACGGGAACGGGGCTGCTCGTCCACGACTTCCAGCGCGAATGGGACAGCCTGCCCGCTCGCCCGGCTCACCACGCGCCCAACCCCGCCCGCTCGGCCATCTTCGCCCCGCTGCTGTCGGGCGGCGCGACGCTCGGCGTCATCGCCGTGCAGAGTCACCGTCCAGACGTCTTCAGCGACGAGGACATGCGCCTGCTGACCCTGCTGGCGAATCAGGCGTCGGCGGCCATCCGCAACGCGCAGACGTTCGAAGCCGCCCAGGAACGCGCGCGCCAGCTCCGGCTGATCAGCGACGTGTCGCGCCAGGTCACTGCCACCCAGCCCCTGCCCGACCTGTTCCGCCAGATCGTGACGCTGATTCACGACGCGTTTGGCTACTACGCGGTGAACATCTTCATTGTGGACGAGGCAGCCCAGAGTCTCCGCCTCAAGTCCAGCAGTCACGAGGAATTCGCTACCACTGATCTGCGCGTTTCCTGCTGGGACGGGCTGGTCGGCTGGGCCGCCACGAATCGCCGCGCGGCACTGTCGCCGAATGTCAGCGAGGACGGGCGCTACCTAGCGACGGCCACCCTGGACGCCACGCTCTCGGAGATCGCCGTGCCCCTGGTGGTCGGCGAGCGGGTGATGGGCGTGCTCGACGTGCAGAGCAACCGCCTGGACGCCTTCGACGGCGACGACGTGTTCATGCTCGAAACGCTGGCCGGCCAGCTTGCCCTGGCCCTGCAAGAAGCACAGACCTTCGACGCCGAGCGCCGTCAGTCCGAGCGCATCAAAGCCATGACCGAGGTGGCGCGCGCGCTGGTGTCCATCCTGGATATTGACGACCTGCTCGACGAGGTGATTGACCTGGTCACCGAGTACCTGGGCTATGAGCGTGTACACCTCTTTCTGCGCGTTGGCGAGCGCGTTGCCTTCCGCAGTGGCAGCGGCGTGCACAGCGGGCGCTGGGCGCTGGAGCGTCTGTCCTACAGCCTGGACGATGCAGGCCTCATCCCGCGCGTCGCGCGCACCGGCGAGTCGGTGCTCATCGGCGACGTGCGCGAGCACCAGGATTACCAGGCCGGGCAGGGCGTCGAGGACACGATGAGCGAGCTTGTCGTCCCGCTGCGCATCGGCCCGACCGTGCTCGGCGTGTTCGACATACAGAGCGTCGAGCCGGACGCCTTCACGCTGGACGATCTGGCGCTCGTCCAGGCGCTGGCCGACACCATCGCCATCGCCCTGCGCAACGCAACGCTCTTCGCCAACGAGTCGCGGCGGCGGATGCTCTCCGAGACGCTGCGCGAGCTAAGCACGGTGCTCGGCTCGTCGCTCGACCTCACCAGCGTGCTGAACGGCATCATGATCGGGCTGGAGCGCGTCGTGCCCTATAGCAGCGGCCTGATTGCGCTGCTCGACGACGACGAGGAGTGTTACCAGATCGAGACGGCGCGCGTCAATGGCGGCGAGCCACACGTCGCCCTCTACGAGCAGAGCATCCCCGTCGGCGAAATCAGCGACGAGCGCCTGATCGCCCTGCTGCGCCCGCCGGACCTGGACGGCTCCGCTGCGTCCAGCCACGATGAGATCGTCGTGCAGCTTGCCATTGCTGGCGCTCCAATCGGCTTTCTGGCCGTCGAGCGTGTGGAGATGGATCGCTTCACGCCCGAAGACCACGAGATCATCACCACCTTCGCCAACCAGGCCGCTGTCGCCATCACCAACGCCCGGCTGTACATGGCCCAGCGCGAAGAAGCGTGGATCAGCACGGCGCTGCTCCAGGTCGCCGAGGCGACCGCCCGCGCCACCGGCCTGGACGAAGTGCTGCGCACAGTCGCGCGCATCACCCCGCTGCTGGTCGGCGTCGAATGGAGCGCCGTCCTGCTCGCCGAGGAGCCAGGCTCCTTCCGCGTTGTCGAGATCGCAGGCGCCGACCCGGAGATCAGCGGTGCGCTGCTCGATTACCGGCTCGCCGCGCACGCCTGGCCGCCACTGGCCAGCCTCCTGCAAGACGGGCAGCCTTTGCTCCTTGACAGCGACACACCACGCCCCGGCGACCTGCCCGCCGAGTTCGGCATCGGTCAGGGTGTGATGCTGCCGCTCTTTGCCAAGGGCGAGATCACCGGCCTGCTGCTGATCGGCACGCGCGACGGCAGCGAGCCGATGACCGACCGCAAGATCGAGCTAGTCAGCGGCATTGCCAACCAGGCCGCGCTGGCCATCGAGAGCGCCCAGCTTGTGACCGCCCAGCAAGAAGAAGCCTGGGTGACGACCGCCCTGCTCCAGGTTGCCGAAGCTGTCAACACGCAGATTGACGCCGACCAGAGCCTCGAAACCCTCGTCCGCCTGACGCCGCTGCTCGTCGGCGTCGAGCGCTGTGGCATCTTGAAGTGGGACAGCGAGGCCGGGCGCTTTGCCGGTGGCCCATCATGGGGCCTGACACCGGACAACAAGACCCAGTTCGCCGAGCTGGTCTGCACCGATCACGACGGGAAGTTCCTCCGGCGGCTGATCGAAGGGTCGGAGCCGGTCGCCTGCGGCGTGGGGACGGACGTGCCGCTGCCCTCGGCCTTGCAGAAGCTGTTCGACACTCCGGCGCTGGTCGGCCTGCCGCTGGTCGCGCGCGGGCATCTGGTTGGGGCCATGCTCGTGGATCACCCTGCCCTGGACGGCGCGATGGATCAGCGGCGGCTCAACATCCTCAACGGCATCGCCCACCAGACGGCGCTCACGCTGGAGAACGCCCGCCTGCAGGCCGAAGCCTCCGCCGTCCAGCGGATGGAGCGTGAGCTAGAAGTGGCGCGCGCCATCCAGACCAGCTTCCTGCCGGATGAGCTACCGCAAGAGCCTGGCTGGGAAGTTGCCGCCCACTACCGCGCGGCGCGGCAGGTCGGCGGCGATTTCTACGACTTCTTCCGGGTAGATGAGCATCGCTGGGGCGTCGTCATCGCCGACGTAGCTGACAAGGGCGTTCCGGCGGCGTTGTTCATGGTGCTCTCGCGCACGCTGCTGCGCGCGGTCGGCCTGAACCGGCACACGCCCCTGGAGACGCTGCGCCGCGTCAACCAACTGCTGCTCCATGACTCGCACTCTGACCTGTTCGTAACCATCTGGTACGGCCTATGGGACGCGCAGACGGGGACCGTACAGTATTGCAGCGGGGGGCACAACCCGCCGCTGCTGGTTCACGCCGACGGCAGCGCAGAGCTGCTCAGCGTGCGCGGGCTGGCGCTGGGAGTCGTGTCCGACATTGTGCTGCACGAAGACGAGGTCACGCTCCAGCCCGGCGACCTGCTGCTCGCCTACACCGACGGCGTGACCGACGCCCTGCGCGCTGACAAGACCGAGTTCGGCGTCGTCGGCCTGCAGTCAACCGTCACCAGCCTGCGCAAAGGCTCGGCGCACGACATCGTGCAGGGAACCGTGCACGCGCTCGACCGCTTCGTGGAGGGCGCGCCGCAGTTCGACGACATGACCTTCGTCGTGCTCAAGCGCCTGCCAGCGGAGCGGGGCGCGCGACGGCACCCACCCTCGCCCGCGTGACTCTGGGTCGTCACACCTGGGAATGTGCGCACCGTCCCTGCATTAGTCCATGCGCTGCCTGAACCACAGACTGGCCACCACCAGCCCCAGCACGATCCCCCCGATGAAGCCCAGCGCGATGATCAGGGCCGTTGCTTCTACAGCGGATAGTCTCCGGCTGCCTGTCTGTGGCGCGGACGACTGAGTCGGGGGCGCGGTTGCAGGGGGAGTCTCGCTGGGCGGCGGTGCGGTCGTCACGGTGACAGTTGCGGTGACTGTTGGCGTAAGCGTGGGCGAAGGGGGTGTGCGCGTGCTCAGCGGTGTAGCAGTGGAAGACGGCGAGGGCGTGGCCGTGACCGGCGGCGGTGAGGGAGTCGGCGTGGCTGTCGGATCGGGCGCGCGAATGAGCAATTCGTCTCCCGGATGCACGATATGCCCGCGCGCTAGCCCATTGAGCGCCAGCAGGTCGTCCAGCGTCAGGCCGTGCAGCGCGGCGACCGTCCACAGTGTCTCGCCCTGCTGCACCACGTGCACCAGTTGGGGAGTTTGCGTGGGGGGCGGCACCTGGCCTTCACCCAGCCGCACCAGCAGCTCGTCGCCGGGGTGGACTGGCGTGCCGCGCGCCAGCCCATTGAGCGCCAGCAGATCATCCAGACTGACGCCGTACACCACCGCGATGTCCCAGGTTGTCTGGCCCATCTGGACGACGTGCCACACGCTGCCATCCTCGCGCGGGGCGCTGCGCACCACCGGAATCGCGATTGACCCCTGCGTATCAGTCGGCTCCGGCGCAGTCCGGGCCGCCGCAGCAGCGGGGCGCGCAATGGCTCCCCCCACCTTGCCCACCATCAGCACGTAAAGCTGCTGCTGATCATTCTCGGCGTAGCCTGCTCCCACATGGGTATGGCTCGGCAGGCGCATAGTGTTCTGGTGCACCCAGTCGCGATCCCACCAGCCTATCGCCTCTTCCGGCGTCAGGGCCGTGCCACCTTCCACGTTCTCGTAGACCTGGCCCCCTGGGAAGCCCGCCGCCGCCGCGCGATCTCCCGGACTCGTCCCCCCTTCGCCCGTGTGCGAATAGGTGTAGGTGCGCGCCATCCACTCGGCGTGACCCTGCGCCGCAGCCATCAGCGACGGGTGAATTTCCAGCGCGGGAAGACCAAGAGCCGCCCGGTAGCGGTTGAGCGCCTCGACCAGCTCGTAGGCACGCCCGGACTGCGCCGCCGTTCGCTGCGGTGTGGGGCTGGCCAGGCTCAGCACGGCAATGAGCAAGCACAAGCGAAACAGTTGGCGCATAGGACACCTCCGCTCCGGCATGTGGCAGCGAGAATGCGCGCGCAGCCACGCTGAGTGAGGGACACGCTGTCTACTGCCCGCGCCCCCAGTTGTCGAACGGCTTGCAGTGCCCCGCCCCGCCATAGCAGGCCGTCGGCAGTGGAAGCCCGTTCTCGTCCAGCCGGTTTTCGTTGATGTTGGTGAGATTCACATCCTCAGTGGACATGAACGAGACACAGTCAATCGCCCCATACGGGTTGAGCGGCTCGCGGCGGGTGAGCAGCGGCGCGTTCGGGTTGAAGTAGTTGTAGGTCAGGCGGCTGATCTCCTCGATCACCTCCCAACTGAGCAGCGTAGGCAGGTTGTTGCCGTCGAGGTCTTCCTCCCAGGTGAAGACCACGATCACGTAGTCACCACCCGGCGAGAAGACGATCCCCCCGTCCGCGCTCGTCTCGATGCCCCAGCCATTCTTGTGGGCGATGGGCGTGCCGGGCGGCAGGCCCAGTTCCAGCAGCCGGTCAATGCGGTTGCCGCTGAGCAGTTGTAGCATCTGCTCGCACTCAGTCTGGAGAATGTCGTCCGGATAGATGGCGCGCAGGCCGCTATTGTGGCGGGCGCAGTCGTAGATTTGCGTCAGCAAGAAGCCGGTATCCTGGGCCGTTGTCTGCGCGTAGGGATCGGGGTTTGTGTTGTAGGCGGTGTTAGCCGGGACGGTGGGCCGGCAGACCGCCGCCTCGAACTGGTAAGCGCGGTCGGCGACGTACAGCGGCGCGCTGATGTAGGTGTGCACCGCGCCAGCCTCCTGCGCCGTGCACGATACCTGCTTCAGCCCATCGCGCAACTGTGGCTGCCAGGAGTCCCCCTGCCCGGCCAACTGCATCAGGTAGTTGGAGGCCGAGTTGTTGCTGCACAGGATGGACTCGGCCAGCAGGTACGCCTCTTCCTGGCTGACCAGCAGCTTCTCGCGGAAAAGGTTGATCATGATCGGAATCTTGATGACACTGCGCGCGCTGTGGGGCACGTCCGCCAGAATCTCCACGTCTTCGCCGCTCGCCAGGTCCATGACGTAGACCGAGGCCATTGTCTGCGTGCCGTTATAGGCGAAGCCCATGTGCGTCATCAGGTCAATGATCGCCCGGCGCAGCGAGGAGATGTCGCGATCTCCGGCGTGCAAGTCTTCAGTGGGCAGCACAACGCGGCGGTTGGCCGCCTCCGGCGCGAGCAGGGCGCGGTGAATGAGCGGGATGGCCGCATCAATGTCCAGCCGCTTGCCAGACCGCCCGGCGCTGAAGGTCAGCGTGTCCAGGTTGTACTCCGCCCCGCCGGGCCGCGCGTCGTAACGGTCAGCGATCCCTTCCAGGTATTCGCGCAGCGCCCCTTCCGGGTACTCTGCGATCAGCCCCACGCTGACCGCCGCCACAGGCCGCCGCTCCAGGTAGTTCCAGAACCCGGCCCAGAAGCTCTGCGCCTGCGCGCTCTGGGCGCGCGCATCGGCCAGCATCACGTCGCTGGCGACGCGAAAGCCGATCTCCTCTGGATAGAGAACTATGGGACTACCTTCGTAGCTAAGCTGGATCGGCTGCTTGAGGTAGACGGACTCCCAGCGCGCCCGCGCATCGGCCTCGCTCAGCCCGCCCACTGGGATCCCGGCCACCGTGAGATCAGTCGGCAGCGAGTCGCGCGTGTCGCTGTAGGCGACCAGCTCCAGCATCGCCAGCACAATCGTCACCAGCAGCAGCAGCGCCGATACAATCGCCAGCACAGGGAGCTGGAAGCCGCGTTGTCGCTCGCCTAGCTGTCCGTAATCCATGCTGTCTCTCCCGCATCACTCCTGCGTCATGCCCTGCCCAGCCGCCGGGTCGAGCGCCAGGGCAATCGCCTGCCGGTGCAACGCCACAACAGGCGGCAGATCGTCCAGGCCCGCCCAGCGATAGCTGAGCAGCTCGTCACACAGCCGGATCGCCTGGTCGGCCCCGTCTTGTTCCAGCAAGAAGACCACGTCCAGGTGCCGACGCCACTTCTTCCCCAGCACAATGAGCAGCGGGCGCACTGCGCGCACGCGCAGCCCCGTCTCCTCGGCGAATTCGCGCTCGGCGGTGCGCGCAGGGTCTTCGTCGCGGGCCATCCAGCCGCCGGGCAGGCCCCAGGGCGTCCGCGCGTGGTAGACGTGCTCGACCAGGAGCACGCGCGTCCGCCCAGCGTCAGGCAGTACCCCGACCACGCCGCAGGTGAAGCGCGGCTGCGCCAGGCGGACGGTACGTTGCAGTGCCGTGCCCGCCCAGGGATGGCGGCGCAGCAGCCCGGCAACACGCCGCTGCCAGCGCCCTACCCGATCGGCTTGATCGCGGCCCAATGATCGTCCTTTCGCCCCGGCTCGCTCCAGGCCGGGAAAACAAAGAGGCCAGCCGCGCCGTCCTTGCAGCGCAAAGTGGCCCCCCACATCCCGCACCTGTTGGCTTGCTTGCGGACGGGGTAAGTGTAGCGCGCCGGGGCCGAAACGCCAAGAAGGGCAGACCGAGCGGGGGCGAGGTGACGCGGGGGCATACGGCCACACGCTCTAATGCGCCTTGACGATCATGATCAGTAGCCGCTTGTAGGGACGGGTTTGCGAACCCACCCCTACAAGACGTTTGCGCGTATTACCCTTCTTGAGTGTCAAATCTTATAAGGCACAGCAGAGCCGGCATCCCTGCCGCCTGACAGGTTTTGCCCGCACCCACGCGAAGCGCAGCGCGCCACGATGCAGTATAATGCACACCGTGCGCCCCGCCGCGCGCACTCCGCACGCGGGCGGGTGTGCTATACTGGGCCTGACGCGGCCAGTCAGCGCCCTACCCGATTGCTGATGGCTGAAGGCTGATCGCTGCTTGCAGGGGATACGGTATGGACTCTGCGCCTGAATTCCTCAACCTGTTCGTTGAGCCAACCGGTGAACTGATCTACTTCCTGGCGGTCATCGCCATCAGCCAGGCAACCATGCTCATGGCGCTCGGCCAGCGCTTGCGGGGCGCGAGAGAGCGCGCCGCTGGGCGCTACGCGGTGCTCCTTGGCGCGGTGATGCTGGCCTGGATCGCGATGGGCGTCGGCGGCCTGTATTCGCTGGTGACCGATACACCCGACCAGGCCGTGCTGCCCCCGCTGGAGCGCGCCGTCAACGCCGAGGTTGTCTTGCTGGCTGGCGCGGCCTTGCTCGCCGCCGATAGCGACAAGCGCGAGCGCTGGCTGTGGCGCGCCGTTGGGGTGCTCACTGTTGCGCTGGTCGCCGCCTACGCGGTCACGGCGGTGCAGTGGCACGACCTGGCCGCCAGCCACGACTTCAACCAGCACCCGCTGGGCTTCGCCTGGACGTTCGTGCCAGGGCTGGTCATCCTCATCCTGACCGGTCTGCTGCTCACCCGCTACAACCAGACAGCGGACATCCCGCTCAAGCTGATCTTCTTCGCCGTGCTGCTGATCGGCTACAGCTACACCATCGCCCGCATCAGCAGCGACGAGCTAACCGGGCACACGTCGGGCGCGCTGCGCCTGGCCTTCCTGACGGCCATGCCCGTCGTGACCATTGTCGTCTACCGGCTGGTGCTCGACCGGCTGACCACCGCCATTGACGAGGTGTCGGAGTACGCCGAGGCCATTTCGCGCCCGCAGCCAGCGGTCGCCTTCCCCGATCAAGTCCGGGTGCAGCCGGTGGGCCGGGTGCGCCCCGCCGACGCCTCCGAATCCATGACCCTGCTCAAGGCCATCGGCCTGATGCTGGAGAACGAGGACCCCGACTGCATCCCACGCCAGATCGCCACCGCCATGGCCAGCGTGCTCAAGGCGGATGTGGCCGTGCTGGTCACTCACGACGAGGAGCACTGGGCCGACGTGCTGGCCGCCTACGATCACGTGCAGCAGCGCCTGATCCCCGGCCTGGCCCTCAACCTCGACGAGCAGCCGACTCTGCGCGAGGCCATCACCGAGCGGATGCAGCGGGCGCTGTTGCCCGACCATAACGTGGACGAGCTGGTTGATCTCTACACGCGCCTGGACATCAGCCAGTTGGGGCCGGCCTACATCCAACCGCTGTTGCGTGCCGGCAAGGTCGTCGGCGTCGCGCTGATCGGCTTGCCCTACACCAACCGCGAGCTAACCGAGAGCGAGACCATCCTGCTCGAAGGGCTGGCTCCCGTCGCCGCCCGGCTGCTGACGCTGAGCCGCGCCGCTCTGCGCATCCGCCACGACGCAGAAGGCGAGGCGATCAAGGCCATCGTCGAGGACACCGCGACCGATGCGCTCGACCAGCAGAGCGTCCTCGCCGTGCGCCAGGAAATGCAGGCCAGCCTGGAACTGGCTCAGGAGCAGATCGGCGAGCTAAACCGCATGGTGCGCGATCTGCAAGTCGAGCTTGACTACGAGCGCAGCCGCGTCGCCCAACTGCTCGAAGACGGCGACGAAGCGATGTCCATCACCCAGCGCATCGAAGCCCTGTCGCACGAGCGCATGGAGCTAGCCGCCGAGCGCGAGCAGCTTGCCAGGGCGCTTCAGGAAGCGCAGGCGACGCTGGTCAGCGCGACGGGCGCGGGCGACGCCGACGTATACGCGACCATGATCGAGACACTCAAGCGCGAGCGCGACGAATTGCAGGTGCAGCGGGCCAAGCTGGAGCGCCAGCTTCAGGACATCCGCGACGCCAAAGATGCCGCCGTGCCGCTGGCGCTGCGCGAAATGCTCACCGAGCTAAGCGACGACAAGGCGCGGCTGGCTGGCGAGCGTGACGAGATGCAGCGCGCGCTGGACGACGTGCAGGCGCAGTTGCAGTCCCTGGGCATTGAGGGCGGCCCGCTGGCTGTCGCCAAGGCGCTCGGCCAGCTTACTGACGAGCGCAACTACTACAAGACCCGCGCCGAGAAGATCGCCAAGGAGCGCGATCTGCTGCTCGCCGAGCGCAAGAAGCTGGAAGACAAGCTGGAGCGCGAAGCCGAGCGCGAAGCCCAGCTTGCCGCCCTGGAAGCCGACTTGCGCCGCCTGGCGACTGACCGCGAGGCTCTGGTCAAGCAGCGCGACCAGATGCGCCTGGAACGCGACGATCTGCTCAAGGCACGCGATCACTGGTACGACCAGCGCACGCGCCTGATCGCGGAGGCGACCGTCGTCCAGGGCGAGCTAGAAGACGTGATGTTCGAGCTAAACCAGGCCAGCTCCCGGCACCGCCAGCTTAACGAGGCTCGCGCTGCCATCGAAGGCGAGCGCGACCGCCTACTGGCCGAAAATACCGCCCTGCGCACCGAGCGCGACCAATTGCTCGCCCGCGCCGAAGGCGACCGCGAGCTACTCGGACAGCTTGGCACAGACGGCGTGGGCACCCTGAAAGCGATGATTGACGAGCTAACCGGCGAGCGCCAGACCCTGGAGCACCAGCTTCTCCAGGTCAAGGAAGACCTCAGCGCGCTGGCCCACCAGCAGTCCACGCGCCCCAGCGCCGCCGTCAGCGGGCACACGCAGCCCATCGCCCCGGCCAACGCCGAGGTCGTCATGTCCATCGCCCAGGAGCTACGCACGCCCATGAGCTCAATCATGGGCTACACCGAGCTACTGCTCAGCGAATCGGTGGGCATCCTCGGCGCGCTGCAACGCCAGTTCTTGCAGCGCGTGCAGGCCAACGTAGACCGGCTGACTCACCTGGTCAACGACCTGATCAGCGTCACCCGCCTGGACTCCGAAGAACTGCGCCTGGAGCCGGTGACCATTGACATGCTCGAAGTGATCGAGGACGCCATCACCGCCGCCGGGACGCGCTTCCGCGAGAAGGGCATCACCCTGCACATGCGGCTCAGCGATACCTTGCCCCCACTTCACGCCGACCGCGACGCCATGCACCAGGTGATGATGCAGCTTCTCTCCAACGCTTACCTGGCCTCGCCCGCCAACGGCGAAGTGTCCATCACCGCCCGCTTCCTGGCCCACTACTCGCCACCGGTCGCCGACGACACGGGGCTGATCCCAGAGCCAGCAGACTGCATCATGGTCGCCATCACCGACCAGGGCGGCGGCGTTCCGCCGGAGGAGCAGCGCCGCGTCTTCGGGCGGCTCTACCGCGCCGACAATCCGCTGATTGAGGGCATCGGTGACACCGGCGTGGGCCTGTCCATCGCCAAGGCGCTTGTTGAGGCGCACGGCGGCACCATCTGGCTCGAAAGCGAGCACGGCAAAGGGAGCACGTTCAGCTTTGCCCTGCCCCTGACCGCGCAGTATTCCCCTGCCGAGGAGGGTTAGCCGCGATGGATCGCCGCCGCGACCGCAACAACGAGCTTATCGTCGCCATCGCCGTCATCGGCACGCTGGCCCTGGCCCTGACCTTCGGCATCATCCTGTCGCTGAGCCGCACAATAGACAACGAGAGCGACGAGCAGACGACGAGCACCGCCATTGCCCAGTTCCTGCCCAGCGATACGCCGACCATCACCAGCAGCCCGACGCCGACCGCGCCGCCGTCGGACACGCCGGAGCCGCCCGCTCCGACTCCCACACCGGGGCTTTCCGCGACGCCGCAGGTCATCATCATCGTAGTCACGGATACGCCGCCCCCAGACACACCGTTACCGACGCCGGAGCCGCCCACGCTAACCGATACACCGGAGCCTTCCGCGACGCCGGAAGTCATCTTCATCGTGGTCACAGATACGCCGCCGCCGTCGGACACACCTTTGCCAACGCCGGAGCCACCCACTCCGACCGACACTCCGGAGCCTTCCGCGATTCCGCAGGTCGTCATCGTCGTAGTCACGGACACGCCGTCACCAACGGCAACCGAGACACCCGTCTCGACGGACACGCCACTCCCAGCAGCCACTGATACGCCCGTCCCGACGGACACGCCACTCCCAGCAGCCACTGATACGCCCGTCCCGACGGACACGCCACTCCCAGCAGCCACTGATACGCCCGTCCCGACGGACACGCCACTCCCAGCAGCCACTGATACGCCCGTCCCGACGGACACGCCACTCCCAGCAGCCACTGATACGCCCGTCCCGACGGACACGCCACTCCCAGCAGCCACTGATACGCCCGTCCCGACGGACACGCCACTCCCAGCAGCCACTGATACGCCCGTCCCGACGGACACGCCGCTCCCAGCAGCCACTGATACGCCCGTCCCGACGGACACGCCGCCGCCAACCGCCACTGATACGCCCGTCCCGACGGACACGCCACTCCCAGCAGCCACTGATACGCCCGTCCCGACGGACACGCCGCCACCAACGGCCACTGATACGCCCGTCCCGACGGACACGCCGCCGCCAACCGCCACTGATACGCCAATCCCAACGGACACACCGTCGCCCACTGCGACCCATACGCCGGTTCCTACGGTCACACCCTCGCCGACCATCACACCTTCGCCGACGGCCACGCTGACCCCGTCGGCGACCTTCACGCCGTCGCGCACACCCACGCCAACGCTGACCTTCACCCCGCCGCCGACGCTCACTTTCACGCCCTACCCGTCGCTGACGCCCAGCATCACGCCCTTCGGCGGAGAGCACACCAGCACGCCGGCGGTCACCGGCTGCACCATTCCCGACGAGTGGATCGCTTACGTTGTCCAGCACGGCGACACGCTGTCCTATCTCTCGCGGCGCTTTGGGCTGACGGTCGCCGAGCTAGCCGGAGCCAACTGCATCGAAGACCCGAACAACATCACCGCCGGACAGCTTCTCTTTGTCCCGCCCGGCAGCAACGTCACGCCGCCCGCTCCGTCCACGCCCGGCGTGGTCGCACCAACGCGGGTGCCCGGCGACTATTCCAGCTTCAACTGTGACAACCCGGCGGCGACAATCAGCCAGCCGCTGGCGGGCACGGTGTTGCGCGGCGCGTTCGCCGTCTATGGCACGGCGACGCACCCCAACTTCCAGTTCTATCGCTTGCAGGTCTCTGGCAGCGGCACAGCGGACGCCGATTTCGCCACGCTACAGGTCTACCCGGCGCAGGTGTACAGCGGGCAGCTTGGCACGGTCAATGCTTCGGCCTTTGCGCCCGGCGACTACTGGCTGCGCCTGACTGTCGTGGACATCACCGGCAACTACCTGCCGCAATGCACGGTGCGCGTGCGCTTCGAAGGCTAGCCGTGAGCGAGCTTGTGCTGGCTTACAGCCAGTCGCCGCTCGGCTGGCTGGAGATAGCGGGGAGAGATGCCGGGATTCGCGCCATCAACTTCTTGGATGAGCCGCCTCTCGCGCCTGCCACGCCTGACCTGCCCGCGCCGGTGGTCTCGTGCGTGCAGCAGCTTGCCGAGTATTTCCAGGGCCTCCGCCGCTCGTTCGAGGTGCCGCTCGACCTGCGCGGCACGGAGTTCCAGCGGCGGGTGTGGGAGCTGCTGCTGTATATTCCCTTCGGCGAGACGCGCACTTACCTGGACATCGCCCTGGCCCTGGGCGACCCGAAGGCGGTGCGCGCCGTCGGCGCGGCCAACGGGCAGAACCCGGTGCCCATCATCGTCCCCTGCCACCGCGTCATCGGCGGGGATGGGGCGCTCATCGGCTACAGGGGCGGGCTGTGGCGCAAAGAATGGCTGCTCGCCCACGAAGGGCGTCCCGTGCAGGCCCGCCTGTTCTGACGCCCGCCCCGCCCGGCTTTTCCCCCACGCCCGCCCGCCGCACCTTTGCGAACCGCTCACCGCGCGCTACACTTGCCCGGTACGCGGGCGAAGGTTGGCAGCGACTCGCTTGACGCCGGCCATGAGCCTCACCCCCGCTCGGCCCACTGACGCGGGCCTCGCCGCCCCCTCTCCACGACGTGGAGAGGGGGCAAGCCGAGCGCAGCGAGGCCAGGGGTGAGGTCAATCGCAGCGCCCGCCCCGCCCGGCTTTTCCCCCACGCCTGCCCGCCGCACCTTTGCGAACTGCTCACCACGCGCTACACTTGCCAGGCACGCGGGCAAAGGTTGCCAGCGACTCGCTTGACGCCGGCCATGAGCCTCACCCCCGCTCGGCCCACTGACGTGGGCCTCGCCGCCCCCTCTCCACGACGTGGAGAGGGGGCAAGCCGAGCGCAGCGAGGCCGGGGGTGAGGCTAAGGGCTGCTGTGCCCCCGTGCTGATCTACAGGCTATGCGGAGAAAAGCCAATGCTGTCTCGACTACGTCCACTGGCGCTGATCGCGGGGCCGCTGGCCCTGGCTATGGTGCTCGTCGCGCCGTCCTTGCTGGCGGCAGCTGACGGGGCGCTGGCCTTTCAGGGACCCACGCCCCCGCCGACCAACACGCCGCGCGCAACGGCGCTGCCGACCAATACGCCGCGCCCCACCCTGCCGCCAACCGAGACGCCGCTGCCGACCAGCACGCCCTCTCCGGCCCCCACTGAGCCGGTCTTTCTGCCAACGCCGACGCTCTACTACCCGCCGGACTACCAACCCAGCCGCGAGCAGCCCACCGCCATCCCGACGGCCATGCCGCGCCTGCGCGCGCTCGACGAGACCAACACGCCCTACGAGCTGCTCAACGTGCTGCTGCTCGGTCATGACGGCACCTTGCAGCCAGGCAGCCCGTTCCACACCGACACGATGATCATCGTCTCCATCAACCGCGACACGAACACCGTCTCCATGATCTCCCTGCCGCGCGATCTGTTCGTCTACATCCCCAACTGGGGCATGGCGCGCCTCAACCTGGCCTGGGGCTATGGCGAGGCCATCGGCTGGACGGACGGCAGTTGGGGCATGATGCGCCAGACGATCCTCTACAACTTCGGCATCGAGACACACTACTACGCGATGGTGGACTTCGAGGGCTTTGAGCAGATCATTGATGCTGTCAAGGGCGTGACCATCGCGGTGGACTGCCCGATCCAGGACATCCGCTGCACCGGCGCAGCCTGCACCGACGGCATCCCCGGCAACGAGACCGACAGCGACTTCGAGCTATACACGCTGCCGGTCGGCGTCTTCGACATGGACGCTGAGCTTGCCCTGTGGTACGCGCGCAGCCGCAAGAACACCATTGACTTCGACCGGGGGCGGCGCCAGCAACAGCTTTTGCGTGCCATCTGGGCCAAGACGAAGGCCAGCGGCCAGATCACGCAGATTCCGCAGTTGTACGACCAGCTTACTTCTGTGGTCGAGACCAACATGCCCCTGTCGGAGATCATCCCGCTGATCCCGCTCGCGCTGAGCATCGAGCCGAACGACATCGAGAATCACTTCTTCCGCAAGAACGTGGAGACGGTCGCCTGGTCGCCGGACGGCGTGACCAACGTCCAGCTTCCCAACCCCGACGGTGGCATGAACCGGCTGATCTACAACTTCCTCCAGCCGCCCACGCAGAACCGGCTGCGCCTGGAGAACGCGCGCATCGCCATCTACAACGGCACGAACAACCCCGGCTGGGACGTTGTCGCCGCCGAGCGGCTGGTCTGGGAAGGATTCGCCCCCTCCGCCCTGGGGCCTGCCGACCGCACCGACTACGCCACCTCCACGATCATTGACTACACGGGAGCCAGCAAGGGCAGCAGCCTGAGCCAGTTGGTCGGGCTGCTCAACATCCGCCCGGATCAGGTCGTCGTCCAGCCCGATCCCAACCGCACGGTGGACTTCGAGATCATCCTCGGCGCGGACTACAACTCGTGCGTGGGCCGCCAGTGGGTCGCCCCCACCGAGACCGGATGAGGCTCAGACCCTAAGCTTGCGCCACAGACCATTCCGGCTTAAGCTAGGCGCGTATGCAAGGTGCTGCCGGAGACGTGTCGTGGGCTGGAAACGCACCAGGTCTGTCCTCTTGCTCGTCGTTACGCTCCTGGGCGGGCTGCTGCTCCCGGCGTGCGGCGACGACGTGGGAGGCAATCCCCCGCCGAGCATTCTGATCACCGTCCAGCCGGAGCCGCTGGGCACGGTGTTGCCCGGCTGCGAGCCAGGCGAGCTGGAAAGCTGGTATGAGGTGGCCGGATCGCTCGTCGTGACTTTCCGGGACGAGAGCCTGTCCGTGCTCGATGGGTTGCCGGATACGCTAATTCCGGCGCTGCTGCGCCTATCGGACTTGCGCGATGCCATCGCCGCCCAGCCCGCCCCGGAATGCGCTGTACTCGCCCACAACGCGATCTTGGTTCACGTGCGCCAGACGCTCGACGCCTTCCAGTCCTACGCCGCTGGGACGCTCACCGAGGATGCGCTGCGCGCCGAGGTGCAGGCAGCGGCCAACGCCATCAGCACAACGGTCGCTGGCCTGCTCGACACCACGCGCATCCAGCTTGAGGACAACCTGCGCGAGCAACGGGCCACGCAAGCCGCCAGCACACCCTAAGCAGCGATCAGCGAACAGCCGCCAGAGTTAGCCAGGCATGGCGGAGTCGCTAAGACTTCCGCAGTCCGCCAGACTTCGAAAGTCTGGGGCTGCATCACGCGCACCCTGCGGAACGGATGCATTTCAGTTCTGGGGCAGAGCGTCACCGCAGAGGCACAGAGAGCCGGAGAAAGACAGAGCATCGTCTTCTCCGTATCCCCTGCACCTCTGCTATCCAAGTCTCTCGCCCCCATCGTGAAATACACCCTGCGGAACCTGTTTCTTGCTTGGCATTTGCTCCGTCCGGTATAATTGATGCGTACCGTGGAGTAGAAACCCCAAGCTTTAAGATCGCCCATTCGACCTGGCAGTCAATACTCATAGCACATGACTGGGGAGACATTCGAGGATGTCTGGTCACAGTAAGTGGTCAACCATCAAACGCAAGAAGGGCGCTGAAGACGCCAAGCGAGGAAAAATCTTCACCAAGATCGCGCGCGAGATCGCCATAGCAGCGCGCAAAGGCGGCCCCGACCCTGAGTCGAACGCGGCCTTGCGCCTGGCGATGGACAAGGCGCGCGCGGCGAACATGCCCAAAGACAACGTCGAGCGAGCCATCCATCGCGGCGCGGGGATCGGCGACGACGCCGTTGAGATGGAGGAGATCGTCTACGAAGGCTACGGCCCGCACGGTGTCGCTCTGGTGATCAGCGTCGTCACTGACAACCGCAACCGCACCCTGGCCGACCTCAAGTACATCCTGAGCCGCAATCACGGCAACCTGGCCAGCGCCGGCTCGGTGACCTGGCAGTTCTCGCAGAAGGGCTATGTCGAGGTCAACGCCGAGGGCGCAGACTACGAGGAAGTCTTCCTCGTCGCCGCTGACGCGGGCGCAGACGACGTGCAGCAGGAGGAAGACATCTTCGCCGTCTACACCCCGCGCGAAGAGCTGGCCATTGTCGCCAATGCGCTCGAAGATACCGGCTACTCCGTCGAGGAACGCGAGCTGATCTGGATGCCCCACAACGAGGTTGAGGTGAGCATCGAAGAGGCGCTCCAGGTCATGAGCCTGATCGAAAAGCTTGAGGACTTGGACGACGTGCAGCGCGTCGCGTCGAACCTGAGCCTCACCGACGAAGTCGCCGCCGCGCTGAGTGCCGCCTAGCCCGGCGACTCGCGTCCGCTGCGCACCCTGTCAGGCCGCGCACCGGAGGCGGTGGGCGGCCTGATTGTGAGTTAGGAACCTCGCCATGCTTGTCCTGGGCATTGACCCCGGCACGGCAACAACCGGCTACGGCTTGGTGCGCGAGAGTGCAGACGGCGACCTGACCGCCGTCGCCTTCGGCGTCATCACCACGCCCGCGCGCACGCCCATGCCCGACCGTCTGCACCAGCTTCACACCGAGATCACGGCCCTGATCGCCCGGTACCAGCCCGATGCCGCTGCCATCGAGACGCTTTACTTCGGTAGGAATGTCACTACGGCGATCACCGTCGCCCAGGGGCGCGGCGTGATCCTGCTGGCGCTGGCCCAGGCGGGCCTGCCCGTGCGCGAGTACAAACCGGCGGAGATCAAGCAGGCCATTGCCGGCTATGGCAACGCGGACAAGTGGCAGATGCAGGAGATGATCCGCCAGCTTTTGCGCCTGGACGACCTCCCGCGCCCGGACGACGCCGCCGATGGTCTGGGCGTAGCTATCACTGATCTCAACGCCAGCCGCTTCGAGCGCCTGTCCGCCGGATGACTCGCCATCACCCAGCAGGGAGAGCACAACCATGATTGACACCGTCACCGGGCAGGTCGCCGCCATCACCAAGCAGTATGTGGTCATCGTGGTCGGCGGCGTGGGGCTGCGCGTGCACGTTCCCAACACCGTGCGCGACCTCGTGGACGGCCCTGGGCACACGATCACGCTGTACACCCACCTGTACGTGCGTGAGGACAGCCTGATCCTCTACGGGTTCGCCGACCAGGAAGAGCGCGCCCTGTTCGAGACGCTGATCACCGTCAGCGGTGTGGGGCCGCGTATTGCCCTGTCGCTGCTCAGCACGCTGACCGTTGAGCACGTCCACAACGCCGTCGCCCGCGAGGAGCAGGACGTGCTCACCCGCGTGCCGGGCATCGGCAAGAAGCTGGCGCAGAAGCTCATCTTTGAGCTAAAGGACAAGCTGACCCTGGAGCCGTCGCTGGGCGTTTCCGCTCTGAGCGACGTAGACATGGACGTGATCGCCACGCTCACCGCGCTCGGCTACAGCGTCGTCGAGGCGCAGGCCGCGCTGCAAGCCATCCCGCGCGACGCGCCCGCCGACATCGAAGAGCGAGTCCGGCTGGCGCTCCAATACTTCGCCTGACCCATACGCCCGCGCACAGAAAGGCAGCCGCACCATGACCGATCACCCTTCGCCGCGCGACACACTCATTGGCAAGCGCGTGGACGTGCTCGACCAGGGCTGGATCGAGCTACAAGACATGATGGGCGATGACCTGGCTATCGTCAGCGCTGCCCGCGTGTCCTTCCTGGGCGAGAGCAAGGGAGCCGAGCGCGACAAGAAGCTGCTCTTCTACCTGCTCCAGCACCGGCACACCTCGCCGTTCGAGCAGGTCGAGTTCCGCTTCCGCGTGCGCGCGCCGCTGGTCGTCTGGTGGCAGTGGGTGCGCCACCGTGTGTGGCACGTCAATGCCCAATCGGGGCGCTATACCCCCTTCAAGGAAAATGACTTCTATATGCCCGCTGCCTGGCGACTGCAAGCCGCCGACAACAAGCAGGCCAGCGAAGGGGAATTGAGCGGCGCGGAAGCTGAGGCGCTCACCAGCGCGCTGCGCGACCATTACGAGCAGTCCTTCGCGCTCTACCAGCGCGCCCTGGATGCAGGCGTCGCCCGCGAGCTGGCGCGCATGTTCCTGCCGGGCTTCGCCGTGTATTACACCTGGGTAGTCAAAGTGGACGCGCACAACCTGATGCAATTCCTGCGGCTGCGCATGGCTCCGGAGGCGCAGTACGAGATTCGCCAGTACGCCCAGGCGCTATTCACCCACTTCTTTAAGCCGGCGCTGCCCTGGACGGCGGAGGCGTTTGAGCGCTTCATCCTGCCCACCCTCGGCCCGCTGCCCGGCTAAGCCAACATGCCCGGCACGCACGGGTGCTGCCCTGCTGCGCCCCATGTGTAGGGGAGGGTTTCGAAACCCTCCCCTACGGGCGATTAGCGATCATGATCTTCAATTCGCATCAGGGCAGAATGGCTGCTCGCCGTCCGCCGTCAGAAGCTGACGATGATCTCCCCGCCGACCGCGAAGCATGTGCGGTTGCCGGCAGCGTCCAGCGGCCACACTTCCCAGCCATACGCTCCGGCCACAGTGAACAGGTCGCCGGGCAGCAGGAGTGTGCCGCCGGTCGCCGTCCCCGTATAGATGATCCCGCCGCCAGGGTGCCGCACGATGACCACGTAATCGTTGAACTCGGCGATGGGCGTCCAGCGGACGGTCACCGCCACGCCCGCGCGCGTCGCCAGGTCACCGCCCACAACGGTCAGAGCGAAGCAGTAATCCGGGTGCGTCGTCCAGGTGGGCGCGGGCGGCAACGTCGGCACGACCGGTGTCGGCGACTTCCTGGGAGTGGCACTCGGTGGCGATCCCGGCGTCCAGGTTGGCGGGAATGGCGTGCCCCCGGCCAGCGACCCGCCCGTGCTCGCCCCGCCCGGCGTGCGGTCAGCGGTGTCTTCGGGCACGGGCGTGGCCGAGGGGACGAACCCCGGCGGGACGGGCGTCCACGTGGGGGGCAGCGGCGAGGGCGTGAAGACTGTCGCCGTCGCGGTAGGCGTCTCCCTGGTCTCGTTGCCGCCGCAGCCCGCCAGCAGCATCGCCGCCAGCAACGCGATCAGCAGCCATCCTCTGCGCATTCGCCCCTTCCTCTCCTGCGCCGTCACAGAAAATAACCGAACGCCAGCCCGAACAGGGCCAGGACGATCACGAGCAGCAGCCCTGCCCCGCCCGCCGCAGTGTACAGCACCGCCGCCCGCCCCGGATGCCAGGGACGGGCAGGGTCCCACTCGAACCCGACCAGTGCCCACCAGCCCACCGCGTAGAGCACCAGCCCGACCCCCACAGCGATCCAGGCCGGGACAGCCCGCGCCAGGTCGCCCTCGACTACGCGCTGTATCAGCAGGCGGTCTACGACGAAAGAGATCAGGATGACCAGCTCAAGCGTGATAGCCAGGCTGAGCGCCACTCGCCACCCGCGCGAGAGACGTCCCAGGCGCACCGCCCACCGCTCGATCCCGCTTGTTGACGCCCCAGATTTGGCAGCCACAGTCCTCTCTCCTGCGCGCCGCCGGGCAGGTCGCTACGCAATGACCAGATGTGTGGCGGTGCGCTCCAAGTATCCCTGGATCGCGACGCGCGCCAGACTGTCGCACGCCGTCTGGTCAATCGTAAACGGAGAATGGCGCAGGCGCAAGCGCGGGGCCTCGCACGCAGTCAGAGCAACCGCATTCCTGGCACACCCTGTTAGGAATCTCAAATCGGCTTCTAACGTGCATGGGCCGAACGTTGGTTGAAGGGCAGGCAAATGGGTGATAGACTCGGATTGCTGGTCAAGAGCCGTTTACTCTTTTCACATTTCACACAGTGGGAAGCGTCCATGATCGACCGCATACAATGGCTAGGGCATGGGAGCTTTCTCATCCAGGGGCCGCCGCTGATCACCATCAATCCCTGGCGGGTAGCCCGTACTGCTTTCCATCCCGATGCCATTCTGATCACCAACGATCTGTACGATCACTGCTCGCCCGGCGACATTGACAAGCTGCGCGGCCCGCAGACGATGATCATCGCCAACCCCGCCGCGTCGCACGTGCTGGGCAATGGCGCGCTGCTGCTGCGCTCGTGGCAGAGCGTCAACGTGAGCGGCGCGCGCGTCACTGCTGTCCCCGCCTACACTCACTCCGATTACTACCCGGCATCGAAGGGCGGGCTGGGCTTTGTGATCTCCATTGACTATTACGACATCTACTATGCCGGGACGACTGATTTTGTGCCGGAGCTGGAGAGAATTCGCTGCGATGTGGCGATCCTGCCGCTGTCCGCCGGGCCGGGCACGCTCGATCTGGAGCGGACGGTCGAGCTAGTGCGCGCCCTACAGCCACGCTGGGTGATCCCCAGCCATTGGGGGACGTTCGGCGGGACGCTGCTGGATGTGCAGGCGTTGGAGCGCGCCCTGGGCGGTCTGGCAACGGTGGTCGCGCCGGAGCGGGTGCGCTGATCCGCCGCAACAGGTTTTTGCGTTTCGGTCCGGGGTTGGGTAGGATTAGGACGGTCGCGTTTCCGGCCAGCCGGATACCTGACTGGCTGTGGAAGCTAAGAGACTTACACAACAGAGTTGACGAATAGACGGGATTTGACCACCTCGTCCGTCGCAGTGCCAAAAGACTTTGCGAATTAGACCCCCCGATTTGAAAAACACTTTGATGAGGCGGCCCCTGTTAAATGAGAAGGGGCCGCCTCGCATTTTGCCCCTCGCTCACCCCACCGGCAGCAGCGTGCGCAGCAAATTCCCCTGCCCGTCGCGCACCGCCTCGACCGCCCACCCGCTGATTCCGTTGGGCGTCTGCACACGCCACCAGCGATAGCCCTCCTGCACGCGCGGCCCCCCCGTGACGCGCACCCGCGACCCGTTCACCAGACTCACCAGAACCTCTCCGCCCGGCACCGCCCGCAGGTTGAGCGGATCGCCTTCGGTCGTCTGCACGCGCGCCTCGTCGCCGGCCTTGAAAGCTGGCCCCCAGCGCGGCTCGCCTACCGGCCCGGTGAGCGGCGTCAGGTCATAGAAGCCTCCAGCGGTATCGTACAGGGTCGCCATGCCAAGCGGCACATCCCCGGACTCGCGCGCGGCGATGATCACCTGGCGAGCGAAGTCATCCCACAGCACGTCAAGCGCGCCCGACGCGGGCAGCCCGCTGGCGACGGGCATGGGCGCGCCCTCCCCGCGCGGCACGAGATAGACGGCACGCGGTGCGTCAGGCGGCGCATCCACAAAGGCCAGGGTGCCCTCCGCGAACTGGCGTGCCTCCACCGGCCAGAAGCCGGAGCCGGGCGCGACAAGCGGGCGTGCCTGCAATGTGTCCGGCTCGACGTAGAGCACGCTGCCCCCGCCGCTGGCAATGATGGCTGTGCCGTTGTCGTTCCACGTGGCACCGGTGAAGGAGTCAGAGGGCAGGCTTGCCGTGTCCCACAGCGGGAGCAGCACGCTATTGCTGAGGATCACACGGCAGAAGGCCGCGCCCGCCGCGACCTCGTACCCGGCCAGGATTTCGCTGCTATCCGGACGCCAGCGCAGCGGCCCGGTGAAGATACGCTGGCTGCCGTCGGGCGCGTAGACGCTGGCCTGCAAGCGCACGGCGTCACCCTCGCTGCTGCGCAGCCACAGCCCGTCCACCTCGTGCGCGCCGCTCAACGCTTCAGCAGCGCCCGGCGTGACCACCGTGTAGGCCAGCCATGCACCGCTCGGTGCCCAGGCAATGGCTGTGACCTGCGCCTGGCTCCCGTCCGCTGTCAACGGCGGCAGCAGGGGAATCCCGCCAACGATCAGCCCGCCCCCCGGCGTCAGGTAAGCCAGGGTGCCATCCGGCGCTACGTCGAAGGCAGCGACGCCGTCGGTGCTGAAGGCAAGCTGTTCGGGATAGGCCAGGCCGATGCGCAGCCGCCACACCTGGGGACTTCCTCCGTCCGCCGACAGGTAGTAGAGCGTGGCTGGCAGGGCATCCAGACCAGCGACAGGGGAAAGCTGGGCGACCGCGCCGCCCGTGCCGGGCACCACGTTGCCGCTGCCATCGTCGAGCGGCGGCAGAGCGGTGGGGCCGGGCCTGGTACGCGTGGGCGCGGGCGTGGCGGACGGCATGAAAATACCGGGCGCGGGTGTGCTGGTCAAGGCTGCGGGCTGCGTATCCGTTGGGACGGGGGTCGCGCTGGGCAGAAGCACCGGCGTGTCGGTCGCAGGCAGCAGCGGTGTCTCACTTGGCGTAGGCGTGTCACGGGAGACAGCCAGCGTCGCCGTCACGATAAGCGGCGGCTTCTCCTGAGTCAGCGTGCAGGCAGTCAGCGCGACCAGCAGGGCCAGCGCGACGGCCAGCAGCCAGGGAAGTTGAAGGCGGCGCATGGCTCCTCCAGGTAATGGCCAACGTCGGCAGTATACCACGAGCGGCTGAGGGGTTCACACCGCCCGGCGAAGCCTCACCCCCAGCTTCGCTACGCTCGGCTTGCTCCCTCTCCATCCGAATGGAGAGGGGGCGGCGAGGCGCGTTAGCGCCGAGCGGGGGTGAGGTCTCGCCCATCAACAAACCGTCTCCGGCGGGTTGGGCCGGAGACGGGACAAGTACTCGAAGTTGGCGAGCGCGATCAGGCGGCGGACTGCTGCATCAGCGACCCGTCGTCGCGCCACTGAAGCTGCTGGTCACCTTCTACGACGATCTGCGGGCGACCACGCCCGTTGATGGCCTCGGCGTCCACAACGACACGCTTGATGATGTCGCGGTGCGAGGGAATCTCGAACATCACGTCGAGCAGCGCCCCTTCGAGGATGCTACGCAGGCCACGCGCGCCGGTCTCGCGCTCCGAGGCCAGGTCTGCCGCAGCGCGCAGGGCGTCGTCGGTGAAGATTAGCTCCACGTTGTCCAGGGCGAACATCTGCTGGAACTGCTTGATGAGCGCGTTCTTCGGCTCGGTGAGCACGCGCACGAGCATGTCGCGGTCGAGGGGGTCTACCACCGTCGTGACCGGCAGCCGCCCCACCAGTTCCGGGATCATGCCGAACTTGATCAGGTCTTCAGGCGAGACCTGGTGCAGAAGCTGGCTCTCGGTGATATTCGTGGCCGCGCCCGCCTTGTCGAAGCCAAGCGCACCCTTGACGCCCACCCGGTCGGCGATGATCTCGTGCAGCCCGTCGAAGGTACCGCCGCAGATGAACAGGATGTTGCGCGTGTCAACCTGGATGAATTCCTGGTGCGGGTGCTTGCGCCCGCCCTGCGGCGGGACGTTGGCAAGCGTCCCTTCGATGATCTTGAGCAGGGCTTGCTGCACGCCCTCGCCGCTCACGTCGCGGGTGATGGACGGGTTGTCGCCGCTCTTGCGCGTCGTCTTGTCAAGCTCGTCAATGTAGATGATGCCCTTTTGCGCGCGGGCCATGTCGTAGTCCGCCGCCTGGATCAGGCGCAGCAGGATGTTCTCGACATCCTCGCCGACGTACCCGGCCTCGGTGAGCGAGGTCGCGTCGGAGATGCAGAAGGGCACGTCCAGCAGGCGGGCCAGGGTTTGCGCCAGCAGCGTCTTACCGCTGCCCGTCGGCCCGATGAGCAGGACGTTGCTCTTGTCTAGCTCGACATCGGCGATGGCCCCGCCCGCGTTAACGCGCTGGTAGTGGTTGTAGACGGCCACCGAGAGCACGCGCTTGGCCTTATCCTGGCCAATCACGTACTTGTCTAGCTCGGCCAGAATCTCGCGCGGAGAGGGCACATTCTCCACGCGGAAGTCGCTTTCACTGCCCGCACTCTGCTCGTGCAGGATGTCGTAGCACAGGTGAACGCATTCGTCGCAGATGAACACGCCGTCCGGCCCAGGGATAAGCTGGGCCACTTCTTCAATGGAGCGCCGGCAGAACGAGCAGCGCTGCGGTCCGATCAGATAGCTCACGATACCTTACCCCTACTTCCCGTCTTTCTTGCTCTTGTCTTCTTTGGCCGGGGGGATGAGGATGTCGTCAATGAGGCCGTACTCTTTGGCCTGCTGCGCCGTCATGTAGAAGTCACGGTCGGTGTCTTCTTCGATGCGAGCCAACGGCTGGCCGGTGCGCTCCGACAGAATGCTGTTGAGCAGATCGCGCTGGCGCAGAATCTCGCGGGCCTGGATTTCGATGTCGGTCGCCTGCCCACCGCCGCCCGATGTCCAGGGCTGGTGCATGTGAATGGTCGCGCTGGGCAGAGCGAAGCGACGGCCCTTGGTGCCCGCAGATAGCAGCACCGTCCCGAAGGACGCCGTCAGCCCAACAGCGACAGTCATCACCGGCGCGCTGATCTGGCGCATGGTGTCGTAGACAGCCAGTCCGGCGTAGATCATGCCGCCCGGCGAGTTGATGTACATCTGAATCTCGCGCTCCGGGTCTTCTCGGTTGAGGTAGAGAAGCTGCGCGACGATCAGGTTGGCGATCTGGTCGCTGATGCCGGTGCCCAGGAAGATAATGCGCTCCTTGAGCAGCAGCGAGTAGATGTCGTAGGCGCGCTCGCCCCGGCCACTGGTCTCGATGACCATCGGGATCAAGCCGTTATACAGATCCATAGAGTGTCACTCCTTGCTCACAGTCGTAACCGGCGGGGCCGCCATTGCGCCGCCGCCGGAGTGTTAGCCTTCCTCAGCCGTCTCGCTGGCCTCGTCCCCCTCAGGCGCATCCAGCGGTGCGGCGGCGTCCGTCTCGTCAGCAGTCTCTTCTACGGCGGCGGGCTGCTCATCCGCTGCCGGGCTGGGCGCGAGGATGTCTTCGCCCCGCGCAATGGCTACCAGCAGGTCAACGCCCCGGTTGGTGACCAGGTCATTCTCGATATTCGAGCGGTTCTGTGCGCTGGACAGGTATTGCTTGAACACCGGCGCTTGCTTCTCGCCGAAGGAGGCGCTCATGCGCTCGATCTCGGCGTCAATGTCGGGATCGGAAACGGCCACCTTCTCCTGACGCAGGAATTCGTAGAATACCAGCGCGCTCCTGGTACGGCGCTCAGCCCGCCCGTGATACTGCTCGCGCAGTTCCTCTTCGGTCTGCCCGGTGATCTGCAGGAAATCCTTGAGCGTCAGGCCCTGACCGCGCAGCACCGAATTCTCCAGGTCTGCCAGCAGATCAGTGATCGTGTCCTGGATTACTTCCTCAGGATAGTTGATCGTGGCCTCTTCGATCATCTTTTCCAACGCCTGCTCGGCGACGACCTGCCGGGCCTGGCGCTCGGCTTGCTCGGCCAACCGCTTGCGCATGTCCTGGCGCAGCTCCAGGATGGTCTCGAATTCGCCGTCGCTCACTTTCTTGGCCAGCTCGTCGTTCCATTCGGGCAGCGTGCGCGACTTTACCTGGGCGACGTGCGCCTCAACACGTACTGTCTTCCCGGCGATGGTTTCGTCCTCGTGGTCGGCGGGGACTTCCAGCGCGAATTCCGCTTCATCGCCAGCGCTCATGCCGGCAATCGCCGCCGCAAGGCCGGGCACCATGTCGCGCTCGTCGCCATAGAGCACCACCTCGAAGTCATGACGATGGAGCAGAACTAGCTCGTTCGTGTCCTCGTCATCGTCGAGATCGTCGTCCTCTTCGTCTTCTTCGTCGTCGCTGTCTTCTTCTTCGTTCTCTTCGTCGTCGTCGCTCTCGTCGCCCTCGTCGTCTTCGTCGCCTTCATCTTCGGCTTCGAAGGGAACGCTAAGCTCCAAATGCTCCATCGTCACCAGGTCGCCCAACTGCGCCGGGCGCTCGGCAGGCTCGATCACCGCCTGATCCTCGCGCAGGCCTTCCATCGCCTCGTTGACCATCTCATCGGTCACTTCAACGTCTTCGGCTTCGACGCGGATGGCGCGATAGTCGCCCAGGGCAACCGTCGGCTGCTTGGGCACCACAAACACGAGCTTCTGCCCGTCTTCGGAGACATCTTCCAGGCTGCCCGGCGCGTATGGCTCAACGCCCGATGCTTCCAGTGCCTCGCGGTAGATGTCGTTGCCGACCATCTCAAGCGCCTGGTCGAGCACGTAGGCGCGCCCGAACATGTTCAGCACGATGTGATAGGGAGCCTTGCCAGGGCGGAAGCCGGGGATCGTGGCACGGTGACTGAGACGACGCGCCGCTGAGCGCATCGCCTTGTCCATGCGCTCGGCGTCCACTTCGACAGTCAAGCGAGCGGTGTGGTTATCCAGATGATCCGTTTGAACGTTCAACATGCTGTCCTTCACTGTCTCGCACCACGCGATTATAACATTGCGGCTAACCAGCGACCATCAGCGACGGGATTTCTTGCAGAGGTCTTACGCACAAGAAACAGGGCGCTGCAACGCGCGCCCCGTGCGATGGGGAAGGTGGGACTCGAACCCACATGGATCGCTCCACATGATCCTAAGTCATGCGCGTCTGCCACTTCCGCCACTTCCCCGCTGGCGTGCCTTATTATAGTGAGGAATCCCAGAATCGGGAAGGGTAAATCGCGGGCGGCGCTGCGCGATTGCATCGAACGTGTGCGTTGTTCTACCTCACCCCCAGCCTCGCTACGCTCGGCTCGCCCCCTCTCCACGTTGGAGAGGGGGCAGCGAAGCCCGCGTCAGTGGGCCGAGCGGGGGTGAGGTCCGTCTGCCCTGGCGGGCGGCGCTGCGCGGCCTTGCCCCTGCCCCGCTCAGCCCATCCCCTCGCCGCACGTGGATCGCCCAGGGAGATGCACTGCCGCACTGCCGGGCGCTCAACTGCCGGGGCTGACCCGGTCTGCCAGGGGAACAGCGGGCAGCCGGAACGAGAAGGTGCTGCCTTCACCGAGGACACTCTGCACCTCGATGGCCGTGCGCATACTGGCTGCGAGCAGCCCGGCCAGCGCCAGGCCGGTCCCGGCACCGTGCTGGTGGCGGGAGGTGACGTTGTTCACCTTGTAGAAAGGCAAAGAGATGTGCTGCAGGTCGTCTTCGGGGATGCCCTCGCCGAAGTCCTGCACACCGACCAGGACTTCACCATTGTCCGCCAGCTCAGCGAAGATGTAGACGGGGGAGTCCTCCGGGCTGTAGCGCAGGGCATTGTCCAGCAGGATTTGCAGCAGGTGCCCCAGCGCGAACTTGTCGCTGAGAACTGGCGGCAGGTCGGCGGGCAGGCGCTTGCTGATGCGCTGGTTGGCTCCCTGCGAGGCCCAGGCACGCTCAAGCTGGCGCAGCGCGTAGTCGGCAGATTCCTCGAGGTGCACGAGGCTGAAGGTAATGTGGTGAGTGCGGGCCAACTGGCGGACGTTGCTGACCAGATTCTCCAGGCGCGCGACGGACTGCATAGCCATCAGCGCCAGGCCCTGCTCGTCGCCCTCCGGGCGCGAGTAGACATCCTCGGCCAGCAGCGCGACAGCGGACTTGACGATGAGCAACGGTGTGCTTAGCTCGTGCGACACACGGTCAATGATGCTGGCCTTGATGCGCTCGAAATGCTGGGCATCGGGATCGATCTGCTGGCGGCGGCTGTCGGTCTGTTGTTTGATGCGCAGCAAAGTGTGCAGCGTGCGCTGCAACTCGGCGGGGTGTGGCCAGTCATCGAGCGCCACATCCGGCCAGCAGCACACCGCTTCATCCGTCTCACAAACACCAGGCGGCAGCGCACCGATGAGAATGACCGGCACGAATGCAGTCTCGTCACGCTTGATCAGCGCGCAGGTGCCCCAGGCCTGATCGCTGGGCAGGCCGGCGATGATCGCCACATCCGCCGCGCCTTCGACCAAAGCCTGGCGAACACGCGCGGTCGTTGCGCCGTCGAGCACCGTGTAGCCCCCCGCAGCAAGCTGCTGCCGCAGCAGCACCGCGTCGCCACTCTGCCCGGCGATCAGCAACACGGCTGCCCTGGCAAACCCTTGCGGCAGGATGATCGGCTCGGAAAGCTGCACCTGGTGTCTCATTCGACGAACGCCTGCGCATCTGGATGATGCCGCTTCTCGATAGTCAAGATTCTACTCCAGGCTCACGCGCGATGAAAGCCGCGCAGGTGCGAGGTTGGTTTGAGAACCATTCGGATCGCGCTTCAATTTTGCTGAAAAAACCATATATCTGGGGGTCAGTGCCCATCAGAACCGGATCATCTGGCGGTATGAGGGCGTCTCAGCAGGGCAATGCCCGCACCGCCACAGGCTTCGCACGCCCCCCGTTCAGCCCATGCAACGGGTGTTCTCGTTTCTGGGGCAAGAGAGCACCGCTGAGGCGCAGAGAAAAGATGGTGTTAGTTCTTCCCCGCGTCCCCTGTGTCTCAGCAAGCTCAGGAAAGTCTTTCGTAATCCGGGGGTTTACCTCACCCCCAGCCTCGCTTCGCTCGGCTTGCCCCCTCCATGCATGGAGAGGGGGCGGCGAGGCGCGCCAGCGCCGAGCGGGGGTGAGGTAAACCGGGGCACGGCAACTCGCCTCTTCAATTCCTTACCTGAGCTTACTTCTGCGGTTCAAGTATTTCGCCCCCAAATCCGAATGCACCCCATGCCAGCTCATCGGGCTTCCGCAGAAGAATGCGCTATAATCTGACCGTTGTGCGAGGAACGAGCGGGCAGCGTGCCAGCACTGGGCTTGCCCGATAGTCAGCCGAGTGAGGTGTGTTTGTGAGCGATCAGAAGCTGCACGATGCGGTGATGGCCGCCCTGAGAACGGTGATCGAGCCGGAGCTTCACCGCGATCTGGTGACTCTGAAGATGGTGCGTGATGTGCGCGTTGAGGATAGCGTGGCCCATTTCGCGGTCGTGCTGACGACGCCCGCCTGCCCGCTCAAGGATGTGATCTACCAGCGGGCCAGGGAAGCCGTGCTGAAGGTGGACGGCATCCGCGAGGTGGCGATCAAATGGGAGTCGAATGTGCCCACCGATGGCCGCATCTTCCGGCAGATGCAGCTTCCGGTACGCAGCATTCTGGCGGTGAGCAGCGGCAAGGGGGGCGTGGGCAAGACCACGGTCGCCGTCAACCTGGCGGTGGCCCTGGCGCAGAGCGGCGCGCGCGTCGGCCTGATGGACGCCGACATCCTCGGCCCCAATATCCCCAAGATGGTCGGGCTGGGCTTCGCGCGGCCCACGATCACACCGGAACAGAAGCTAGTCCCCTTCGAGGTCTTTGGCCTGAAGGTCATGAGCATGGGCTTCCTGGCCGACCCCAACACGCCGATGATCTGGCGCGGGCCGATGCTGCACAGCGCCATCCGCCAATTCTTCGAGGACGTGGCCTGGGGCGAGCTAGACTACATGATCGTAGACCTGCCGCCAGGCACGGGCGACGCCCAGCTCAGCCTGGCCCAGTCGGTGCCGCTGACCGGCGCGATCATCGTCACGCAGCCGCAGAGCGTCGCCATAGATGACGCGCGGCGCGGCCTGGCTATGTTCGAGACGCTCAACGTGCCCATCGTCGGCGTGCTGGAGAACATGTCCGGCGACCTGTTCGGCGAAGGCGGCGGCGAGCGGCTGGCCGAGCAGCGCGACGTGGCCTTCCTGGGGCGCATTCCGCTGATGGCTAATGTGCGCCAGGGCGGGGACAGCGGTCACCCGGTCGTCGCCGACGATCCCGACTCCCCGGCGGGCCAGGCGTTTCGCGCGGCGGCGCAGGCGATTGCGGCGCGGGTGAGCGTGCTGCTGCTGGCGCAGAAGCCAACCATCCCGCTCAACGTCATCAAGTGACGCAGCCTGAAGTTAGTGCGACGCCCCGGCAGATCACCCAGCGCCGGGGCGTTTTCGCGTGCGGCGCGTACGGTACGCAGCAGACTTCGGAAGTGTTTGGCGAAGCGCGAGTCTGCTGCGCCTGCCGCACCCCCAGGCTAAGCAAAAGCGCGCGGTACCGTGTAGAATTAGGCAACATGCTGCCGGCGCACTAAGAAGGAGACCGCATGAGCGAAGAGCGCGTCGTCGCCCTGATCCGCACGCACCTGGCCCGCTACCCGCAAATGCAGCTCGCGGACATCTACAAGCTGCTGCACCAGGCGGCGTTCGGCCCCGGACACCTGATCGCCAGCAAGAAGGCGGCCCGCGAGTGGCTGGAGCACGAGGCCGGGCGCGTGTCCCCGTCCGCAGAATCGCCGCTGGTGGAGAACGTCCACCCCGACGCGCAGATCGTGCGCCTGCACCTGCGCCCGTACCTGGCCCTCGGCGGCGGCCTCAAGCCGCTGCTGGAAGCGTTCGTGCGCTCCGCTGAGCAGGTGAGCGGCGACGCCCAGCAGATGGCGGCGTGGTGGCAAGTCTTCGAGAGTCTGTGCTCCAAAGGGGCGCTGTGCGCGGACGTGTGCGAGCAGCGCGAGGCGGCGCTGTTCGGGCGGGTGCGCGCCCAGGAGCAGTGGCCAGCGGTACACCATTCTCCGGCATATTATGCCGTCTACCAGCCCGCCTACCGCGTGCTGACGGCGACCGAGGCCGGGGCACTCTGCCGCAAGCTGCGGGTGCCGCTGGCTGTCGTGTAAGGGCTAGCGCATCCGTTGACCTCCCCTGGCCTCGCTACGCTCGGCCTTTCCCCCTCTCCATGCATGGGGGGGCGTCGAGGCGCGCCAGCGCCGAGACGGGGGTGAGGTAGATTCGCGCGCGGCCCTCAAAGGCACCCTTGGCACCCATCCGCCCCTGAGCTATTAGAGGGGAGAGGGGCCGGGAGTCCGGGTTGGGAAGTGCGCACTACGCTCTAAGCGGGCTGCTCGTTCTCTTCTTCGCGTGCGCTCGCTGCTCGCGGCACGTGGCGCTGCCCATTGATGACGCGCCGGATGGCATACGGCCCCTTGCCCTGCGCCTCGTAGTACGTGCGCATGAGCATCTCCATCATCAGGCCGAGCAGGATGGACTGTATGGCCAGCACGCCGAACAGCGCCGACAGCACCGGCCAGGGCGACTGCCAGTGCCAGGTGCCGAAGAAGGCCCCGCCGATCACCATCACCGCGATTCCCACCAGGCACAGCGCCGACAGCATGAAGCCCACGCCCCCGAAGATGTACATGGGGCGCGTGTTGTATTTGGTCAGGAAGGTGACCGTCATCAGGTCGAGCACAACCTTGATCGTGCGCCACAGCCCGTACTTCGACTTGCCGTGCAGGCGCGGGCGGTGGTTGACCACGCGCTCGACGATGTTGGCCCCGGCGGCGTTGGCCAGCACGGGAATGAAGCGGTGCATCTCTCCATACAGCCGCACATGGTCGAGCACCTCGCGGCGATATGTCTTGAGCGTGCAGCCGTAGTCGTGCAACTGCACGCCGGTCACAAACGAGATGATCCGATTGGCGACCTTTGAGGGCAGCCGCCGCGAGAGAGCGCGATCCTGGCGGTTCTTGCGCCAGCCGCTCACCAGGTCGCGGCCCTCGGACTCCATCTGCTCCAGCATGAGCGGGATGTCGTGCGGGTCGTTTTGCAGGTCAGCGTCCATCAAGGCGATGATCGCGCCGTTGGCGTGGTCAATGCCCGCCTGGATAGCGGCGGTCTGCCCGAAGTTGCGGCGCAGCAGCACGGCGCGCACCGTCTCCGGCTGCGCCTCAGCCAGAGCGATGATCTGCTGGCGGCTGGAGTCGCGGCTGCCATCGTCCACGTAAATGATCTCGTAGCGCAGCGTCAGCCCGTCGAGCACGCCGGTCAGCTCGTCGTGCACGGGGCGGATGTTGTCCTCCTCGTTGTACACGGGCAGCACAACCGACAGATCGAACGGGTAGCGGTGCGCGGTGTTGGCAATATCCACCAGGGCTTCTCCTGCACGGTGTTGGTGAAAGGTTGCTGGTTGTCGGTTGTCAGTTCTCAACCTCACGTGGAGGGAACACCGCGCCCTGACAACCAAAAACTGACGACTGAAAACCGAATACTGACCACCTAGCTCCCCACTGGCTCGGTGTGAATGGTCACGCGCTGAACCGGGGGTAGCTCGTTGCGGATGGTCGTCTCCACGTGCTCAGCGATGGTGTGCGCCTCTTCCACGCTGACCGAGGCGGGCAGATGGCAGTGCATGGTCAGCGCGTAGCCGCCCTGCTCCAGGCGGATCGCCGTTTGGTGCCAGTCAGCGTCAGGATACAGGGTGCTGGCAATGGTCACGGCGCGGTCGCGCAGTTCAAGCGCGGCCTGCGTCTGCGCGAGGGGAGCACTGTGCTGGTAGGCCGGCTCGATGTGCGTCAGCACCTCGCGCAACTCCGGGAATTTCCCTTTCAGGCGGCGCTCCAGATCGCTGACCTGCCGGTGCGCTTCGCCGAGCGTCAGGCCGGGGCCTACCTCGACATGCATCTCCAAAGCGACGCCATCGCGGGCGGAGACGGGGATCACCTCGTGCACGGCCAGGCCCAGCCCGTCGGCGACGGCGCGCGCTTCGAGCATCCAGTCCAGCGCTGCGCCCCGCTGCGGAGCGAAGTGCACCTGCACCTCAGCTACGTCCGGGTAAGCGGCGCGCACCCGCTCCTTGATCGTCTTGGCGATGGCGTAGGCGTGGTCGGTGGTCACGGCGGGCTTGATGCGCGTGTCAATGTCCATGTAAATGGCGTCGGCAGGCCCTCGGCTGCGCACGCGCGCAGTCTCCTCCAGGCCGGGCACGTCTTCCAGCAGCGCAATCACAGCCTGCGGGTTAATGATCTGGCGATCGGCCAGCGTGTCGCTCGTCTGGCGGATGATGCGCAGGCCCATGCGGGCGATGATCACCACAATGGCCAGGGCAATCAGCGGGTCCGCCCAGGGAAAGCCCAGCGAGATCACGGCGAGGCTCACCAACACCGATGTCGAGACGAGGAAATCGCTGGCCGTGTGCGAGGCGTCGGCGAGCAGAATGTCCGAGCGCAGGGCACGACCGCGCCGCCGCTCGTAGAGAGTCACGAACAGGTTGATGGTCATCGTCCCGATCATGACCGCGAAGCTGAGCGGCACGACTTCGGGCGCTCCGCCGTGCAGCAGGCGGTCAATCATCGTTTGCAGGATTTCCCAGGCGGCGACGAGCATCAGCCCGCCGATGCCCAGCGTGGCCAGCGTCTCGAAGCGGCGGTGGCCGTAAGGGTGGTCTTCGTCGGGCGGCTGGGCAGCCAGGCGCAGCCCCACCAGTCCGATGACGTTCGACGACGCATCCAGCGACGAATGGAAGCCGTCAGCGATCATGGACACCGTGCCCGTCGCCAATCCCATGAGCAGCTTGGCGACGGCGACCAGAGCGTTGAGCACCAGCACAATCCACAACACGCGGCGCACGGCCTGCGTGTTGGCGGCGTTTGAAGGTGGGGTGACAGGTATGGGTGACATGGCCCTCATTGTATCACGGAGTTTTCCGCAGAGGAACGTGCCCGGCGCAGCAAGATAGTCTCCTCCACCGGGCACAGCAGAGCAGCGGCTCTACGACTCCTGCCCGCGTGCAGCGTCAGCAGCGAGCGCGGCGAGGCCGTCGGCCAGCGGGGACGGCTCGCCCCCTTCCTGCATCCACTGCACGCGCAGGCGCTCAGCGGCAGCGGCCAGCGCCTCCCAGTCAGCGCGGTGCTTGACGGCGCTGCCATCTTTGGTCTGCCAGCCGCGCGCCCGCCAACCGGCCACCCAGCGGGTGATGCCCTGGATCAGGTAGTTGTCCGGCGCGTGCAGGCGGACGGTCGCGCCTTCAGGCAGGCTTTCGAGCACGGCGCGGGCAGCGATCAGCCAAAGCTGGTTGGCGGAATTGACCGGCGAGCGCCCGGTGAGAATCTGCTCGCCCTCTCCGGGCACGTCACGGACGCGCGCTGCCCATCCACCGGCTTTCACGCCCCTGGGCAGCGAGACGCGCAGCACAATCTCCCAGTCGGGCGGCGGCCCATCCCCGGCGGGCGATCCCTGCCGCGCCACCAGGCGCTCGCGGGCGGCAGTAGCCAGGCGATCCACGTGCTCGTTGTGCGGGTCGCCGGAGTGCCCGCGCACCCACTGCCAGGTGATGGTGTGGTGCTGTGTCTCGGCGTGCAGCGCCCGCCAGAGGTCTTCGTTCTCGATGGGACGGTTGCCCCTGCGCTGCCAGCCGCGCGCGACCCAGTCCGGCAGCCATTCGGTGATTCCCCGCTTGAGGTACTTGCTGTCAGTGTGCAGCGTCACCTGGCAGGGCCGCTTGAGCTTGCGCAGCGCCTCCAGCGCCGCCGTAAGCTCCATGCGGTTGTTGGTCGTCCGCAGCTCAGCGCCGCTCAGGTTGCGCGTGAAGCCGTTGGCGGCGATGAGCAACGCTCCCCAACCGCCGGGGCCGGGATTGGGGGCGCAGCCGCCATCGGTATAGATTGTGACATGAGGCATCTCGCCGGACATGGTGTCTCCTGGAACAAGTCGGGCTGCTCGGACGGCGCGGGCTGGATGTTACAGGATTCGCCGGGATAGGACAACTTGTGGTGATTGGTTATTGGTGAAAGCGGCTTCGCTGGGAGTCTGGGGCGGGCAGGTGTTGAGCAAACGTGAAAGCAGGCGAACGTCTCACGTTCAGCCTCACCCCCCCGCCACGTGGTAGAGGGGGAGTCAGGCTGCCAGTAAGTCCCCTCTCTACTACGTGGGGAGGGGATTTAGGGGTGGGACTACTATCACACACAGCATCACTTTGCCCATTTAATGATCCTCACATGCCTGTTCGCCCCCCCAACCTGTACGCAGAGGGCTTTTGAAATTCGCAATCCGCAATTCGCAATCCTCTCCAGGTGCCGCTTACGCCGCTGCGATCTATAATGGAGCGCAGCGCAGGCCGTCACGCGCCGCGCCCTGGCCAGATCAGCAGACCGAAAGGAAGTCCCATGATCACTACTCCCGCTTACTCTCTCGATCAGACCCGTGCCGCCTTCCCCATCGTCGAGCGCCTGACCTACCTGAACAACGCGGGCATCACGCCCATGCCGCTCCCGGCGGTGCAAGCCATGCAGCGCGCCACCGCGTGGCTCGCTGACGACCCGATGGCCTTCTTCACGCCCGGCTTTGACACTGGCTATGGCGACGTGTTCGCCACCTTCTCGCAGGAAATGGCTATGCTGATCAGCGCCGCGCACCCGCACGAGGTAGTGGGCATTCAGTCCACCTCCTCCGGTCTCAACGCCGTCGCCCAGGCCATTGACTGGCAGCCCGGCGACAATATCGTCCTGGCCGATGTCGAGTTCCCTTCCAACGTCTACCCCTGGATGGTCTTGGAACGGCGTGGTGTCGAGTGCCGCCTGGCCCCCGCCGATGGGGGCGGCGCGACCGTCGAGGCTCTCAATGCACTGGTGGACGAGCGCACGCGCCTGATCGCCGTCAGCGCCGTGCAGTTCCTCACCGGCCACCGCGCCGACCTCGCCGCCATCGGCGCGTATTGCCACGCGCACGGCATCCTCTTCACTGTGGACGCCATCCAGGCCGCCGGACACATCCCGGTTGATGTGGAGGCCATGCACATTGACATCCTGGCTTGCGGCGGGCAGAAGTCGCTGATGGGGCCGCCCGGCCAGGGCTTCCTCTACGTGCGCGAGGCAGTTGCCGACCGCATGCTGCCGGGCATCATCGGCTGCAACGCCACCGATGGATGGGAGCACTGGCTGAAGTACGACCTCACGCCGCGCGAGGGCGCGCTGCGCTTCATGATGGGCACGCCGAACGTGTCTGGCATGGTCGGGCTGATCGAGAGCGTGCGCTTCCTGCGCGGGCTGGGCGTAGCCCACATTGACGCCTGGACGCGCCACCTGTCAGAGGTCGCCATCGCCGGGCTGAGCGCGAGCGGCCAGCACGTCATCAGCCCGTCCGACCCGGCGCACCTGGGGCCGATTGTCAGCTTCCGCGTTGGCGACCCCACCGACCTGCCCGCCGCCGAAGCGCGCGCCGACGATCTGCTCGGCCACCTGGCGGCGCAGGGCGTGCGCATGACCAAGCACTGGGACGCGCGGCGCGTCCCGCACTTGCGCATCTCGACGCACTGCTATAATACGGAGGACGAAGTACGCCGGGCCTGCGCCATCGTGGAGGATTATCATGGGTAGTCGCCGCCCATCCCAGCCGCCCATCATCGGGCAGCTTCGCCGCTCGGAATGGACGCCGTCGCCGGTTCGCACCCTGGAAGAGACCGGCCTGAACCTGGGCATCCTCTCCGACCTCGCCATCAAGGTGCTCTACTTCGGCGGCTACCTGTCCGGCAACCAGATCGCGGAGCAGATGCACCTGCCCTTCACCAACGTCGTGCAGATCGTGCTGGAGGGGCTGAAGCGCGAGAAGTTCGTCGAGGTGCGTGGCGGCGCGGGCGTGGGC
>JAXGOK010000004.1:0-200122 GCA_040767545.1 Aggregatilineaceae bacterium | reverse complement strand
GCTAGAGAGGGGGGAGATGCCTGCCAGGATAACCGTCTGCGCCGGGTCCCAGGCCGGGTCGCGCAGCGCGGCGCTGATCGCCTCGTCCGACTCGCGCCACTCCGCCGCCGCGACCAGCCAGGCGGTCGCCCCGTCCGCGCCGGGCGCAACCGCCGGAGTCGCCCCCGTCCAGCCTTCCGGCGTGACGCCGAAGGCGCGCGTCACGCCCGCCGCACGCAGCAGCGCCCCGGCCCCCTCGCCCAGTTCCTCGACCAGCGCCACGTAGCGGCGGTGAGCGTCTGGCAGCAGCGGATCGTTGTTGTCCAGCGATGGGACGCGATCCAGCAGATTGAGATTGGGCAGCAGCGAAGCGCGCAACTCCTCGCGCCGTCGCCCGGCGATGCGGTAATCGCCCACGTCGAAGAAGCCCTCGACCGGCGGCGCTTCGTCCTCGTCCGTCCCGAAGGTCACATCGTACTGGTAGTCGTCGAACCAGTAGACCCGTCCGGGCGGCCCGGCAACCTCGCGCCGCTCGAAGAACGACGCCGGGACGGTTGGGTTCAGCCCGGCGGCGAACCATGCCAGGTCGAGCGTCACGACGAGCAGGACGGCGGCCCGCCACAGAGTCGAGCGCGCCGACCTCGCCGGATCGAGCGGCTGGACGAGAGTCAGCAGGGCGGCGGCGGCGATCCACCCGCCGAACGCGGCTACAGCCAGGGCCATGGTGTCCAGTTCGGGGGGGGCGAGATCGGCGAAGGCGCGCGCGCCGAGGGCCAGCAGCGCCATAGCTACACCACCCGCCGCCGCCAGCCGCGACCAGTAGACGGCGCGCGGCCCGCGCTCCCAGTGTCCCACCCCGATCCCGGCCAGCAGCGCCAGCCCCAGGTGAGTGAGAATCAGCCAGCGCACCGGCTCGCGGAAGGCGTCGAAGGTGGGCACGTGGTCGTAGAGCAGGCGAAAGGCCGGGTTATGCTTGCCGGTGGCCAGGAACAGCCCAACCAGAGCCAGCACTGCCCAGAAGGGCACGGACGCCTCACCCCCTAAATCCCCCTCTCCAGCCAAGCTAGAGAAGGGGACTCCACTGCCTGGCGCAGCCCTCTCCCCCTCTCTGGCTTTGCCGGGGAGGGGGCCGGGGGGAGGGGCCTTGTGCTCGCCGGACGCCTCACCCCCTAAATCCCCCTCCCTGGCTCCGACGGGGGGAGGGGCCTTGCGCCTGAACAGCCAAGCTGCCAGCGCCGCGCCCGCCGCGATCAGCGGGATGATGCCCAGGTATGCCGCGTCCTCGAAGAAAATGCCCTTGGTGAAGACGCTGCCATCGGCGGGCGTGCCGAAGAAGTGCGGCATCAGCAGCGTGAGCAGGCGCGCCGGATGGTACGACAGATTGGTCAGCGCCGCGTAGTCCAGCCCGGCGGAGCGATGCGACTGGTTCAGGTATTCGGCGGTGGGCAGCAGTTGCACGGCGGCGATCCCCGCGCCGAGGGCGACCCCCAGCCCGGCCAGGGCCAGCCCGCGCACCCGCAGTCGCCAGGTGGTTCCGCGATCCGCCCACAGCGCGCACCACAGCGCATACGCGCCCGTGCCGAGCAGCCCGTACCACGCAGTTTGGGCGTGTCCGGCCAGCAGCAGCAATCCAACGGCCAGGGCCAGCCAGCCCGCGTCCTGCCACGCCCGCCGCGTCATGGCGCGGTGTGCCAGCCAGAGCACCCAGGGTAGCCAGGCGGCGGCATCATGCGTGGGGAACGAGCCGAGCCGGGCGATCAGGTAGCCGCCCAGGGCGTAGCTCAGCGCACTGACCCCGCGTCCGAACGGGGCCAGGCCCAGCGCCCCGGCCAGCCACCACATGCCCAGCGCCGCCCACAGGACATGCGCCAGCGCCACCAGCGACATGGCCAGCGGGCCGGGCAGGACGAGCATCAACCAGTTGGGCGGGTAGAAGATCGCCGTCTGGTAGTTAGCCAGCAGTGGCGCGCCCGCACCCAGATAGGGGTTCCAGGCGGGCAGCCGCCCGGCATGTAACTCGGCGAAGGCGAACTCCCGCCAGGGGTAGAATTGCAGCGTGGGCAGGCCCCAGAACAGCGTCTCCCCGCCGAGCACGGCGCGCAGCAGCGGCAGCAGCGCCGCGCCGATCAGGGCGAAGGGCAGCCAGCGCAGGATGCCCGCCTGGGCGCGAACTGGGCGCGGCTCACTCATGCGGCACCTCGTAGATGCGGACGGGCGCGGTCTCTTCCGGCGGCAGGGCCAGCGGCAGGGCATCTGCCCAGGCGGGAGATGCATCGCCCGCTTCCGCCGCCTCCAATGGCCCGGCGAAGACGTAGTCTACCACAGCCAGCAGGTCGCGCTGCGCCGCCGCGTCGAGCGTCCCGGCGAAGAACTGCCGGGCGATTTCTTTCTTCTGCCCGGCGTCCACCGTCTCCGGCCCGTGCCCGACGTAGGCCTTGAGATCCGTCCAGGCGGGCAAGACGTTGCCCGTCTCCTTCAGGCTGAGCACGACCACATCGCGCGGCGCGATCCGGTTGAGGGCGTCCATCGCGCGCAGCTCGGCGCTTGGCTGGAAAAGCGGGCGATCCGGCGTCAGGGCGGTGAAGGTCGCGCCCAGCCAGAGCAGGATCGCCGTCGGCAGAGTCAGCGCCAGCAACGCGGCCCGCGCCCACCGGTAGGCCCTCTTGGCAGGGAAGACCAGGCGCAGCCCGGCGGCGGCCAGGATGCCCAGCGGGACGATGGCCCCTTCCAGCAGGCGGCGCTGCACATTGACCGGCAGGTACACCAGCACGGGTGCGGCGATCACCCAGGCTGCCAGCAGCAGGTGAGGCAAATTGCCGCGCCGCCATGCCCAGCGCAGCCCGATCACCGCCGGAGCCGCCAGCGCCGCGTAGCCGAAGACGTAATGCAGCGGGTGCGGCGAGGGCAGCCGGTTCTGCGCTGACCAGGTGCTCAGCACGTCGCTGCTCAGGAAGGCCACGACGGTGACGATCAGCAGCGGCAGCGTGACCAGTGCCGCGCTCACCGCCCGCCAGAACAGCGCCCAGGGGAAGCGCCGCGTCCGTCCCCAGGCGGCCAGCCCCCACGCGCCGAGCACGGCGTAGATCACCGCCAGGTAGAACGGCACGCATAGCCCCATCACCGTCCAGCAGAGGCCAGCCCCCAGCGCCCAGCACGGCCAGCGGCGTGGAGCCTCACCCCCTAAATCCCCCTCTCCAGCCGAGCTAGAGAGGGGACTTGACCGCTCAGCGCGGCAGTCTCCCCTCCCCGGCGAAGCCAGGAGGGGCCGGGGTGGGGGCATTCTCCCCTTGTGGGGGAAGGGCCGGGGATGGGGGGCTACCCGCCCGCAGAAGCAACAGCAGCCCGCCCAGCAGCGCCGCCCGCGCCAGGGCCAGGTGCGGCAGCCCGAACAGGATCAGGAAGCTGTAGCCCTCCGGCACGTAGAAATCCACCGGCAGCGAGCCGAGCCAGTCGCCGCGCCCGATCAGCGCCAGCAGCCAGCCCAGCCCACCGCCCAGCGCGATCAGGACGAGAGCCAGCATCCGCGTGGCCGGGCCGCGCAGGAAGGCGGCGATGAAGCGGTACGTCACCAGGATCAGGGCGAAGCCGCAGGCGATCCGTGCCACGTGGAAGGTGACGATCAGCGCGGCGGGCAGGCTCGCGCTGCGCGGGCTGACGAACAAGGCGGCCAGCTTGCCCAGCAGCAGGTAGGGCAGGAACAGGGGCGCGCCATCGTGCGGCTCGTGGGTGTAGCGCAGCGTGAACAGCCAGTCGCCGCGCGCGCCGAGGCGCATCTTGGCCAGGTAGCTGTAGCCGTCGTCCGCGCCAAAGACGAATCCGCCGAACGTCCAGCCGTCGCCCGCGGCCAGCGCCCCGGCGACGTAGGGGATCGTCGTGGCCAGCATCACAGTGGCGGCGAACAGGGCGACGCGCTGCCACTCCGCCCGCGAGACAGCACTCTGGCTAGGCATGGCGTCCTGCTCCCCACAGCATCAGCCCGCCCAGCGCGACCAGCGCCGCACCCACGCCCAGCGCCCGCCACACTTCGGACGGGTCGTAGGCGAACGTCCAGGTACTCGCCGCCCCGTTGAGCGGGCCGGGCAATCCTGGCGCATCGTCCGGCGCGTCGCGCCAATGCCCGCTGGCGACCGCGTAGAGCGGCCCGGCGTAGGGCGCACGCAGCGTCACCGTGACGCGGTTCGGACCGTCCCAGGTCAGGCTGGCTTCCGGCGCGTAGGTATTGCGGTAGATGTAGACCTCGCCGACGCGCGCCTCCAGCGCCAACCCCTCGGCTCCCAGCGGGCAGGCGGAGACGACGTGCGTCACCAGCCACGCGCCCAGGAGATCGGGGCGCAGGGGAGCGCCGCAGTTGGCCGTTGCCAGTACTTCTAGCTCAGACTGCCCCTCGGCGATGGGGACGAAAGCGGGCAGTGTGATGCTGTACCCATCAGCGGGGACGCCCGTCGCCGCTTCCACCGCTTCCACGTAGGCTCGCGTCTGGAAGGGGTCAACGCCGTCGAACTGCGCGATCCCCCAATGCGCCGCCGCCTGCTGCGGCAGGCTGTAGGTGGGAGAATAGACGCGAGTCGCCCTGGCTTCCTGTAAATACCCGGCCAGCGGACGGTACGGGTCGAGCCATTCGCGCTCCGAGCGCCCTTCGACCAGCGACCCGTCAATCCACAGCAGGTCGGCCAGCACGACCAGCGCAAACGCCGCCAGCAGCGCGCGCGAACCGGGCCACGCCCTCTCGTCCCACCGTTCTAGTAGGGGCGTATCGCGATACGCCCCTGCGGAACCCTGCCCCTGTAGGGGCGGGTTTGCAAACCCGCCCTTACGCTGGAGCGCCAGCAGCATGATCAGCGCCGTCAATGGCAGGGCGAGCGTCCCCAATGCCGATCCCCAGCCCAGGTCGGCGGCCAGGGCCAGCGCGCTGAACAGCCCGCAGGCCAGCCCCCCACCCAGCACACCCACGACGATCAGCCGCGCCGCGCGGCGATCCGGCGGCTGCGTGACCAGCAGTTGCGCGCCCCACGCCGCCAGGTAGGGGAGAATCAGCGCGGCCAGCAGCCAGACGCGCGGCGGCACGCGCCACCAGCGCAGTGCCGGAATCAGCGACGTGAGCGCGGGCCACAGCACGAAGTGATCGCCCATCGCCCAGGCGGCGATGACCAGCAGCGCCACGCCCCAGAAGGCCAGCGCGCGCGGACGCAGCAGCAGCGCGGCCAGGGCCAGCGCCAGCACGCTCACGCCCGGATAGACGAGCGTCTCCCACGCCCCGCCATGATCGCCGATCAGCAGCCCGATCCAGTTGCCTGCCTTGAGGCTGTGCAGCGCGGCATCGCCCGCCGTGATCTGCGCGCGCGACAGGTCGCCGCGCCACAGCAGCAGCGGCACCCATTGCACGGCGCTCAGCCCGGCGGCCAGCAGTCCCGCCGCCATCAGGCGCAGTGCCGCCCGCGCCCGGCTGACCTCACCCCCCGCCTCGCTCCGCTCGGCCTGTTCGCTGGCTGTTCTCCCTTCCCCCCTCGTGGGGAAAGGGCCGGGGATGGGGGGGCACCCCCGCCACAGCGCATACACGCCGGTCAGGGCGAAGGCGTAGGCGCTCAGGCGCACGTCGGCCAGCAGGCACAGCGCGGCGAACGCGCCCAGCGCGAAGGCGGCGCGCCCGCGCCCGTCGGGTGCACGAACAATCTGTTGCCGGGGGAAGCTCAGGAATACTCTCTGAACGCCTCCCCCCTCAATCCCCCCTCCAGCCGAGCTAGAGGGGGGACGATCTGGCTGGCGGCGCTCCCCTTCCCCTAGCTTTGCTGGGGGAAGGGGCCGGGGGATAGGGGCACTCTGACGATGGCCTGATAACTTGTCCGCGCGCAGCGTCCGCTCGACCGCCCACAGCAGCCAGGGAACCCACGCCGCCGCATAGACCAGGTCCAGGTGCCCGGCCCCGACCGCCGCGACCAGGCGCGGGGCGAGCGCGTACCCGGCCCCGGCCAGCGCCGCCGGCCCCCTCGCCAATCCGGTCGCGCGGCCCCACTGCCACGCGCCCAGCCCGGCCAGCGTCAGGTGCAGCCAGGTCAGGACGTTCAGGTGCAGCGCGGGCGGCAGAAGGAGCACCAACCACTGCGGCGGGTACCAGACCTTGCTCAGCGGGTTGGCGGCGAAGGGCATTCCGCTGAAGATGCCGGGCTGCCACAGCGGTAGCGCGCCCTCGTCCAGGACGGCGCGGCGCAGCAGCAGCGCGTTCGGCCAGTGCGTGGTCACGGCGTCGGAGAAGGCCGCTTCCGGCGGGAAGGGCAGGCTGTCCGCACTCAGCCCGGCTCCCAACAAAAACGCCGCCAGGATGACGGCCAGAATCGCTGCAAACGCGAGGGACGCGCGCGCCTCTGTCTCAGTTGAGGACGTAGATGGTGACCTCACCCTCGCTCATTTCCTTCTCGATGCGCTCCGGCGGCAGCGCGGCGATGCACTTTCCGGCGTCGGGATAGCTGTGTCCGTCGTCATCTTCGGCGGCGAAGGAACGCTCCTGCGGCCCCCAGAGAATGTAACGCACGCGGAAGGGCAGATCGTCACTCAGCAGGGTCGCGCAGTCCTGCCCCCGGTAGAACTGCTCCACCTGCTCCTGGCGCTCGTCGTTGGGCACCGTCTCGTAGGGGTGGCCGTAGACGACCACCTGCCGGGTGTAGGCGGGAATCCACTGGCTGATATTGGGCGCGGCCAGCACGACGGCATCTTTATCGCCGCTGTCGCGCAGCCACTCGAAGGTGTGCCAGTAGTCCGTCTCCACCAGCAGCCCTTGATCCAGCCCGCTGTCCGGCTTGAAGACGGTGCCGTACAGCGGAATGGTCAGCACCAGGATGTTGCTCGGCACCAGGAAGACGATCAGGGCGATGAGGGCGGGCGCGCGCCAGCGATCGGGCACCCTGTAGAACCAGGCATCTTCCAGGGCGCGCACGGCGAAATAGACCAGGGGGATGATCAGGCCCATCGCCAGGCGGCGCTGCAAGTTGAACGGCGCGTACAGCCCGGCGACGTTGACGACGAGCCACAACAGCATAAGCTGGTCGCCGTCGCGCTCGAAGCGGCGCACGGCGCGCACCAGTCCGGGAATGGCGACGATCACCAGCAGCCCGTAGCCAGCCAGCATCAGCCAGGGCGCAGGCGTCGGCGTCTGGTTCTGCGCGTTGAAAGCGCCCATGATGTCGTTGAAATGGAATACGGCGAAGTCATACACGGCGAAGGGAATGATCGGCAGCCACAGCATCGCCGCCCAACGTAGCTCGTGTTGCGGCAGCGCTCGCGTGAACCAGAAGCGCACGCCCACGTACAGCACCAGCGCAGCGGCGATGGGGATCAAGGCGGTTGGCTGGATCAGCGCCAGCAGCATGGAGAGCAGCAGCAGCCCCAGCCCGCCGTTCTCGACGCTGGGCGAGTCCTGGTACCCTCGCCGGAAGACGACCAGGTAGGCGCTGACGATCAGCGCCAGGCAGGCGATGCTCATCGGAAAGTGCGGGTTGGTGTACGAGGCGTAGAAGGGGAACGCTTCGGGAATGGTCAGGTCGGCGGCCAGCGCGTCGGAGTTAAAGAACAGCACCAGCCAGCCCAGCCCCGACCCGACCGCGCTGAGCGCGAAGAACAGCCGGCGCGGGCGCGGGCGCACCCAGACCGTCGCCCCAAGCTGGTAAAGCGAGATGTACATGAAGAAGCTGGTCACCATGCGCGCCAGGTGATACGTCACCAGGCTGGACAGCCCCAGGACGCGCGCCGCGTGCCCCAGGAACAGGTAGAACATGTTGAACACGGCCCCGTCGTGCTTCTCCGGCGTGTGGCGCAGTTGGAAGAGCCACGACCCCGCACGGCCTTGCTCTATCTTCGCCAGGTAAGTCGCGCCGTCCTTCGGGTTGGAGAGCATCCCCATGAACTGCCAGTCCGCCGCCGACTGGTTGCGGGCCAGCGCCCAGGCGTAGGGGGCCATCGTCAGGGCGACGAGCAGCCCGCTGATCACGATCACCCAGCGCCACTCGGCGGTTGACACATATACGGAGCGGAGCGTCTGCATCAGCAACCTCGTTGGTGGTGCGGCGTGTTCTACAGCCCGCCACTGCGGGCCTTTCGCTTATTGACCTCATCCCCGCTCGGCGCTGACACGCCTCACCGCCCCCTCTCCGCAGCGGAGAGGGAGCAAGCCGAGCGTAGCGAGGCTGGGGGTGAGGTCAATGCCCCAGCGCCCCCAGGTTTGCCCGCCGATTCCGGCGTGGTGTATAATGCCCCTTGCCAGCCTACGATGATGCTCATTTTACAACGACCGGCGTTGTACGCCAGTTCGGGGGATACGATGAGCCAGACCAGGGCGCTCTACCGCCTGCAAAAGCTCGATCTGGACCTTGAGTCGCGGCGCAGCCGCGTGCGAGAGGTGGCCGCCGCGCTCGAAGATGACTGCGCGCTGCAGGCTGCGCAGGCCGAGGTCGCCACGCTGGAGAGCCAGCTTCGCCCGCAAGAAACGCGCGCCGCCGACCTGACGCTGGAGATCAAGAGCGTGGTCGAGCAGGCGCGGCAGCTTAATGACCGCCTGTACAGCGGCGCGGTCAGCAACCCCAAGGAACTGGAAGACATCCAGAACAAGATCGCCGAGCGCGGGCGGCGGCGCGCCGCTCTCGAAGACTCGCTGCTCGAAGCCATGATCGCCGTCGAGGAGCAGCAGGAGGCGCTCGACGCGGCCCAGGAGTGCCTGCGCCAGGCTGAGGCAGCCAGAGCGTCGGCGCAGGAGACGCTGGGCGCGGAATTGCAGCAGCTCAAGAGCGAGATCAGGCAGCTCAAGGCCGACCGCGAGCGCGTCGCCAGCCAGATCAGCCCCGAATTCATCGAGGCGTACCAGAGGCTGCGCCCGCGCAAGAGCGGCCACGCCATCGCCCTGCTGGAAGGCGAAAGCTGCTCTGTGTGCGGGGTCGGCCAGACAACGGTCACCGTCCAGCAGGTGCGCCAGAACCTTGAGATGATCACCTGCGAAAGCTGTGGTCGCATCCTGGTAGCCTTGTAACGGGGGGTATCATGCGCTTCGACCCGCTTTCGTTCCTCATCGGCTTGCTGGCCGGCGGCATCCTGGGGCTGATCGCGTGGCGTGCGCGCCGCCGCCTGGCGCACATTCACGACTCAGCGGAAGCGCAGATCGAGGGCACGCGCCGCTTTGTGGGCCAGGCGGCGGATGCCCGCTACGCCCGCGACCTGCTGCGCACATTGCAGGAGCGGCACCTGGCCGGGAGCCTATGCGCGCTCAGCGATGTGTTGCTAGAGCCGCGCCTGATCCTCCCGCCGCCGCCCGACCTGGGGCCCGCCGCCGACGATGCTGCCGCCCGCAGCGTGTTCGATGTCGTGCCCCTTTTCAACGACATGCCGCAGAGCTATTCGCCCTACAATATCGAGACGATCCCCCTGGCCGACCTCGGTGCGGGCGACCGCCTGGTGGCTATCCTGGGCGCGAGCGGCATGGGCAAGAGCGTGGCGCTGACCACGCTGGCGCTCATGGCCCTGGGCGAAGTGACGTTTGAGTCGCTGGAAGACCTCTCGGCGCAGGCAATCCTGGCCGAGGAGCGCGATCTGCCCGAAGAGGAACAGCACACCCGCGCCGCCGAGCGCCAGCGCATCCAGCAGCGGGCGATGGAGCGGCTCTACGACGCGCGCCAGCAGCGGCGCGAGCAGCTTGGCCTGCCGGAAGAGGAGCGCCTGCCACCGCTCGACCTCACCACCCTGACCCCCGTGCTCGTCCACCTGAGCGATGTCGAGCTAGACGCTGCCGCCTTCGGCAAGGCACGCGGCGCGGCGCTGGACCCGGCGGAGCCGTTGGTGCGGGCGGCGCAGCACCAACTGGGGACAGTGGCCGCGCGCGTGGCGGGCAGCGTGATCTACCCGGCGCTGGAGCGGGGCAGCGCCCTGGTGCTGGTGGACGGCTACGACGAGCTATCCCCGGCGGCGCGCGAGCCGTACCTGGGCTGGCTGGGCCAACTGGCCGTGGCCTACGGGCACAACCTGATCGTGGTCGCCGGGCCGCCCAGCGGCTACGAGCGGCTGGTGGCCTGCGGCTTCACTCCCACCTTCCTGCGCGCCTGGCGCGACGAAGATTACGCGCTGCTGGCCGAGCGCTGGACTCAGGTCTGGGGCCGCGCGCACCGCCACGCCCCGGCGCTCGATGACCAGGCCATGCGCCGCCTGACGCAGGACAATCGCGGGCGCAGCGCGCTCGACGTGACGCTCAAGCTGTGGGCGGGGCTGGCCGACGATACGCGCGAGATGGGTCGCCTGGGCTGGTACGATGCCTTCGTCATGCGCCGCCTGAGCAACGCTGAGCTTCGCCCGGTGCTGCCAGCCCTGGCCGCCGCGCTGGTCACGGCGGGTGAGCCGCTGCCGCGCACCGCGCTGGTCGAAGCTCTGGCTTCTGCCGGGGACGGGATCAAGGCCGGCGAGGCGCTGGAATCGCTGGTCGGCGATGGCTTGCTGGTGGCCTACGCGGGCGACCGCTGCGCGTTCAGCCATCCGCGCCTGGCCAGCTTCCAGGCCAGCGAGACGCTGCTGGAGCCGGGGTCGGAGCGCCCGACAGAGCTGGCGCTCGATCCGGCATGGCAGGATGCGCTGGGCTTCGCCGCCGGGCGAATCAACATCCTGCCGGTCATTTACCGCAAGCTGAGCGCCCCGCCCGACCTGTTCTACAGCAGCCTGTTCGACCTGGTGCACTGGCTGCCCGACGCGCCGCCCGACGCACCCTGGCGCGGCGACATCTTCACCCGCTTCGCCAAGGCATTGCTGGCGAGCGAGCAGTACCCGCTGGTGCGCGAGCGGGCATTGGCCGCGCTGATCGCCTCGCGCGACCGCAACGTGATCTTCATCCTGCGCCAGGCCCTGCACGCCGCCGACGCGGGCATCCGGCGGCTGGGCTGCGTGGGGCTGGGTGCGCTGGGCAACCCCGAAGCAGTCAAAGACCTGGCCGCCATGCTCGCCGACGAGGATCAGCAGGTCAAGCTGGCGGCGGCGCTGGCGCTGGGCGCTCTTGGCAGCGAGCAGGCCATTGAGATCATGGTTCACGGCCTGTTCCAGGAAGGGCACGAAGTCCGCCGGGCCATTGCCGAGGCGCTGGCCGCGCTGCCCGGCGGCGGGCATGACCTCCTGCGCGAGGCGATCCTCGCCCAGGAAGTGGAGATCCGCCGCGCGGCAGTGTACGGGCTGAGCCGCGTGCGCGCGCCCTGGGCGCTGATCGCGCTCTACCGGGCGATGATGGAAGACGAGCAGTGGGTCGTGCGCACGGTGGCGCAGGAAGCGTTCGCCGCCGCGCAGTCAGCGGAGCGCGAAGGCCCGCGCCGTCACCCCGAAGCGGACTCCCTCGGCTGGCTGATTGCGTGGGCGGCAGACCAGGGCGAGGGCGTCCCCGCCGGGCGGAACGCGCGCCAGGTACTTGTGCGCGTGCTGCAAGAGGGCCAGACCGTCTACAAGACGCTGGCCGCCGATACGCTGGCCCGGCTGGGGCACGTCGCCGCGCTCAAGCCGCTCTACGCCGCACTGCGCGACCGCGATCCGGCGGTGCGCGAGGCGGCCTACGCCGCGCTCGCCGAGCTACAGATACAGCTTGGGCAGCCCTTGCCGGGGTTGGTGTGAGAGAGCGGTTGTTGGTTATTGGTGGTCAGTGGTCGGTTGTCAGTGATGGGTTGCGGGCGGGGTGTGGCGTTTACCTCACCCCCGCTCGGCGCTAACGCGCCTCGCTGCCCCCTCTCCACACGCGGCTATCCATTACCCATATCTTTGGTGTGCCTGCCCCATCCGGCCCTTCCCCACGAGGGGGGAAGGAGAAAAGCGGCGGGCTCCCTCTCGCGCAGCGCGGGGAAGGCTGGGGGGGGTATCTGTGGGAACGCATAGCCACACGCGGAGAGGGGACATCTTCGTGAAGTGCTCCCCCGCCAACGACCAATAACCGCTAACTGGCTCACTGGCTGCTGATCACTGATCACCCATAACCAACCACCAATAACCAATAACCCCCTCAGAACGGCGGATCGCCGTCGAAGAACAGGCTCCACCACAGACGCCAGTTGGGAGTCTGCGGCTCCGGAGCGGGCGTGGGCAGGTAGATCGAAGGGGCCGGCGCAGGGTGGGCGCTTCGATGTTGCCGGGGACGGGGATGACCAGCATCTCGCCGTCGCGCACCATCTTGCCCTCGGTGTGCGCCCAATACTCGATGCTGGCGTCATTGGCGGCGTATTCGCGCGTGCGCAGCAAGTCCAGCTTCTGCCGTTCGAGCACCGTGATCGTCGCCTGGAGCCGCTGGCGCTCGGCTTCCATCTGCTGGCCGCGCGCGATGCGCCCGCTGAAGTTGATCACCAGCAGCAGTCCAATGGACAGGATGAGCGCGAACACGATCTGAATGCTCGTGATCTGCTGAGGTCGCTCGCGGCGGCGCGGCGGGTGAGGATCGGAGTCTGAAGAGAAGGAGTCGCTCATCGCTATCGGCACTGTGCTCCGCTTGACGCCCTCAAACGTACCACAAGCGCCCGCGCCCGGCAATGAAAGCGCCCAGGTTGCTGGGCAACCTGGGCGTATGCCGAAGGTGGGAGTCGAACCCACACCCCCGTGATGAGGACTGCGCCCTGAACGCAGCGCGTCTGCCAATTCCGCCACTTCGGCTTGGTGGGTCTCATTTTAACCTGGAACGGCGGTCTGTCAAGAGCGGAATCGCCGCGAATGGCAGCAGAACCCCCTCCACAGAGGCGAATCCGCGAAGATCGCGGGGAATTGCAGTCGCCCTGTGTGTAGGGGAGGGTTTCGAAACCCTCCCCTACGGCGATCATGGTCGTCAATCGGCGTCAGACCCCGGAGCGTCCTTTCGAGCATATCGCCCCCATCGCGAGATGCACCCCACCCACCGGCGCGCGTGCGCGATTTGCCCGATTGCATAGAATCAGGGCAACGGTTTGTGGCGCGGCGGTGGCGGGCAAAGGGGAAACGATGGACGAGACGGGCCATTATCCGGACATCCTGGGCCAGCTGAGCGCCGAGCGCCTGACGGTCGGCGATCTGTTGCAGGGCGCGCTGGGGGTGTTTCCGCCCACAACCGCCCTGGATCAGACGGTTGAGGTGCTGCTCCTGCTGCAAAACATGACCAACCGGCCCTTGTCGCTGCGCCTGATCGCCCGCACGCCGGCGCGCGATTCTGCTGGCAATCTGGCTAACTTCTTCACGCCCCGCCCTCACCTGGCGCTGACGCTGCCCCCTGCCGAATGCGGCCTGGTGCACATTCCCGTCACGCCGCAGCTTCCGACGCGGCCCGGCGAAGGGTACATGATCCAGGTGACGATTGAAGCCGCTCCGCCGGATCGCTACCGGAATGTGCGTCCGGCGGCGGGCGGCGCGCCGCCCAGCCTGCTGGCGCTCTCGCCGTTTCGTGTGGCTGTGCTGCGCGACATCCGCTTCACGGCACGCGAGACCGCGCCCAACCAACTCGCCGTCGCGCTTGACGTGCTGCCGGGCCGCTTCCCTCCGCTCAGCGAAATCGCGCAGCCGCGCTACGAGGCGCTGTGGACGCTGCACGACTTGCGCCAGGAAGCGCAACAGGTCGAGGAGACGGCGGCGGAGGCGCGCAAGGTGTCGCGGGCGCTGTCTCCGGCGCTGCTCTACGTCCCGCTGCTGGAGCATACCAACGCCGTCTTCGGCGAGGCGGGGATGCCGCTGCACCCCGGCGAGGCAGTGTTCATCACCCGCGCGCTGATGTATGTGCTGCAAGATGGGCTTGACCTGGAACAGGGCTTTTCACGCGAGCAAAGCGCCTGGTTCAGGCGGCTGTGCCGGCTGCTGGTCGCCGACCCGGAAGCCGTCCACGCCATTGACCAGCTCATCAGCCTGCTCTTCACCGCCGTGATCTATGACGCCGTTCTGCTCGGCTTCCACGTGGTCGCCGGGCAGACCAGCGCCGATTTCGGCGACAAGACCGAGCAGTGCAGCTACACGGCGCGGCTAGTCGCCGCGCTGGAAGGCCGCGCCATGCTCCGCCTGGAGCATGTGTATGTGCCGCTGGTATTGGCGGGGGTAGCCTTACACGGGCGCATGACGCTGCCGGGGGAAAGGCTCTGGCACAGCCTGGCCCAGGTGCAGCAGGCGCGCGACGGGCGCATCAAGCTGGCGGGGGCAGAGTTCGCCGAGGTGTTCGAGCTGCTCAACACGCTGATCGAGCAGGCGCGCCATCTGCTGACCGATCTGCGCGTCCCCCGCGACTGAGCGGCCCGCGTCTCTGCGCGCACGGCCCGGCAGAATCGGGCGCTACTCGACCCAGACCTCCACGTGCTCGGCGCTGGTAATGTCTTCCATGTCCACGAGCATGCCGCTGGCGCCGCCCCTGATCGCCTCCAGAATCTCGTCGTAATCCACGTTGGCGGAATGCGGCGTGAAGCGCGCTCCCAGCTTGATGCCCACAGTGACCAGGCTCATCGGGATGTTGACGTTGACCTTCGTCTTTCCGGTCGCCAGATCGGTGATGCGCACGCGCAACAGGCGCGGATCGCGGGCTGGCGTTGGCGTCGCCGGACGGCTGCTGCCAAGCGCCTCAAGCAGTCGCGTGCCTTCTTCGGCGGTTACCTTGCCCTCCTGAATCATCTGCAAGATGCGCATCCGCTCTTCGGCTGTGGTCATCGAACGTACCCTCCTCCTGGCGGGGCGGAACGCTGCCCATCGCCCTCTGCCGGTACAGGCCGGAACATATGCGCCAGCACGCGCTCCGGGCGGAATAGATTCTCGCGCAGCGCAACGCCAGCGGCCAGATCATCGGCGGGGTGCTCGGTCAGGGCGCTGTGCTCGCGGGCAATCAGCCGGCGCAGGGCGAAGTTGAGCAGGGGCGACTCTAGCTCGCCTGCCCGCTGTGGCGCGACCAGCAAATCAAAGAGGCGCGTCAGCCCGCCGATGCGCTGCTCCGTGCGCAGCGCCGCGTCAAGCTGGCCGCCCTCGCCGGGCACAACCCACGTGTCCACGCGCTGCCCGCTCAGCGCATAGCGCAGCGTCGCCCAACGAGCCGGACGCAGCGCCGCCGGAGTCGCAGGGCGCAGCCAGCCCAGCCCGCCGCGTGCATCGGGCCGCACCGACGTAGCCAGAGCATAAAGCCGGTCTGCTTCGGCGCGCGCCAGCGGGCGCACGTCGGGCATTGTCTCCGGCAGCAGCGGGGGCCGCTGGTAGGCCGGGCGACGCCAGCGCGTGAACGTGCGCTGGACACGAAAGCCCAGCCCCGCGTATAGATCGAGCGCGGCTTCGTTGTCCGCTTCTACCTGCAAGACGGCGAACGCGCCACGCTCCTCGACGAAGGCCAGGGCCGCCTGCATCAGGCGGCGGGCGATGCCCCGCCGCCGGTAGTTGGGCAGCACGGCGACGTTGGCGATCATCCAGCCGCCCCCGTAACCAGCGGGCGTCAGGGTGACGTTGCCCACCAGCCGCCCGCGCTCCACCCACACATAGCCGTACATGCCGGGGATGCCCTGCCCCAGCCGGGCCAGCAGCCAGAGCAACGGCCCCGTCCGGCTGAGAGCGCGCATCTCGTGAATAGCCGTGCGCCCGGCGGTGTCCAGGGAGGCGGCGAAGCAGATTTCGATCAGGTCAGCGATGGCAGCCAGGTCGCGGCGCAGAACCACCGCGCGCAGGCCGGTGAACGCCTCCGGCTGAGCCAATGCTCCCGTTGCAGCCATGACTATCCCTCAGAGAGCGGCGATTCGCCCGCCGCGCGCGGCTCAGCGCGGGCGCTCATCCCTCCAGCGCGGCTAGCAGGCGCTCGGCCTCTTCGATGGTGATCTTTCCTTCCTGCACCATCTTCAAGATCATCAGCCGCTCCTGCTCGGTGACCGGGTCGCGGCGCGGCGGCGGCGCGGCCCGCGTGTCCAGGCCCTCCAGGGTGAAGCCTACGCGCTTGGCCTTGCGCGCCCGCTTGGGCTTGGCGTCCCATTGCTCCATCGTGCGGCGGACGCGCTCGGCGGCGCGTAACGCCTCGCGCTGCGCACGCTCGGCCACCCTCTCGGCCTGCGACGCGAAACGAATCGTCGTCGCCTGGATGCGCTCGTCCAGCCCCTCAAGCTGCTGGTCAAGCTTGGCCTCCAGGTGCGACAGGCGGGCTTCAAGCTCGTCCTCAAGCTGCACGCCGAAGCTGACCATGTAATCTTCCTCTTCGCCGACCAAGCGCAGACGGCTGGCCGCGACAATGTGCACCAGGGCGCTGCCATCGCCCAGGATGATGGTGCGCCGGTCGGGGGCATCCTCACGCTCGGTGACCTGGACTTCTACGTCAAGCTGTAGCGCGGTGTCGGCGGGCAGGTCGAAGGTCACGTTGGCGTCGGGGTGAATACGGCACAGGATGTCACCCCCGGCGCTGAAACGGTACTCGCGGCCCGGTGTGAAGTCCAGGCTGAGCACCAGGTCTGCACCGGCGCGCTCCACGACGCAATCGCCCTCCACATCGCGCAGGTACAGGTCGGCCCCCACCGCGGACACCTTCACCCCGCCCTCCACGTCGCGGATGGTCGCATCGCCGCCCACTGCCTCGACGATCACGTTGCCGGTACCCCGCTTGATGCGCGCATCGCCGCCCACTGCGCCGATATGAAGCGTATGAACGTCCCGCAGGGTCAGGTCTCCGCCCACGCTCTGAACATCGCAGTCGGCCACCAGGCCAGTGATGCTGGCATCGCCGCCGACCGCCTGCACGCTGACCGGCACCATGTCCGGGACGACCACACGCGCGTCACCGGCGGCGCGCACCAGGTAAGGCTGCCCGGCCCCCAGGTGCTCGACGGCGGCCAGCCCCCCTTCGACGAGGAGCACATCGTCTTCCTGCCCGCGCAGGCGGAGGTCGCCGCCCACTTGCTGGATGATGACGGGCACTGTGACGCCGTCATATTCGTGTCGTGTCATAGAGCAGCACTCCTCTGCCTGACAGGTCGGGTGGATTGGTTTCTGGTGATTGGTATTTGGTTATTGGTGAAGGCGGCTCCGTTGCGAGCGTATTCTACCAACAACCAATGACCAACAACCAACGACTCTCTCAAGAGCCATCGCCGCGCAGCAGCTCAACCGCCTGGTCGGACGTGATGTGCCCCGCTGCCAGATCGTCGAGCACCTGGCGGCGGCGCTCAGCCGTCGTCTCCTCGGACGCCTCTGGACGAGGAGCCTCGTAGCCCAGCGCGACGATGATCTCGTTCAGCCAGCCGCGCACAGTGGGGTAGGAGACGCCCAGCTCGCTTTCGACGCGGTTTATCTTGCCATCGCAGCGCAAATACACCTCGACAAAGTTCAGTTGCTCCGGCGTCAGGCGGGCCAGCCGCCCCCACGCGAACCGGCCCTCCACCGCAACATCGCAGTGCGGGCAGTGCAGCCGCGTGATCACCATTGAGTCGCCGCAAACCGGGCACTTGCTGGGCACTGGGTATACCTCATACATGGTCACATCCCCAAAATTAGCACTTGGCTGGCACACGCTGAATATGGTTGTGACAAGATAGTAGCAAGATTTGTACCAAGAGTCAACTACTTCCTCAATATATTCAACTGATCGATTAATTTCTTTAAGGATAACGCGTAATCTCATCAATAATCCGCAGGAATGCTGACTTTCAGGGCACGCGCCCACGTCACCTCGCCCCCGCTCGGCGCTGACACCCCTGCACGCACCCGGATGCACTAGTGTATCCTTGTCGGTTGAGACTCGTCACACAGGGATGGCCCCCCATCCCCGGCCCTTCCCCCACAAGGGGGGAAGGGAGAAAAGCGGCGGGCCTACCCCCCTTCCCTCCGCGCAGCGTGGGGGAAGGGGCTGGGGGATGGGGGCACACAGCAGCCAGTACCCACTCCATTTCAACCGAATTCGATACACTACCCCCGGATGTACCTGGCGCGCGGCGGGTTGACATCTCGATTATAATGATAGACATACAAGCCTGAAAGGAGGCGACCTATGCATCTCTGGTCTTGGCTCGTGGCCCAGTCTGCCGTCCAGCGGGGGACGCGGGGCCAGGGGCTGGTCGAGTACGCCCTGCTGCTCATCTTCGTTGCCGTGGTCTTGATCGCGCTGCTGGTCATTCTCGGCCCCGGCATCAGCAACGTCTACAGCGACATCGTCGCCGCATTGTAGCGCAGCGGGCGGTATCTCTGTCGGGGGCGGCGCCGCACCCGCCCAGGTGACCCTGATCATCAGTCCTGTCCTCATCCATCATTTCTGTCCTCATCGCTGACCCCGCCCCAAAGCGGGGTCAGTGCTTCCCCGCATCTTCGTCGCAATTCACCATAGACGCGCCGCGCGCCGCCGCGCTACAATCCGCGCGGCCCGCCACCTTGCATCACGGCACGAAGGAACACCGCCTTGTCAGACTTCATCGGACAGTTCGCCGGTCTGCTCACGTCGCTGTGCTGGAGCTTCACCTCAGTCTTCTTCACGCTGTCCGGGCGACAGGTCGGCTCGGCAGTCGTCAACCGCACGCGCCTGGCCCTCGCCCTGATCATGGTGACTGGCGCGCATTGGATCGCCCAGGGCCAGCCCCTGCCACTCGACGCTGACCTGTCGCGCTGGGGCTGGCTGGCACTGTCCGGGCTGATCGGCTTTGTGCTGGGCGACGCCGCGCTGTTCCAGGCGTTCGTGCTGATCGGCCCCCGGCTATCCATGCTGCTGATGGCGCTCAGCCCGGTGATAGGTGCGGTGCTGGCCTGGCTGCTGCTCGGCGAGACTCTCACCGGCTGGGAGATTCTGGGCATGGCCCTGGCGATTGGGGGCGTCGCCTGGGTGGTCACCGACCGGCGCAACGGTAACGGCAACCCTGGCCGCGCACCGCGCGCCTACCTGATCGGCGTGCTGTTCGGGATGGTCGGGGCGCTCGGCCAGGCGCTTGGCTTGATTTTCTCCAAAGAGGGCTTGCACGGGGAATTCTCGGCGTTGTCGGGGAATGTGATCCGGCTGGTCGCGGCGACGCTCTCCATCTGGGCATTCACCGCGCTGAGCGGGCAGGCGTCCAATACGCTCACCGTCCTGCGCGCCAAGCCGGGCGCGATGCGCTACATCGTCGGCGGGGCGGTCGCCGGGCCGTTTCTGGGCGTCTGGCTGTCGCTGATCGCCGTGCAGAATGCTCCGGTGGGCATCGCCTCGACGCTGATGAGCTTCCCCCCCATCCTGCTCATCCCGCTGGGCTGGCTGATCTTCAAGGAGCGCATCACGCAGCGGGCCGTCGCCGGGACGGTGCTGGCTTTGGCGGGCGTGGCCGTGCTGTTCCTGCATCCGTGAGGTGGTTATTGGTGATTGGTAGTCAGTCGTCAGTGATCAGAGGGCACGTGTGGCCAGCCCCGGCTTGACGCACACGGCGACGAAGTGCTCGGCCAGCGCGCGCGGCGCGACGCGGGCCAAAGCCGCGTTCAGGCGGAAGACCAGCGGGTGAAAGGCGAAATAGGTCGGGTCTTCGATAGCACGGAAGGTGTCCAGCGCCAGGCCCGCCCCACGCGCCAGTGCCTCGATCTGGCGGTGCGTGTTGGCGCGATAGGCCACCGGGAAGGCGTCGACTTCCGCGCGCCCGTACAGGCGCGGCACCAGCCACCCTTGCAGGGGATGCAGCGCCCGGTTGAGCAGCGCGGCGGGGCTGCGCGCGCCGGGGGCCAGGGCGATGAACGCGCCGCCGGGCCGCAGCACGCGCGCTACCTCGGCGAAGACACACGCCGGGTCGGGCAGGTGTTCCAGCACCCAACTGGCAAGCACCAGGTCTACGCTGGCGGCGGGCAGCGGGATCGCGTCCGCCAGGGCGACGGCGCGCGGCAAATCCAGCAGGCGGTGCTCGACCAGCGAGCCGTGATCGGGGTCAAGGCCGAGCGGGTGGGCGACCGCCGGGCCAAGCTGCTCCAGCGCGCCGCCGCGCCCGCAGCCCAGGTCGAGGACGCGCATCCCTTGGGCCAGCCGCTCGCGGATCAGCGCCTCGTAGACGGCAGTGGCAGGACGCCAGCCGGGGCGCATTCGCGCGTAGCGGGCGCGGTAGGTGTTCTGCTGCTCAAGTGACAGGGGCATATCTTCCTCGCAGGGGCGCTGCTCTGCTGCGCCTTGTTTAGCCTCACCCCCTGCCTCGCTGCGCTCGGCTGCCCCCTCTCCACGACGTGGAGGGGGCGGCAAGGCGCGTCAGCGCCGAGCGGGAGTGAGGCTCGCATCCCCTAGCGCACGCTGACGCGGCTGCCTTCGGGCGTCTTGGTCACGGCGATCTGCACCGGGAAGGCGTCGCGCAGCTCGTCAATGTGAGTGATAGCCAGCACCAGGTCAAACTGATCCTGGATCGAGGTGATCGCTTCGACCAACCGCTGCCGCCCGTCCTCGTCCTGCGTGCCGAAGCCCTCGTCAATGAACAGGGTGCGCAGTTGCGCGCCGGCCCGCCGGGCGAGCATCTGGCTGAGCGCCACACGAATGGCGAAGTTGACGCGGAATGCCTCCCCGCCGGAATACAGGTCGTAGCTGCGCGTGCCTAGCTCATCGCTGATCAGGATGTCCAGCGTCTCAATCACGCCGCCGCCGCCGGACTTCCTCTCGCGCTGCGTGTCGAAGCGGACGTGCATCCGCCCGCCGGTCATGCGCGCCAGCAGGTAGTTGGCGCTCTCCTGCAATTCCGGGATCACCGCCTCGATGATCATCGCCGGGACGCCGTTCTTGCCGAAGGCGTCGCGCAGCTCGTCGTACAAGCCCTGCTCGGCCAGTTGCACGTCGCGGCGCTGCTCCAGGTCAGCTTTGCGCGCGCGCGCGCTTTTCAGGGCGTCGAGCGCCTGCTGCACGCGCACCACCGCCGCGTGAGCCTGCTGCTCTGCCGCGCGCGCCTCGCGCACCTCCTGCTCGCGGCGGCGCGCCTCCTCGACGCGCTCGCCCAGCGCGCCAATCTCAGCTTCGGCGGCGGCAGCTTCCTCGCGCTCCTGGGCCAGCGACTCCACCCAGCGGGCACGGCGAGCGGCGGTGTCTTCCAGCCTGCGCCGCACATCCGGCTCCTCGCGCAGCGCGGCGTCAAGCTCGTGGTGACGCTGCTCGTACTCGCTGAAGGTGCTCAGCGTCTCGCGCACGGCGCTATGCGCGTCGGAGTCGTAGCCGAGCGAGTCGATCTCAGCGCGGATGGTCTCGCGCTGGGCCTGTAGCTCCTGGGCGAAGTCGCCCGCCCCAAGCTGCGCCTCAATCACGCCGAGCGCCGAGCGTTCCCTCTGCACCAGCTCAGCGGCGGAGCGGGCTGCCTCAGCGTTGGCGTCCAGCTTGGCGGCGCGGTCGCGCAGGGCTTGCAAGCCGCGTAGCTCGCCGTCGAGCGTCTTGATGGCGGCTTCGTGGGCCTTGCGCTTGGCCTCGATTTCCTTGAAGCGATCCACATTGGCCCGGTAAAGGTCTCCGCGCGCGGTGCCCTCGGCCTGCACCTCGGCCAGCACTTCCGCCCGGTGCTCCTCGCTGAGCGGCTGGCCGCACAGCGGGCAGACGGCCCCGGCAGCCTCAAGCTGTTCGAGGCGCGCCTTGAGGTCGAGCATTTCCTTGTGCAGGGTCTTGTTCTCAGCCCCCAGCGCAGCGCCAAGCTCGATCAGCTTGGCCAATTCCTGGCGCAACGCCTCGCGGCTCGCTTCCTGGGCGTCCAGCCGCGCGATCTCCACCTGGACATCGGCCAGGTCTGCTTGCAGCGCCTCCAGGTCGGCGGCGGCGCGCTGAGCAGTGCCGATGCGGTCGCGGTGCACGCGGGCCTGCCCTTCCAACGCCGCGCGCTGCGCCTGGATCGCGCTGTCCACTTCAGCCAGCCGGTCCTTGATGGCGCTCATCGCCTGCAATTTCTCGCCAAGCGCCTGGTCGGTCTGGCGGGCGGACTGCAACTGCCCATAACCTTCCAGGATCGAGTCGCGCTCGCCAACGACCGTTTCCAGCGCGGCCAGCCGCTCCTGCAAGCGCGCCAACTCCGCGTCAATGTCGGCCAGGTCGTGCTCGCGCTGGCGGATGCGGTGCTCGGCTCCCGCCAGACGCATCTTGGCTGCTTCCATCTGCTCCTCGGCCCCGGCGACCTCGGCATAGCGCGCCTCGGCCTCGGCGCGGCGCTTCTCCGCCTCAGCGAAATCGCCTTCGGCCAGCTCCAGGTCGCGCCGCAATCCCGGCTCTTCCAACTCCTGGCGGGCGATGTCGTCAATCTGCAAGGTGAAGAGATCGAGGTTGTGCTTGATCACGCGCAACTTCTCTTTGGCGCGCTCCTCGTACCGCTCCCACTGGTCGAGGCCCAGGATGTCGGACAGCAGGCGCTTGCGCTCGCCAGCCGCAGCAACGGTGAAATTGTCGGCGCGGCCCTGCTGCAAGAAGGCGGAATGGACGAAGGTCTCATGTTCCAGGCGCAGCAGCCCGCTGATGCGCTTGGTCGTCTCGTTGATCGAGGGGGCAGTGATGGCCGCCCATTGGTCGAGCGCCTCGTCCCACACGAACAGGTCTAGTGTGCTGCGCCCGGCGGCCCCCGCTTTCTTGGCTTTCTGGCGGCGGCGCACCACGCGGTAGAGGTTATCGCCCTGGGCGAAGTCTAGCTGGACGTACATCTCGCTCTGGCCCTGGTGGATCAGGTCATCGTCGGAGCGCACGCGGGCCTTGCCCCACAGCGCCCAGGTCATCGCGTCCAGCAGCGACGACTTGCCCGCACCGTTCGGCCCGGCCAGACAAGCCAGGTGCATCCCTTCGAAGACGATCGGATCGGGCTGGCGATAGGCCAGGAAGTTGTATAGTTCCAGTCTTTTAGGAAGCATGGTTCATCACCGTTTGCTGCTATGCCGTTGCAGGGGGCAAAACAGAGCGCCGCCCCTACAAACACAACGCCCTTCGTAAGGGAGGGTTTAGAAACCCTCCCCTACTCCACCGGTCCTTCAAACAATGTGCGCGCCCGCTCCAGCAGCGCGTCGCGGCGCTCCGGAGCGACCTCCTTGATCATCAGGTAACGCTCCAATAGCTCATGCGGCGTCAACCCTTCGGGTGAGATACCTAGTCGCAGCCGCGCCGGGCGCTCGACATCGCGCTGGATGACGGCGACATGGTTGGCCCCGGCCTCTTTGAGCGCCTGGAAGATGTCGCCGTCCAGCAGGTGCGGATCGGCCTCCACGTCGGCGGTGATCAGGACACGCACGACGGCATCATCCAGGTCGCTGCGCTTGACGGCGTCCAATACGGTGCGCGTCGGATCGCCGCTGCCGCGCACGTCCACGCGCAGCGTCACGAACGGGCGGGCGTCCACCGGCACGAACTGCCAGGTCGTGGCTCCCCGCGCCAGTTCCGCCCAGACGAAGCCCTTGCGGTCGTCCTCCTCGCCGAAATCAATGCGCTCCAGGCTGCCGCTGTAAACGATGGGCGGCGCATTCGTGCGGCCCAGCGTCAGGCATTGGTGGCGGTGAATGTGGCCGAGCGCCACATAGTCCCAGGCCGGGTTATCGAGCGCACTGAGCAGCGCCATCACGTCGCGGCCCAGCATCACGCTGCGCTCGCTGCCGAACACGGCCCCACCGACGGTGAAATGCCCGGTCAGCACGCGCGGCATGTCCCCCGCCGCCGCTGCCGCTTCGGTCAGCGCGCCCAGCCGCAGGTGAAGCTGCTCGGCGACCAGCTCATCAATCGCGGCGATGGTCGTGTTGGGCGGGAGGGGGATGTCGCGCAGCAGGTGATGACGCACCGGATAGGGCGCGGTGGCAACCAGCACCGGGCCGCGCCGCGTCTCGACGGTGTGTGCGGCGTACTCGCGACCCAGAATCGTGTTCGGCACCTGGAGCGTGTCGTAGATCTCGATGCTGGAGGCGCGCGCCTCGACCGCCGGAAGGTCGTGGTTGCCAACCAGCAGCACAACCGGGCACAGCCGGGCCAGGTCCTGAATGCGAAAGGCGAACTCGCGCTGGAAGGTCGGGTTGGGGTTCTGCGACTTGAAGGCGTCCCCGGCGAAGATGACCAGGTCTGCCTCGTGCTCGGTGGCGTAATCCACCATCTCGTCGAGGCGGCGCAGGAAGTCACGCACGCGCGACGAGACGCCTGTCTGCGGGTCGGTGCGCCCGTAGTTCTCCATGCCGACGTGCGCGTCGGCGAAATGCAGCAGCCGGATCGGTTCGGGGGTAGAAGCAGCCATCAGCAGTCAGTCCTCAGCAATCAGACGTAAAAAGTTGTTGGTTATTGGTTGCTGGTTGTTGGTTGAGCGCGCATGAAGAGCAGTTGCTTTGACCAATCACCAAAAACCAACCACCAGGAACCAATGCCCCTTCTCACGGGCACTGGATGACGCCCTGCGCCCACAGGCAGCCGCCGCACGTGGGAAACGGGTTGCCGTAGCAGTCCTCGTCGTTCGTCTCGGAGAGCAGGCAGCCGTCGCACAGCGTGCACGGCGAGAACTCGAAGGCGCGCACGCGCTCGCGGAACTCGATCAGCGCCGGGTCGCGCCATGCGTCCAGCAGCCCGCGCTCGCGCACATTGGCGACGACATAGCGCCGCGACAGCCGGGCACAACTGTGCAGGTAGGACGTGTGCGTGCGCAGCAGCGGCAGGCACGGGCTGATGCTCCCATCCCAGCCGACGGCCAGCACGCCATCTTCGACGAACGGGCAGCGGTCGTTAACCGGGCGAAACATGCCGCGCTCTGGCGGCGAAACGGCACTCACCGCTTCGCGCAGCAGCTCGCTGGCGGCCCACTGCCGATCCAGCTTGGGCAGTCGCAGCCCCGGCAGGTCGGGCAGCGGCCCGTAATCCCCGTTGCACAGCGCCCGCGCGTAGAGCACTTCGCCGCACATGGCCGGGCTGTAGGGCAGCACATTGGTCACCATGAAGCGCGTCGCTCCCACCTCATGCCCCAGGCGCAGCACGGCGGGCAGATCGGCGATGTTGCGCCGCATGGCCACGAACACGACGCCGATCTCTGGCGCGGCGCATCCCAGGGCGTCACGCAGGTCGCGCAGCCGGGCAACGTTAGCCAGCACGCCGGGCAGCGCCGCGCCCAGGCGCACATCGGCGTAGCTGGCGGGCGTCGCCCCATCGAGCGACACCCACAGCACGCCCAGCCCCGCTTCTACCAGGGCGCGCGCCCGGCGTCTCGTCAGCAGCGTGCCATTGGTGATCAGCTCAGTTGGCGCGCCCAACGCTGCTGCCGCCGCGACCATCTCAACGATGTGTGGATGGGCAAGCGGCTCGCCAATCCCGCCGAAAGAGACAGCCGGTGCGGGCGCGCAGGCACGCAGCCCAGCCAGCACGCAGGCAAATGTCGCCGCGCCCATGTCGCCGGGCAGCTCGTCCCACAGCACGCGCAGACAGGTGCGGCAGGCCAGGTTGCAGCGGTTGGTCGGCTCAACGTAGACCTTCGCCGGGCCGCTCAGTGTGGTTTCGGGCGGAGGAGCCTGGCGCGCTTCGACCGCCTGGATCATGATGAGTATCTCCCCTGGGCGGCGTCACTTGGCCCAGCCGGAGCGGGCGATGGCGTCCAGCACGGCGTTGTGCAGGAAGCGGTTGGTGACGATCACGCCCCGGTTGTTGACCATGCGCGTGCCGGTCGTCCAGTCAAACGGGCGTCCGGCGAGATCGGTCACCCGCCCGCCTGCCTCGCTGACAATGACGCAGCCCGCCGCGTGATCCCACAGTTTCTCACGGAAGCGCGGGTCCGGCGTAACGCGCAGGTACATGTCGCCCATGCCGCTGGCGACCATCGCGTATTTGTCCTGGCTATCCAGGCCCCGCCGGGGCGCGTCCGGCCCGCGACGGAGCGCCCGGCTGACATCGTCAATGAACGACAGATCGGTATGCTCCTCCTCGAAGCTGGTCAGCAGCATAGCTGCGCGCGGATCGGTAATCATAGACACCTGGATCGGCTCGCGCTCGCCACCGGCCAGCGACTCACGATACGCGCCCGCGCCTTGCATGGCATAGGTCAGCGCACCGTGATCCTCGGGCGGCTCGTCCTCGTCGCTGTAGAAGCCGGGGCTAGCCAGCACACCGAGCACCGGCTCGCCGCCGATCATCAGGGCGATGGCCACGCAGTAATGCCGCCCGCCGAGGAAGCCCTTTGTCCCGTCAATGGGGTCTACGATCCAGGTGCGCTCGGCCTGCTTCTGCTTGCCGAAGTCGAGCCAGGCGCAGACTTGCTCCTCGAACACGTAGCCACCGACCGCGTCAGTGAGGAAGCGGCTCACCAGCGCCCGCTGGCGGTCGTTGAGCAGCAGCATGAACTCCTCGGAATGCTCCTCGGAGAGCACCGCGTCGTCCGGGAAATTCTCTGACAAGGCGTGGCCGATCAACGCCTGCGAAGCGTAGTCGGCGATGGTGACCGGCTCGCGCCCGTCCTTCAGCGACGGGCTGACCAGCTCATCCTGGATACTCTGGCAAATCCCCGCCGCAAGGCGGGCGATGGTCTTGGCGGTTTCAAGCTCGTAAGACAGTGTCACGTGGCTGAACTCCGTGTGGTCAGGAACGTGTGTGCTATTGTAGCGCAGGTGAGGCGGGGGCGAAACAGAAGGAGCGATTAGTGGGCACACTGCCTCACCTCACCCCCTGGCCTCCTCTCCGCAACGGCTATGCGTTACCCACAAATACCCCCCATCCCCCAGCCCCTTCCCCCGCGCTACGCGGAGGGAAGGGGAGCAGGCCCGCCGCTTTTCTCCCTTCCCCCCTCGTGGGGGAAGGGCCGGGGATGGGGGGACAGGCACAGCCAAAGATGTGGGTAATGTATAGCCGACGCGGAGAGGGGGCAACGAGGCGCGTCAGCGCCGAGCGGGGGTGAGGTCTGTTAATGCTTCCCCAATGATCGCGATCGCCATCTGCGTCCCGTGCGAATGGGAAAATAGTCCCAGATTCACAGGAAATTCACGAAAACATAACAATCCATTGCTGAATCGTTTTGATTTTTCGTTTATCTTAATAATAGGGCGTGGGGATGCATGGGGGGCCTCAAGGGGATACAGCCGGCTTCCGCCGGACGTGCCACTCATACATCAGCCTCACGCTTCAAACGCAGTGGTATGGTGGAGGTCTTCATGAACAGCTCTTATCTGAAGAGGATAGCCCGCAGCCTGGTCACCGGGATGGTGCTGCTTACCGTCCTGGTCACGACTCTGCTGCCTGGTTGGGCCGGGCGTGCAAACGCTGCCGCTGCCGAGGTGGGCTTGGCAGCCGCGAGCGCGCCGGCGTCGGAGATACGGCCTGTGCAAGAGGGCGCGGCGCGGTCACCGGCAGCAAGCACTGCTGCCACCTTCGCGCCCACGCCCGAACAGACGAGCGCCTTCATGGTCGGTGACGTAGCCGTGAAGGTGCTTTTCGTCGAGAGCACTGCCGGCCCTGAAAACTGGACTGCGAACAAGGTTGACCAGGTCAAGAAAGAAGTTACCCAGGCGCTTGAATGGTGGACAACTGTGGCCGCCGTGCCCGCAAAATCCGGCGGCGCGCCGCGTCCCAGCGCCCACCTGACCTGGAACGTCAGCTATGTCTCGCCGTTCGACGGCCCTACCGGTGACCGCACCAATATTCAGGTGGATGTCGAGCCGATCCAGGGCAGCATCGCCGGTGCCTCAGCGCCGGGCACGGGCTGGATTCACCAGGTCGCCAGCGCCTTCACCGGCCTGCCAGCAGATGGCAGCTCGGTGCGCCAACTGGCCCACAACACCCGTGTCAGCGGCGGGGCGGACTGGGGCTTCGTGCTCTATGTGGTGAATAGCAGCGCCGACGCTGACGGCCTCTTCGACGGTGACGGGCAGCCCGGCGGCGCAGCGCTCAACGGCCCCTGGGCGGTCGTCACGTCGGATGGCGGCAGCCTGGGCACTGACAATCTGGAGATTCTCATCGCCAAGATGGTGGGGCACGTGTTCGGGGCGGGCGACGAATCCTATGACCCCGACACGGGCGGCTGCCGTCAGGAAGAAATCTACGGCTACCTGCGCGTTGCCCACACCAATTGCGAAAACAACAACGGCGCGCCTGCGCCCTCGCTGATGCGCTCCGGCGCGGCGATGGTCAGCGCCTACGCGGCGCACGCCCTCTCTGAACCGGCGCGGGAGCAGGTCGGCTGGCGCGACGCCGACGACTCCGGCGTCTATGACGTGTTCGAGACGCTGGTAGACACCTTCGACGGGTTCGATAACGCGCCCGTATGCCCCGTTCTGCACCTGGCCGAGATGCCCATTGACACGGTTCCGGCCATTCCGCTGGAGTTCGGGAGCGGTGACAGCGAGACGCAGTGGTCGGCCTACGTGTGGGATCGCAGCGAGCAGGCTTTCGTCTCCAAGCCGAGCTTCACGCCGATGGCCATCAACCGCCCGCAGTACGTGTGGGGGCGAGTGAACAACGGCGAGTGGATCGCCGCCGATCCGAGTGACGGGGCGTGGGATAGCCTCACCGAAGCGTACAACGTGCAACTGCCCGGCACCGCCGGGGCGACGAACACCGTTGAGATCGCCATCCTCGACCGCTGGGATCAGCAGGTCTACTTCTCGTCGGAGCCGGTCAACGTATGGGTGATCGCGCCGACAGCAGCGAGCGGCGACCCCGTCTCTGACCTCTTCCAGAGCGACGACGCCGGTTATGTGGCCCTCTATGACGCCAACGGCGCACCCGGCGGCTGGACTTCCTCGGTGACCGACGACGGCTACTCGCCGGGCGGAGCCGGGGCCTTGACCATGATCGCGGATGGGGTGGGCAGCGCGGCCTGTTTCAGCTTCACCGGCAGCGAGATCACCGTCCTCTTCAGCAAGGAAACGACAGGCACGGCCAACGTGTACCTGGATGGCAGCCTGCACTCGATCATCACCTACACCGACGATGGGCAGAAGCGCGCCGAGCACAAGATCGCCAACCTGACGCCCGGCAGCCATACCATCAGCGTGGTAGCCTCTGCCGGCGTCGTAGACCTGGACGCCTTCGCCCTGTCCACTGTCGCGCCGGAGGGCGTCATTGACGCCGGGCCGGACGGCGACATCGCCCCGGAAAAACTGGGCTTTTGGGAAGAGGGTGAGCCGAAGATCACCTATGTGGGCGCGTGGAGCACGGTCGCGCTGCCCGCGCCGGAGCGCCCCGGCACGCCGGACGGCAGCGGACGCCGCGCCGCACGCGCATATGAGCGGGTGTATGCGCACTTCACCCATGCCGACACGGTCGCCATCTATCGCGGCGTGTTCCCTGGCGGTGGCACGGCGGATGTCTACATTGACGGCGCGCTGCGCGGCACCATGTCCAACGACGCCAAGATCGCGCGCGTCGTTCCGTTCTACGTCAGCGGCCTGGCCCCCAATGAGGTGCACACCATCGAGGTACGTGTCAACCCTGGCACGCCCTACTTCGATCTGGACGCCTTCCGCTTCCTGAACCTGCTCAGTGACCCGTCCCTGTACCGCGTGGACGAGCCGGGCGCTTCCCTGGAAGTGCCTTTCACCGGCGCACAAGAAGCGACCGGCTGGCAGACAAGGACTTCCTATCTGCGCTCCAACGAGGATGGCGCGCTGCTCACCCTGTTCTTCAAGGGATCGGGCGCGGCGGTCAACGTCAAGACGAGCAGCGCCAACGGCCCGCTCGAAATCTACGTGGACGGGCGGCTGGAGCGCACAGTAGACCTCAAGGACAGCGCTGCGAAGGGCGTGCCGATTGCTGTGGTGGGTCTCAACCCGGAGCTGCCGCACGTCTTGCAGGTGCGCCATCTGAACGCCAACCCGGCCAAGCCCAAGTACAACGAGGTCTATGGCTACACGGTCTATCACACGGCTCCGATTGGGCCGGGCGTGTATGAGGAATACGAGTACGGCCCGGACGGCAAGCCGACCCACTCCGTATTCGTCTACGAACAGAACTGGACGCTCAGGTCCACCAAGACCGCTGGCCCATCGGGTGGCCGCTACATCGAGTCCAAGCACGCGCAGGCGCGGGCTTACCTGTCCTTCGTCGGCGCGGACACGGTGACGCTGTACGGCATCGCCAAGTCCACCTATGGCGCGGCGGACATCTACGTAGACGGGACGCTCTACGGCTCGCTCTACCTGAAAGGCCCGGCCTACCGCAGCATTCCCTACACCGTTACTGGCCTGGACGCTGGCGCGTTCCACACGCTCGAAGTGCGCATCCACAGCGAGAAGGGCTACGCGACGACCATTGCCCTGGACAAGGTGGCACTCTACAACAAGCCCGTGCTCAGCCCCGGCCACTACGAGAACAACGCGCTGATCAGCGGCAACCCGGCCATCCAGTTCTCCGGGCAGTGGACTGAGACGAGCGACGCCCGCGCCTCCGGTGGCAGCTATCACGGCTCGGAGGGCATGACCTGGAAGACGTACCAGACGGCACCGGTCGTCGAAGCGGTCTTCGAGGTGAGCGATGCGACCTCGGTCGTCGTCTACCATCGCCAGTACAAGAAGTACGGCATGGTGGATGTCTATGTGGACGGAAGCTACCACTCGTCGTTCAATAGCTACGCGGCCTCGCCGCTCGCAGGGGCCTTCCAGCAGTCGTACATCATCGCCGGGCTGGACTCGGCGACCAACCACATCATCTCCCTGAGGCCGCAGGCCATCGGCAAGAACAAGAATAAGTACGCCCCGTTCGATCTCGATGCCATCCTTGTCCGCACGGGCGATATGGTCGGCGTCAACTACCTGGAGGCGGGCTACTACGAGAACAACGACCCGGCGGCCCTGAGTGGCGGCGCGATCAGCTATGTGGGTGCGTCGTGGGCGACGAGCACCGTCTCGCGGGCGAGCGGCAAGGGCGACCGGGCACTGGTGCTCTTCTACGGCAACGCCTTCACCGTCTACTTCAACCAGACAGACGACGGCGGCAAGGCCGACATCCTGGTTGACGGAAAGCTCTACGGCACGTACTCCACGCGCAGCACCACCCCTGGCCGCGTGCCCTTCTCGGTCGTAGACCTGGGCGAGGGGCTGCATACTGCCGAGATCGTCGTCTACTCCAGGTACGTGAACATTGACGCCTACCAGGTCTACGACCTCGCGCCCGACCTCGGCCCGACCGTCTACGGCCTGGCACCGACCGATAGCCGCGTCATCCTCTCCGGTGCGTGGACGGTGGAAGGCGACACGCTGAAGACCAAGGAGAAGGACGCCCGGCTGTACGTCTACGTCACCGGCAACGACTCGCTGCGGGTTGTCAGCGATATCTACAGCAAGACCGGCGCTATCGAAGTCTCCGTGAACGGCGCGCCGCACAGCCTGATCGAAGCAAGCTGGATCAAAGCCCAGCCCGCCCCCGACGCGGCCTACCTGGTCAGCGGCCTGGGTGGGATGCCCGGCGGGGCCTGGGTGGAGATTCGCAACCCGGCCAGGAAGACGATCGTCCTGCGGCGGCTGGAAGTCTTCGACCTGGCCCCGTCGCTGGGCGACGGCCAGCGTGTCGAGGCGGAGGAGACGGAGATCGTGCGCGCGGTCGGTGCCTGGGCGGTCAAGCCCAGCAAGCCAGACCCCAGGTACAGCGCCAGCTACTATCTGGAGAGCGTGGGCGCCGCCGGGCACTACTACATCCCCACCCAGGGCGTCGGCTATGTGACCGTCTACCGCAGCATCGGCGCTTTCGGCGACGCCAACATCTACATTGATGGCGTGCTGTGGGGCACCATGCCCAACAGCTCCAGCAAGACGGCCCACCAGGTACCGTTCTCCATCGGCCCCATCCCCAACCCGCTGGGGCGGCACGTGATCGAGCTACGCCCGGCCAGCGCCAAGAAGTTCTCGGTTGACTGGGTCGAGGGGCACGGCCTGCCCGTGCTCAGCCCCGGCTACTACGAGAACAGCGACATCGTCTTCACCGGCGGCGTTGACCCGGACACGGGCAAGACCTACGCCAGCGCCTACACCGGCGTGTGGAGCCAGATCGCCAGCAGTGGTGCTTCGGGCGGGTCGCTGCACGAGGCCACCAAGCGTGGCAGCCGGCTGACAACAGTCTTCCAGGGCAACGTAGTCACGATCTACCGCCAGCTCTGGACTTACGGGCGCTACATGACCGTCTACATTGACGGTATGCCCTATCCGCTCAACAACAAGGCGGCGACCATCACCAACCAGATCGCGCACACCATCCTGCTGCCCAACGCCGGCCCGCACTCGCTGGACCTGGTGCTGGACAGTGGCAAGGCGCGGTTTGACGCCATCGAGTTCCGCCACATCGTCCCCGCCACCTACGGCGCGTACCAGCACGACAGCCTGCACGTGGCCGTCAACGACAGCATAACCTGGGTGGTGACGCCCAGCGACCAGCACTCCGGCGGCTCGTACGTGTGGACGGCTGGCAAGTACTCCAGCGCGTTCCTGCTGTTCAACGGCACGCAGGCCACTGTCTACATGCACACCGGACGCGACTGGGGCATTGCCCGCGTCTACGTGGATGGACGGCTGCATGGCGAAGTAAGCCAGTACGCGCCCAACCCTGGCGAGCTGTTCTTCGCCTATGACGTGAGCGGCCTGGAGCCAGGCGACCACGCCATAGAAGTACGCTACGAGGGCAAGAAAGCGGCCAAGGCCAAGAAACGCCAGATCAACCTGGACGCCTTCACCGTTGACGGGCATCCCGTGCCCAAGCCGGGCGATGTCCCGCTGCCCGGAGAGCCGCCCAACGGCGGCGAGGAAGACCTCGACGAGCCGGAAGCTGGCTGCTTTGAGGACGCCAGCGAGAAGTGGGTGTACGACGCTCCGAGCGAGACTGCCTGGTTCACCCTGTTCTCAACCGGCGCGTCGGGCGGCAGCGTGCGGCGCGGCCTGGGCCAGCCCGAAGAGGCCAACGCCATCTTCGCTGAGTTCACTTTCAGCGCCGAGGGGTTCGCCCTGCTCTACCACAAGGGTGAGTACGGCGGCCTGGCCGACATCTACGTGGACGGCGAGTTCCGCGAACGGCTGGACATGTACGCCGATAGCGACCTGTGGCTGGAGAACGCCCTCTACGAAGTGACGGGCCTGACGCCTGGCACGCACACGCTGCGCATCGTCTACACTGGCGAGCAGAACCCGCTGTCGAGCGGCCCCAATGTCTACATTGACCGCCTCGACCTGCCGGCCTACACGCCATCCTGCAACCAGTAGTTTGGCGGGGCGGCGGGGGCTGCGTGCCCACCCCAGCCTTCGCCGCCCGCTTCCACCCCACCACAGCGCGCTTCCGCCAGACGAATCCCCTGTCTGGCGGAAGTGTTTCTCATGAAGGGTTGTTGGTTGCTGGTAGTTGGTTATTGGTGGAGCCGGTGCAGGACGAGGCGCTCTCACCAAAGACCAGAAACCAACAACCAGTCGCCAATCACCGTCTTTACTCGGTGTCGGGCGTGGCGTCGGCATTGCGCCGCTCGATGACCGGCGCGCGCACCTCTTCGGCGTGCTTGAGCAGCACGCTGTACACCTGGGGACTGTTCTCCTCCTGGACGATCAGCACCTTGCCGGCGGCGAAGATGCGCGATACGTCCAGGTCGTCAATCAGGGCAGCGGCAGCGCGCGCCTCATCCGGCGAATTGAAGGCGAACACGCCCACCCGGTAGCCGCGCGTGGTTAGCTCGATCAGCACGCCCTGCGCGCTCAGCCCTTCGTAGGTGGCGACTTCATCTTCCACGCGCGTCACGTCCAGGTTCTCGTCGGCTTCCAGCGCGGCGACGAACGCCTCCACTGACTCGTACCCGCCGCCGCGCGCGCAGAACACGACCTGCGCCCCGGTCGCATCGGTATGATACTCATAAGTCAGGCTGCCGACCGCGTAAACCGCCAGGTAGCCGTCAATGAGCGCCGGAACCGGTGTCGCCTGCGGCCCCGGTGGGCAGCCCAACGCCTCATCCGTCCAGGTGATCGCCTGGAAGGTGCGCAGCGCGCCGCCAGCGGTATCTATGCCGCGCTCTTCCAGGTCGAAGCGCACGGCGTCGAGCACCGAGGCGCGCACGTCCGGCGTGGGCACATAGAGCACTTCCTCGTCCACGAGCACATCATCGCAGCGCTCGACGACCGGCTCAGCGCCCGGCGACGGCTCGTAGACCTGGTAGGGATAGATGAGCCGCCCGTGCTGCACGTAGACGGCGTAGGGCGTCACGCTCTCGTCAGTGATTTCCGGGCAATCCAGCGGATCGGCCAGCAGCAAGGCGGTATCCGGCTCCAGGATCGTAATCTCGTCCAGGCTGACTTCCAGGTGAGCGGCCAGGTCGGCGCGGGCCAGGGCGGTCGCATCCTGGAAGAGCGTCTCGGCGGGCAGCGGCGGCGGCGTGCTGACCGGCTCGCTGGCCGCCTCACCAGCCTCGCCCTCGTCCTCCACCTCCATGCTGACGCCCGGCGTGGTAGTCGGCGGCGGGGAGGTGTCCTCGTCGCCTTTGTCGCCCCCACATGCGGCCAGCAGCAGCACCGCCAGCAGCAGCACTACCACCAGTCCGATCCCGTACCGTCGTGTGATCTTGTCTGCGCAGCCCATTCACCAACCCTCCCGTCTTGTGTCTACCCGCTTGCGTATTCCTTCAGTGTACCACGCAGGGCGCGGCGAGGGAATCGGCCCTTCGTCCTGGAATTCATGGGGGATTCAGGGGCTGTTTGCGAGCCTCACCCCCCGGCCCCCTCTTCACGCGGTGGAGAGGGGGAGTCGCCATGCGGTCAAGTCCCTCTCCACAGCGGAGAAGGGGAAAAGTTGGGTGTAGCGAGGCCGGGGGTGAGGTCAGCCGCAGAGCGCGGCAAAGACAACGGCCAGCACATTCGGCTGGCCGCTGCGAACAGAACTTGGGAGACCGGCGTCAGGCCGGTTGGGGGAGCATCAACGCCCGCCGAGAGAGTAAAGCTGGCGGAGGGGGTGGGATTCGAACCCACGGTGGCGCGAAGCACCACAACGGTTTTCGAGACCGCCCCATTCAACCACTCTGGCACCCCTCCGTCTCGGACGAGCTATGCAGTTGTCACTTCTGGCCCTGGGCGCGCAGCCCGGCGAAAAACTCGCGGATCAGCGCGGCGGCTTCGTCGGCCAGCACGCCGCCCGTCACCTCGACCCGGTGATTAAGCTGCGGGTGGCTCAGCAGGTCTAGCACGCTGCCGCTCGCCCCGGCTTTCGGGTCGGGCGCGGCGTAGACCAGGCGCGGCAGCCGGGCCAGAACCATCGCACCGGCGCACATGGCGCACGGCTCAAGCGTACAGTATAGCGTCACCCCTTCGAGCCGCCAATGGCCCAGGACGGCGGACGCCGCGCGGATGGCGAGTAGCTCGGCGTGCGCGGTGGCGTCGCCGTCGGCTTCGCGCCGGTTGTGCGCCCGCGCGATAACCTCGCCGCCGCGCACGGCAATCGCGCCAATGGGCACGTCGTCGTGGGCCAGGGCAAGGCGCGCTTCGTCGAGCGCCAGGCGCATCCAGGTGCTATCGTCCATCGCGGGCGCATTATAACACGGGGCACGGGGGATCGGAAGTCCGAGCTTGGTCGCGGCCCCCGGCAGCGTGATACATTGCAGCGGAAACCAGTGCTATAATAGCTACTGTAACACTTGCCTGGATAAGGGTTATTGCCCTCACAACAACAAAGGGGGACGGAGCATCATGAAGAAATTCTTCGAAGAGTTCAAGCAGTTCGCCATGCGTGGCAATGTGATTGACCTGGCCGTTGGTATCATCATCGGTGTTGCTTTCGGCAACATCGTCAACTCGCTGGTCAATGACATCATCATGCCACCAATAGGGTACATCCTCAATGATATTGACTTCTCCGACCTGTTCATCAATCTGTCGGGGGGCGACTATAGCTCGCTGGCGGCGGCCAAAGACGCCGGCGCAGCCACGATCAACTACGGCCTGTTCATCAACGCCGTGATCAACTTCATCATCGTTGCCCTGGCGGTATTCCTTCTGGTCAAGCAGATGAACCGTTTCTTCAAGGAGAAGCCGGCCCCATCCGCTGAACCCACGACCAAGGAGTGCCCGTTCTGCCGCACCCAGATTCCCATCCCCGCTGTGCGCTGTCCCAACTGCACGTCCCACCTGGAGGAGTCCGCGTAAGCCTGGCGCGAGCAAGTATCGCCAGCACAGGGGCGTCGTGTGACGCCCCTTTTAGGGTTGTGTGCAAGGTCTGTCGGTAGGGGACGCTGCTCTGCTCGCCCTGTCTACCCTACCCCCGCCTGGCGCTGGCGCGCCTCGCCGCCCCCTCTCCACGTTGGCTATGCGTTAATATAAATACCCCCCATTTCCAGCCCTTCCCCCGCGCTGCGCGGAGGGAAGGGGGAGCAGGCCCACCGCCTTTTCTCCCTTTCCCCCTCGTGGGGGAAGGGACGGGATGTGGACAGGCACACCGCTCTGCTGCGCCCTGTTTACCTCACCCCCGCTTGGCGCTGGCGCGCCTCGCCGCCGAGCGAAGCGAGGCTGGGGGCGAGGTCATCAATACTGGTCAGCAGGATCGAGAGCGCAGGCAAGTAGGCTATAATGGCTGTGGGCAGGTCGCCAGTGTGACCGCCGGGTGGTGGGGTCTCAAGAGAGAGGATACTTATGCAGGTTCTAGTGACAGGTGGGGCAGGATTTCTGGGCAGTGCGCTGGTGCATAGGTTGGTCAGCCTGGGGCACAGCGTGCGCGTGCTTGACGACCTGAGCGCAGGCGATCCGGCCCGGCTGCCCCCGCAAGCCAGCTTCATGCGCGGCGATGTGAACGATCTGCCGCGCCTGTGGACGCTGCTGCATGATGTCGAGTGCGTCTATCACCTTGCCGCGCGAGTCAGCGTGCCGGAGAGCGTGCGCTACCCGCGTGAGTACAACGCGGTCAACGTCGGCGGCACGGTCAGCCTGCTGGAAGCGGTGCGCGATGTCGGCGTGCGGCGGCTGGTGCTCGCTTCGTCCGGCGCGATCTACGGCGAGCAGGCGACTCAGCCCTTGCGCGAAGACCTGACCCCCGTCCCGCTCTCGCCCTACGCCGTGAGCAAGCTCGCCGCCGAGCAGTACGTCGGCCTCATCGGGCGGCTGGCGGGCCTGGAGACGGTGTGCCTGCGCATCTTCAACGCCTATGGGCCGGGCCAGCAGCTTCCGGTGACGCATCCCCCCGTGATCCCTCATTTTCTGCACCAGGTGTTGGGGCAAGGCTCGCTGGTCGTACACGGCACGGGCGCGCAGACGCGCGACTTCGTCTATGTGGACGACGTGGTGGATGCCCTGGTAGCGGCGGCGACCACGCCGGACGTGAACCAGCGTGTGATCAACGTCGGCAGCGGAACCGAGACGAGCGTCAACGACCTGGTGCGCCACATCGAGGCCATCACCGGGCGGGAGGCGCACGTGCTGCGCGTCAACGAGCAGAGCAGCGGCGTCTCGCGCATGTGTGCCGACCTGACGCTGGCCCGCGACTTGCTGGACTGGACGCCCAAAGTGTTCCTTGAGGAAGGGCTGCGCCGCACGCTGGCCGAAGATGAGCGCTTCGCCAGTCGCGCCGCGAACGGCCAGCAGGCGTGACCAGCCTCACCCCTGCCTCGCTGCAAGCTTTGCCTGTGCTTTCAGCGCCTTTGACAGGCCGCGCACTGCGCAGCATGTCTATAGCTCTTGTGGATAGGGTAGGCGAACAAGGAGAGAGGGATGATCGCGCGCAAACCGCTGCTCGTACTGGTGACGCTGTGCAGCCTGCTCGTGCCGCTGGGCGTTTCGTCCGCCCAGGAAATGCCGGACTTCACCGCCCAGATCGAGGCCGAGGACGTGATGGCCCACGTGCGGGCGCTGGCGGTGGCCATTGGCGCGCGTCCGATGGGCAGCGCGGCGGAGGGCCTCGCCGCCCATTACGTCGCTGCCGCCCTGTCCGACTGGGGCTATGAGGTCACCGTCCAGGAATTCAGCGTCAGCGCCCCCGCCGCAGAAGAAGGCACGCCGCTTGTCTCGCGCAACGTGATCGGCGTGCGGCCCGGCGACGGGCAGATGATCGTTACCGGCGCGCACATGGACTCCGTGACGACGGGGACTGGCGCGGGCGACAACGCTTCCGGCGTGGCCGCAATGCTGGCGACGGCCCGCGCCCTGGCCGATCTTGAGACGCAGCACACACTGGTCTTCGTCGCCTTTGGCGCGGAGGAGAACGGCAGGCCATCCGGCGCAGAAGTCTTCGTCGAAAGCCTGGGCAGCGAAGTGGAGAACGTGATCGCCATGCTCAACGTCGACTCGGTGGGCGTCGGCACGGCGCTCTACGTCTACGCCGGGGCAGTGGTCACCCGGCAGGTGGGGACTGGTACCGGGCCAGCCATCGAGGGCGGGCCGGTGTGGGTGCGCGACCTGGCGCGCGACCTGGCCGCCGAGATGAGCCTGCCCTTGAGCACGTCCCCGGCGGACACATGGGGCGGCTTCAGCGGCGACTGGAGCGATCACTATGCGTTCGCGCTGGCCGGCGTGCCGGTCGCCTACTTTGAGGCGTGGCAGTGGGCCAGCGCCGCAGACTCCTGGTGGGGCCAGGAGACCGCTGAAGGCGACGTGATGCACACGGAAGGCGACGTGTACGCGGCGGTCGTGCCGGAGAAGGTCGAGATGGTGGCGGAAGTCGTCGCCGCGACGACCTACGCGATTGCGACGAGGCTGGCGGGGGGAGAGTGACTGAACAGCTCATTGGTATCTGTCAGCAGATAGGGCGGGCCAGACCCTTTTATAGCAGCAAACAGTCTCTTGACTTATTGCGCAGTTTGTGCGCACTATAATGGATAGTACGCAAGCTATTTAGATGCTTAGCTTTTCAGGAGGATCGTTCATGAAAAAGCATCTTGTACTCCTGGCTCTATTGGCCGCTTTCTTAGCAACCTATACCGTATCGGCCCAAGAAGAAGTGCCAGTCATTGGGTTCGAGGAAGTGGTCACCGGGGAGATCACTAACCGGAATTTCGAGGTGCCCTACAAGTTCGCTGGCAAGCAGGGTGATGTAGTCATCATTGAGATGTCCCGGCTGGAGGCGCTCAGCGATCTGGATCGGCCTGCGCTGATCCTGTTGGACACCAGTTCGCGGATGATGGGCCAGGATGATGGCTATGGGAATATATCACTTGCGGCGAAGCTCCCGGCAGACGGTGAGTATACGATCCTGGCGACGCGGAGCAATGGGCGAGCCGGTGACAGCGTAGGGAGATTTTCACTGACGATACACAAGCCGCCGGTTCTGGTTGTCGGAAAACCGATCTTTGCCCGGATCACCAGCGAGCAGACACACTACTACACGGTCGAGACTCCCGGAACCTTCGGCATCGAGTATGTCAAGAGGGTGGGCCGCTTCTATCCTGCGATTTCGGTTCAGCAGGTGACAACGGACTGCATTCTGGAAGAAGTCGCCTCTTTGCAAGGCGATGCGCTGATCGGTGGGAAGCTGGTTCTTGAATCACAGTCTGCCTACATCGCAGAGACTTTCGTCGTAGTGGTCAAAGAAGCACTGTGGAGCTGGAACTGGAACGCCGTATCCGCCAGCTACGAAGTGTCCCTTACGCAGTAGCAGCGTCCGGCGGGCCGCGCAGGGGCAGCAGTGCGCTGCCCTTTTTTCTTTGTTCACCATCCCCCTGCTATACTTCTTCTCACGTGTGCCGCTTGCCACCGACAAGGAGATACCTTGCACGCTAGTTCCTCTTCCGCCCGCGCGCTGACGGGCGGGCAGATTGCCCGCGCCGCCTCCGTCGTCATGCTGGCCTTCGTGCTCAGCGCCGTGCTCGGCGTGGTGCGCCAGGCGGCGATCAACGCGGCATTTGGCGCGGGGGCCACCCTCGATGCGTTCATGGCCGCCCAGCGCGTGCCGGAGACGCTGTTCGTGCTGGTGGCAGGCGGGGCGCTCGGCTCGGCGTTCATCCCCGTCTACACGCGCTTCCTGGCTGATGGCGACGAGACCGGCGCGCAGCGGCTCGCCAACGGCGTGATCACCCTGCTGATCGCGGCCTCGACGGCGCTGGCGGCGCTGGCCTTCGTCCTGGCCGATCCGCTGGCGCGCGAGCTGCTCGTGCCAGACGCAGCGCCCGCTACACAAGCGCTCACGGCAGAGCTGATGCGCATCATGCTGCTGACGGTGATCATCTTCGGCGTCAGCGGGCTGATCATGGGCGTGCTCAACGCACACCAGCACTTCCTGACTCCGGCCCTGGCCCCCAGCCTGTACAACGTCGGGCTGATCTTCGGCGCGCTGGTGCTGGCGCGCGGCGGCAACATTCACGGGCTGGCCTGGGGCGCGGTAATCGGCGCGGCGCTGCATCTGCTGGTGCAGCTTCCCAACCTGAGGCACGTGCGCTTCCGCTACCGCCCAGCGCTGAGCCTGAGCATCCCCGGCGTGGGCGAGGTGCTGCTGCTGATGGGGCCGCGCGTGTTGGGGCTGGGCGTGGTGCAGGTCAACTTCTGGGTGAACACGGCACTCGCTTCTGGCATGGTCGCGGGCAGTGTCACCGCGCTGACGACCGCCTTCGTGCTGATGATGACCGTGCTGGGCGTCGTCGGGCGCAGCGTGGGCACGGCGGTCTTCCCCACGCTGTCCACGCTCAGCGCGCAGCGCGACGCCGGGCACTTCCGGCGCACGCTGTCCGGCGCGCTACGCGGCGTGCTGTTCCTGTCCATCCCCGCAGGGATCGGGCTGGCCGTGCTCAGCGAGCCGACAGTCGCGCTGCTCTTTGAGCGCGGCGAGTGGACTGCCCGCGACACGGCAGGCACGGCCTGGGCGCTGGCCCTCTTCAGCGTGGGGCTGGCCGGGCACAGCGTTCTCGAAATCCTGGTGCGGGCGTTCTACGCGCTGCACGACACCTGGACGCCGGTCAAGGTGGGCACGGCGACCATGCTGCTCAACATCGCCCTGTCGCTCGTGCTGATCCGCGTCCTGGGCTACCCGGAGAGCGCGGAATTTGAGCGCGGGCCGATCGGCGGGCTGGCGCTGGCCATGTCCATCGCCACGGCCATCGAGAGCGCCGTGCTGTGGGCCATGCTGCGCCGGCGCGTGGGCGGGCTGGACGACCGGCGCGTGCTGAGCAGCGCCGCGCGGACTCTGCTTGCGTCGGGGATCATGGCGGCGGCGCTGGGCGCGTACCTGGCCCTGCTGCCGGGCCTGCCACGCCTGTTCCTGGCAGGCGGAGGGATGGCCCTGGGCACGGCGGTGTTCTGGGTGGCGGCGCTGGCCCTGCGCGTCGAGGAGGCGGCAATCTTGCCGCGCACGGTGTGGCAGCGGCTGCGCCGCTGATATGCCCGGAAAACAAAACGCCCCGCAGCGAGATGCTGCGGGGCGTCTGGTTGCCAGATAGTCAGCGCCTAACGCTGGCGCACAACCTCGGTGGCCTGCAGGCCCTTCGGGCCGTTGGAGATCGCGAATTCCACGCGGTCGCCCTCGTTCAGCTCGCGGTAGCCATCACCGATGATGCCGGAGAAGTGCACGAAGACATCCGGGCCATTCTCGCGGGCGATGAAGCCGTAGCCCTTCTGGGCGTTGAACCACTTCACGGTACCAGTCTCACGTTCTGCCATTGCGAAGATCCCCTTCCCTGTGGAAGTTAAAGATGGACGATGCTGTAGGGTGAGGAGCGAGCAGTACGCATGAAAATACCGTCGTGACGAGTTGTCACCACGGTATTGTTGTGCCGTTTAGCTGAACAACCTCTACACTACGCAGTGTATCATACACCCACCGATTCTGGCGCGTCAAGGGCCAATTCTCGGGGGTGCATCTCACGAAAGTTCACGGTCGGCTCATAAGAGGCTATTTGAGAACTTGCCTCCCCCACCCCAAACCCCTCCCCCACAAGGAGGGAAGGGCTTAGCCTGTGCGCTTTTCTCCCTTCCCCCCTCGTGGGGGAAGGGCCGGGGATGGGGGGCAAAGGCAGACGCATGACTTCTCAAATAGCCTCTAGCGCAACAGACTCGTTTCGGCCTATCGCGCATCGTGAACCAAACTGGAATGCACCCTTTTCGGACAGGTACATCTCAGATGGGGGCAAGATGCTTGAACCGCAGAAGTAAGCTCAGGTAAGGAATTGAAGAGGCGAGTTGCCGTGCCTCGGTTTACGCAGAGCCTTCCTGAGCTTACTGAGACACAGAGGACGCGGAGAAGAACTAACACCATCTTTTCTCTGCGCTCTCTGCGTCTCAGCGGTGATCTTTTGCCCCAGAAATGAGATGCGCCCTTTTCGGAGGGGTGAACACCGTCAGCGGGCCAGGCGGGGACGAGGCCAGGAAGCGAGAGCGCGATGCAGGCAAAAAGAAACGCCCCGTGACTTGCGACACAGGGCGTGTGCGTTCTACGCGATGAAGCGCCGCTTAACGATCGCTCTGGCGCACAACGTCGCTGGCCTGCAGGCCCTTCGGACCCTGGGTGATGGTGAATTCAACGCGCTCGCCCTCGTGCAGCTCGCGGTAGCCGCTGCCGGTGATGCCGCTGTGATGCACAAAGACATCGGGGCCGTTCTCACGGGCGATGAAGCCGTAGCCCTTCTGGGCATTGAACCACTTGACGGTGCCGGTAACGCGCTCGGACATTGTGAAGGACTCCTTCCCTCAGATAAAAACGGTTGCTGATAGTGTAGTTGAGAGAGGAGTTGGCTACTGCGGGTCGTACAAAACCGCGCGCTGTAGAGTGAGTTGCGCGCGGTTATGGGGCCGAGTTCGAACAACCTCTTCACTACGACATTCATCATACTCCAGGTTACGCGGCGCTGTCAATGGGTCTCTTTGCGCGGGTGTGTGCAAAAACTGTCAGTGCCTCACTTAACGCCGGGCTACCAACCTTACCCCCACCGGCGCTGACGCGAAGCACTGCGCGCTGGACACGGCTGCCCCGCTGTACGCCCCTAGTTTGCGCGGCGGCGGCGCGCACGCTATAACCGGTCGCGTTGGCTGAGGCTCAGTGCTGCATGGCGCTCTCCCCTTCACATCTGTTGCGCTGCTTCCGGCCTTGTGGTTAGACTGGGGGCGAGTCCGGCCTCGGCCCGCTGGCAACTGAGAACCGAGAACCGATCACTGATCACTCCGACCGTTCGCTTGAGGGACATCATGGAACGCAGCGAAGTCCGCGACACGCTCCGCACGTTTGTGCTCAACGACATGATCCGCCTCCCCACCTACGACCTACACGACGACGAGCCGCTGATCACTGGCGGGCTGGTGGATTCGTTCTCGCTGGCGCTGTTCGGCGTCTTCGTCGAAGAACGCTTCGGCATCTACATCCCCGACCCGGATTTGACTGTCGAGAACCTCGACACGCTGGATCAGATGGTCGCGCGCGTGCTGCGCGACCTGGCATGAGCCGGCGATCCCTATGCAGGGGAGACCGCTCAAGGAGAGGAGCATGGTGCGACAACTCGCTCTGGCAACCACACTGCTGCTGGCCACGCTGATCGCCGCGTGCGGAGTCGAGCGGCTGCCATCCTCCACCTCGCTTGCCCCGTCCACGCCCACGATCGGCGCGCAGCTTCCGGCAGCGACGCTGGTCCCGGCGCGCAACACTGAGCGTGAATTGCCCGCCCTCGCCCCGCCCGCGCAGATCACGCCCACGCCAGCCAACGAGCAGGTGCGCGTCTGGTGGCCGGATGAGCTGTACCCGCCGGAGGGCGACCCGGCCCACAACGTGCTCGAAGACCAGTTCAAGAGCTTCGCCCAAACGTACACGACCGTCGAGCTTGAGGTGCGCCGCAAGCGCACGACCGGCCTGGGCGGTGTCCTGGCCACGCTGCGCACCGCCTCGCCGGTTGCGCCTGGCGCTCTGCCCGACCTGACACTGATGCGCCGCGCCGACATGATCACCGCTGCCAACGAAGGGCTGATCGTCCCCCTGGACGATTGGGTGCCGGAGGACGTGGCGGAGAGCAACCTACTGCCTGGTGTGCGCTCGCTGGGCGAGATCAACGGCGTGCTCTACGGGGTACCCTACACGCTCAACGTGACCCACAGCGCCTACCGCCCGGCAGCGTTCAGCGCCCCGCCAGCCTCATTCGCCGACGTGCTCAACACCGGGACGCCCTACTTGTTCCCGGCGGGTGCCACACCGGTGAGCTTCACGGCGCTGCTGCAATATCGCGCTGCGGGTGGCCGCCTGGTGGACGAGAGCGGCGCGGCCATGCTGGATCGGGAGCCGCTGCTCAGAGTACTCACCTACTATGCCGAGGGCGCTGCGACGGGCGTCTTCAACCCGGCGCTGGTGGGCTACACGCGCTACGACGATTACTGGAACCAGTTCGTCACCGGCGACAGCAACCTGATCGGCGTGGATACGGTCACCTTCCTACGCCGGCGCAGCAGCGTGCCCAGCGCCCTGCCGGTGTCCATTCCCACGCCGGACGGGGCGCCGATCACGGCGCTCGATGGCTGGATGTGGGTGGTCACGACTCACAACCCTGAACACCGTCAGCGGGCCAACGTATTCCTCGCCTGGATGATGCGCATCGGCGGGCAAAGCCTGTTCACCGAATCGTTCGGCGTGCTGCCCTCGCAAACGCGCGCCCTGCGCCTGTGGGACGATCGCAGCTATGCCGACTTCGCCCAGGACTTGCTAACGACCGCCGTCCTGGTGCCCGAATCGCAACGCAACAGCAGCGCCGCGCTCGCCCTGCAGGAAGCGATCATTGCCGTGCTGGAAGGTGTCGCGCCGGACGAGGCCGCCGAGTCTGTGCTGGTGCGCTTCGAGTGAGCCAGGCGGGGGTGAGGTAAACCGGGGCGCGCCCCTACTCGACCGCTGCCAGCGCCTCCGCTGCGTCCCACACGCGCACGGCTCCATCCAGCCCGCTGCTGACAATCCGCGCCCCGTCCGGTGACCACGTCACGGCGCGCACGTCGGCTCCATGCGCGCCCAGCACGGCGACCTGCTGGCCGTCCGCCGCGCGCCACAGGCGCACGAACCCGTCGCGCCCGGCAGTGACCAGCGCCTCCCCGTCCGGCGACCAGGCCAGAGCGATCACATGGCGGTCAAGCCCCTTAAGCGTAGCCGTTGCGCGCGCCTTGTCCGGCCCGGCGGAAAAGTCCCAGACGCGCACTGTCTTGTCCCAGCTTGCCGAGGCCAGGCGCGTCCCGTCCGGCGACCAGGCCAGGTCGGTGATACCGTCCTCGTGATCATCCAGCACGGCCAGCAGTCGCCCGCTCTGCGGGTTCCACAGCCGGAGGGTCATGTCCGCGCCGCCGCTGGCGACGGTCGCGCCGTCCGGCGACCAGGCGACCGCCGTTGCGCTGGCGGTGTGCCCATTCGCCTCGCGCAGCACCTCAAGCGCAAATGAATCGCCGAAGGCGCGCGCCAGGATCGCCTCGACCTGCGGCGCTTCCAGGATGGGGAACAGGGTATAGCGCCCGGCAGCGATCTCGGCGGCCAGGCCCGCCGCGCCCAACGTTTCCAGCGCGCCGGTGATCTCCGCGTCGTCGTGCGCGCTCATGGCGCTCGCCGTCTCGCCCTGCGGAACCATGAGCAGGTAGAATCCCAGGCGGTCGAGGCGCTCAACCGGCACGTGGGCCTGCGCGTCGCGCTGGAATGTCTCCATGCGCAGTGCGCGGGCAGCCTGGATGAAGGCGGAGTCTTCGCGCGCGGCGATGCCGTCTACCGTCTCTTGGGCGCGCGCCCGCCCGTCGAGATAGCCCAGGAACACAGCATCGTCGAGCAGCGTTGCCGCGCGCAGCGCGTCCTTTTCGGACAGGGCAGCCAGCTCAGCGGCCAGCGCCTCGTCACCCTCCACCTGGAAAGACAGGCGGTGCGGTAGCTCGGCCAGCGCCGCGCCCAGATCGCGCGCCGTCAGCCCCTCAACGGCGGCCACGTCGAAATGGTGAGCACCAAGCGAGCGCACAACGGGCAGCAGCGTCTCATCGAACAGGGCCAGCGCCAGCCGCACGCGCGCAGCGTCGTCGAGGGCGGCCAGGGTCGCGTTCAGGTCATCGTCGCCGGTGGTGATGGTCAGCACGGCGTCGCGGCTGCGCAGCCGCCCGAACAGGCGCAGCAGGCTGGCATCCTCGCGCGCGTTGAACGCGCCAATGGCGTTCACGGCCTCGTCGTACTGGCGCAGCGCCGCCACGAAGTCCGCGTCCTGGAGCTTGGCGGCAATGGCCTCGCCGTTCTCCAGGCCGAACGACACGGTGAAGTCCTCGCCGTCAAGATCGGCCAGCGTAGCGATGAAATCCTCGCCAGCGGCGGCTGTCGTGGTCTCGCCGCTGGCGGCAGTGATGACGATGACCAGCTCCTGGTTTTGCAGGCTGCGCACGGTGCGGATCAGGTCAGCGTCGTCGCGGGAGTCAATGGCAGCGATGACAGCGTCCGCTGCTTCCAGCGCGTCGAGTGCGGCATTGGCCGCCTGATCGCCGTCCAGAGCCAGCAGCGCCGCCACATCGCTGTTGGGCAGAGCGGTCAGGTCTGCGTCCAGAGCCGCATCGCCTGTGTGCAGCACCAGCCGGTACGCGCTGGCGTCAACGGCCAGCAGCGTTTGCACAAAAGCCGGGTCTTCGAAGGTGACGAACAGGTGGTAATCCGTTGCGCGCAGCCGGGCCACGAGATCGGCGAGCGGCTCGGCCTCGATAGCAGCCAGCGTCTTGAGCGCCGCTTCGAGCGTGTTGACGGTCTGGATCACCTCTCTGTCCAGCAGCTTGAACGACAGGGCCAGCACGTGCGCCTCGCCAAGCGCAGTCAGCGGCTCGCCCCCGCCAGCATCCCACAGATACACGTGGTTATCCGCGCCACCGCTCACCAACTGCGTCCCATCCGGCGACCAGTCCAGGGCGAAGACCCAGTCCGCGTGCCCGCCGAGCGTCGCCAGCGTTGCGCCGGTAGCCGGATTCCACACGCGCACCGTGTTATCCAGACCGGCGCTGGCCAGGCGCGTCCCGTCGGGCGACCAGGCCAGGTCGCGCACTGCCGCTGTGTGCCCTTCAAGCGCGCGCAGCGGCTTGAGATCTGCGTCGTAGAGCCAGATGCGCAGCCCGTCACCAACCGCCAACACGCTCCCGTCGGGCGACCAGTCCAGGGCGAGCGCATCGGCGACCGGCAGGCGCAGCCGCTCGTAGGGCGACGGCGTGGGGTCGCCTGCGGCGGGCGTGACGGGCTGCGGCGGCCCAGCGGGGACAGGGGTATGGTCGCCGCCGCAGGCGCTCAGCGCGAGCGCGATCCCTGCCAGCAGCGCCAGCAGTATGGTCAAGGTTCCGCAGCGCCAGGCCGGGCGGCGCACTGATCGCTTCATGGCAGTCTTTCCTGTTCCGCATTCGCCAAACCGTTCTCTCCTCGCCAATGAAATGATAGCACACACTGAGGCAGGGGCGAGACAGCCATTGGCGGGGGCGTATCTCACATTTGGGGCAGAGCCGGTCTTGTAGGGGCGGGTTTCGAAACCTACCCCTTACCGAATTACCCCAAGGAGGGATGCGCGCATTGGCGGCCAGCCCGCGCTACTCGCCCGCGCGCGCAGCCTGGGAAAAAAGTGATGTGGGCAACTGCGCAGAGAACGGTTAAAAAAGAGTAGTGCACGCGCTATCGAGCGAAGCACCCAGAGACATGGACCACCTGCGAGGGCACCGACGAGCTTTTGACCCACAAACGTCCATTCCGTGTTGTTCGCCACGCGCTGACGGCGCTCCTCGCCGGGGCGCTGATCGCTGTGTGCGTGCCGGGGATGCCTACGGCGGCCATGCCCTGGTCTCAAGGGCCGCTGGGCCAGGTGCCCACGCCCATCGCCCAGACACTCGGCAGCGAGACGCTCGCCCAGCTCGCCGAGGTCACCATCCCGCCGCGCGACCGCATTGACCTGGCGCAACGTCTGCTCGGCCTGACCGAAGTGCCCCAGCCGCCCACCACACCCCCGCCGGAGCTTGATCTGGGCGCGGTCGTGACGTTCTGGGCGGACAACCTCGACCAAGACGATGCCTTCCAGATTGACGCCAAGCTGGTCTACAAGACGCCGCATATTTACATGTTCGTCGAGGTGGGTCAGGCGGTTGACCTGGCCGCTGTCAAGCGCTCCGCCGACGCCTTCGAGCAGGTCATCCGGCCCCGCGTCCACCAGGTCTTCGGCACGGAGTGGACGCCCGGCATTGACGGCGACCCGCATCTGGTCATCCTGCACGCTTCGGGCCTGGGCAACTGGGTGGCGGCCTACTACGGCAGCAACAGCGCCTATCCAGCGGCGGCGGTCGCCAACTCCAACGAGTGCGAGATGTTTTACGTCAACCTGGACACGATGGGCGGGGCCATCGGCACATGGTACTACGAGGGCGTGCTCGCTCACGAGTTCCAGCACATGGTGCATTGGCACGTAGACCCCAACGAGGACGCCTGGCTGAACGAGGGCCTGTCCGACCTGGCGGCGCTGATCACTGGTTATGGGCCGAGCGACTTCACCTGGTCGTTCCTGCAATGGCCGGGGATACAGCTCAACACCTGGCCCGAAGAGAGCGGGCAGCGCGGGCTGCACTACGGCGCGGCCTTCCTCTTCGCCGCCTACTTCTACCAGCGTTATGGCGAGGAGGCCACCACAACCCTCGTCCGCAACCCCGCCAACGGCCTGGCCAGCGTAGACGAGGCGCTGGACGCCATCGGCGCGACCGACCCGACGACCGGCACGCCAGTGACCGTCGTAGACCTCTTCGCTGACTGGCTGGCCGCCAACCTGATCGCCGATCCAGCCCTGTACGACGGGCGCTACGCCTACACCCTGACCGATATGGACATGCTGCCGCCGGCGACCGTCAGCGAGACACTGCTCGCCGATGGCCTGGTGCGCCAGGCCGTCGCGCCACAGTGGGGCGCACACTACCTGGTCGTGTCGGGGGGCAGCACGCCGCAGCGTCTCCGCCTGACCTTCAGCGGCAGCGAGTCCGTTTCCATCGTGCCCACAGACGCCTACAGCGGGCGGGCCATGTGGTGGTCGAACCGCGCCGACGACAGCGACTCCCGCCTGACGCGCGCCTTCGACCTCAGCGGCGTCAGCACGGCGACGCTGCGCTTCTGGACGTGGTACCAGATCGAGAACCTGTGGGACTTCGCCTATGTGATGGTCTCCAGCGACGACGGCGCTACCTGGACTCCGCTCAGCACGCACCGCACGACCACTGACAACCCGCACCACAATGCCTATGGCCCTGCCTACACCGGCGCGAGCGGCGGCTGGGTCGAAGAGGTGGTTGACCTGTCGCCCTACGCGGGGCGCGAGATTCTCCTGCGCTTCGAGGTCATCACCGATGACGCCGTCACCCAGCCCGGCATGGTCATTGACGACATCCGCATCCCGGAGATGGCTACGCCGACGATGTCGAGGGCGGCGATGGCGGCTGGATCAGCGAAGGATGGCTGCGCACCAACAACCGGCTCCCCCAAGACTTCCTCGTGCTGCTGGTGCAGCCGCCGGATGAGGCGGGCGCAGACCCCGTCCGCCGCCTGCTCAGCTTCGGTGATGCGCCCAGCGGCGAGTGGGAGTTCACAGCCGGCGGGGCGGCGGGCGACGCGGTGCTCGTGGTGAGCGGGCTGGCCCCCATCACCACCGAGCCGGCACGCTACACGATGACGCTGAGTCCCATCATCGAATGAGCCTCCAACGAGAGTAAGCACCCATAGGCCAGCGGCGCGCGTTTGTGCGCCGCTAGCTTTCGCCCGCCTGCCGGACAGCAGGCGTCTTTGTGATTTGTTACGTTTTCATATAGGTTTCTCAACGATCCTTCCTATCGAGAAACAGTTAACGTACAATAAAGACATTATAGAATGCTTCATGGATGCGCCGTGTGGCGTGGAACGAGTTCGACGCTGTGCTCGATTGGTGGGGACAAACGACGCTGGCTGGTAGGGTGAACAAGGGAGTGCGGCTGGCGCTGATCGCAGCGGTGACGCTGGCGGCGTTGGCCGCGTGGCCTCTATCTGCGGCCCGCGCCCAGGACGGCAAGCACGCCGAGGCGCTGACCTGGAGCGCCGCGCCGCTTGCCCCGCGCGCGACGGAGCCAGCCAATTGGCTGGCCAAGATGGTCAGCGGAGACGCGGCGGGCGTTGCTGCAGCGCGCGAGTACCAGGTGGGCGACCTCGCAGCGTTCATCCCCCTGGGCAGCCGTGGCCGCCAGCCGCGCGCGTTCGCCCTGGCTTACCGCAGCCAGCACGCCTACTTCTGGTTCGAGCGCGGCCTGGCCCCCGACGAGGCCGAGCTAGAGCACGTGGCGCAGCTTTTCGACGAGCGTATCTGGCCGCTCAACTCGCGCATTTACGGCGGCGCGGAGACGCTGAGCTTGACGAAGCGGCGCGCATCCACATCGTCAGCCAGCGCAGCATCGGGCCGGGCATCCTGGGCGCGTTCAACCCCAACGACCTGTGCCCGCGCGCAACCTGCCCCGCCAGCAACGAGCGCGCGATCATCTACCTCAGCCAGGACACGGCCCCGCTCGGCTCAACCGAGTTCCTGACGACGCTGGCCCACGAGCACCAGCACCTCCTGCAGTTCTACGTGGACGGCAACGAGCGGCGCTGGCTCAACGAGGGCCTCTCGCAGCTTGCCGAGCACCTCAACGGCTTCGACCCGCAGGCGATTGGCATCGCCAATGTCAGCCGCTTCCTGGCCGCGCCCGATCACTATTTGAGCGGCTGGCTCTTCGATAACCGCGACGTGGCCTGCGACTACGGCGCGGCCTACCTGTTCCTCGTCTACCTCTACGAGCAGTTTGGGCTGGATTTCATCAACACCGTAGCGATCAGCGAGCACGACGGGCTGGCCTCCATCCAGGCAGCGCTGGCCGAACTGGACGGCGCGCCGGACGTGGACGCGGTCTTCGCCGACTGGATGCTCGCCAACCTGCTAGACGATCCTTACGTGGGCGACGGGCGCTACTACTACCGCACGCTCGACCTGCCGGAGGCCATCGCGCTGCAACCCCTGGCCGTGCCGCCGGAGGGCGCGCTCTACCGCGACCAGATCAACCAGTACGGCGCTGACTACCTGCTGCTGGACGGCCCGGCGACATACCAGATCAGCTTCGACGGGGCCGACGAGACGACCGTGCTGGGCGTGCAGCCGCCGTCGGGCGAGTGGATGTGGTGGTCGAACGATCTCAACAGCAGCGCGGTCAGTCTCACTGCCGCCTTCGATCTCAGTGGACCGAGCACGGCCACGCTGGCCTTCAGCGCCTGGTGGAACATCGAGCCGAAGGGTGACTGGCTCCAGGTGCTGGTGTCGGAGGATGGCGGGCGCACCTGGCAGTCCGTAGGCGGCCCCTCGGCGAGCCGCCATCGCCAGGTGGCAGGGCCGAGCTACAGCGGGCAGTCCGGGGCGTGGGCTGAGGAGCGCATAGACCTGAGCGACTTCGCCGGGCGGCAGGTGCTCGTCCGCTTCGAGTATGTGACCGACGGCGGGCGCACGCTGAGCGGCGTGGCCCTGGACGATCTGGGCATTGTCGAGCCAGGGAAACTGGACGACGTGGAAAATCCGTCATCCGCGGGTGGCGGACGGCTTCCTACGCATCCGCGACCGCGTCGCGCAGGGCTGGTCGCTGGCCGTCGTGGTGCGGACGCCCGGCCAGCCAACTACCGTCGAGACGGTGCCGCTGGACGCGCTGAACACCGGGCGCGTCACCGTAACGGTGCCGGACGGCGCGACGGCGACCCTCGCGGTGGGGGCAATGGCTCCCTTCACGGCTACCCCCGCCAGCTACAAGGTCAGTATCGCGCACGCATCCTAGCGCCGCTCTGCCGGCCCCTCGGCTCCGGTCATGGCTGCAAGCTGCGCCTCAAGCTCCGCCCGGCGCTGCGCGGCGGCCTCACGCCCGGCCTGCAAAGCGCGCTCGTAGCGAGCGCGCAGCCCGTCGCGCATGGCGTCGCCGGACTTGGGCGAAAAGAGCAGCGCCACCGCCGTGCCAATCGCGCCCCCGCTCAGCACGCCGCCCACAAATGCCAACGCTCGCCGCATGTCGGTTTGCTCCTCGCTGTGGAAGTCGTCAGTGGTCAGTGGCTGATTTTCAGTGATGAGACTTGAGGCGGAACCGCTGTGGGCTGTGCGCCCTCTGTCCCGCCGAATTCCTGGGGCATATCTCACATTTGGGGAAGAGCCGGTCTTGCAGGGGGCGGTTCGAAACCCGCCCCTACGAATCGCACCGCACTTACCGAATTGCCCCAAGAATGGGATGTACGCAATTCCTGCCCCCGACTGAGAACCGATCACTGACTACTGATAACTAAAAACCAATAACCCGAAACTCTCTCCCGCAATTATACCTCACCCTTGACACGCTCCACGCCCGTGCTTAGAATCTGTAATTGAAAAAGACTTTCATTTGAGACGCCTTGACCAATCCATCGTAGTAAACTCTGCTTGACGAGGCACCAATGGCAGCCGACTTCGACACGCTGGCCGATCATCTGCGCGAGCACGGGCACAAGCTGACCCGACCGCGCCGCGCCATTCTCAGGACACTGGCGGCGGCCTCCAAGCCGCTTTCGCCCGCCGAGATTCAGGCGCGCGGCCAGGCGTTCTGTACCGATTTGGGGCTGGTCACGGTCTACCGCACGCTGGAGATCATGACCGACGTGGGCATTGTACGTCCGGTGCACGTCGTGGATGGCTGTCACGGCTATGTGCTGGCGACGCCCGGCCACACCCATCACGTGGTCTGCGAGCGGTGTAATGCGGTGATCGAGATCACCGGCTGCGAGCTAGGCGGCTTCCTGGAGCGCGTGGCGCAGCGCACCGGCTACGCGATCACCGGGCACTGGCTGGAGATTTCTGGCGTCTGCGCGGACTGCCAGCAGCGCGAGCACACTCTGTGAAGGAGCAGGTTCTGATGCGTCACGTCCGTAACGGTTTGCGCCACGTAGGGGCGGCGCTGGTCGTCCTGACCCTGCTGGCAGCGCTGGCAAGTGCGCCCGTCTCGGCACAAGCTACCCGCCTGCGCGTGATAGCGAGCTTCAGCATTCTGGCCGACGTGGTGGGCCAGGTTGCCGGGGACGCCGCCGAGGTCGAGGCGCTGATCCCGCGGGGGGCCAACCCGCACGCCTACGAGCCATCCGCGCAGGACGTGGTGCGGCTGAGCAAGGCCGATGCCGTCTTCGTGGTCGGGCTGAGCTTCGAGGAGCGACTGCTCGATGTCGTGCGCGAGGCGAGCGGCGGCACCGTCTATGAGCTGTGGGGCTGTCTGCCGGTTCGCCCGGTGATAGCCGGGCTGGACGATCACGGCGAGGAGTCCGGTCACGCGGGCGAAGCGCCGCCCACGACTGAGGCTGCCAGCGCGCTCGACGCCGTGTGCGCGGAGCATGAAGCGACGGTGCGCGCGACGTTCGGGCTGGACAATCTGGTGCTTCCCGGCGCGGTGACGCGCGCGGACGCGGCGTATGCTGGCACGCTGGCCGAGGCAGACCCGCATGTGTGGACCGACCCGGTCAACGTCGCCCTGTGGACGCTGATGATCCGCGACACGCTCAGCGCCGCAGACCCGGCCAACGCCGCCGTCTACGCTGCCAACGCCGGAGCGTATCTTGAGGAATTAGCCGCGCTGCACGCCGAGATCGCCGCGCAAATAGCCACGCTGCCCGCCGAGCATCGCTTCATCGTCACCAATCACCAGGCGCTCAACTATTTCGCCGCGCGCTACGGCCTGACGCTGGTCGGCGTGGTCATTCCCGGCGGCGGCACGTCGTCCGAGCCTTCGGTGCAGGAAGTGCTGGCCCTGATCGAGACGATCCGCAGCACCGGCGTCCCAGCTATCTTCACCGAGACGACCGTCAGCGAGAGCCTGGCCCAGCAGATCGCGGACGAGTCCGGGGCAGCGCTGGTGCGGCTGTACACCGGCTCGCTGAGCGAGCCGGGCGGCCCGGCGGATACCTATCTGGCCTACATGCGCTTCAACGCCGCACAAATCGTCGCGGCACTGCAATAGCAGCCCATCGTCGAACCGAGACCTGCGAGGACTCTCATGGGCATTCCGCTGCGCTCAGCAAAGAACAACAACTCCGGCTGCGACGACACAGCGCCAGTCATGACCGTGCGCGATCTGGCGTCGGGCTACAACGGCCAGCCAGCCATCCGCGCCCTCACCTTCGAAGTGTACGCGGGCGAGCGGATCGGCATTGTCGGGCCGAACGGAGCGGGCAAGTCCACCCTGTTCAAGGCGCTGGTCGGGCTGCTGCCGCACCAGGGAGCCATCTCCATCCTGGGCGCGTCGTGCCGTGACAGTCACGGCATGATCGGCTACGTGCCGCAGCACGAGGCGATTGACTGGCGCTTTCCGGCGACGGTGTGGGACGTGGTCATGATGGGCCGCGCCCGGCAGATCGGCTATATTCTGCCGCCACGCAAGCGCGACCGCGTCGCCGTGCGCGAGGCGCTGGAGCGCGTGGGCATGTGGGCGCTGCGCAAGCGGCAGATCGGCGAGCTAAGCGGCGGGCAGCGGCGGCGCGTGTTCGTGGCGCGGGCGCTGGCCCAGCGCGCGCGCGTGCTGCTGCTGGACGAGCCGTTCAGCGGCGTGGACGCGGCGGCGGAGACGGACATCTTCCAGGTGCTCGACGTGCTGCGCGCTGAGGGTGTGGCCGTGTTGCTGGCTACGCACAACCTGGCGCAGGCCGCGACCCATTATGATAAGCTGATGCTGCTCAACGGCGGGCGCGTGCTCGCCTACGGCCCGCCCGCGCAGGTCTACACGCCGGACAACCTGGCGGCAACGTTCGGCGAGCGCATCGCCCTGGTCCGCGACGGTGACCGCTATCTGATCATCCCGGACCAGCCGTGCCACGATCACGATGACGAGACTCACGTTCACCATCACCCGCATAGGATAGCCTCATGACTCGACCCTTGATCTTGATCTGTAACGATGACGGTATCGCCTCACCCGGCCTGGCGGCAGCCGCCGCCGCGCTCGCCCCGCTGGGCGACCTGTTGATCGTCGCCCCCAGCGAGCAACAGTCCGGCATGGGGCGCAGCTTCCCTAAGTTCAACGACGGGCGGCTCTTCCCGACGACGGTGTGCTACGACGGCCAGACCTGGCCCGGCTACGGAGCCAACGCCTCGCCCGCCCAGGCCATTGATCACGCCGTGCTGGAGCTAGCCGACCGGCTGCCCGCGCTGGCCGTGTCCGGCATCAACTTCGGCGAGAATGTCAGCACCAGCGTCACCGGCTCCGGCACGGTGGGCGCGGCGCTGGAAGCGGCTGCCTTTGGCATTCCGGCGCTGGCCGTCTCGCTGGAAACTGATCCGTCGCTGCATTACGCCTACGACGATTCGGTGGATTTCAGCACGGCCATCGCCTTCACGCGGCTATTCGCCGAGCGCTGGCTGCACGCCGAGCGCCCGCCGGACGTGGACGTGCTGAAGATTGACATTCCCGCCAACGCCACGCCGCAGACTCTCTGGCAGTTAGCCCGGCTGGAGCGCGCCCAGTACTTTGTGCCGCTGCCGCCACAGCGCCGCCGCCTGGAAGACGAAGGGCGCATCGGCTACATGTTCAATACCAGGGCGATCATGGACGAGCAGTCCGACGCGGCGCTGGTGCAGGCGGGCATCGTCGCCGTGACGCCGCTGACGCTGGACATGACCGCGCCCGTCGCGCTGGAGATCATGGAGCGGCTGCTGAGCAATGGGGGCGGCGAGTGGCCATGATCGGGGGTGGCGTGCTGACGCCCTGGCTGGCCGAGGCCAGCCTGTGGGACGCGCTGCGCCAGGGTTGGGCAACACTGCTGCTCAACCTGGACAAGCTGCTGCTCGCCCCGCTGGAATACCCGCTGCTGGCGCGCAGCATGGAAGCGGCGATCATCGTCGGGATCGTCAGCGGCGTGCTGGGCACGTTTGTGGTCGTGCGCGGCATGGCTTTCTTCGGCGATGCGCTGGCTCACGCCATCCTGCCCGGCGTGGCCTTCGTCTACCAGCGCGCCAACGGCAAGACGGACAACCTGTTCTGGGGCGGGCTGGTGGCGGGCCTGCTCAGCGCACTGGGCATCGGCTACCTGACCCGCCACGAGAAGATCAAGGAAGACACGGCCATCGGCGTCGTCTTCGCGGCCATGTTCGCCCTGGGCATCGCCATGATCTCGCGCATTGACAACTACGCCGGCGACCTGTCGCATATCCTCTTCGGGCAGATTCTCGGCGTGTCGCCGGGCGACCTGCGCCTGATCGTCATCTTCGCTGCGGTGGTGCTGGGCGTGGTGGCGCTGTTCTACAAAGAGCTGATGATCATCTCCTTCGACCCCACGCTGGCCCAAACGCTGCGCCTGCCAGCCGAGCGGCTGCGCCTGCTGCTGCTGGTGCTGATCGCGGTGACTATCGTCGTCTCGCTGCAAACGGTGGGCATTGCGCTGATGGTGGCCCTGCTGGTCACGCCCGCCGCGACCGCCCAGTTGATGAGCAAGCGCCTGCTGCCGATGATGCTCATCGCGGCATTGATCGGCGCGGCGTCGAGCATCATCGGCTTCTACGTGTCCTATCACCAGGACATCGCCACCGGCCCGGCGATTGTGCTCACAGCGACGGCGTTGTTCGTCTTCGTCTTCGCCAAGCAGCAGATTGGCGGGGCCATCGGGCAGGCATTCCCCCGGCTGCGCGCAAGACCCGTCAGGCGGTAGGGGGCGCTCTGCTGCGCCCTCGCCAGCCTCACCCCCAGCCTCGCTGTACTCGGCTTGCCCCCTCTCTACGACGTGGAGAGGGGGCGGCGAGGCCCTCGCCAGTGGGCCGAGCGGGGGTGAGGCTGTTCCTCCGCTGACATCTCCCGCGAAAACGTGGCATAATAAGCAAGGTGCCGCGTGAGCAGACGCAACGCGGCCTCGCCCGCTGCGTATAACCTAACAGAGCGTTTTCGGCAGCCTGCGCTCCGGCTTCTCCGGGCCGGAAAAGGAGCCAAACGATGGACTTTGGACGCGCCCTCAGCTTCCCCTTCGACGACGAAGAATGGCCGGTGAAGGTCATTCTCGGCACGCTGCTCTCGCTCGTGCCGTTCTTCGCCCAGGGCTACCAGGTGCGCGTGGCGCGCAACGTCGTGCGCGGCCAGAAGCGCCCGCTGCCATCCGCTGACCGGCTGGGCGAAGTCTTTGTGGATGGGGTGATCATGGTTGCCGCCGCCTTCGTCTACTTCCTGCCGCTGGTGCTGATCGGCTGCGTGATCGCGCTGCCGGCTGCCGTCAGCAATGACGACTTTCTGGCCGTCTGCGTGGGCTGCTGTGCCGCGCCGGTGGTGCTGCTCTACGCCATCCCCGCGCTGATGCTCGTCTACATGGGCATGATCCGCTACGCCGAGAGTGGCGACTTCGCCGACTATTTTCGTCTCGGCGCGCTGATCCGCGACACACGCCGGAACGCGAGCCTGCTCCTTGTGCTGCTGATGTATGTGTTCGGGCTGGGAATGCTGGCGCTGGTAGTGGGGCCGTTTGTGGCCGTGCTCATCGTGGGGCTGCCGCTGGTCAACTTCTACTTTCATGTGGCGTCGGGGCACCTGATCGGCCAGACCGGGCGCATGATCCTGGTGGAGTACTGAAAATGATGGTGGCTGGTTGTTGGTTACTGGTTGTTGGTAAAAAGCGTTTCTGGTTCGGGTGTGTTCTACCAAGAACCAAGAACCAACCACCAATAACCGATTCTCCGCGCGCGAGACACTAAGGAGAAAGCGATGCGCGACACAGGGCGAATTGTGGCAATGACGATCATCTGGGTTGCCCTGCTGATCCTGTTGGGCGGGCTGCTCACCACGCCTGTGGGCGCCATTTCCAATGCCAACAGCGCGACCATCCTGGGTATTGTCATCGTCCTGGGCATGATGGCGGCGATGATCACGGCTGTCGTGTGGCAGGGCGGGACTACGCCACGCCGCGCCGATGATCGCGCCCTGGGCGGCAAGCGCAAGCGCCTGCAAGGGGATCGCGTCGCCCGCCTGCTGGACGAGCTTAGCGACGAAGAGGTTTACGAATTGGAGGCGCTGCTGCTGCACGAGGCCCGCGCCAAACGCGACGCCGACAGGTCACGCTGGGGCGACCAGTAGCCGGGAATGGCGAGGCACCATGCCACACGTCATTGACGAAGCCGAATCCACCTTGCACCAGCGCGGATTCAAGATTACGCCGCAGCGCACGCTGCTGCTGCAAGTACTGGCGGCGCAGTCGTCGCACCTGGACGCCGAGGAAATCTACGCGCTGGCCCACGCCCAGGACGCCAGCATCAGCCTGGCGACTGTCTACCGCACGCTCAACCTGTTCACGGAACTGGGACTGGTGGACAGCCGCTACGTGGAGCCAGGGCATCGCCGCGAGGTGTACCGCCTGGCCGACGGCCCGGAGCAGCACTACCTGACCTGCCTGCGTTGCGGGGTGCGCGTGCTGATCGCCACCGACCTGCTCAACGACATGGCCCGCGAGTTGGTGCGCCGCAAGGGGGTCAGCGTGACCAGCGCCTGCGCTTGCTTCACCGGCTACTGCCCCGACTGCACTGCCGCCCTCCAGCGCGAGGGGAGGCTCTAGCGCCGCTCGCCCCGCAATTCCTGGCGCGCACGGCGACGCAGGGCGTCAAGCGAGCGGCGGCGGCCTGTTTCTGCATCGTCGAAATGCCACAGAGTCCATCCGTTGCACGAGGGAACGCCCTTCAGCCGCGCGGCGAGCGTGTGGATCGTCCCGCTTAGCTCACCGGCCTGCACCCGCCCGTTCGCCAGAATCACCGCCTGCGGCTCGGCGCCGTCCAGGTACAGATGTTGGCCGGCGTGCAAATACCCGCGCCGCAGCAGTTCCCGGAAAGCCACGCGCACCGGTGACCGCTCAGGGGCGAGCAGCGGATCATCGGGCGGGAGCGGCTGCACCGCAGTGAGGCGTTTGCACGCCGCCCGCACGTACCTTTCTTCGCGGTCAATGCCGATCCAGTGCCGGCCCAGCCATTTGGCGACCGCCGCCGTCGTCCCTGTGCCAGCGAAGGGATCGAGCACCAGGTCACCGGCGCGGCTGCTGGCCAGGATGATGCGCTTGAGCAGCTCCTCCGGCTTCTGCGTCGAATGGAGCTTCTTGCCAGCCTCGTCTCTCAGACGCTCCTCACCAGCACAGACGTTGATCGGCCACACGCTCCCCAATTGTTTGCCCTCGTTGAACTGCTTCATCGTGTGGTGGTTGAAAGTGTAACGCCCTTCCTTCCCCAACTTCGCCCAGATCACGAACTCAACGTCGTTTTTCAGGCGCGTGCCTCGGAAGTTCGGGGTGGCGTTCCGCTTGTACCAGATGACGGTGTTCAGAATCCAGAAGCCGAGGTCTTGCAGGATGGCCCCCACGCGGAAGATATTGTGGTAGGTGCCAGAGACCCAGATCGTTGCCGTCTCTTTCATGACCTCGCGGACGGCCAGCAGCCAGGCGCGGGTGAACTCGTCGTAGGCGTCAAACCCATCGAACTGATCCCAGGCATCATTCACGGCGTCCACGCGGGTCAGGTTGGGCCGCCAGAGTTCCTGCTGCAATTGCAGGTTGTACGGCGGGTCGGCGAAGACCAGGTCTACGCTGCGCGGGGGCAGTGTGGGCAGGATTTCCAGCGCGTCACCGAGAAGGATCGTGTCTATGAAGGGATTGTCGGCCATCGCATCGCTCGCCGCGCCGTCCTGGGCGCGCAGTACAACCGGACTCAATGAGCGACTCACAGTCTGCCTACGCCATGAGTCATACCCATTCTAAACCATTTGCGCCCAGAAGGGAAACCAGGTGCGGAGACTTCGGAAGTCTGCATTCACGCCCCTGACTCCGCCCTCAACAGGCCCCTGGCGCGTGTGGTATAATCAGCGCACACCAACGACGAAGCTTCTAGGCCCCTAGCGGGGCTTTTGTGTGAGGAATTCCTTCATGACGGACAGAACGCTGCTCGACAAGCTGGCCGGCATCGAGGCGCGCTACGATGAGCTGGAGCGCCTGATCGCAGACCCGGCCCATGTCAGCGACTACGAGAAGGTGGCCGAGTACGCGCAGGAGCGCGCTGAGCTTGCCGACATCGTCAGCACGGCGCGCGAGTACCGGGACGTGCTTGATAACCTGGAACAGGCCGAGGCGCTGCTCCACGACCCGGACATGGCCGACCTGGCCCGCGAGGAAGCCGACCGGCTGCACGAGGAAGTGCCCGTGCTGGAAGACCGGCTGCGGCGGATGCTGCTGCCCAAAGACCCGCGCGACGCCAAGAACGTCATCGTCGAGATTCGAGCCGGGGCGGGCGGTGACGAGGCGGGCATCTTCGCCGCTAACCTGTTCCGCATGTACTCTCGCTACGCCGAGGATCAGGGCTGGAAGGTCGAGGTGGTCAGCCAGCACGAGACGGGCGTCGGCGGCTACAAGGAGATCATCTTCGAGGTGCGCGGGAAGGGGGCCTTCTCGCGGCTGAAGTACGAGAGCGGCGTGCACCGCGTGCAGCGCGTCCCCGTCACCGAGAGCCAGGGGCGCATCCACACCTCGACGGCGACCGTCGCTGTGCTGGCCGAGATGGACGAGGTAGAGGTCGAGATTGACGCGCGCGACCTGCAAATTGACACCTACCGCTCGGCGGGCGCGGGCGGCCAGAACGTGCAGAAGAACGAGACGGCCATCCGCATCACCCACCTGCCGACCGGCATCGTCGTCGCCTGCCAGGACGAGCGCAGCCAGCTTCAGAACAAGATGCGCGCTATGGCCGTGCTCCGCGCCAAGCTCTACGACATCGAGCAGGAGCGGCTGCGCGACGAGCAGGACGCCGCGCGGCGCAGCCAGGTCGGTTCCGGCGACCGCAGCGAGAAGATTCGCACCTACAACTACCCGCAGAACCGCGTGACCGATCACCGCATCAACGTGTCGAGTCACAACCTGCCCGCTGTGCTCGACGGGCGGCTCGACGAGTTCATTGACGAGCTGGCTACGCGCGAAGAAGCCGAGCGCCTGCAAGCACTCGGCGAGTGAGTGGTTATTGGTGGTTGGTTTTTGGTGATTAGTTCTTGGTGGTTGGCACGATCGCTATCGGCGGCAGCCCTGGCTGACAACTGACGACCACTCACCAACAACCAGTAACCAACAACCAATGACCCCACTTACCAGCGACCAATGACCAATCACCAACAACCAACGCCCGCGCCGACCGTCTCCGGGGCGCTGGGCTGGGCGCGCGCCGCCCTTAGTGAGGCCACCGGCTCGGAGCCGCTCGACGCGCCGCTGCTGCTGGCCCACGTCCTGGGCTGCGAGCGCGCTGCCCTGCTCGCCCACCCGCAACGCCCGCTGACTCCCGTCCAATCCGCTGAGTTCCGCGCCCTGGTGGAGCGCCGCGCCAACGGTATTCCCGTCGCCTACCTGACCGGCGAGCGCGCCTTCTTCGACCTGACGCTGATCGTCACGCCGGACGTGCTCATCCCCCGCCCGGAGACGGAGCACCTGGTCGAGCGGGCTCTGGCCTGGGCGCGGATGCGGGAGGGATCGCTGCGCATCGCCGACGTGGGCACGGGCAGCGGGGCCATCGCCGTGACCCTGGCCCGCCACCTGCCGGGGGCGCGGGTGTGGGCGCTGGACGCTTCGCGGGCGGCGCTCGGCGTGGCCCGCCGCAACGCAGCACGCTATGATCTGGCAGAGCGCGTGCATTTGGTGCAGGCGGACTTGCTGGGGCCGCTGCTGGGCGCGCGGGGCGCATTCGACCTGATCGCGGCCAACCTGCCGTATGTGCCGACGAGCGCGCTGGAGGCATTGGCTGTGATGCACCACGAGCCGCGCCTGGCCCTCGACGGCGGGCCGGACGGCCTGACCCTGATCCGGCGGCTGCTGGCCCAGGTGCCGCGCGTCCTGGCGGCGGACGGGCTGCTGCTGCTGGAGATTGAGGCGACGCAGGGCGAGCGCGCGGCGGCACTGGCGACGGAGGCGCTGCCCGGCGCGCGGGTGACGGTGCACGCCGATTACGCAGGCCACGACCGCGTGGTCAGCGCACAACGGGGGGACTAGATGGCGCGCATCATCTCACTCGATCATGCGGACACGGCCTTGATCGCGGCGGCGACCGTCGCGCGTGGTGACCTGATCGTGCTGCCGACCGACACCGTCTACGGCGTCGGGGCGCGCCTTGACGAAGCGGCCATCGAGCGGCTGTTCGTCGCCAAGCGCCGCCCGGCGGAGCGCGCGATCCCTGTGCTGCTGGCCGATCTCGACGACGTGCTGCACGTCGCCCGCGAATTCCCCGACCCGGCGCGACGGCTGGCCGAGGCGTTCTGGCCCGGCCCGCTGACGCTGGCCCTGCCCAAGCGCGACGACCTGCCCCCCAACCTCTCGACGCTGCCGACGGTCGGCGTGCGCGTGCCGAACCTGCCCCAGACGCGGGCGATCCTGGCGGCGGCGGGCGGCGCGCTGGCTGTGACTAGCGCCAACCGCTCCGACCAGCCGCCGGCCTGCACCATCCAGGCGGCGATGCGCTACCTGGGTGATGCCGTCGCGCTGTACGTGGACGGCGGGACGTGCCTGGGCGGGGTGCCCTCGACGGTCGTCACCTTCGAGGATGGCAAACTGCGCATTGTGCGCCCCGGCCCGCTCAGCGAGGAAGCGCTGCGCGCGGCGCTGGGGTGAGGGGCGGGCGATCCGGGCTGGCCCCACACCCGGCGCTGACTGTTGACAATCCCCGCCGTCATCACGTATACTTCTCGGCGGTATCGTCCGCGCAGGAGTCTGGTGGAAAGGAGGCCGTCCGGTGAGCGCAATACTTGCCATATCACACAGTTCGACTTCCGAGCGTGCCGCCAGTCTCAGCGCCGGGCGCGACCGCTGAGCGCACCTCGCCGTCTGGCGGGCCTGTGAGACCAATCGCCGTGGGAGTCGAAGAGACGCACCATGGCGTTTTTGTTTGGCAAGTTGGTGGCGAGTCCTGGGCCGTCAGCGGCAAACGCCCACCACCAATCACCAACAACCAATAACCAGGAACTATGCTTACACGATTGGAACACGCGATGAACGAGAAATCGGCGCAGACCCTTGAGCTGCCGAAAATCCTGGAACGGCTGGCGCGTCACACGGCATTCTCGGCCAGCCGCGAGCTGGCCCTCGCCCTGACGCCAACGCCTTACCTGGACGAAGCGCAGGAGCGTCTGCAAGAGACGAGCGAGGCCCGTCTGCTGCTGGCCAGCCACGACCACATCACCGTCGGCGGGGCGCGCGACGTGCGGCCCGATGCCCTGGCCGCCGAGCGCGGCGTGCTGCTGGAGCCGCAAACCCTGCTCGATATCCGCGCCACGCTGCGCCAGGCGACCACCCTGCACCGCTTCATTGGGCGGCTGGGGGGCCAGTTCCCGCGCCTGGCCGATGTCGCCGACCGGTTAGAGGAGTGCACCGCGCTCCAGCACGAGATCGGGCGCGTGCTCGACGAGACGGGCGAGATCATGGACTCGGCCAGCCCCAAGCTGGCCACCGTGCGCCGCGAGATGCGCATCGCCTTCGACCGGCTGCAAGACAAGCTGCACAACATCATCAACAACACCAACAACGCGACCTACCTGCAGGAGAAGCTGATCACGCAGCGGCACGGGCGCTACGTCATCCCGCTCAGGGCAGAGTTCAAGGGGCGCATCCCTGGCATCGTCCACGACCAGAGCAGCAGCGGCGCGACGCTGTTCATCGAGCCGCTCTCTACCGTCGAGCTAAACAACACCTGGCGCGAGCTTCAGCTTGAGGAGGAGAACGAGATTCGCCGCATCCTGCGCGAGCTAAGCGACCTGGTCGGCCACGAAGCGCGCTACATCGTGCGCACCGTCGAAACGCTGGCCCTGCTCGACCTGGCCTTCGCCAAAGCCAAGTACGCCGAAGCCATCGAAGCCGAAGCGCCGGAACTGGTCGGCTTCCGCGATGCGCCGCACCCGCACCCCGGCAGCACGATTCACCTGCTGCGGGCGCGCCACCCTCTGCTTGACCCCAAGACGGTCGTCGCCATTGACGTGGACATGGACGAGGAAACCTACGTGCTGGTCATCACCGGGCCGAACACCGGCGGCAAGACCGTCGCCCTCAAGACGGTCGGGCTGCTGGCGCTGATGGCCCAGTGCGGGCTGCACCTGCCCATCGCGCCGGGGTCGCGCCTGACTGTGTTCCGCGACATCTTCGCCGACATCGGCGACGAGCAGAGCATCGAGCAGTCGCTTTCGACCTTCTCCTCGCACATGACCAATATCATCGGCGTCCTGGACGAGGCCGACCACGAGTCGCTGGTCATCCTCGACGAGCTGGGCGCGGGCACTGACCCCGCCGAAGGCGCGGCACTGGCCCGCGCGCTGCTCAATGACCTGGTGGGGCGGGGCATCACCACGCTGGTGACGACGCACCACCCGGAGCTGAAAATCTACAGCCACGAGACGCCGGGCGTGCAGAACGCCAGCGTCGAGTTCAACCTGAAGACGCTCGCCCCCACCTACCGCCTGGTCGTCGGGCTGCCGGGCCGCTCCAATGCGCTGGCTATCGCCGAGCGGCTGGGGCTGCCCCGGCGCATCATCGAGGGCGCGCGCGGCCTGCTGACCGAGGACGATCTGATCGCCGACGACCTGCTCGACGAGCTACACAAGAAGCGCGAGGAGACGCGCCGCGCCGCCGAAGCCAGCCTCAAGTCGTTCACCGCCGTCGAAGAGCTGCGCGCCGAGCTTCGTGGCCGCCTGGAATCCATCGAGGACGAGCGCCGCGACGTGCTGGCCCAGGCGCGCGAAGACGCCCAGGAGGAACTGGAGGCGCTGCGCGTCGAGATGCGCCGGCTGCGCAAGCGGCTGAGCGCCGCCGCCCAGCCGCTCGACGTGATCCGCCAGGTCGAGGGCGAGGTCAAGGGGCTGGAGGGCGAGATGGCCTTCTTGCCGGAGCCGGCGGAGACCCTGCGCGATGACGAGGAGCCGCCGCGCTTCCGCCTGGGCGACCTGGTGTGGGTCGGCTCGATCAACGCCGAGGGGCAGATCAGCGAGATCGGCGAGGACGAGGCCGAGGTGATGGTCGGGCGGCTGCGGCTGCGGGCCAAGCTGGACGACCTGTCCGCCCGCTCGCAGACCGAGAGCAAGCGCGGCAGGAAGAAACGTACCGTGTCCCGTGTGCGCGGGGCCAGCGCCTCCACCGCCGACGTGACGACCAAAGTCGCCTCGCCCGGCCTGGAGCTAGACCTGCGCGGCCAGCGTGTCGAGGATGCCGTCCCCGCGCTGGAAGACTACCTGGACGCGGCGTACATGGCCGGGCTGCCCTTCGTGCGCATCATTCACGGCAAGGGCACCGGCGCGCTGCGCGTCGCCATCCGCGACCGGCTGCACGGGCACCCGCTAGTGCAGCGTTACCAGACCGGCCAGCCCAAAGAGGGGGGCGACGGCGTGACCGTTGTCAGCCTGGTGCCGCAGGGGTGACGGTGCCACATGTAGGGGAGGGTTTGCAGACCCTCCCCTACAAACCTCACCCCCGCTCGGCACTGGCGCACCAACACCAGACTTCCGAAGTTTTGGAAACTTCGGAAGTCTCTTTATCGCGCGCATCCGCACGACCCTGCCCTCGCTGGAAGCATTTTGTGCGCTATAATCGCCGGGTAGTCCCCGGTCGCCGGGCGCGAAGTCATGTCGCAGGCGACGGGCAGCGGTTAGTTCAGGAGGAAGACATGCGTATTCTTGTTCTGGGCGGCGATGGTTATCTGGGGTGGGCTACGGCCATGTACTTCAGCCAGCGCCAGCACACCGTCGGCGTGGTGGACAACTTCACCCGCCGCTCGATGCACGCCGAGCGCGGCACCGACAGCCTGACACCCATCCAGTCGTTGCACGCCCGCGTGGACGCCTGGCGCGAGGTCACTGGGCGAGCTATCGAGATGTTCGTCGGCGACATCCAGGACTGGTTCTTCATCAGCAAAGTGATCGCCGACTTCAAGCCGGACGCGATTGTGCACTATGGCGAGATTCCCAGCGCGCCCTACTCCATGATTGACGTGCACCATGCCGTGCGCGTCCACGAGAACAACGTCAACGGCACGCTCAACGTGCTGTGGGCCATGCACCAGTTCGCGCCGGACTCGCACCTGATCAAGCTGGGCACGATGGGCGAGTACGGCACGCCGAACATTGACATCCCCGAAGGCTACTTCGAGGTCGAGTATCGCGGGCGCAAGGACGTGCTGCCTTTCCCCAAGCAGGCCGGCTCGTTCTACCACCTGACCAAGGTGCACGACAGCAACAATATCATGTTCGCCTGCAAGATTTGGGGCCTGCGCGCCACCGATCTCAACCAGGGCGTGGTCTACGGCATCGAGACGGAGGAGTCCAACCTTGATGATCGCCTGCTGACCCGCTTCGACTACGACGAGTCATTTGGCACGGCGCTCAACCGGTTCTGCGTGCAGGCGGTGGCTGGCATCCCGCTCACGCTCTACGGCAAGGGCCACCAGACGCGCGGCTACCTCAACATCCTCGACACGCTGCAATGCGTCGAGCTAACCGCGCTCAACCCGCCACAGCCGGGGCGGATGCGCGTCTTCAACCAGTGGGTGGAGCACTTCTCCGTGCGCGACCTGGCGCTGCACGTGCGCACGGCGGCGCGGCAGGTGGGCCTGGATGTCAAGATCGCCCACTACATCAACCCGCGCGTCGAGGCCGAGGAGCACTACTACAACCCGGATCACAACGAGCTTTATAGCCTGGGCCTCAAGCCGCACCTGCTCGACGATACGCTGGTGGAACAGGTGCTCAAGCGCATCATCCAGTACAAAGACCGCATCATCCAGCACTCGATCATCCCGCGCATCTACTGGCAGCGCGGCAGCACCGAGGACTACGTGGAGATCGTGGAGTACGAGGAACAACAGGTGAATGCCAGCGTAGTCAGGGGATAAATCCCGGCGCTCTGGTTCGTGGTGATTGGTGACTGGCTTCCGGTTCCCGGTTATTGGTAAGGGCGGCTCCGCTGCGAGGATGCTCTGCCAATAACCTGGGGCCAGGAGGCCGGAGCATCATCACTCACACCCCCTGGCCACTGAAAACTGAGAACCCACCGCCACTACTCCAGCGGCGTGAGCGTCCCGTCGTCAGCAATCTGCTGGACACGTAGCTCGGCCTTGTCCAGCAGGTCGCCGCACAGCCGAGCGAGCGCCTGCCCCCGCTCGTAGAGCGCGACCGAGTCCTCCAGCGAAAGCTCGCCGGATTCCAGGCGCGCGACAATCTCCTCAAGCTGTGCATAGGCTTGCTCAAACGTCAACGTACTCAGATCATCCTGATTCATGAGGTACCTCACTCTGGCGGGGTGTAATCCCACAGGGTCGCGCAAGTCCACCGGTTCCGCTCTGCGGCGTCAATCCAGCGGTCGAACTCGTCGCCGAGCTTATGCCCATGCGCGCCGGCGAAGTCGCGCGCCGCGCCCGCCTCGTTGCCCAGGGCGCTGCGCACCTGGCCGCGCAGCACGTAGGCCAGCGCGTAGCCCTTGTTGAAGCGGATCGCCTGCGAGAACGCGGCTTCCGCCTCCTCATAGTGATTCAGACTGCAATGCGCCAGTCCGTAGAGCAGGAATAGGTCTGCCAACACCGCGTCCTGATCCGGCGCGGGATCGCTCATCACCTCAGGGGGGATCAGGGTTATCGCCGCGCTCAGGTCGTCGGCCACGCGGCTGTACTGCCCCAGCACGATGTTGGTCACCGCCGCAAAGTAGGCCCCCGTGATCTGGTCCTGCGCCTGGCTGCCATACAGCGTGGCGAAGGCCCGGTTGGTCAGCTCCGGGTCGGGGAACTGTTCGAGGACGGTGCGGGCCAGGCGTTGCGCGTCGGCCAGGTGGCCTTCACGCAGCGCAATCAGCAGCGCGGCAACGTAGGGCAGGTTGGCCTCCGGGCCGAGGGCAATGGCCTGCTGCAGGTCGGCCACTGCCTGAGGAGCATCGCCGTAACGCTGCATCGCGCGCATGAAATAGGCGTACCAGTCATCCGGGCGCAGGGCGATGATCTGGTTATAGTGGGCGAGGACGACTGAGGGGGAGGTTGTCTCGTCGAAGTTGAGATAGAGGGGCATGGCCCAGCCGGCGGGGGCGAGCCGCGCCGCCGTGCCCATGTCGGCGGCAGCGCGATCCAGCGCGCCAGCGCGCAACTGGGCAATGCTGCGAAAAGCGTACAGCAGCGGGTTGCCCGAATCGAGGGCCAGGGCCAGGCCGAACTCGTCAATTGCCAGCCGCATGTCGCTGCTGAAGGCATCCAGCGCGCGGTGCATGTGCGAGGCGACATTCGTCCCGGCAACAGTCGCCCGGACGACTTGCAGCGCGTCGAGAATGGTCAGGTTGAGCACGAACTCGAACAGGTCGCCGTCGGCCAGGCTCAGCAGGCTGGTGATGCCAACGATGGGCAGGGCAATGGACTCGCTCCGCTCGTTGGTTAGGTGAACGCGCACGCTACCCGTCTTCTCCAGCAGATCGCGCGAAAAGCGATTATGGGGGAACTCGCGCGTCGTGCCCACCTGGATGTTCAGCTCGATCAGCTCCGGGCTGTAATTGCCCCAGACGACTACGGTCGCCCCCACCGCTTCGGCGACGATGCGCGCTTCCTCCGCCGAGGTGATCACGACGGGCAGCCGGCGCACAGCGATGTGCGAGTAAGGCACGCCGCCCGCCAGGGTGCGCTCCAGATCGTCGGCGATGAAGCGAGTCACATCGCGCAGGGGAACCCCTTCCAGCGCCTCCGGGCGGGCGAGCAGCACCATATACTCGCCCTCATTCACCGGCGCGACATCGCGCAGGGCAAGAGCCAGCAATTCGTCAAGCGCACTGTCAGCGGGCAAGGGGGTCGCATCGCCCGTCCCCTGAGCGATCCCCGCCGACAGGGGATTGGCCGGTGTGAAGAATGTTGCGCAGCCGACCTCACCGGCCCGGATCGCCTCCGCATACGGCTCGAACGCTTCCCCCAAGGCGCTGGCGGAAACTAGGCGCAAATCCCGGCCTGCCCCATCCTCGTCGCCAAGCTGCAAGCGGGCATCGGCACGCAGCAGGTGCACCAGGGTGAAGTCCGGATCGCGCGCCAGCACGGACGAGAAGGAGGCTTCGGCGGCGGCGTAGTCCCCCAGCGAGCAGTACGAGACGCCCTGCACCATGTACAGATCAGTCAGGTTGGGAAAGCTCTCCAGCCCGGCGGATGTCTTCTCAATGACGAGATCGTGGCGGCCCAACATCTGGTTGGCGACCGCCGACAGGATGATCGCACCTGGGTCGGCAAGCTGGTCGCCAAACGCCGCCACGACCAGCCGCTCCATGAACCCCGGATCGGGGAACTCGGTGAGGATCGTCTCGATGTCCTGGAAGGCGTCGGTCAGGCGACCCTCGTGCAGCGCCAGCAGCACGCGGAACACATACGGGAAGTTGGCTTTAGGCCCCAGGGTGACTGCGGCATCGAGGTCGGCGCGGGCGAGATCGCGCGCGGCAGGCTCCACACTCCCATAGATGTAGTAGATCGCGCCGCGATAGTAGCGCGGGAACCAGTCGCTGGGTCGCCCGGCGATAACCTCGTCGAAAAGCTGCAAAACGGACTCGTCATAAGTGACATGAGCCAGCAGCATGAGCGGCATCGCCCACCCCGGCGGGCCGAGCCGCTGTGCGGTGAGCGCGTCAACACGCGAGTCCTCAGCGCGCCCCTGGCTCTGCTTGAGGAGAGTTGAATAGACGTAGAGCAGTGGGTTGCCTGGGTCCAGCGCCAGCGCCGCGTCGAGGTGTTCGCTCGCTGCGCCCGCACCTTCACCCAACAGGTAGTGGTGGACGTGGGCGGCGACGCTGCTGCCGGTGATCTCCGCTGGCTGCACCGCGATCGCGTTCTGGATGGCTCCGCTGCGCATGGACTCGAAGGTATCGCCGTCAGCGTTGTACAGGATATTGAGCACGGAGAGGACAAACGGGGCCAGCGACTCCTGCCGCGCGTCGGTCATGTGCAGGCGGACGTTGGCCGTGCGCTCTAATACATCGCGCGCGAACTGGTTGTAGGGGAAGGCGCTCAGCACGCCGATCTGCACATTCGCTTCGATCAGGTCTGCCGTGTAGTTGCCCCACACGATCACCGTCGCACTGTAGTGCTCGGCGACGGCCTGCGCCTGCTCGTTGGAAGTGACCACGCCAGCATAGCGGCGCACGACGATATCCGAGAAGGGCACCGACTTCTCCAGGGTCTCCACCAGGTGATCGGCGACCAGGCGGGCAACATCCACCTGACCCCCGGCGGCGATCTGCCCCATGCCCGATAGGTCCTCGAAGCGGGCGACCAAGACCTGGTATTGGCCCGACGCGACCGGCTCGATCTCCGGCCACAGGGCAGCGCCCGGCTCGCCGGTCGCCTCTGCCCCCGTCGTAGCGGTGGGTGTCGCTTCCTGTGTTGGGACGGCGGCACGCTCGCCCGTGCGCGAACGCGCGCCACCGCTGAGAATGGCCGCCACCAACACAACAGAGCAGCCCAACGCCACCGCTATGACCATCAGCGCGATCCACTTCCACTTGGCGCTCGCGGCAATGTACTCGCCCGTCACCGGCGTGATGCCGGGTATGAGCATCGGCGGCTCGCCGTCCGGCGTTTCCAGCGGCGGGTACAGGGTGAGGCCGTGCGTCTGCTGCACGTCGGCCCGCGCCATCGCCGGGACTTCGGAAGCGGGCACCTCGTCGGAGGGCGTGGCGAAGCGCGATTCCCCTTCGGCCAGGCTCTGCGCGCTGAGCACCAGATCGCGTAGCGGCGTGTCAACGGTGCGGATGATCGCTTCTAGCTCGGCGCCGACCAGGCGCACGCTGCCGATGCGCCGCACGCGGTCTTTCTCCAACATGCGGGTGATCAGGGTGACCAGCGGGCGCGGCAGGCCGGGACGCAGCCGGTCAATGTCGGGTGCAGGCTTGGTCAGGATGGCGGTGATGATGGCCGCAGTGCTGTCCCCTTGAAAGGGCACGCGCCCGGTGAGCATCTCGAAGAGCATCACCCCGAACGACCAGATGTCGGCCCGCTCGTCCAGTTCCAGGCCGTTGCACGCTTCCGGGCTGAGGTAGGCGTAGGTGCCGATCACCGAGCCGGTCTGAGTCAGGCGGGTGCGGTCGCCCAGGTGAGCCACGCCGAAATCGGTCAGGCGCGGTGTGCCGTCTTCGGCCAGCAGGACGTTGTCCGGCTTGATGTCGCGGTGCACAATATGTAGGCGGTGGGCGCGGGTCAGGGCGTCGGCCAGGTCGAGGGCAATGTTGAGCACACCCTCCAACGGCAAGCGGCCCTGCGCGTCAATCAGGCTGCGCAGCGACCCGCCGCCGACGTATTCCATGACCAGGTAATGGTGGCTCTCTTCGGCCACCATCGCCCGCATGGTAACGATGTTGGGATGGTTGAGCTGGCGCAGTGCCTCGCCTTCGCGGGTGAAGCGGTCGAGGATGTCCGGGTTCTCTTCCAGGACTGACTGGTGCAGGCGCTTGACGGCTACCGTATCGCCTGTCTGCGTATCGGTGCCCTTGAAGACATCGCCCATGCCGCCGCGCCCGATTAGCTCGTCCAGCCGGTAGCGCCCGGCGACCAGCGCGTGCTCTTCGCTCATCAGCGCCTCTCGGTCCACACAGACCCGGCTAAGCCCCGAACAGGCGGCGGCGGACGGTGGCTGCAAGCTGCCCGTCGTGCAGCGTGATGGTGACGGGCGTATCCTCGGCGGCGTGCTGCACGCTGGTCACGCGCGCCCCATCCTCCGTGCGTGTGACGATGGCGTAACCGCGCCGCAGCAGCAGCAGGGGATTGGCGCTGTCCAGCGCGCGGGCCTGGGCCGCCAGCCGCTCGCGCTGCCGCTCCAGATCGAGCCGCAAGCGCGCCCCCGCTCGCCCCAGCAGATCGTCCACCTGCTGGCGGGCGCTGCGCACCTGCACAGCGGGCGACAGCCGCTCCAGCAGGTGAGCCTGCCCGCGCAGCGCCTCGCGCCGGTCGGCCAGCAGCGCCGCCATCTGCCCGGCCAGCCGCTCCGACCATACCTCCACCGTCGCGCGCAGAGCGGGGCCGTCCGGGGCGATGACCTCGGCGGCAGCGGAGGGCGTCGGGGCGCGCAGGTCGGCGGCGAAGTCCACCAGCGTGAAGTCAATCTCGTGGCCCACGCCGGTGACAACCGGGATGCGCGAGGCGACTACGGCGCGGACAACGTCCTCATCGTTGAAGCACCACAGGTCTTCCAGGCTACCCCCACCGCGCGCCAGCAGGATCACGTCGGCGGCGCTGTGCTCGTTGAGGCGGCGCAGCGCGGCGATGATCTGCGGCGGCGCTTCCTTGCCCTGCACCAGCGTCGGGCTGAGGATGATCTCGGCCAGCGGGTAGCGCCGGCTCAGCACGTTGAGAATATCCTGGAAGGCAGCGGTCGTGGGCGAGGTGACGACGCCGATGCGGTGCGGGAAGAGCGGCAGCGGGCGCTTGCGCGCCGGGTCGAACAGTCCCTCGGCGTCCAGGCGGGCCTTGAGCAGCTCGAACTGGCGGTTGAGGTCGCCCGCCCCGGCGATTTGCAGCGCATCGCACTGAAGCTGATACTGCCCGCGCGCCTCGTAGACGGTCACGCTGCCATGCGCGATCACGGCGTCGCCATGCTGCGGCTCGAAGGCCAGCCGCGCCGCCTGGCCCCGGAACATCACGCAGCGCAATTCGCTGCGCTCGTCCTTGAGCGTGAAATAGAGGTGCCCCGACGACGCCCGCGTGAAGTTGCTGATCTCCCCCTGCACCCACACATCGAACAGGCGAGGGTCTTGATCGAACAGGTCGCGGATGTAGCTGGTGAGCTGCCAGATGGTATAGGGTTGGGTCATCATGCCTGGCTGCTTCTCCCTTGTGTTACGATGAATTGTACATCACGCCGCCCGGCAAAGCTACGCGCTGCGCCCTCCCCCATCTGTGCTAGAATCACCAGCGACATAAGCACGATCTTAGCCCATCTTCAGCGGACGAAAGCGGAGGCAAGGCCACAATGGACGAGGCTGCACGCGAGCAACTGGCCCGCCGTCTGAGCGCCATGAAGCTCAAGGACGTGCGCAAGGAGATTCACGCCCTGGACGCGGACGCGATTCTCAAGTATTACCGCAACGCGATGTGGGACGAGTGTCACACGCTGTGGGTGCTGCCCAACGCCGGGCTGAGCATCACCATCGTCGAGCGGGCCACCGTCTCCGACAGCAACAAGGAAGTCGGCGGCGGCCCGCGCGGGATGAAAGCCAAGAAAGTCGCGTTTGCCTATGTGGAGACGCGCGTCGAGCCGCTGCTGCGCCCGGCGTACAGGCGCGGCGAGACGGGACCGGTGCCATTCGTCGCCGCAGCCGGGCAGCGCGACGGCTCAGGAGCGTGATGCTGGCAGCGAACAGCCGCCTGCGGCCCGCCTCTTCGCCGGCTACTGACGGCTGACTGCTGATCACCGAGCACCGCCCGCGCCGGTTCGCCCCTTAGCTCTCCAGGTCTTCCTCGGTCATGGTCAGGCCGAGAATGTGGTACCCGCCATCAATGTAGACCGTCTCGCCGGTCACCTGGCGGCCCCAATCGCTGGCCAGGAAGACGGCCACATTACCCACGTCCTCCTGCGTCACCTGCGAGCGCAGCGGCGTGACCTTCTCGCTGTATTTGAGCATCATGCGGAAGCCAGGCACGCCCGCCGCAGCCAGAGTCTTGATCGGGCCGGGGCTGAGCGCGTTGACGCGGATACCCTGCGGGCCGAGGTCGGCGGCCAGGTAGCGCACGATGTTCTCCAGCGCGGCTTTGGCGACGGCCATGACGTTGTAGCGCGGCACCACCTTCTCCGCCGCGTAATAGGACAGGGCCATGATGCTGCCGCCATCCGGCATGATCTCGGCGGCGTGACGGGCCAGCGGGATCAGGCTGTAGGCGGAGATGTCCAGGGCCATCTTGAACCCATCGCGGCTCACGTCGCGGAAGCGCCCGCCCAGGTCTTCGCCCGGCGCATAGGCGACCGAGTGGACGAGAATGTCAATGGTGCCGAACTTCGCCTGGGCCTTGGCGAAGGTCGCCGCGATTTGCTCGTCGGATGTGACATCGCATTGTTCCACGAAGTCAATGCCCACTTCCTCAGCCAGCGGGAGGACGCGCTTTTCGAGCACCTCGCCCGCGTAGCTGAGGCCGACCGTCGCGCCCTCGCGCAGCAGCGCCTCGACGATTCCCCACGCAATCGAACGCTTGTTAGCCACGCCGAAGACCAGCGCGGTCTTGCCTGCGAGCACTCCCATGAGTCGTCCCTCCCTGCTTGCTTGCTGCGATGGTGTCAGATTGTTGTAACACACGCGGCGCGGTTTTGTCACGCGGGCGCAACGGTCGGCTCCGGCGGCAACCCCTCCGGCTGGACGACGCACAGCCGTGCCCCGCCGTTGAAGCGTCCCTGGCTCGTCAGGCGGATCGCCTCGCCGGTCGTCACGTCCACCAGGGCGATCTGCACGTCATCCGACCCGCCAACCGAGGCCAGCAGGTGCGTATCGTCGCCCCAGGCCCAGGCGATGTCGGCCCCCTCGCCCGCGCGAATTGCCGCCGGCTCCGGCTGCTCGAAGTCCAGCAGCCAGATGTCGGCGGTCTGCGGATCGCCGAGATCGGGCCAGATGGTGTAGGCGATGCGCTCGCCGGTCGGGTCGAAGACCGGCCAAAGCTGGTTGGCCTCGCTGAACTCCGGCGGCAGCACGGGGAACTCCCCTTCCACATCGTCGCCGGTCACGGTCAGGAAGATGTTCCAGGGGCCGAACTGCTCGCTGGAATAGAGCAGTTGACGCCCATCAGGACTCCACGACGGCGACGTGTCGCGGCCTAGCTCGGTCGTCACCTGGCGCTGCTCGCTGCCGTCGGCGTTCATCACCCAGATCGTCGGCACGCCCTCCTGTCGCGTGGAGACAAAGGCGATCTGCGCCCCGTCCGGGCTGAAGACCGGGGCGAAGTTCATCCCGGCGGAAGTCGTGAGCGCGACCGGCTCGCCCCCGTCGAGCCGCAGCAGATAAATCTGGTAGCTGCCGCTCGCGTCCGAGGCGAAGACGACCGAGCGGCCATCGGGCGCGCAGGACGGCTCGCGCTCATTGGCAGGCGAACCGGTCAGGCGGCGCTCAACGCCACTCAGCGTCATCAGGAACAGGTTATCGTTACCGTCGCGGTCGCTGTAGAAGACGACCTGGTACGGCTCGTCGGGGAGCGGAGCGGGCGTATCCGTCGGCGTAATCCGCGCCCGCGCCGTCTGCGTCGCGCCAATCACGGCGACCGCCGTCTGGGTGAAGGGCAGCACGCCCGCCGCTGCCGTGTTGGTCAGGGCAATGCCCGTCGCGCCGAGAGCGGCAGTGCTCAGGACAGTAGGAGTCGCGGTAGCGGTCGGCGGGACGGTCGGCGTGGCGCTGGGCACGTCCGTCGCGGAGGGCGGGAGCGTGGTCAGCGCCGGAGAAGGGACAGGCGTATCCGCCGGCGGCGCGGCGGTCGCAGTTGGCCCGGCGTGCGCAGTGGCGAGGTCTTCCAGGCGGGCCAGCGTCGGCACGGGGGCGGAGTCGTCCCCACCATCACCTGCGCCGCCGCACGCGGCCAAACTCAGCGCCAGCAGGCCGATTGCGAGCAGTATCCACCGGACGTGCGTTCTGACCATCGTCACGCTGCCCCTCCTGCTGAGTGTTCGCGGGCGTAGCGGGCTTCATATCCCGCGCTCATTGTAGTGCACGCGGCGCGATTCGATCAACCTGAGGGCAGAACAGAAATCACCGCAGGGCGCAGAGGACGCAGAGAAGAACGGGGCGTCTCTTGCCTCTGCGTCTTTGCGGTTCAAGGAAAAACATCTGCACCGGATCAACAAAGAACGCCGGGCGAGATCGCTCCCGCCCGGCGCTGAAATCGGTCGTGTGCCTCTGTGACCGGCAGCCTACATCATGCCGCCCATGCCACCAGCGCCGCCCGGCGGCATTGGCGGTTCAGGCTCCGGGATGTCGGTGATGAGGGCTTCGGTGGTGAGGATCATGCTGGCGATGCTGGCCGCATTCTCCAACGCGCCCTTGGTGACCTTGGCCGGGTCAATGATGCCCGCCTTGATCATGTCCACAAGCTCGCTGCGCATCACGTCGTAGCCGATGTTCGGGTTGTCCTTGGCCTGCTGCTCGGCCTGCACCTGCTGCTGGATGACCCCGCCATCCAGCCCGGCGTTCTGCACGATGCCGCGCAGGGGCATTTGCAGCGCCTTGCGCACGATCTGCACGCCCGTGTGCTCGTCGTCGTACTCCAGGGTCAGCCCGTCGAGGGCGGCCATGGCGTTGATCAGGGCCACGCCGCCGCCCGGCACGATGCCTTCCTCGACCGCTGCCCGCGTGGCGCTCAGCGCGTCCTCGACGCGGTGCTTCTTCTCCTTCAGCTCGACCTCGGTCGCCGCGCCCACGCCGATGACGGCCACCCCGCCGCTCAGCTTGGCCAGCCGCTCTTGCAGCTTCTCGCGGTCGTAGTCGGAGGTCGAGTTGTCAATCTCGACGCGGATTTCCTCGATGCGCCCCTTGATGGCCTTCTCGTCGCCCGCGCCGTCCACAATGGTCGTGTTGTTCTTGTCCACCACGACCTTGCCCGCGCGACCCAGGTCGGCCAGCACCACCGTCTCCAGCTTGCGCCCCAATTCCTCGGTGATGACCGTGCCGCCGGTCAGGACGGCGATGTCCTGCAGCATAGCCTTGCGCCGGTCACCGAAGCCGGGGGCCTTGACCGCCACCACGTTGAGCATCCCGCGCAGCTTGTTGAGCACCAGCGTGGCCAGCGCTTCACCATCCACGTCCTCAGCGATGATGACCAGCTCGCGCTTGCCGATCTGCAGCAGCTTCTCCAGGATGGGCACCAGGTCGTTGGCCGCCGAGATCTTCTTGTCGTGGATGAGGATGTGGGCGTCCTCGATGATCGCTTCCTGCGTTTCGGGGTTGGTCATGAAGTAGGGCGAGATGAAGCCCCGGTCGAATTGCATCCCCTCCACGTACTCCGTCTCGAACTCCAGCCCCTTGCTCTCCTCGACGGTGATCACCCCGTCCTTGCCCACCTTGTCCATCACGTCGGCGATCAACTGGCCGATCTCCGGGTCCTGGGCGCTGATGGCCGCGACGGAAGCGATCTCTTCCTTGGTGTTGATCTCGATGGCCATCTCGCTCAGCCGCGCCGAGACGGTCTGCGTGGCCGTCGCGATGCCGCGCTTGAGCAGCATGGGGTTGGCTCCTGCCGCCAGGTTGCGCAGCCCTTCGGTGACCATGTAGTAGGCCAGGGCGGTGGCCGTCGTCGTGCCGTCCCCGGCAATGTCGTTGGTCTTGGTCGCCGCTTCCTTCAGCAGTTGGGCGCCCATGTTCTCGAAGGGGTCTTCCAGCTCGATCTCTTTGGCGACCGAGACGCCATCGTGGGTGATGGTCGGCGCACCCCATTTCTTGTCAATGGCTACGTTGCGGCCCTTCGGCCCCAGCGTGGTCATGACCGCCTTGGCCAGCATGTCAATCCCGTTGCGCAGGCCGTTGCGCGCTTCCTGGTCGAACTTCAACTGCTTCGCCATGAGTGTCTTTGCTCCTCTTTGCGTCGTCGTTTATGTGTTAGCAGCTTGCCCGTCAACTAGCAGGCGAGCCTGGCGTCCCAGAAGGTTGGATGCGCCCACAGGGGGCAGGTCGCATCGCACGCCGGGCCCAGGCCCGCGACCGGAGCCATTGTACCGGCTCCGGCGCACAATCCACGTAAGAAACGCATATAAACCTTCTAAGAGGGCTATCAGAAATGGCGCAATGCGGCGGCGTGAAGACTCGCCTAGAAGAACTCATCAAGAAGCTGGAAGAAGGCGATCCGCTCCGCGTCCACCTGCGCCGGAGGCAGGCCGTAGGCCGCGAAGAACGTGGGCACCCATTCCGCGCCCCAGTTGACGGTGATGCTGCGCGTGGGACGCCAACGGGTGGCCCGCCTGATGCGCGCTGACGGTCTGGTGGCCAAAGGGCCGTGGCGGCAGCGACCGCGCACGACCCAGCGTGCAGCGGGGGCGTCGGCGGCCCCGAACCTGCTGGGGCAAGACTTCACGGCTGGCCGCCCCGATGAGAAATGGCTGGCGGACATCACCTACATCGAGACGCGGGAGGGCTGACTGTACCTGGCGCTGGTGCTGGACCTGTTCAGCCGGGCCATCGTCGGCTGGGCGCTGGCGGAGCACCTACAGGCCACCCTGGTTGAGGGAGCGTTGCAGATGGCTTTGGGCCGACGCACTCCCGACGGCGACCTGCTCCGCCACTCCGACCAGGGCAGCCAGTATACCAGCACGCTGGTTCAAACCCTCTTGGCCGAACACCATATCCAAGTCAGTATGAACGGCGTGGGCAACTGCTACGACAATGCGCCGATGGAGAGTTTCATTGGCACCCTCAAGACTGAGTGCGCCGACGCCCCCTTTGCCACCCGTGCTGAGGCTCGCCGGGCACTCTTTGAGTATCTCGAAGTCTGGTACAATCGCCAACGTCTGCACTCGTCCTTGGGCTATGTCAGCCCTGCTGCTTTCGAACAGCAGTATGCCGACGAAATCAAACCTGTCCGTTAAAACGGGGCAAGGTCAATGGATAGTCGCAACGGAGAGGGGGAAAGACCGAGCGCAGCGAGGCCAGGAGGTGAGGTCTCTCAAGCAGGATACAACCCCCACACCGCTGGCGCAGCCTGACTCTGGACTCGATCAGTCCGAGGGGGTGTCGGTGGCGCTGGCAGGTGTGGGCTGCGCGGGCTGCGCGGCGTCTTCTCCGACGGACTCCTCGCCTGGCGGAGCTTGCTGCTCCGGGGACGCCTCGACGGGCACGGCCCACGTCTCAGTGAGCAAGGCCAGCCCGGCGGCGTCCAGTGCGAGAGCCACATCGTCTGAGGCGGGGTCCAGATCGTTGAGGACGCTGTAGGGGAAACCGTGATCGGTCAGGTGTGTGTTGAGCGCGCCAAGCATCAGGCTGAAATCGGTCGCCCGAATCTGATCCAGCTGGACGCCCGCCCCGCTCAGCGCGTCGCGCAGCGGTGTCGGGTCTTGGCCGTGCAGCGCGGCGCAGAAGAGCACGCACGGCCCCACTAGCTCGGCGAGCGGGGTGACCGGGCTGGTCGTGGCGGCCAGGATGCTGGCCAGGTGATGCTCGCTGCCCTGCAGGGCGCGCGTATGGCCGAGCAAATTGCCCATCTGCACCGCCACCGTCATCAGGCTGAGCAGCGTCTGCAGCGCCTCGCGGTCACCTTGACCGATGGCCGTCGCGCTCTTGATCGCTTGCTTGGCGAGATCGGTCGTCACACCGGCGGCCCAGGGCTGGAAGCGCTCGGCGCGCGGGTTCTTGCCGCGCTGCGCGGCGTAGCGCCAGTCCAGCAGGCCGGTCACGATGCCCAGCATCTCGGCGATGCCCGCCCCGCGCAGGGACTCCGGCCCGCTGAGGATCACGTCCCAGTCAACGATCACCTCGGCGGCAGGAGCGGCGCTCAGGCGGACGCGACGCTGGCGGTCGGCGACCGGCTCGGTGGCAATGGCATAGGGCGCGAGCATGGACGTGCCATCCAGCGCCAGCAGCACGACGACGAGCGGCACATCGTTGCGCGCGGCGATCACTTTGGCCGCCTCCAGCGGCGCGCCACCCCCCACCGCATAGACCACTTCCACCGTGCTGGGCAAGTTCTCGGCCAGATACTCGAACAGCTCGCGGTCATAACGCGACGGCTCAGCCTGGATCAGCACCGGCAGCGCCAGGTGATCGCTGACCACCGGCCACGCCTCGGCGCTGGTGAGCAGCGCCACAGGCCGGGTCTCTTCCACCAGGCTCAATTCCTGGAACGTTATGCGGGGCAAGGGCCAGATCACCATCGCGCGCTCTCCCTCAAGACAATGCTGCCCGGCGTCCCTCGTGCTCGCAGCAAGCGGCGTCTGTGTCCAAGTGTAGTGCGCTTTTCCGTTCGCGTCCAGTGCGGCGAGAGGGGCAGAGCATCACCGCCGAGGCGCAGAGAGCGCAGAGCAAAGCAGGAAAGGCAGACGTCCGAAGTCTCCGAAGACTTTGGAAGTCTTGTTCTTTCTGCGTCTCTGCGGTTCGGGCATTTCGCCCCCATTGTGAGATGCGCCCCCGCCGCAGCGGATTTGCGCGGGAGGGCTGCTGCGAGGAGAATAGAAGGAATCGCGCGGGCACTCTTCGACAGAATGGCCTTATTCTCGCTATAATCGCGCGCGGTCGGGGGATTGCCCATACCCCGCCTGCTGTCACGGCTTTTGCACGCGCCCTGGGTATTGTTTGTCTTCTTCGCGGGGTACGATATGGTATGGTGACAACCTCTCCTTCCCAACCGCCACCTGCCCGGCGTTTCGCGCAGGTTCGAGCACAGCTTTGGTCCGCCTTTCAGAGCCTGCTCATTCCCACCCTATCCGTCTTCACCGCCGTTCTGGTCGGCTCGATCCTGATTCTGCTTGACGGGCGCGACCCGATCACCGCCTTTGAGGGGCTGATTCAGGGTGCTTTTGTCGAGCCACGCGGCCTGCTGGCGACCTTCCGCAACATGACGCCGCTGGTGCTGTCTGGCCTGGCGGTGGCCTTCGCCTTCAAGAGCGGCCTGCTCAACATCGGCGTGCAGGGCCAGTTGATCATGGGATCGGTTGTTGCTGCCTGGATCGGGTTCGCCGTCAAGGGGTTGCCGCCCGTGCTGCACATCTCGCTGGCGATCCTGGGGGCGATGCTCGTCGGTGGGCTGTGGGCGGCTATTGCCGGTGCGCTCAAGGCTTACGCCGACGCGCACGAGGTGATCACGACGATCATGCTCAACTATATCGCGGCCCAGTTCGCCGGCTGGCTGATCTCTACCGGCAGCGACGGCTCGCGGCCCGGCCCGTTAGCCAGCCCGGAGTCGGTGACAGATGCCATCGCGCGCACGCCACCGATTCTAAGCAGCGCCAAGCTGCCGATCGTCTACAGCGTGCCGCCCAACTTCACGCTGCACATCGGTATCTTCGTCGCCATCATCGCCTCGGTGGTGATCATGTTCCTGTTGCAGCGCACCACCTTCGGCTTCCAACTGCGCATGACCGGCTATAGCCCTACCGCAGCGGAGTATGCTGGCGTCAACGTCAAACGGGTCACCATCCTGACCATGTTCATCGCTGGGGTGTTGGCCGGTCTGGCCGGTGGCATCCAGACGCTCGGCGTCTACCATGATTATCAGGGCAACCAGAGTCTGGGGCTTGGCTTCGAAGGAATCACGGTGGCCTTCCTGGCCGGCAACAATCCCATCGCCGTCAACTTCTCCGCCTTCCTCTTCGGCGCGATGGACGCCGGTACTACGCGCATGGCGCTGGCGGCAGATGTTGCCAAAGAGCTAATCCAGGTCATCCAGGCGTTGATTCTCATGTTCGTCGCCGCAGACCAGATCATCCGGCGGTTGTATCGCATCCGCGCAGCCGAGCCAGGGGCGCGTCTGCACATTGGCGGCAGGGACTAGGGAGAGCGAAACGTGGGCGAAACAGAACTCGGACTCGCCGTCATCGCGACGATCAACTTCACGATTCGCTATTCGATCCCGATCACGCTGGGTGCGCTGAGCGGCATCATGTGCGAGCGGTCGGGCATCATCAACATCGGCATCGAGGGCATGATGCTGACAGCGGCCTTCACCGGCTTCATGACCAACGTGGCGCTCAGCAAGCCGGGGGTTGACCCGTCGCTGCAATCGGTCGGTGTGCGCCTGGGCCTGTCTATTCTCGCTGCCCTGCTCACCGGCGGTATCCTGGGGCTGCTGCACGCGCTGCTCTCGATCCAGTACAAAGTCAACCAGATCGTCAGCGGCACCGTGATTAACATCCTGGCCCTGGGGCTGACCGGATACTTCTACGAGCTCAATACTCCCACCCTGGGCAAGCTACCGTCGGTCATCAGTAACCCCTGGACTCAGGCTGGCTCCTACAAGCTGAGACTGGCCAGCAACTTCAACCTGTACCTGCCCTATGACATCGGGCGCATCCTGTTCGACAAAGACCTGATCACTTACCTGACGCTGCTGCTCGTCTTATTCCTGGGGTGGGCGCTGTTCCATACCACGTGGGGGCTGCGCACGCGCTCGGTCGGCGAGAACCCGCGCGCCGCCGACACGCTGGGCATCAACGTGTACCGGTTGCAGTACACCAACCTGTTCCTGGGGGGGACGCTGGCCGGGCTGGGCGGCGCGTTCCTGACGCTGGCGGCGGTGGGCATCTTCGAGCAGAACATGACCACCGGGCGCGGCTTCATTGCCCTGGCGGTGATGCTCTTCGGCAACTACCGACCCTCCCGCGCGCTGGGTGGGGCGCTGCTGTTCGGCTTTGCCACCGCGCTGCAAGGCCAGCTTCAGCAGTTCGGCATTGATCTCCCGCACCAGCTTGTCGGGATGCTGCCCTACATCCTGACCATCGTCGTGCTGGCGGGCTTTGTTGGTCGCGCCCGGCCTCCGGCGGCTGAGGGCATCGTCTACGAGCCGGAGTGAGAGATTTCATTGGTAGTTGGTTATTGGTAGCTGGTTGTTGGTAGGGCATATGTGAGACGGAAGCTGTGTTCCAAAAGCTAATCACAAGAACCTGAGCCTAGCGCCATTGATGATGCGAGGCGCTCTTGCCCTTTCATCAGTCTGGCGATCTAGGGGGGGACGTGCCCGGTGCAGGATTATCGAAAACTGGCAGTATGGCAGCTTTCACACCAACTGGTGCTCGATGTCTACCAGGCCAGCGCTGGTTTCCCTCCTGATGAATTGTATGGTCTTACCAGCCAGATCAAGCGCACCGCCGCCTCAGTTCCAACGAACATTCGGAAGGTTGTGGGCGCGAAACGTCCGGCGAGCTTCGCCGGTTTCTGTACATTGCAATGGGATCGGCCAGTGAGTTGGAGTATCTTCTGTCTCTGGCATGTGCTCTCGACTTTCTTGGACAAACAATGTACCAACAGCTTCACGAGAAGGTGTTGAGCGTCCGGCGGATGCTTAATGCGCTGATCCAGAAGCTAACAACCAGTAACCAATAACTAATCACCAACAACCAGTGGGTGTGACCATGACTGAACCTGCCGCTTACGACCCCACCGCCGTCCTCGAAGCCGAGGGCGTGACCAAGCGCTTCCCCGGCGTGCTGGCTAACGACGACGTGAGCCTGAAGCTGCGACGCGGGGAGATTCTGGCCCTGCTGGGCGAAAACGGCGCGGGCAAGAGCACGCTGATGAACATCATCTACGGGCTGTACCGCGCCGACAGTGGCACGATCCGGCTGAAGGGGCACGAAGCCCACTTCGCCAGCCCGCGCGAGGCGATCCGCAGCGGTATCGGCATGGTGCACCAGCACTTCCAACTGGTCAATGTGATGACCGTCGCTGAGAACGTGGTGCTGGGCGAGGAGAGCACCGTCGCCTACAAGGGCGAGAGCAGCCCTGTGCTGCGCCAGGTCTTGCGACGGCTGCCGAGCCTGGTGCTCTTTGCGCTGTGCGTGATCATCGGCCTCGCGTTGGGCAAGGTGAGCACCGCCGCTGGCGGGGTGGTCGCCGGACTGATGGCCGGGATCGCGGTCGCCGTGCCGCCGGTAGCTCGCTTGCTGTGGGGCGTAACCTGGCGCGTGGGTTTGGCGCTGGCTGCCCTGGCTGTCGCCTCGCAGGTGCAGGCGATCACCCAGATCGGCATCACTGATCTCGCCCTGCGCCAGAAAGTCGAGATGGTGCGCGAGCTTAAGCCCGCCGAGATGGAAGGCAGCTACACCGTCAAGAGTGCGCTGGTGCGCCGCGAGCGAATCGCCTTCGACTGGGCCAAGGAATATCGCACCGCCAAGAACGCCAGCGGCGTAGTTGCCAGTGCCAAAGCGCAGTTGGAGGAGTATCGCGGCAAGGGCGTCCCCGGCTGGCTGATTGACGCCATTGACAGCGTGCCGCCGGTTGCCCAGGCGCTCAGCGTCGTTCTGCTGCTGATCGTCACCGCCGGGCACAGCATCACCTCGTGGCGCGGCACGGCGCGCGCGCCCAGCCGCCTGAAGCCGGAAGACCTGGCGCTCGTGGGCGTGCTGCTGGTTTTCTTCGTGGTGGCGGCGGGGCTGAATCTCGACATGGTCAGCACAGCAGGGCAGGCTGGCCTGACCGTCGCGCTCGCTCTGGCTCTGGCCACCATTGCCTGGCGGGGGTACCAGCGCCGCCAGCACGCCCCCCAAGACAACGTGATCAAGCCCTCGCCCCTGGACGGTGTGCTCGATTCGTTCCTGGTGGCGCTCACCGACGTGACTGAGATTCGCAACGTGCGCGCGGCAGCAGAGCGCGTGCACGAGCTATCGCGGCAGTACGGCCTGGAAGTAGACCCCGACGTTCCCATCGAGAAGCTGCCGGTGGGTATGCAGCAGCGCGTCGAGATCATCAAGGCGCTCTACCGCCATGCCGATATCCTCATCCTCGACGAGCCAACCGCCGTGCTCACCCCGCAGGAAGGGCAGGAGCTTTTCAAGATCATGCGCGAGCTGGCCGCGCAGGGCGTCTCCATCATCTTCATCACCCACAAGCTCAAAGAGGTCTTTGAGGTCGCCACCAACATCGTCGTCATGCGCGATGGCCGTGTGGTGGGCACCACGACGCCCGATCAGGCGACGGAGAGTCTGCTGGCCGAGATGATGGTCGGGCGCGAAGTCATCCTGCAAGTGGAGAAGGGCGAAGCGCAGCCCGCCGAGCCAGTGCTGGAAGTGGAGAATCTGAGCGCCATTGACGACCGGGGGGCGGAGGCGCTGCGCGGAGTCAGCTTCACCGTGCACGCGGGCGAAGTGCTGGGCCTGGCCGGGGTGCAGGGTAACGGGCAGACGGAACTGGTCGAGGTGCTGACCGGCCTGCGCGAGCTTGCCGGTGGATCGGTGCGGCTGCTCGGCAAGGCGCTCCAGTCCGAGCGTCAGCCTGCCGGGTCGCTCGGCGCGCGCATCGCGGCCTTCGTGCTGGATATGATCACTGTCGTCGCTGCCGTCTATTTCGTCGGCTACTTCGCGGCCTATTTCCGCAATGAGGACATGAGCATCGGGCTGGTGGCACCGGTGGCGCTGATCGTGGACGCGCTCTACTTCCTGGGCAGTTGGCTGGCCAAGAGTCGCACGCTGGGCATGGCGCTCCTGGGGCTGGAGCTGGCCGATCACGCTGACCGGCGGCCCAGTCGGCTCCGGCTGGTACAGCGCTATGTCGCCTTCGTCGTGCTGCGCGCCCCGCTGTTCGTCCCGCTGTTGGTCATGGCCTGGGCAGCGTGGCGCGATGCCGACCACCAGACCTGGCTCGACCGGCTGCTCGGTCTGCGCCTGATCCGTCGCGAGCGCATCACGCCGCGCCGCATCAAGGACGCTGGCACCAGTCACGTCCCCGAAGACCGCCAGCGGCATGGGCTGGTCAGGCGCTATTCGGTGGCCGATAACCTGGTGCTCAACGACTACTACGAGCGACCGTTCGCTAAAGAGCCGAACCTGGCCGAGCTGCCCGGCACGCTGCTGCGCTACCTGCTGGTGGTTGGGGGTGTCGTGGCCGTGCTCACCGTGCTCGGCGTGACCATCTGGGATCGCTGGCTGTGGACGGCGGTGCTTGACGCTTACCACGTGCCGACCGACCTGCGCGAGATCGGCGCGTCGCTCTCTCGCGCGCAGAAGACGGTCTTGCAGTACCCGCTGAACATCGGCGCTGTCGCCCTGCTGCTCGCCGAGCTGGTATTCGGCGCGATAGGGCATCTGGTCGCGCTGCGCGTGCTGGGCGCGGAGCGCGTGCGGGCAGCGATTCGCGGGGCTACCGCCCCCTTCCGGCAGGCAGTCTGGCAGAGGCGAGGCGGCGAGGGCCAGGTGCCGGAGCCACAGGGCGGCTTGCTGCGCGACGAGGAAGCCATCATCAACCACGCCTCTGATCTGATTGAGGAGTTCGACATCCGCACGCCCTCGCCCACGATTGATGGTGGCAACCTGTCCGGCGGCAACCAGCAGAAGCTGATCGTCGCCCGCGAGTTCAGCCGCAGGCCGCGCCTGCTGATCGCCGCGCAGCCCACGCGGGGCATTGACGTTGGCTCGATTGAGTTCATTCACCGCCAGATCATCGAGCAGCGCGACGAGAGCGCGGCTGTGCTGCTGGTCTCGGCGGAGCTGGACGAGATCATGGCCCTCTCCGACCGTATCGCTGTGCTTTACAAGGGCGAGGTCATTGACACGCTGCCCGCCAAGAGCGCCACCCGTGAGCAGCTTGGCCTGCTCATGGCCGGCATCAAGCCGGACGGCGCGCGGGCAACGACAGAGCGGGTCCCTGCCTGACGAGCGGCGGATGTTTCCTGATGAGGTGCGGGGGCGCGAAGATGCGCCCCCGGTGTATTTCCGGCTGACCAAAAGAGGTATGGTCCATGCCCGCATCGAAGGTAACGGCGGACGAGGCGACCGCGCGCGGCGGCGTGCGCTCGCTGCCGCGCAACGTGTGGGTGGTGACGTTCACCAGCTTCCTGACCGACATCTCCAGCGAGATGGTGCTCAACCTGCTGCCGCTCTTCCTGTCGGAAACGCTCGGCGTCAAGACCAACGTGATCGGGCTGATCGAGGGCATCGCCGACGCGACGGCCAGCCTGCTCAAGGTTTTCTCCGGCTGGCTCTCCGACCGGCTGGGCAGTCGCAAGTGGCTGGCGGTGACTGGTTACGGTCTGTCGGCGGTCGCCAAGCCGTTCCTTTACTTCGCCACTGCCTGGAGCGGCGTGCTGGCCGTGCGCTTCGCCGATCGCGTCGGCAAGGGGATTCGTACCGCCCCGCGCGACGCGCTGGTTGCCTCCACTGTGGACGCCCGGCAGCGGGGTATTGCCTTCGGGCTGCACCGCGCCGGAGATACGGCGGGCGCGGCGCTGGGACTGATCATCGCCCTGTTGGTCGTGCTGGCTGCGCAGGGTGAGCGGGTGACGCTGGCCCGCGACACCTTCCAGACGATTGTGCTGCTGAGCATCATCCCGGCGGCGCTGGCAGTGCTGGCCCTGGCCGCTGGCGCGCGCGACGTGACCGCCGCCGAGCATCACGCGCCCGCCCGCCTGACGCTGCGCGGCTTCGACAGGCGCTACCGGCTGTTCCTGCTAGTAGTGATCCTTTTCACTCTGGGCAATTCCTCCGACGCCTTCCTCATCCTGCGCGCCAACAAGCTTGGCCTGAACGTGGCCGGTGTGCTGGGCATGTTGATCACCTTCAACGTGATCTATGCGCTCGTCTCCGAACCGGCGGGCGCGCGATCGGATCGCGTGGGACGGCGGCGCGTGCTGCTGGCGGGCTGGCTGTTCTACGCGGCGGTCTACGCAGGCTTCGCCGTCGCCAATGCCGCCTGGCAGGTCTGGGCGCTGTACGGGCTGTACGGCGTCTATTACGGGCTGACCTACGGGGTGAGCAAGGCGCTGGTGGCCGACCTGGTGCCGCGCGCGCAGCTTGGCACGGCCTACGGCGTTTACGATGCGGCGGTCGGGCTGATGGCCCTGCCTGCCAGCTTGATCGCCGGAGTGCTGTGGCAGGGCGTCGCCGGCTGGGATGGGCTGGGGCCGCGCGCCCCGTTCGCTTTTGGGGCGCTGCTGGCGCTGCTGGCGGCGGCGCTGCTACCGTTGGCGCTGCGCGCGCCGCGTGAGGACTCTGCGGTATGATCGGCGGGGCGTATGCAATGCGCCCCATACGCCCGCCGTCTGTGACTCTTTCCCCTCACCACCCCTCGCGCACCAGCGCGGAGACCACGCGCACGCCGATCAGCACCGAGACGAGCGGCGGCCAGACCAGGGCGAAGACGGTCAGCCCGCCGAAGAGCAGGTCGCTCTGGGGGCTGCTCGTGCCGTTTCCCGGCAGGTGATACCCAACCCATCCCGCCGCCAGGAATGGCACGATTACCACCAGCCAGGCGGCGAGATTCGGGCGGCGCGGCGGCGTCACGGCGTCCAGCAGCGATGCCGGGCCGCGTTGCACGGCGCTGGCGTAGAGCAGAGTCGCCAGAAAGCTGCCCAGCGCGATCATGATGCTGATGGCTGCCCCGTCAACGGCGTCCCGCGCTGCGTCCACCGCCAATGCCGCCGCCAGCACGCCGCCCACCAGCGCCCACTCCGGCGCGCCAAGCCGCCACTCCTGGATACGGCGCGGGTTGCCGGGCGGCAGAACGGCGCGCAGCACTCCGCAGGCGGCGAGCAGGATCGCCAGCGCCGTCAGCGCTTCGCCGGAGCGCGAGGCGGGCACCGGCTCGTCGGCCACCAGCGGGAACCAGCGCACCCACACGCCCCAGGCCAGGCCGCCCCCCAGCGCGATCAGGAAGTCGAGCGGGCCGGTCGCACGTCCGCTGCTCAGCACGCGGAACGCGCCGAAAGCCACCAGGAACGCTAACGGCTGCGCGCCGAGCGGGCGTCCGAGCAGGCTGAGCGGCAGATCGCGCGCCGTGACGCCGCTGATCAGCGTGGCGTTGAGCAGTCCGTACAGTCCGGCCACGAGCAGCAATCCCAGCGGCTCGCGCACGCCAGACCGCGCGATCAGGTCGAGCGAGGCCGCCGCCAGCGCCAGGTACACCGCCGCGATGCCCAGCCAGTCGAGCGTCCCGAAGCGAGTCGGCGTCTGCCAGACGATCCACTCGGAGCAGACGAGCAGCAGCGCCGCGAAGCTGGCGCGCGCGCCCCAGGCCGTTCCCCGCTCGCGTATGCTGTCTCGCATGGCTCCTCCTCTCACCGCTCTCCATCATAGCATACTCGCCGCTGACAGAGTTCGGAAATCCCCACCCTTCAGAGGGCAGGGGCGCTGCTCTGCTGCGCCCTGGTTGGCCTCACCCCCGCTCGGCCCACTGACGTGGGCCTCGCCGCCCCCTCCACCTCGTGGAGAGGGGGCAAGCCGAGCGTAGCGAGACTGGGGGTGAGGCTGTTCGCCAGTGTTCCCTCGTCACTGCGCCCCCTTGAAAATCCGGCGAGGCGGCGTACAATTCCAGCGGACACCGCGCCCACCGTCACCGGCCACGCGCCAGAGGACGCCCTCCGATGACCGATGAACCGCTCATCCGCTCCTTGACCGAAGCCGACATCCCGCGTCTGGCCGAGATTCGCCCCGGCTTCGTCAGCGGCACGGCGTTGCGCGTCGAGTGCCTGGGGAGCGGCCTCGAGGCGGGCTGGCGGCTGGTGGAATACCCCCTGCCGGAGCCGTTCGACAAGGGCCACGCCTACGATTTCGACGCCAACGAGCAGGCCGCCATCCGCCGCCGGTTGCGGCGCGGCAACGGGCTGTACCTGGTCGTGGAATGGCGCGGGCGCATCGCCGGTCTGCTGGAGGTCACGCCGCAGGAGTGGAACAGCACCGCCTGGGTGTGGAATCTGATGCTCGACCGGGCCATCCGCCGCCAGGGGATCGGGCGGGAACTGTTCGCGCGGGCGGTGAACTGGGCGCGCCAGCAGGGGTACCGGGCGCTGGTCTTCGAGACGCAGACGAACAACGTTCCGGCGTGCAAGTTTTACCTGGCGTTGGGCTGTCGCCTGGACGGGCTGCGCGAGACGCTGTACCACAATGACGACCTGGCGCGCGGCGAAGTCGCCCTGTTCTGGACATATCCGCTGGTGCGTTGAGGAGGGTAATTGGTTTCTGGTTATTGGTTGTTGGTAAAGGCGATTCCGTTGTGCGTGTGTTTCACCAATAACCAACAACTAACCACCAAAAACCAGCCTCATCCAGACGCCGCGTCCAACAGCGCCCCGGCGATCTCGTCCACTGCCGAGGCTGCGCCCAGGTGAGCGATGAGCGGGGCGAGCGCCGCCAGCACCGCCAGCACATCCGCTTGCGGCTGTCCGCGCAGGGCCAGCGCCGCCCGCCGCCAGAGCGGATACGCCTGGGCCGGTGGCAGCAGGGTAGCGGCCAATTCCGCCAGCCGCGCCAGCAAGTCCGCGCAGCGCTCGTCGTGGGGCGCTTCCAGGCAGGCATCCAGCGCCAGGCTGAGCGCATCCTGGCAGCGGTTGCGCGCCGCGTCACTGGCGCCAATGTGCGGCGCGAGGTGGGCCAGGGCACTGGCCCGGTCATAGTCGTCGTCAATGCCCAGCGCCGTCTCCAACGCCTCGGCCAGGGCAGGCGCGCGCTCCCCTCGTCCCAGGTGCGGCACCACTTCCAGCAATGCACTGACGCGCTGCATACGGTTGGGCACGGCGCGGGCGGTAGCCAGCGCCTCGTCACGCAACTGCGCCGGACGGAGAGGCAGCAGTGCCGCCAGCACGTGCATCCGGTCATATGGCGGCTCGATGTCCAGCGCCGCCGCAACTACCCTTTCCAGCAGGGCGGGGGGCAGCACGGGCGCAATTGCCGCCAGCGCGCTCGCCCGGTGATGGGCAGGGCGGGGCGCTTGCGCCAGATCGAGTGCCTCTTCCCCGGCACGCTCCGCTTCCTCGTCCGCCAAACGCGGCAGCAGCGCTCCCAGCACGAAGGCGCATTCCAGCGGATCGTCCAGCGTGTGCGCGCAGGCCAGCGCATCGGCAAGCTGCTCGTCGAGCAGATAAGGGGCCAGGCTGACCAGCGCCCGCGCCCGCCCATCGTCCTCGGCTACGGCGCACGCCGACTCCAGCGCCGCCCCCAGGGCACGGGGCCGCTGCGCGTCCGGCAGGTGGGGAGCCAAATCCACCAGCGCTGCGACGCGCACTTCTTCCGGCGCGGCGGTCAGCGCCGCCTCCAGCGCCTCTCCGAGGGCGGTCGAGCGGGCGACCGGCGCGAGATAGGGCGCGATGGCCCCCAACGCCAGCGCGCGCGCACCCGGCACGGCCAATTCGCGGGCCATGCCGAAGGCGGCGACTTGCAGCTCCGGCGGCAGGTGCGGGGCCAGGCGAGCCAGCGCCCGCGCGCGCTCATCTGCGTCGCCGATGCTCTTGAGCGCCAGCAACGCCTCACCGAGCAGCTCCGGGGACAGCGTGGGCGCGAGCGCTGCGAAGGCACGCGCCCGGTCGCCTGCGCGTGTAATGGTGAACAACACTCGCATCGCCTGGCGCAGACCATCCGGCATATGTTGGAGCGGCCCGACGGCCTCCACGCCGGGTGCGAGCGCGATCAGGGCGGCGGATCGCGCGTCGTCGCCGCTGATACCAGCGATAGCATTCAGCGCGTCTACCAGCGCCCGCGCCTGCAAGGGGGGCGTCAGGTATGGCAGCATCCGCCCCAAGAGCAAAGCGCGCGCCTCCGGCGAGTCCAGCTCCCCGGCGATAGCCAGCAGCGGCGCGTGAAACTCGGCGGGCAGGTGCGGCGGCAGGGCGGCCAGGGCTGTGGCGCGGGCCTGGTCGCTGGGGATGCGCCGGGCCGTCTCGAAGGCGTGGGTGACGGCGACCGGCTGCCATTCAGGGGAAAGATGCTCGGCCAGCGCGCCCAACGCGCGCACCCTCGACGCCGGGTCGCTGATAGCCTGCGCCGCCTCCAGCGCGCGCCCTTGCAGCGCCGGCAGGGGGCGCTCGCGGTCGTTGGCCCCCAGGTGCGGGGCCAGCGCCAGCAGCACGGCGGCTCGCTCAGCGGGAGCCAGCGGAGCCGGGCGCGCGGCGAGCGCCGCCTCGACCAGGGCGAGCGCATCGGGCACCAGGCCGGCCCGTTCCAGGTGTGGAGCCAGGTGCGCCAGGCTGCGCACTCGCAGCGCCGCGTCGTCGAGGGCGTCTATCGCCGCCCATAGCTCGGCCAGCGCGTCCGGCGACAGGGACGCTGCCAGCCGAGCGAGCGCCGCCAGCGTCCGCGCCGGAGAATCGGCGGCGCGCGGCGTGCAGTGGGCGGCCAGCACCAGCAGGTGACGCACTTGCAGCGCGGCCATGCCCGGCCCGCCAAGCAGCGCGACATCAAGCAGGCGGGCGAGGTCTTGCTCCCGCGTGGCGGGGATGGTATCCAGATCGTCATCGGGGATGCGCTCATGGGCCAGGGCGATCTGGCCGACAGCCAGGCGCAGCGGCGGTGACTGGCGCAGCTCCGCCGCCAGCGCGTGGAAAAGCACCTGGGCTTCGGCGGAGAGGGACGCGCCTTCGGCGGGCGGCAGATCGAGCATCTGCGCCCAGCGCGCGCCCACTGCCGCGTAGTCAGGCGATTGCCCCGGCGCGAACAGCTTGAATAGCTCGCCTACGACAGCAGGATCAGCCAGGGCGTGCTCGCGCATCAGCCCCCGCACCAGCGGAGCTTTGTCCTGTGCCGCGTAACTGCTCAGCGCCGCCTGCAGCGCCGCCCAGTAAGCGCGGCGCAGCGTCCCCCGGTGAAAGAGCGCCTCAAACGTGTCACCGGGAAAGAGCGCGCTCAGCGCGTCCACGAACACTTCGGCGGCGCTGGCGATCTGCTGGGTGGTGTAGATGTCGTCGGGCCGGATCATGGCATCTTTGCCCCGGCGAACTGAGCGAACAACGGCCTCTGCCCTCAGTATACAGCGGGAGGAGTCAGCGCGCAGCCTGACTGGAGTCCTAGCGGCTGATGAGCCTCACCCCCAGCCTCGCTGCGCTCGGCTTGCCCTGGGGCGGGCGCGTCAGCGCCGAGCGAGGGTGAGGCTTATAGGGGCGTATGGCCAACGCCCCTACGACCCCTCGCCGATCAAGGCGTCTGTAGGGGCGGGTTTGCAAACCCGCCCTACGCGCGCGCAATATCCGCGCTGATCGTTAATCTGCATCAATACGGGGGTGAGACTCGTAGGGGCATAACAGAGCAGCACCCCGGCGGGCAAGGAACCTATCCGGGGCGCTGTACAGAATCCAACTGTGGAATCGGTACGTCACTGCGCCACAATCGGCGCGGCGCTGATGTCGCCCTGCACGACGCGGTACCATGCCGCGTAGCTCCAGCCGGTCACGCTGCCATGCTGTATCTTGTACCACCATCCATCCGGGCTGCGACCGAGCACCTGCACCCGCGCCCCCCACAGGACGCGCCCGATCTGCGGATAGTGCAGGCTCGGCCCGCTGCGGATGCGCATGTTGCCATACGCCTGCACGACAATGCCCTGCGTTGCGGGCGGCGGCTCATATTCCGGCTGCGTGCCGTCGGTGTAGGGCAGCGCATCATCCGTGCCCTGGACGATCTTGATCCAGGGAGCGTATGACCAGCCGACAACCCCGCCATAGCTGACCATGTACCACGAGTGCCCGCGATTCCTGCCCAGGATGTCCATCTCCACGCCCCAGGGCATCAGCCCAACCTGCTTGGAGCGGGTAGTCGGCGCTTCGCGGATGCGCAGGTTGCCCAGCACCCGCCCCCGGACGCCGGTCGGCTGGGGCGCTGCCGGGGGAGCGATCCCTGTGTCCACGACGGGCACCGTATTGAAGTCGCCGCTGAAGGTCAGGTACTTCGCCCAGGCCCAGCCCGTCGTCGTGCCAGCCAGCAGCCGCGCCCAGGCCCCGTCGGCGCTGCGCCCGGTCACCGGGTACGCCTCGCCCTTCTTGAGCTTGGTCAGGATGGGCGCGGTCAGCACCGGCGTGCTGCGCAGGTTGAGCAGCGACACGTTGACCGTCGCCGTGATGCCGGTGGGCACCGCGCCGCCGCCCTGTCCAGCCGGCGCGCCCTCAGGCGGCAAGACCGGATTCTGGGCGTTGGGCGGCGTCCAGGTGAGGAACACGGAGGCGTCTAGCTCGCGCTCGCGGTACTCCACCTTGAGCGTGTGCGGGCCGTTGAGCAGCGTCACCGCCGCCGTGTAGGTCTGGCTGTTGGCGAACGTGTCCCAGTAGTCGAAGATGGGCGTCGCGTCCACGAAGAAGCGGAAGTTGTCGTCGGCGCGGGCGTAGAAGGTGTAGACGCCCTCCGGCAGGTCGGACGGCACGTTGAGCGTGCGGATGAAGCGCGCCGACCAGTTATCCACCGGCACCGCGCCGCCCGGCGACCCCTGGCCCCAGTTGTTGTTGAGGCCGCTCGGCGGGTAGGTCGTGGAGAAGATCACCGGCCCGGCCAGGTCCAGCCCGCTGAAGAACTCCGCGTACCAGGGCACGCCGGTGTAGAAAGGCGTCGGCGTCACCAGCGGCCCCACCGCCAGCGCCCAACTGGCAATGATCGTCGCGTCGCCCGTCGCGTCGAACATCTCGACGGTGACCGTGTGCAGGCCATCGGTGAGGAAGTTGTAGTCGGCCTGGAAGGTGCGGAAGCCAAAGCCGGACTCCCAGTGGTTGATCAGCGGCAGGCCGTCCACGTACAGCCGCGCGCCATCGTCCACCTGCACGGTGAAGCGGTAATTGCCCGCCGTGAAGAAGACCGACGAGGTGAAGCGCACCGAGAAGTTGTCGGCAGGCGCACCCGTCGCCGCCCCGCCGATGACCGGTGCGCCAGCGCCCCAGGTGTAGTTGACGCTAGGCGACAGCCCCACCCAGATCGGGCCGCCGGACAGGTTGGGGTTGTTGAAGACGCTGACCGTCCACGATGCGCCGCGCGCTTCACTGTGCGGCGGGCTGGCAGCCCACAAGCCGCCTAACATGGCTGCGCACAGCGCCGCGATTATTATCCATCGCCCTAGTGCTCTGCTCATGACTGCCCCCTGCTCTCGCGCTCTGCCACGCACTCCGACCGGCGGCCAGCGCCATGCGCTTCAGCCCGGCGTTGCGGCCCGCGCGAACCTGCTACCAGTTGCCTGTATCTTATCATGAATCGCGCCAGCGCGCTGAGGGGGGCAGGTGGGGGCGAGCAAAGGTAGACAGCGAATCGCTTGACGATTTCGCAATCCGCAATCCGCAGTTCCCGCCGCTCAGCCCCGCCCGTCGCGCAGATGGCGGTGCACCTTGTCCAGTAGCTCGGCGGTGCTGATCGGCTTGGAGAGGTAATCGTCGCAGCCCGCCGCCAGAAACCGCTCGCGGTCGCCGCGCATGGCATTGGCGGTCAGGGCGATGATGGGGATCTCGCCGGTGTCGGGCCGCGCCTTCAGGCGCTGCGTCGCTTCCACGCCGTCAATCCCCGGCAGGCTGATGTCCATCAGGATCAGGTCGGGCAGCTCCCTGGTCGCCACCTCGACGCCGGTCAGCCCGTCGTCCGCTTCCAGCACCTCGAAGCCGCGCGCCTGCAGCATCTTGCGCACCAGGCGCTTGTTCTGGAAATTGTCCTCGATGTACAGAATGCGGTATGCCATACGCACCACTCCACGCCCCGCCCACCAGGGCGACCCCTGCTCAGTCTGCTGCCGCGCGCCCTCACCGTCCGCCGAGCGTCTCATCCACCGATGCGATCAGCGCCTGGCGATCCAGGGTCGCCTTTTGAAATAGCGAGATAATCTGGCCGAGCAGCCGCTCGCGCTCGTCGCGGCGCAAGTCCTTCGCCGTCAGCACGACCACCGGGATGTCGCGCGTCCTGGAGTCGGCGCGCAGCCGCTCCAGCAGCGCCTCGCCGCTGATGTCCGGCAGCATCAGGTCTATGACGACCAGCGCGGGCCGCTGGCGCAGAATGGCCGCCCAGCCGGACTCGCCGTCATGCGCCTCGATCACACGGTAGCGCCCCGTCGCTTCGAGCAGCCGCCGGATCAGGCGAGCGTCGCGCCGCTCGTCGTCAACGACAACGATCTCGCGCGGCGGCGGCGGCTCTGGGGCGATGCTCTCTTTGGAGGTCGCCGCGACCTGCCCCTCGCTGGCGAGGGTTAGCTCCGGCGGCGTCTCGCCCAGGCTGCCACCCAACGCGCTGACCACGTGCTCAACCAGATCGCGGGTGTTGAAGCTGCCCTTCTGCCACAGCGACTCGGCGACTCCTTCCAGCCGCGCGCGGTCGGCGGGAGTCAGCGTTTTGGCCGAGACGACCACGACCGGGATATGGGCCACGTCCGGGTCGTTCTTCAGCAGCGTGAGCAGGGCGAACCCGTCGAGATCGGGCATCATCAGGTCGAGCACCACCAGGTCGGGCCGTCGCTGGCGAACAATGTCCAGGCCGTCGCGCGGGTCATTGACCTCGAACACGCGGTAGCTCTTGTGCGCTTGCAGCAAGCGGCGGATCAGGCGGCTGTCTTGCGGATTGTCGTCAATGACGACGATGGTCGTCACCTGCTCGTCAAGGCGCTCAAAGGCCGCGCCCAGCCCCTCAGCCATCTGCACGCGGCCCGGCCCTCGCTCCGTCTCGGCGAATTCCAGGTCGAGCACGTACTGGTCTTCGAGGATGTGCTTCTCCGCCGGGAAGGTGTGGCCGGAACAGTTGACGATCACCGTCTCGGTGGGGGCGATCACCCCGCCGGTGATCAGGTGCTCCAGCCCGGCGAAGGCTACCGCCGCCGCTGGCTCCATGCTGATCCCCTCGACGCGAGCCAGGCGGCGCATGGCGCGGAACGCCTCCCCGTCGGCGACGGCGATCATTGTCCCGCTGGTCGCCAGGCACGCCTCGCGCAGCAGCGGGTAGGCGCGGCCAGGGTCGCCGGTAGCCAGCACGGAGATGCGCGTCTGCGGGCTGACCGGCTCCGCCACTTCGTGCCCGGCCTCCCACGCCGCCACCATCGGCGCGCAGCCCGCCGACTGCACCAGCGCCAGACGTGGCAGCCGGTCAATCAGCCCCATCTGCCATAGCTCGGCGAAGCCCTTCCACACGCCGAGCGGCCCGATTCCCCCGCTGACCGCCTGGACGTACCAGTCGGGTGCGTGCCAGGGGGTGTTGCCGGGCACCATACGCGCAAGCTGCTCGGCGATCTCGTAGGCGATGGTCTTGAACGACTCGCGGCCCAGCAGCGAGCTTGCGCCGGGGTCGTAATACAGGTCGCGCCGGGCGGCGAAATCCTGCGCGATCTGCTTGGCCTGGTCGTAGGAGCCAGCGATCTTGACCACTTCCGCGCCGTAGAGAGCCAGCTCGCGCAGCTTCTCGGCGGGCACGCTGCTGGTCAGGAAGACCCACAGGCGGATGCCCGCCCGCGCGCAGAACGCGGCATAGGCCGCCGCCTTGTTGCCCGTTGAGGCGATCACGCACTCGTCAATGCCCTGCTGGGCCAGGTGCGTGATGGTGAGCGCCGCCTGCCGGTCTTTGAAGCTGGCGGTGGGCAGCCGCCGCTCGTCCTTGACGAACAGGCCAGCGTGACCTAGCTCGCGGCCCAGCCCGGCAGCCGGAATCAGCGGCGTCCATCCCTCGCTCATCGAGATCGCCCTGTGCGGCGCAATGGGCAGCAGCTCGCCATAACGCCACAGCGACGTTGCGCGGCAGTTCAGGCCGCCGTGCCACGCCGCCGCCGCGCCCGCGTAGTCGTACTGCGCGTCGAGCCAGGGCGATCCGCACCGGTCGCATACGGCGGGCAGCGGGTCTGCCGCCATGTGCTGGCCACAGTCCGGGCACACCACCGCGTTCAGCAGCGAAGGCATACCGTTCCTCTCAGTTCTCATCCGGCGCGGCGATGGGCACCGTGAAGTAGAATGTTGATCCGGCCCCTGGCACGGAGTCTACCCACAGCATACCGCCATGCATTTGGATAAGCTGGCGCGTGATGGACAGGCCCAGCCCCGTGCCGCCCGCACGCCGCGAATACGACTGGTCAACCTGGCGGAAGCGGTCGAAGATCACCTGTAGCTTCTCAGAGGCAATGCCAATGCCGGTATCCGCGCACGAGACGAGCAGCCAGCGCGGGTCGCGCTCGTAGATTCCGGCGCGCAGGGTGATCGTCCCCTCGTCGGTGAACTTGGCGGCGTTAGCCAGCAGGTTGCCGACGATCTGGCGCAGGCGCAGCAGGTCGGCGCGCACGTCGGGCAGGTCTTCCGGCACGTCCAGGATCAAATCCACCGGCTTGCCCTTGAGCAGCACGCGCGAAGTGGCAGCCATCTCTTCGACCACGTCGTACAACCGGATGCGCTCCAGCGCCAGGTCCATCTGCCCGGCCTCGATCTTAGCCAGGTCGAGAACGTCATTGACCAGGCTGAGCAGGTGCCGCCCGCTCTCGTGAATGGCGGCCACATCTTCTTCCATGTCGCCGGTCAGTGGGCCGTCAATGCCGTCGAGCAGCACTTCGGCGTAGCCGATGATCGAGTTGAGCGGCGTGCGTAGCTCGTGGCTCATGCTGGCCAGGAACTCGCTCTTGAGACGGTCTACCTCGCGCAACTGGTCGGCTACGTCCACCTGCTCGGCGTACAGCCGCGCGTTCTGCACCGAAACGGCGATCTGCGCGGCAAGTGTAGAGTGAATGGCCACGTCTTCGTCGCTGAAGCGCCCCGTCCGCTCGGACTGCACGTCCATCACGCCGATCAGCGTGTCGCCAGCGATGAGCGGCACGGCCATTTCGGAGCGCGTGTCGGGCAGCAGCGGGTTGGGCAGGAAGTCCGCCGACCTCCGCACGTCGTTGACGACGACGCCAGAGCGCGTGCGCGCGGCGCGGGCGACCAGGCTGCGCTCGGCGTCGAGCGGGATGGTATGCCCGGCGGCGACCATCTGATCGCCCACCGTGCCCGCGCCAGCGGCCAGCACCAGCGCCTCGTGCACCTCGTCAAGCAGGTAGATGTGCGCGTGGTACAGCCCAAAGTGCTCTTTGGTCAGGTCGGCGACGGTGCGCAGCAGGGAGTCCGGGTCGAGCGTGGTCGAGGCGGTGGCGCTCACTTCGGCCACCGTTTCAAGCTCGCTGGCGCGGCGCTCGCTCTCGTCAAAGGCGCGGTACTGTTCCAGCGCGGAGGCCAGGCGCGCGGCCACGTCTTCGATCAGGCGTTGCTCGTCGGGCGTCCAGGCACGCTCTTCTTCTTCGCCGATGACGATGCGCCCGATGGTCTGGTCGCGCAGCTTGACCGGCTGCACGAGCACGTGGTCGTGCCCGTTGTCGGGCAGGTCGGCATCATCCAGCGGGTCTGCGTCCAGCGGGCGCACGCGCTGCAAGTCGTAATGCACGCCGACGCGCTCGCCCCCCGACAGGCGGCCCAGGTAGCCTTCCCAGGCGGCGCTGATCAGGCGGCGGTTGATGGCGTCGGCGCGGTCAACCGCCTGGCGCGTCTCGCCGTAGGCGCGCGCGCCAAGCAGCGCCGAGGCAAGCTGGCTGGCCATCGCCTCGAACACGGGCAGGTTGTCCTCGCGGAAGGTGCCGGGACGATCCGCCTGCATGTCCAGCACGCCAATCACCTCGTCGCCGGCGACGAGGGGGATGGCGACTTCGGAGCGCGTGTCGGGCAGCAAGGGGTTCGACAGGTGTAGCTCGCTGGCCGCCGTATCGGACACCAGGACGGGCCGCCTCATGCGGGCCGCGCGGGTGACGGTAGCCGTCGCGCTCAAGTCCAGGCGATGACGGCGGGCCAGCAGCGCCCGGCCCACTTCGCCCGTGCCCGCTTCGAGCACCGCGTGACGCCCCACGTCGTCAATCAGGTAAACCTGCACGTAGTACAGGTCGAACTGCTCGCGGATGTACTCCACCACACTGGGGATCAAGTCGTCCGACTGGATCAGGCCGGTGGCGAGCTGGCCCACTTGCAGCGTCTGGAAGAGATCGCGGGTGCGGTCGGCTACGCGCTGCTCCAGCGACTCGACCAGGTCTTGAAGCTGGCCGGCCATGTTGTTGAAGGCCCCAGCCAGGATGCCAAGCTCATTGCGGGCGCGCAGCGTCACGCGCTGGCCCAGGTCGCCGCCAGCGATGCGCGCCGCCGCCCCTGCCAGCACCGCGATTGGGCCGGAGAAGCGCGCCGCCAGCAGCACGCCCAGGCCCGCCGCGACAACCGCCAGCACCACCACGAGCGCAAACAGGAACATCAGCGTCTCGCGGAAGGCGGACAGCGCCTCGGCCTCCTCCACTTCGGCGAGCATGGCCGACTGTAGCTCCGGCACCCAGCGGTACACGCCGAAGACCGTCTGGCCGCGATAGTTCTCATACGTCCCGATACCGCTCTCACCGGCCAGACCGCGCTCAATGCCCTCGCTGTGGTAGGCGCGCGCCAGCGGGTAGCCGGGGAAGCGGCTGGGCGTCAGCAAGTAGTTGGCCTCGGTGCTGACCAGATACGTCTCGCCGCTCTCGCCCAGGCCGGTGCGCTCGCCCATCACCACGCCCAGGTTGGTGATGTTAAGACGCCCGGCCAGCACGCCGACCGTCTCGCCCTTGTTCACCAACGGGCGCGTGATGATCATGGTCAGTTGGTCGCTGCCCGGCTCATAGTAGGGCGGCTGGGTGTAGGGCACCTTGAGACTGGTGTCGAAGTACGGCTGGCGGGCGACGATCTTGCCAATCTGTATCGGGTTGGACGAGGTGAGGATGTAGCCCGTCTCGTCGTAGAAGAAGAACTCGCTGAAGTTGGGGTGAACGGCTACCGTGCTGCGGAAGACCTCGCCGAAGGTGCGCTGCAACGACGCCCCGCTGCCGATGTCCAGACTGGTTAGCAGCAGAAAACGGCTGTAGCTCAGCTCGTCGGACATCAGCACCGAGAGCAGCGCCTGGCTATCTGCCAGCCAACGCGTGATCTCCTGGCTTTTTAGCTCAGCGACCGACTCAAGCTGGCTGGTCGCCTGGTTGCGGGCCATCGTGTTCACACGGCTCGCCGTGATCACCCCGATGAGCGCCGCTGGGATGATGACCAGCAGCACAAAGGTGAGCGCCAGGCTCCAGCGAATCTGCCGCCAGAGCGGGAGCCGAGCACCCGTCGCTGCGCCGGGGGATGGGATGGTTTCTGCGTGTCCAGTCATAGGTTCATGCCCCTGTTACGATGGCCTGCTTGCTGCGGCGCGGCCTTGTTCCGCCGGGTGCCATACGCCCTCACCAACTACGCCGCGCGTCCGGCAACATCACTCTTGAACGCCCAGGAAATCGAGCGTGTAAGCCGCTTCCACATCGAGCGGCGCGTCCAGCAAGCCCAGGTCGAGCAGCGTCTTGTGCGTGAATGTCCAGTCGTCGGCATTCATCGTGCCCGGCTGCGCTCCGGCGGGCACCAGCAGCGGGATAGACAACTGCATCCCCCGCAGGTGAACCTCGCGGTCTTCGGCGTAGGGCTGGCCGTAAGTCTCCAGGAAGCCGTCAACCGCCTCTTCGGGCTGCTCGACGGCCCACTGCGTGCCCTTCAGTGTCGCCTGCAAGAAGGCGCGCACCATGTCGGGCTGGCTGGCGATCAGGTCTTCGGTGGTGAAGATGACGTTGCTGTAAATGTCAATGCCGTAATCGCTGACCATGATGAAGGCCGCTTGCGGGTCGCGCTGGCGCACCTGCACGCCCTCGGTCGTCACGAAACCGGCCAGCACTTCGGCTTCGTCCGTGAACAGGGGGTTGCTGGTGAAGTCAGTGCGCATCGTCTCTTGAATCTGCGTCCGGTCAATGTCCTGCGCGGCCAGCAGCGCCTCGTAGGCCAGCCCGACGGTGGTGTTGGCCTGCTGCGTCGAGACGCGATGTCCGGCCAGGTCTTGGGGCCGGGCGATGCCGCTCTCGGACAGAGCGATCAGCACCACCGGGCTGCGCTGGTAGATCGTGGCAATGGCGACGATGGGCGCGCCCTCGGCCCGCTTGGTCAGCAGCACGTGCGCCCCGGTCACGCCGAAGTCGGCCTTGCCGTCCAGCACTGCCTGCACGGGGTCAATGAATGCTCCGCTCTCGTCGTAACCGCCGCCGTCCAGACGCACCTCCAGCCCGGCGTCGCAGTAGTAGCCCTGCTGCTCAGCGGCGTAGAAGCCCGCGAACTCCACGTTGTGCACCCACGAGAACTGGATGCTGGTCTGGGTGAGGTTGGACTGTTGCGCTTCGCCGGACGGCTTGTCGTCGCCGCAGGCGGCCAGCGCCGCCACCAACGAGGCGATCAGCAAGAGCAGCCCCACATAGCGGATCGAACGGACTGGCATGATCTCCCCCTCCTGTGCCGGACGCATGGGCGTCCGGCTGACCGGCCATCACCTGGCCGGGATAGACTCCTCAGACTGTTCGGCGTGCTCGCTGTCGTCGTCGGACGCCAGCCTTAGCTCGATGGCCGTGTGCGGCACGCGCAGCGCCTTGCCCAGCTCGCGCGCCGTCGTGTGGATCAGCTCGTCGAGGCTGGTCGCGCGCTGAATCTGCTCGGCGATGACGTTGAGCGTTTGCTCGTGGCGGGTAGTGCGCTCCACGTCGCGGAACAGGCGGGCGTTTTCCAGCGCGACGGCGATCTGGCTGGCCAGGGTCACGAACACGTCGAGCAAGTCCGGCCCGAAGCGATCCTGCACGTCCGCCTGCAAGTCGAGCACGCCCAGCACGCGCGTGCCCGCCACCAGGGGGAACGCCGCCTCTGAGCGCGTATCGGGCAGCAGCGGGTTGGGCAGGAAGTCAGGCTCTTGCGCCGTGTCGGGCACGATCACCGGCGTGACTTCGCGGGCGGCGCGAGCCACCAGGCTGCGCGCCCGCAGCGGAATGCTGTGCCCGCGCGCGAGCATCGCCCGGCCTGGCTCACCGGCACCGGTAGCCAGCAGCAGTGTGTCGCCCGCCTCGTTGAGCAGGTAGATATGGGCGTGGTAGAGACCGAAGCTCTCTTTGGTTAGCTCGACGATCTGCGGCAATAGCTCGTCCGGGTCGAGGATGGCTGCTGCCTGCTGCGCCACCCGCGTGGCTACCCGCAGGTCGTGAGTGCGGGCTTCCACGCGGTCTTCCAGCGCGCTGACCAGCGTGCCAAGCTGCCCGGCCATGTCGTTCAGCGCGCGGGCCACCGTGCCAATCTCCACGCCGCCCGACTCCGGGGCGCGCGCCGCCAGGTTTCCAGCGCCCAGCGTGCGCGCCGCGCCAGCCAGGGCCGTCAGCGGGCGCGTCACACGGGCCACCACCAGCAGGACGATCACCGCGGTGACAATCACGGCGACGGCCAGCACCACAGCGATGGTCGTCAGCACGTCGTAGGCGGGCCGGTACGCTTCGGACGTGGGTAGCTCGGCCACCACCGTGAACGCTTGCTCCCCTAACTGCACGCGCTCGTAGGCCAGCACCACGTCACTGCCGCTCAAGCCTGCGTGCTCGCCAAAGCTATCCGGCACGGCGAACTCGGTGCCGCGCAGCACGACGGACGGGTTGCGGTGGGCCACTACGCGCCCCTGCGCGTCCACCATATACACGTCCTGGCCCCTGGCGACGGGCAGATCGGCGATCAAGTCCCAGACCGGCTTAAGCCGGACGGTGGCGGCGAGCACCAGGCCCACCTTGCCGGAGCGCAGGTCTACCAGCGGCACGGAGATGTCCATCAGCGGCTCGCCGGTCGCCGCCTCGATGCGCACGGGGCCGTAGTAGGCTGTTTGCTGCGTCGCTGGCACGCGGAAGACATCCTCGCTGGCGCGGTTGGCGAGATCGGCGGGGGACACGACTGCACGCTGGGCCAGGCGCACCGTTTCTTGCCCGTCCGGGTCGAGCAGGGCTATCTCGGTGAAGACGCGGTCATAGGCCAGCAGGCCGGACAGCGCCGCCGCGCGCCCTTCGGCGGGCAAGCTCAGCAGCCCACCGGCCTGCGCCACAAGCTCCAGCGAGCGGGTGCGCTCGGCCAGGAATTGCCCCACCTCGCCCGCCACGCGCCGGGCGACTTCGGCCTGCAAGTCCTGTGATTGCTCGCGCTGCGCGGTGAAGCTGCGCAGTGTGGCCGTGCCACCGGCGAGCAGCGTCGGCACCACGGCCAGCACGATCATGATCAGGGTCAGTCGTCCACGTAGGCTTTTGAGCATACCGCTTCTCCAATAACGGGCCGGGCCGCTGGCAGTGTCTTGTGCTCCCCCACGCCGCCGGGCGTCACTGCGCCGCCGGGCGGATGATGGTGGCGGCCTGGCTGAGCACGGCGGTGGGCACCTCAATGCCCAGCGCCGCCGCCGTCTCCAGATTGACCATCAGCGCGAAATCCAGCGATTCAACGGGCAGGTCGCCGGGGCTGGTTCCGCGCAACACCTGCGCCGCCAGCCGCGCTACCTGCTCGCCCGCCGGGTAGAACTCGACGCCGTAGCTGAGCAGTACGTTGTCCGTCTCCGGGATGCTGGGCGTGGAGAACGGCAATCCGCGCGCCATAGCAGCGGCGGCGAACTCGACGGCAAACTCGTTGGTCGTCACGTCGGGCAGGACGACGATCGCATCCACGTCGGCGGGGATTTCGGCAATCGCCCGGCGCACTTCGTCCGGCGTGTGGACTTCGCGCAGCACCAGTTCCAGGCCGAGCGGGTCAGTCACCGAGCGCACGTCTTCCAGCGCCGACTGCACCGCCTGAATGTTCGTGTCCAGCGGCAGGTACACGCGCTGCATGTCCGGCAATACCTGCTTGAGAATCTGCAAGCGGCGCGAGTCCGGGTTGGCGTCCGAGACGCCGGTCATGGTGCCGCCGGGCTGGGGCCAGCTTGCCACGAAGCCCGCGCCCACCGGGTCGGTGACCAGGGTGAAGATGATCGGGGTTGTCTTGCTGGCGGTCTGGGCGGCCAGCGCCCCCGGCGTGGTGATGGCGAAGATCAGGTCAACGTCGCGCTTGACCAGGGTTTGGGCGTAGGTCTGTAGCTCCTCGCCGAAGTTGCCGACCGGCCCATCGTACTCGTAGGTGATGTTCTGCCCCTCGACGTACCCCAGCGCGGCCATGCCCGCCTTGAATCCCTCAACGGACGGGTCAAAGAGGTCAATCGGGTTGAGGATGCCCACCTTGAGCTTCTTTGGGGCGCTGTCATCGTCGCCACCGCAGGCAGCCAACACCAGCGCCATAAGCATCACCACCACCCATACCCGTGACCAGTAGGGCTGCCTCCGTGCTGTGTGATGGAACATCGGCTCTTTCACCTTTTCTGGCTGGAGCACGCTTCCAGCGCCTGCGACCCCGGCCAACCCTCTGGCAGGCGACAGCGTCGGAGGACTGGCACAAGGGGAAGAATCCTGCGAGATCCACAAGGGACATTTTCACTATCGCATAACATGAAGATGAAGTCAACGAAGCATTGAGAACCTTACACACTTTTCACGAATTTTTCGGATGCACCCCACTGCCGAGCGGAGGTGAGGTCAGCCCGCCAACCTGGACAAATCGCACAAAAGCCCGGCAGCACGGCCTGGTATAATTGCCACCATATCCCTGGAATGAGTCTGATGAGTAAGCACCATGCCCAATTCGCTCGCCCCTAACCCTGACGACATTTTCGCCCTGATCCGCGACCAGAAAGTGCAGTCCGTCGAGCTGCTCTTCACCGACGTAGCGGGCATTCACAAGGCCGTCACCATTGACGCCGACGGCCTGCCCGCCGCGCTGGAAAAGGGCGTGTGGTTCGACGGATCGGCGGTCGAAGGTTTCGCCCGCGTGGTTGAATCGGACATGTACCTGATGCCCGACCTGGCAACCTTCGCCGTCGTGCCCTGGGAGCCGGTGCGCCCGGATGTGGGGCGCACGGCGCGCATGTTCTGTGATGTCTTCATGCCCAACGGCCAGCCCTCCGCCGGAGACCCGCGCGGGGCGCTGCGCCGCGCCCTGGCCCAGGCCGCTGAGATCGGCGCGCGCTACATGGTCGCGCCGGAACTTGAGTTTTACCTGTTCCGCGAGATGCCCGAATACGCCCAACCCCTGCCCGACGATCAGGGGGGGTACTTCGACGCTTCCGATGGAGCGGCCCGCGCCATTCGCAAGCGGGTGAGCGACGCCCTGCGCAGCATGGGCATTGTCGTCGAATCGAGTCATCACGAGGTCGGGGCCGGGCAGCACGAGCTAGACCTGGCTCCCGCCAATGCCCTGCACATGGCCGATGCCATCGTCACGACGCGCATGGCCGTGCGCACCATCGCCGTGCAGGAAGGGCGCTTCGCCACGTTCATGCCCAAGCCGCTGGCCAGTGCGCCGGGCAACGGGATGCACGTCCACCAGTGGCTTGAGGACACGCAGAGCGGCGCTAACCGCTTCACCGATCCGGCCAACGGCTATGGGCTGTCCGGTGAGGCGCAGGCGTTCATGGCCGGGCAGCTTGCCCACGCGCGGGCCATCTGCGCCCTGCTCGCGCCGCTGGTCAACAGCTACAAGCGCCTGATGTCCGGACTTGAAGCGCCGATATACGTCACCTGGGCACAGCTTAACCGGGGCGCGCTGCTGCGCGTGCCGCGCACGACCGACCCGACGCGCCAGGGCACGCGCGTCGAGATGCGCTGCCCCGACCCAAGCTGCAACCCGTACCTGGCTTTCGCCGTGCTGCTGCACGCGGGGCTGCGCGGCATCCGCGAAGGGCTGGCGCTGCCACCCGCCGCCGAAGAAGAGCTGTACGCCATGTCCAACCGCAGCCGTCACCTGACCACGCTGCCGGAGTCGCTGAGCGAGGCGCTCGACGAGCTAGAGGCCAGCGACCTGGCCCGCGAGGCGCTCGGCCTGCACCTGTTCGAGCGCTTCCTGGAAGCCAAGCGGCTCGAATGGAAGGACTACCTGCCGGTCGTCAGCCCCTGGGAGCTAGATCGCTACCTGAGCACGTACTGAGCAAAGTCGGCGTATACTATATGGTTACTGGTTGTTGGTTATTGGTTGTTGGTAGAGCCGTGCGACATGCAGCAGCCTTCACCACAAGCCAAGAGCCAAAAACCAATCACCGGCTTATGGTTATTGGTTGTTGGTAGAGCCTCGCGTCGCGCGGCAGCCTTTACTACGAACCAAAAACCAATCACCAATAACCAACAACCTGGCTTGTTATGAGGATCGCTGTGCCAGCCCCCTCTCGCCCCACCATTCGCGCACTGCTGCGCATGGCGCTGCCTGTCGGCACGACCATCGTTGCCGGGCAGCAGGGCGCCGACCGCCCGGTGACCTGGGTGCATGTGCTCAACACGCGCCCGCCTGCCTTCCCAGAGCTGAACGGCGGCGAGATGGCGCTGCTCTCGCTGGACGCCATGCACCTGCTGAGCGACAAGCTGACCCTTGTCGGCCTGATTCGCGACCTGGCCGAGATGGAGGTCAGCGGCATCGGCGTGCTGGGCGAGATCGGGCGTCCCGCCCAGGAAGCCGCCGACGAGCTAGGTGTGGCGCTGCTGCGCCTGCCCGACACGGCCCAACTGCGCAACGTCGAGCGTGATGTCGCCCAGGTGTTGCTCGGCACGCCGCCCTCGCCCGAACAGCGCGGCCACGAGATCCGCGAGCAGCTTCTCCAGCTTTCCACCGAGAATCGCGGCCTGGAGGCGCTCAGCGAGGTCATCGCCGGAATGGTCGGCAAGACGGTGGTGGTGCAGGATAAGCGGCTGCGCCCGCTGGCCGCCGCCGGTGCGCTGACCGAGACGCGGCTGTGGCCGGACATCGAAGACGCGCTCTACGACACCAACCCGCTGCCCGCCCTGTTCCGCGACCGGGTTGAGGTGGCCCAGGCCAGCCCGGACCCGGTGGCTATCCCGCTGCCTAACCTGGGGATGCAGCGCCTTGTCGCGCCGATTGTCGCTGGCAAGATGGGGCGCGGCTTCCTGTCGCTGGTCTTCGCCAAGGACGAGCCATACGATACGCTGGACGTGCTGATCACGCGGCACGGCGCGGCGGTCTGCGCGCTGGAGATGGCGAAGGAGAAGGCCATCCGCGAGGCGCAGAAGCGCGTGCAGGGTAATGTGCTGGAGCAGTTCCTCGGCGGGATGATCAACGAGAGCGAGGCGCTGTTGCGCCTGACCCGTCTGGGCTACCAGCCAGACCAGCGCTACACGACGCTCTACATCAGCGGCGTGCGCGAGAACGTGCCCACCGCCCGCCAGATCGAGGCGCTGTGCAACGAGCAGGCGGGGGCGCTCGGCTTCGGCGCGCTGGTGCAGCCCTATGGCAGCGCGGTGATCGTCTTCTGCGAGGGCGACGAGAGCACCGCCCGTGACCTGGCCCTGGCCGTGCAGGGCCGCGTCGAAGAACGCTACAGCGTGCCGGTTGCCTGCGGGGTGGGGCAGTGCGCCGGTGACCTGCGCGCCTGGCGCGAGAGCTTTGAGCAGGCCCGCGTCGCGCACCGCACCGCGCTGCAATGGCGGCTGAGCGCCCCGCTCGCCTTCAACGAGATGGGCGTCTACCGGCTGCTGTCGCTGCTGGTCGGCTCGGCGGAGCTAAGCCGCTTCTACCGCGAGACGCTCGGCCAGCTGGCCGAGGCTACTCCACAAAACGCCGAGTTCATCGCCACGCTCGAAGCGTTCTTTGAGGAGCACGGCAACCTCACGCGCACCGCCAAGCGCCTGCACATTCACCGCAACACCCTGCTTTACCGCATGGATCGCATCAAGGAGATCAACGGCCTGGACATGGACAACCCGGAGACGCGGCTGGCCGTGCACCTGGCCCTGCGCATCCGGCGGATTCTGTAGCCCCTGCGCTGCACAGGCCCAGCGCACATCCACCAGGAGAATGCTATGTCTGCGCGAACCCCTATCCGCCTGGCGCTCATCGGCGCGGGCATCTTCGCCCGCGATACGCACGTGCCTGCCCTGGGCGCGCTCGGCGACCTGTTCCGTGTCACCGCCGTCTACAGCCGCACCCTCGCCAACGCCGAGGCGCTGGCCGCCCGGCTGCCAGCCCCCGTCGCCGCCCTCGACGACCTGGACGCTATCCTGGCCCGCGATGATGTGGATGCGGTCAATATCGTGCTGCCCATCCCCCAACTGCCGGATACCGTCCGGCGCGCGCTGGACGCGGGCAAGCACGTGATCAGCGAGAAGCCGGTCGCGCCCGATGTCGAGACCGGGCGGGCGCTGCTGGATCACTACGCCGGACGCCCTGATCGGGTGTGGATGGTCGCCGAAAACTACCGCTACGAGCCGACCTACCTGCGCGCGGCGGAGATCGTCGCTTCCGGCGCGATTGGTAGGCCGGGCGTGGCCGTCTGGCCGATCCAGATTGACATGACGCCCAGCAACAAGTACTACCACACCGCCTGGCGGCGCTCCGACACCTTCCCCGGCGGTTTTCTGCTGGATGGCGGTGTGCATCATGCGGCGACGCTGCGCCTGATCCTGGGCGAGGTCGCCAGGGTCAGCGCCATCGCCAGCGCCGTGCGCAGCGACCTGCCCCCCTGGGACACGCTGCAGGCAGCCCTGGCCTTCGAGAGCGGCGTCACCGGTGTCTATAGCCTCACTTATGCGCACGGCGCTCCCTGGAGCACCACGCTCGATATCGTGGGCGACGCGGGCGCGCTGCGGGTGAGCGCCGGCATGCTGGAGCTAACCAGCGGCGGCGCGACACAGCGCATCGAGCTGCCCGCCCCGCGCGGCGTGGTGGAGGAACTGCGCGCCTTCGCCGCTGCCATCCGCGACGGTGCGCCGCACCGCAACCCGCCCGCCCAGGCAGTGCAGGACGTGGCCGTGATGGAGGCCATGCTGCGCTCGGCGGAGACAGGCGTTTGCTGCGACGTGGCGCGCATTGTGTGAGCGGCCGTTTGAGAAGTTGTGCACCTGCCTTTGGCCACGCCCCCCATGCTGGCCCTTCCCCCACGAGGGGAAGGGAGAAAAGCAACGACCTGCTCCCCTTTCCTCCGCGTAGCGCGGGGGAAGGGGCTGGGGGATGGGGGGGACTTGTGGGTAACGCATAGCCCACATGCGGAGAGCGGACTTAACCGCACAGTGACTCCCCCTCTCCATCACGTGGAGAGGGGGCCGGGGGGTGAGGCTTTCAAACGGCCTCTCACCAACAGGCACGATGGTCTGTAACCAATTCATGAATATGTTACTTGACCTTACTGTATTTTGAGGTGTACACTATCAGTATCTCTTCCTATAATGGCAATGCAAAGGCCAGGGGGGTTTTCGGAACCCATGAAGAAACGTTTGTTTGCTTTCTATGGTTGCAATCTCTCTGCTGGTTTGTTTGCCTGCATCAACGGCGCTGGCCTACTCCGAGACGTTCGACGGGTACGCGCCTTTTACGCTAGCCGAGGCGCTGACCACGCCGGGCGTGACCTATGACGGCGGCGGGGTATGGTTCATCCTGGACAACACCGGATGGGGAGTGTACGCGCTGGGCAACACCGTCCGGCTCTTCGACTACCAGCACGTTCCGCTTGACCATGACCTTTGCTGTGCCGCAGGCCGCGTGCCGTTCGTCTTCGCTACCGGTTTACCAGCGGCCATCACTGTGACCGGCTCCCTGGGCGGGACACAAGTCTTCAGCGATACGGTTGCTTCGGTGGCTCTGGGCGGGAAGTGGTACGAAGGCACCGCCGTCATCAACACCCGCGTTGATCAGGTCGTTGTACAGGTTCTAGGCGAAATTGACCTGAGCATTGACAACCTCAGCACGAGCGAGACAGCGGCGGAGGCGGAAGCCCTGCCCGGCTGCGACGTGCTGCTGCCCATCCCGGCGACGGCGGTCGGCGGCACCTTCGTGGCTGATGCGCCCGTCTACTGGGCACCGGGCAAGCTGACCAACCCACTGGTGACGATCGCGGCGGGCAACTCGGCGCGCGTGATCGGCCTGGACAGCACGGGCGAGTACTACCAGATCATCTGGGTGTGCGACTACGTGTGGGTGCCCAAGGCGACGCTGGGGCCGAACTACGACGCCGTGTGGAACGGCGCGCCGCTGCCGACGGCGGTGATGGAGTAGCCAGCTATTCCGGCTCGCCACAATACAGGGGTGGAACTGGCTTTCCGCCCCTGTATTTCGCGGGATGTGACAGTGCAAGAAGGATCAGCACATATCGCCTGTCAATTCGTCTTGTCTGCCCATTCTTTACCATTTCTTCAATAGGTTTCTATTCGAAGAACGATGCATTTGAGCATATTACGATTGCGATCTCAATGTTGCTCTGATGAGAGGGAGCTTCATACTTCGCAAAGTGCTTTTCCTCTTCGCTATCGTTGGCCTCTCGTTAGCGCTGACCATCTCCGCTACCGGAGTCCGCCGATGCCATTACCGTATCGCTCAACCTGGAACTGAATTGTTGGGGCCTCGTCGATCTGGGCACCTACGCCACAGCCGACAGCAAGCACCGGCATAGGATGGGAAGCTTATACCGTCCGTGCCACTGACGGCTACGGCAACGTAATCTTTGAATTTACGAAATTCCTTCCGTTGGGCACTTATCCGCTCGGTTCTATTACCTGGATGATCGCTCCTCTGGCCAACGCTGACCTACCAGATCGTCAGCCATGCTGGCAATGGCTTCAGCGAGCAGCTTGCTCTGGAAGTCACTGGGGAATGTGTGGGTCTCCCGTTTGTGGGGCCTGAGCCAGAACCTCCAGAACCTGTAGCCCTGCCCGGCTGCGACGTGCTGCTGCCCATCCCGGCGACGGCGGTCGGCGGCACCTTCGTGGCTGATGCGCCCGTCTACTGGGCACCGGGCAAGCTGACCAGCCCGCTGGTGACGATCCCGGCGGGCAACTCGGCGCGCGTGATCGGCCTGGACAGCACAGGTGAGTACTACCAGATCATCTGGGTGTGCGACTACGTGTGGGTGCCCAAGGAGCGACGCTGAGCGAACTACGACGCCGTGTGGAATGGCGCGCCGCTGCCGACGACGGTCGTGGAGTAGCCAGCTATTCCGGCTCGCCACAATACAGGGGTGGAACTGGCTTTCCGCCCCTGTATTTCGCGGGATGTGACAGTGCAAGAAGGATCAGCACATATCGCCTGTCAATTCGTCTTGTCTGCCCCATTCTTTACCATTTCTTCAATAGGTTTCTATTCGAAGAACGATGCATTTGAGCATATTACGATTGCGATCTCAATGTTGCTCTGATGAGGAGGAGCTTCATGCTTCGCAAAGTGCTTTCACTCTTCGCTATCGTTGGCCTCTCGTTGGCGCTGACCATCTCCGCTACCAGGTCCGCCGATGCCATTACCGTTGTCACGCTCAACCTGAAACTTGATTGCATAGGCATTACGGACTCTGGTTCGTTCATAACCTTCGACCGCGACAACACCGGCATGGGAGGGGAAGCTTTTACCATCCGTGCCACTGACGGCTACGGCAACGTAATCTTTGAGTATTCCTCCGCCCCGTCGCTGCGCACTTATGGTCTCGGTTCTGCCCCCTGGTCGAACGCTCCTCTGGCCAACCCGCTGACTCTCCAGATGATCAGCCATGCTGGCAATGGCTTCAGCGAGCAGCTTGCTCTGGAAGTCACTGGGGAATGTGTGGGTCTCCCGTTTGTGGGGCCTGAGCCAGAACCTGTAGTCCTGCCCGGCTGCGACGTGCTGCTGCCCATCCCGGCGACGGCGGTCGGCGGCACCTTCGTGGCTGATGCGCCCGTCTACTGGGCACCGGGCAAGCTGACCAGCCCGCTGGTGACGATCCCGGCGGGCAACTCGGCGCGCGTGATCGGCCTGGACAGCACAGGCGAGTACTACCAGATCATCTGGGTGTGCGACTACGTGTGGGTGCCCAAGGCGACGCTGGGGCCGAACTACGACGCCGTGTGGAACGGCGCACCGCTGCCAACGGCGGTCGTGGAGTAGGCCAGACGAGGGTGCAGCAGGAGTAAGTCCCAAATACGATGAATTGTAGGGGCGGGTTTCCAAAAACCGCCCCTTGTGTGTGCTGTGGCCTGCTCAGGGCCGGAAGGGAATCTGCACGGTGATGCACGTCCCGCCGTGTTCTGGGTCGCTGGCAATGGAGAATTGGCCGCTGAGCTGGCGCGCGCGCTGATCCATGTTGCGCAGGCCGAAGCTCTCCGGGTTGCGCAGCTTCGCCGGGTCGAAGCCCACGCCGTTATCTTCGACGGTGAGCACCAGGGTGTTCTGTTTTTCGCGCACCTTGACCAGCACATGCGTGGCGTGTGCGTGGCGCGCCACGTTGGACAGCGCCTCGCGCACGATCTGGGTCAGCGAGTGGCGCTGGCGGTCGCCGAGCGTGCGCAGCCTGGGCGGCACGTCCACTGTCACATCTACGCGGGCGAAGTCGTGAAAGTGGCGGGCCAGGTTGTCCAGCCGCTGCTTGAAGGTCGCCTGCTCCTCGCGCGCTGTGCGCAGGTTGCGGATGTAGAGGCGGATGTCCTCGATGATCTGGTTGAGGTCTTCGAAGATGCTCTGGTACTGCTCTTCCTGCTCAGGGGTCATGGGGAACTGCCCGCGCAGGATTTCCAGCTTCATGCCCACCGCGTAGACGGACTGGATCACACCGTCATGCAGCTCCATGCCGATGCGGTCGCGCTCGCGGCTTAGGGCAATCTCCTTAAGCTGCTCGGACAGGCGGGCGTTCTCAATGGCGACCGCCGCGTGATTGGCCAGCAGCACGATCAGGCGCTCGTCGTCCTCGCTGAACGGCTGGTCGTCGAGCGGGTCGGTCAGGTAGAGGTTGCCCAGGCGGTCGCCGCGACTGATGATCGGCACGCCGAGGAAGCGCCGCATGATCGGGTGATGCTCCCCGCAAAAGCCCACTGAGCGCGGGTCTTTCGTCAGGTCGTCCAGGCGAATGGGCGCGTCGGATTCGAGCACCGCGCCCAGCAAGCCCAGCCCGCGCGGCTCTGGCCCTATGTGGCGTAGCAGCTCTGGGGACATGCCGGAAGTGATGAAGGCGCGCAGCGTGCCGTCTTCGTTGGGCACGCCCAGCGCCGCGTAACGCGCCTGCACCAGCTCGCGAGCGATGTCGGTGATAGATTGCAGCGCGCGGGGCAGACTTAGCTCGCTGGTAATGGTCGTGGCCGCCCGGCTGAGCGCATCGAGCATAGATGCGTTCCAACTCTGGGGATCAGCGGGTGAGGGCGAGGTAGGAGTCATGGTCGTTCACCAGGTTTGACCTATAGCGCGAATCGGATTACTATGTCCACCATAAACGTCATAAATATAGCAATAAATTGGTGCCGTTTATATGAGACGGACAGCGGCGCACAAGTTGGTTCTCGGCACGCCGGACACGGTATAATCTGGTCGCATTGATGTACTGCACGCGTACAATGCCTTATACAGCGCGACGGCCCGATTCATGCACCTCTTGCCGGAGAATTCAGTGACTCCTCTTCGCATCTTGATCGCCGACGACCACGCCGTCGTGCGCGCCGGTCTGAAGGCGCTTTTGGAACAACAGCCCGATTTCGCAGTGGTAGCCGAGGCCGAGAGCGGCATTGACGCTGTGCGCCAGGCGGCGACTCACCAGCCGGACATCGTCGTGATGGACATTCGTATGCCGGGCGGGTTGTCGGGCATCGAAGCCTGCGAGCAGATTGTCGAGCAGTCGCCCGACGCCAAAGTAATTATGCTCACCTCCTATGCCGAGGATGAGCTGGTCATGGATGCCGTTCGCGCGGGCGCGGTGGGCTACGTCCTCAAGCGTGTCGGCAGCAGCGATCTGGTTGACGCCATCCGCACCGTCGGGCGCGGCGACGCACTGATTGACCCGACGATGACTAAGGCGCTGCTCGAAGAAGTGCGCCAGGCGGCCCAGGTCAAGGAAGCTTCGGCCTTCTCCGGGTTAACCCCCCAGGAAATGCGCATCCTGGCGCTGATGGTTGAGGGGCTGACCAACCGGGAGATTGCCTCGCAGTTGTTCCTCGGCGAGGGCACCGTGCGCAACTACGTGGGCAACATCCTCAGCAAGCTCCAGGTCTCCAACCGGGCCGAAGCTGCCGTCTTCGCCGTCAAGAACCACATCGAGCGCCATCTGCCCAAAGACGACGATCACGCCTGATCGTCGCGCTCCGCCGCGCTGATCCGGCGCACGGCGCTGCGGTCAGACCGCGCCCCTCTGGTCAGCCAGCGCAGCACCGACAGCACCAGCACGCCCATCACGGTCGCCCCGGTCGCCAGCACATACAGGCGCGCACCAGCCACCAGCCCGATCATTGCCACAAACCACAGCGACGCCGCCGTTGTCAGCTCGTGAACCCGGTCCTCGCGGCGGATGATGACCCCCGCCCCCAGAAACCCGATGCCGGTGATCACGTTCGCCGCCAGGCGGGCCGCCGAGTTGTCGTCGTAGAGGCCCTTGGCCATGACCATGACCAGCGCCGAGCCGATGCCCACCATCATGTGGGTGCGGACTCCCGCCGGACTCTGCCGCCACTGGCGATCCAGACCAATGAGGCCGGACAGTACCAGGGCCACCGCCAGCGGAATCAGTGCTTCTAGCTGCGCTTGGGTGCTCATAGCGGGACTCCCAGGCTCCTCACAACTATAATCGCACCCTTTGCACAGCGGGTAGTGCCAATGATCACGGCGTGCGCGGGCCATCAGGCACACAGGGGTGCAGGCGAAATCTGGCAGGTAGTAAGGGGTGGTGCTGCCTTGTCGTCGGGGGGTGTGGCCTCAAGACCTCACCCCGGCGTCGCTGCGTTCGCGGAACACGACCACAGACTTCCGAAGTTTCGAAAACCTCGGAAGTCTGCTCCGGGCCGGGCAGCGTTCGGCTGCTGAACATGCGTGGCAGGGCGAGCAACGAGGCGTTCTGTGACCTGCCACGTGCCATCAAGCGGGCTTGCGCGCAGTGACGCGCGCACTGAAGACGGGCAGCGCCCCTTCCCCGCCGCCGCAGCACTCGACCATCTCTGGCAGCGGCATCTCGTCGAGGGTCTTGCGCTCCACCTGCACGTCCACGAAGCCCGCTGTTTCCAGCGCAGCCACGTAGTCTGCCGCCGGGATCGCCCCGCTGACACAGTCTGTCCAGGCTTCCATCTGCGCGCGCAGCGCGTCGGGCAGCGGATGGTCGGCCAGGATGTCACTGACGCTCAGCCGTCCACCGGGTTTCAGCACGCGAAACGCTTCGCGGAAGACTGCCGGCTTGTCGGGGCTGAGGTTAATCACGCAGTTGGATAGGATCACATCCACGCTGGAGTCGGCGACGGGCAGGTGCTCAATTTCCCCCAGGCGGAACTCGACGTTGCTCGCGCCCAGCCGGGCGGCGGCGGCCCGCGCCTTGTCGAGCATCTGCGGGGTCATGTCCACGCCGATCACATGTCCGGTCGGGCCGACGCGCTTCGCCGCCAGGAAGCAATCAATGCCGCCGCCGGAGCCGAGGTCGAGCACGGTCTGGCCGGGTTCCAGGCGGGCCAGGGCGACCGGATCGCCGCAGCCGAGGGCTATGCCGGTCACGTCGGCGGGCAGGGCGGCCACATCCGGCGATTCGTAGAGCGCGGCGATGGCGGACGCATCATCGGGCGAGCCGCAGCAGGCAGACGCACTCCCCGGCGTGAAGCCGGCGGCGATCTGGCCGTAGCGGGCACGCACGGCGGCGCGGATGTTGTCATTCTCGCGGATGAGGGTTGGTGTGCTCACGGAATAGCTCCTCTGTATCTCAGCGACATATCCACACATTTCGATATGATGTGCGAAAAAAGAGACGGACGGGGAGAGACCGGCGCCGCCCATCACTCGTCGGCCTGCACGACCAGCTTGACCGGGAAGCCGGGCGCGAAGTCCTCAGCCACCTGGCAGCAGCCCGCGACGATCCGCTCGCGGTTGAGCGTGTAGAAGACCTGCTTGCCACGCCGCTCGCTGCGCACCAATCCGGCCTTCCTCAGCACGGCCAGGTGATGCGAGACTGTTGGCTGGGCCACGTCGAGCGCGCTCACGATGTCATTGACGCTCAACTGCTGGCAGCAGCACAGGGCCATGATCTGCTGGCGGGTTTCATCGGCCAGGGCTTTGGCGAAGGTCACCTTGTCTATCATCTCGTCCTCATATCGAAGGCCGTCTATATGAGAGTAACATACTGTGGGGTCAGTGGCAAGGGCCAATTCCGACGCCGGGAGCAGGTCACGTTCTTGAGCAGGATTATTGAACCGCAAAGACGCCGAGAGCGCAGCAACGAGACTTTCGAAGTCGGGCAGACCCCGGAAGTCCGTCATGGTGCGTCGTATTCACAAGGCTGTTTCGCGGCGAGGCGATTCTGGCTATAGTTTGAGCATCCTGCACGCGCCAGCCATCGTGCCCGACCGCACCGAAGGACTGTTGTATGCGCCGCCCGACTGCCATTGTCCTGCTCGCCCTGCTGATCGCCGCCCATCTGGTCAGTGGAGCGCCCCCGGCGCGCGCCCAGGACGGCAGCAGCCCGACCGCGCACATCGTCCAGGCGGGCGATAACCTCTACCGCATCGCCCTGCGCTACGGCGTGACGATTGACGCGCTGATGGCCGCCAACGGCCTGACGACGACCAGCGTCATCGTCCCCGGCCAGACGCTCGCCATTCCCGGCGCGGCGGCCTCCGTCCCCGCGCCCGCTGGGTCGGTTCCCGCCGGGACGCGGACGCACCGCGTGGTTGAGGGAGAATCGCTGCTGCAAATCGCGCGGCGCTACAACGTGACCCTGGACGCGCTGGCCCGCGCCAACAACATCACCCGTGCCGCGCTGATCGTGCCGGGCCAGGTGCTCATCATCCCCACTGGCGGCGGCACCGCAGACCTGGGGCTGGTCGGTGTGAGCGTGCCCGTGCAGCCGGTCAAGCTTCCGGCGGCGGATTTGGGCATCCTGCCCGCTGGCGCGTCTTCCGTCCCCGCCGCGCAGATGCCCGCCCCCACGCAGGCCATGTCCGCCAGCGCAACGCCGCCGATCACGCCTGAATCCTCGGCTGAGACGCCCGCCAGCGAAGTGAGCACACCCGTCGCGCCGCCTGAAGGAACTGCGCCCGCCGCAACTGTCCCGCCTCCGGTCGTCAGCGGCACCTCCGATGCCGGGCTGGCCGCGCCAGACCTGGGCATTCTCGCCCCGCCGCCGGAGTCTGAAGCGCCGGAGCAGCCGGAAGCAGCCGCAGCAGCGCCAGAGGACAGCGCCGCCTTGGTGCCCGCCGCCGCTGACGAGACGCTCAGCGCAGCGGAGCAGCCGGAAGCCGCTCCTGCAGAACTGGAGGACAGTGCCGCCCTGGTGCCCGCTACCGTTGACGAAACGCTCAACGTGCCTGACCTGGGCATCATCGCGCCGGATACGGCGGCCTGGGTGCGCCAGCCAGGGCTGTTCACGACGGGGGGAGCGCGCGTCCGCGAGATTTTCGAGCGCGGGCAGGCGCTTGGCAACGACGCGCACGCCTTCTCTAAAGTTGGCGACTGCAACAGCGAGCTGCCCTTCTTCCTGGGTCGCTTCGACAGCGGCGATTACGACCTGGGGCCATACGCCTATTTGCAGCCGGCCATTGACTACTTCGCCGGGTCGTTTGGGCGGCAGAGCATGACCGTGTGGACGGGCAGCCATGCCTGGTCGGTGCTCGATCCCACCTGGGCGAATCCGGCCCTGTGCCTGCCCGGCGAGACACCGCTCGGCTGCGAGTTCCGGCTGCACCGGCCCAGCATCGTGCTGATCCGCCTGGGCACCAACGAAGCCTACAGCCCGGCGCTGTTCGAGCAGCACATGCGCGCGATCATCGAGTATTCCATTGAGCAGGGCGTGATCCCGGTCTTGGGGACGAAAGCCGACCAGCTTGAGGGCAGCGACCGCATCAATGACATCGTGCGCCAGCTTGCGGCGGAATATGAGGTGCCGCTGTGGGACTTTGGGCGCGTGGCGAGCACGGTGCCGGGGCGCGGCCTGCGCGAAGACGGCTTCCACATGACGTGGTACCCGCTCACCTATGGCGATCCGCGCGCGCTGCAAGCCGGGCACCCCGTCCACAACCTGACCGCGCTGATTGCCCTCAACACCGTCTGGCAGAGCGCGATGGCAAGCGTGGGGTGAGCCGCAGCTTGCTTCGCCCCGCTTGCGCTGCTGCCATCGAATCCCCGGAATCACGATCTGGGTCTGCGAGGGAGCTGTCAGGCAGTTGTCGGCAGGCCCCTATCCCCCGGCCCCTTCCCCCAGCCAAGCTAGGGGAAGGGGAGACCGTCCAGCCAGATCGTCCCTCTCTCTAGCTTAGCTGGGAGGGGGATTGAGGGGGGTGAGGCGTGTCCTCTGCCCATCAATCGGCGGGGGCGACCGCCCGGCGCGGGCTGTGCGCCTGTACCGCCATCATCACCAGCAGCATCGCCAGCACTTCGGCGATGAAGAGCAGAACCATCGCCAGCGAGCTTACGCGGTCGAGCAAGACGCCTTGCAGCCAGGGCAGCGTCGCCGCGCCAAGGCTGGCCATAGCCACGACGACGCTCGTCGCTTTGCCCGGCCCGTTGGGGAACGTCGCCGTCGTGATGGCGACAATCGTCGGGTAGGGCGGGCCAGACCACAGGCCGAGCACGAGCACGGCCAGCACCGTCAGCGCCGCGCTGCTATGTCCCACCGCCAGCAGGACGCTGCCGCCCAACATCCCGGCCAGGCACGCCCACAGCACCGTCTGCGGCGTGAAGCGCGAGCTGTAGAGCGCCCCCAGCACGCGCCCGACCGTCAGCGCCAGCCAGTAGCCGGACGTGATCAGCGCGCCCACCTCTTTGCCGAGGGTGGTCGTGCGATCCACGTAGGCGGTCGTCCAGGAACCCATCCCCGCTTCCAGCCCCACGAACAGCAGCAACAGGAAACCGAGCGCCCAGAGCAGCGGCACCCGGTAGCTGAAGCCGTTCCCGCGCGCGGCGCTGACCTGCGGGACGGCGGGCAGGGGCACATTGTCCAGCCGCCAGACCAGCGGCAGCGGGATCAGCACGGCCACGAAGCCGAGTCCGAACGCGGGGAGCGCCGAATCCCACACGGCCAGCGTCAGGCCGGCGATGGCCGGGCTGACTACCGAGCCGACGCCGTAGAAGGTGTGCAGCAGGTTGAGCATGGGCACGCTGCGCTCGGCGAAGCGGTGCGCGATCAGCAGGTTGGTGCTGATGTCCACCGCGCCAAAGCCGAACCCGTACATCAGGCCGATGACCAGCGTCGCGGTCAGGCTGCGGCTTAACAGGATGCCCAGCGTGCCCAGCGCCAGCAAAGTCGCCCCGACGAGGATCACCGGGCGCTGTCCCAGGCGGTCGTTGAGCGGCCCGGCGACGATCTGCGCGGCCATCGTGCCGATAAACGCCGCCGTGACCAGCGCGCCGAGCGCCGCCAGGTCGCGCCCGGTCCGGTCGGCCAGGTCGGGCAGCGCCGGGCCGAGCGCCCCGCCCAGCCAGCCAATGGCTATGAACAGGGCAAACGCCATCACCATGAGTTTTCGGGAGGACATGAGAGCCTGCTCCTGGAAAGAGGGACGCCGCGCGTCCACACGCAGGCTGTGGTGATACCCTATAAAGTGGGTGAGTGTCAAGCGGCAGGTTGGTATTTGTGTTGTCTGTCCGGGCAAAGGCTCACTGCACAGACGCGGAGAAGAACGATGAAGAGTCTGTAGCTTTTCTCTGCGTCCTCTGCGTCTTTGCGGTTCAGGCACTTCTCTGCGGTTCGAGCATTCTTGCCCGCGAAAATTGCGCAAAGCGCCGCTCTTCTGTACATTCCAAAATACTGGCGGCTCCACTCTGGCCCGCCGCACTCCCCAATGAGACGCCCGTCTTATTTTCCAGGAGCAAGCCCATGCGTAGACAAACGATTCGACTGATCCGGCTCATGGGATGGGCGCTGTTAATTGCCGCGCTGATCCCGGCCAACGGCCTGCTCGCCCAGGATAGTCCAGAGGGCGGACTCGACCGCGCGGCGCTGCTGCACGACAGCCGCGACGACCTGTACCGTACTCCTACCGGCCCCGTGCCCACCAACAGCGCGGTGACGCTGCGCTTCCGTACGGCGGCGCGCGGCGCAGATGCGGTCACCGTGCGCGTGTGGGACGACCGCGCCCAGACGCAGACGCTGCTGCCCATGAGCGTGATCACGACTACACCGGACGGCTTCGACCTGTGGGAAGCGACGCTGAGCACGGGCAAGACGCCGACCATCTACTGGTATCGCTTCCTGGTCAGCCGGGGCGACCAGACGGTGTACTATGAGGACGACACGCGCCCCGGCGCGGACGGCGTGTACTTTCCGGCCAACGAGGGCGGCCCCGGCACGGTCTACGACGAAAGCCCCGACCTCAGCTACCAGCTTACCGTCTACGACCCGGCTTTCTACACGCCCGAATGGATGCGTAACGCGGTCGTCTACCAGATTTTCCCCGACCGCTTCCGCAACGGTGACCCTTCCAACGACCCCGCCGACGACTCGCTGGAGTTCTACGACGGGCTGCGCTCCATCTTCCACGAGACGTGGAACGAGTCGCCCGTTGACCCGCGCCAGCCGGGCGAGTACACGGGCCGCTGGAACGTGGACTTCTTCGGCGGTGACCTGGCCGGGATCATCGAGAAGCTCGACTACCTGCAAGACCTGGGCGTGACGGCCATTTACCTCAACCCGATCTTTGCCGCCCGCTCCAACCACCGCTACGACACCGCCGACTTCAAGGCGCTGGACCCCCTGCTGGGCGATCTGGAGACATTCCAGACGCTCGTCGCCGAGGCAGAGGCGCGCGGCATGGTGCTCATCCTCGACGGCGTGTTCAACCACCTGTCGTCGGACAGCGCCTTCTTCGACCGCTACGGGCGCTATGAGGAAGACGGTGCGTGCGAAAGCCTGGAGTCTCCCTACCGCAACTGGTTCTTCTTCGTGCCGCCGAAGGGCGAGCAGCCCTCGCCGTGCGCCGACAACCCGCAGGGCGCGACTTACTACGTCTCCTGGGCCGGTTACGACAGCATCCCCAAGCTCAACAGCGACAACGCGGGCGTGCGCCTGTACGTCTACCTGGGGCGCAACAGTGTGGTTGCTACCTGGGGGCGAGAGGGCATCGGCGGCTGGCGGCTGGACGTGGGCGGCGACATTGACCCCGGCGGCCCGGCCAGCGACTACTGGGAGGGCTTCCGCAATGCCGTGCGCAACGCCAACCCGGAGGGCGTGATCATCGGCGAGGAATGGGGCAACGCCACGCGCTGGCTGCTAGGCAACGAGTGGGACTCGGTGATGAACTACCAGTTGCGGCGCGGCATCCTCGGCTTCGTGCGCGAGGAAGACTTCACCGACAACGACGCCAATGGCGACCGCATCCTCCACGCGCTGGCACCCACCCAGCTTGACGGGATCATCCAGGACATCGCCTCGGACTACCCGCCGATGGCCAACCACGCCATGATGAACCTGCTGGGCAGCCACGACACGTCGCGCCTGCTCTTTGTGGCTGGCGACACCGAGCGCCAGAAGCTGGCCGCGCTGCTGCAATTCGCCCTGCCCGGCGCGCCGACGATCTACTACGGCGACGAGATCGCCCTGGATGCGCCCAGCGCCAGCGATGGCAGCACCCTGCAGGACGATCCCTACAATCGCGCGCCGTACCCCTGGCCGGATACTGGCGGGGATCATTACGGCCCGCCCGATGAAGACATGCTCGCCTTCTACCAGGCGTTGGCCGCGCTGCGCCACGCCAATCCCGCGCTGCGCGAAGGGGCGATGATCACCCTGCTGGCCGACGACGTGACCGGCGTCTACGCTTTCCTGCGCACGGACGCGGCGGCGGGCAACGCCGCCCTGGTCGTCGCCAACAACGGCGAGGCCGCGCAGACGGTGACGCTCGATGTGAGCGGGCTGCTGCCCGAAGGGTTCGCCCTCGACCCGGCCTTCGCCCAGGTGGGCGAGGCGCGCACCGTCCCGATCAACGTGGGCGGCATCCTCACCGGCGAGCTGCGTCTGGTTCAGCCTGTGGAGCCAGCGGTCGTCACCGATGGCGCGCTGACGGTGACGGTCGGTGCGCTCAGCGGCAACATCTGGGCCGGGACGCGCCATGCCTCGTTCATCGCGCCCAGGCCGCCCGCGAACGTGACCGCCGAAGGCGTCAGCGGGAGCGTGACCGTGACCTGGGATGCGGTTCCTGGCGCGGCAGGCTATCGTGTTTACCGCAGCCCGGTAGCGGCTGGCGGCTTCGTCCCGCTGGGCGACGCGCTGGCGGACGCGAGCAGCTTCGTGGACGAGACGACGACGGACGGCTACCGCTACTTCTATGCCGTCGCCAGCGTCAGCGCGGACGGGCTGATCGGGCCGCTGAGCGCGAGCGTTCCCGCTGTGCCCAGCGCGGCCATCAGCGAGGCGAGCTTCGTGGCTGAAGCCATGCCCACCGAGATCACCCTGGCCTACGGCGCGACGACGACCGTTCGCGCGAAGGTACGCATCCCCGGCGCGACGGAAGCGGACGGTCCGGCGGTCGGCGTGCGCGCCGAAGCGGCGCTGCTCCCCGCAGAAGCCGCCGTGACGGAAGTGCCCGCCTGGACGCCGATGCAGTACGCGGCAGACGAGGACGGTGCGGACGTTTACGAGGTCGCACTGCCGCTGAGCGCCGCCGGTGACTTCGTGCACCTGGCCCGCTTCAGCAGCGACGCGGGCGAGACGTGGACGGTCGTCACCCTGCCCGACGGGACGTACCCGCCGCTGACGGTACTCGCGCCCACAGACACGGAAGCACCTGCGCCGCCCGCCTCGGCGGAGATTCTGCAGGCGTCGCTGGCGGGGGTGATCGTCACCTGGGAAGACTCGCCCGCCGAAGACGTGGCCGCCTACCGCATCTATCGCACCTTCGGCGGCGAGACAGCCCTGGCCGGTGAAGTCCTGGAGGACGCCGAAAATCGCTTCGCTGACCGGGCGGTGAGCGCGGGTAATACCTATGCCTACGCGGTGTCCGCTGTGGACGTGGCGCTCAACGAATCCGAGGCCGTCACCGCTGGCGAGGCGAAAGTGCAGCGGCGCGGCATCCCGGTGACCTTCATCGTCACCGTGCCTGACTACACCAAGGAGGGCGCGGGCTACCTGTACATCGCCGGCGACTTCGGCACCAAAGACCTGCCCAACTGGGACCCGGCGGGAATCGTCATGACGCAGGTGGACGACCAGCACTGGACGGTCACGCTGGAGCTGCCGGAGAGCGCCGCCATCCAGTACAAGTACGTGCGCGGGACGTGGGACGCGGTCGAGAAGGGGGCGGAGTGCGAGGAGATCGCCAACCGCACCCTGACTGTGACCGTCCCCGAAGGCGCGTCTGAGCTAGTCGTGGACAGTGACATCGTCGCCAAGTGGCGCGACCTGGACAAGTGCGGCTAGGGGCGGTGGAACTTAGGGGGTTAGCAGACCGGGCGCGGGGAAACTTCCCGCGCCCGGATTGTAGGGGCGTGTGTGTGATATGCCGGGTGGGTGCAACGGCTGTTAGCGCATCGCTTGGCGCGGAGGCGATCTCAGCCGCCCTTCGCCACAACGGGCAGGCCAGGCAGTTACGCTCCATCGAGACGCGGGATGGTGCCAGCCGCTGCGGAGACCGTGACTGTCACGTATAATAAGGGCGAGTCGGTGGCGATAAGTGAGGAACCGCGATGAGTACAGTACGCAACACGGTAGAAATCAGGGTCGAGGTGACTCAAGACGATGACTATGGCACCATGTATGTTGCCAGCAATGACGAACTAGGGCTGGTGACCGACGGTGAGACGTTCGAGATGCTGCTCAGCAACCTGCGCGAGGCGCTTGGACTGTGCCTGGAAGATGCTGCTGCATTGAACATCGCGCCCAGGCCGCGCATCGTGATCACGATGGAGATGCCGCATTTCCGAAGATGAGTTGCGCCCGCACTTCTACGCAGATTGATCTCTTGTGACCATTCACCGCAGAAGCTAAGAAGAGGGATCAGCGGGCATGGTCATACCTCGCAAGTAGCACTCAGCGGTCAGCCATCAGCAGTCAGCGAGAAGGGGGGCCGCTCGCCCAAGTGATCGGCTGACGGCTGTCTGCTGATAGCTGAAAGCTGGCTGCTTTCCTCACAGATTAGGCACCAGGTACGTCTCCAGCGCGTACAGGGCGAACAGCGCCAGCGCGCCAACCGCCGCCAGCGGCAGCCAGTCGGCAATCGCGCGCCGCCCGGCGACCAGCCCCGCCCAGCCGCGCAATCCCGCCGCAACAATCAGCGCCAGCGGGATCAACGCTGGGTAGAGATAGCGGCCCTGGAACTGCACGAAATCGCGGTTGTACCAGGCGAACGCAGCGATCACCAGGACGGTCACGGCGGCGAAGACGATCAGCGCGTCGCGCTCCGGCCCGTCGAGGGTGCGCGGGAATCGCTCGTGCCAGGCGTAGATCGCCGCGCCCGTCAGCAGCCCCAGCGTGATCACCCACAGGGTGCGGTACACGGTTGCGGGCAAGGGCACGGCCATCCAGCCGAATTGCCCCCAAAAGCTATGAAACGTCGTCGTCAGCAGGTTCTCGACGTACTGCCGCTCGCTGCCGCCGAGCGTGTTCTCGATGTACTCGTCCGTGCGCAGTTGCCCAACGGTCACCGCGTCATGACGATCCAGCCCCGTGAAGTCAGTGCCGCCGTAGGTATCCAGGTTGCGTGCCCACCACACGCCGCCGATCAGCAGCGCGGGCAGAATCGCTGCCGCCAGGTGCGCGGCGGCGGTACGCGGCAGCCAGCGCTCGCGCCGCCAGCGCAGCAGGACGGCTAGCACGACGATGCCGGCCAGGAAGTAGACCGTCGCCTTGGTGATTAGGGCGATCCCGGCCAGGACGCCGAGCGCCAGCGGAGGGACGCGCTGTGCACCGCGCAGGTAGACGACCACCGCCCACAGCGTCAGCGCGACGACCAGATCGGCCAGCGCGTCGTTGTTGACGCTGGCAGCGATGCTCAATCGCTGCGGCAGGAAGGCGACGAAGCCCGCTCCGGCCAGGGCCAGACTCATCCGGCCTGGCAGCGCCGCGCGAATGACCGCCCACGCTCCGATCACCGCACCCGCGCCGAGCAGCACCGAGGCCAGGCGCAGGGCCAGCAGGTCGCCGCCGGACAGCGCGTAGACGGGTGTTTGCAGCAGGTAGTAGAGCGGCGGCTGGTGATCCTCGTACTGGACGGTATCCAGCCGGTCGAGCAGGGCCGGGTCGAAGCCGCTGGCTTTGAGCGCTTCCTGGTACTCCTGCTGCCAGTCGCCAGGGGCGATGACCGGCAGGCGGCCCTCGTCAGCGATCTGGCGCACGTAGTTGTAGTGCGCTGGCTCGTCGGGGGCCTGCCAGTCGGGCGTGCGGGCCGCGTACAGCCCGGCCAGCGCCAGATACGCGGCCAGGATGACGGCCAGCACTGCCCCCTCTGCGCGACGGGTCATGCGGCTTCCTCCGCCCCTGGGGGTTACGATTCCCACCCCGGCTGAGTCTCCGCTTCGCGCGGCTGGCCCAGGCGGGCGCGCTCCTCGTCAATCAGCGTCGGCTCTAGCTTGCGGAAGAGCGGCTGTGGCTCGCGCAACGCCTGCCCGACCGGCAGCGCGCTCGGCTCCCAGCGCCCGACGACGCGCTCATCCACGTGATAGGTCAGCGCCTCGTGGGGGCGCTCGCGTTCCTGGAACGTCTCGATGCGCTGCTCGCCGAAGAGCGTGCCATCATAGCCCAGAAACTCGTGCACCTGCTGCGAGGTAAAGGGCAGGAAGGGTGCCAGCAGCGTCTTGAGGTTGTCAATACAGCGCAGGGCGGTGTAAATCGTCGTCGCCGCCGTCGCCTTGTCTTCTTTGACCACCTTGAACCAGGGCGCGCGGTCCAGGTAGGCGTTGACCTCGCGGGCCAGGGCAATGCCTTCGGTCAGCGCATCGCGCAGGCGTACCGCCGCCAGCAGCCCGCCGACCGTCTCAAAGCCACCCTCCACTTTGCCGATGATCTCCTCATCCATCGCCCGCAGAGCGCCGGGATCGGGCACCGCGCCGTCGAAGTGCTTGTGCGCGAACTTGAGCACGCGGTTGACCAGGTTGCCCCAGGCGGCCAGCAGCTCTGTGTTGTTGCGGGTGATGAAGCCGCCCCAGCTCCAGTCGGAGTCGCGGCTTTCGGGGAAGGTCATGGCGATGTAGTAGCGGATCGGGTCGGGATCGTAGCGGTCGAGAATGTCCGGCACCCAGATTGCCCAGTTGCGGCTCTTGGAGAACTGCTGGCCCTCGATGTTCATGAACTCGTTGGCAGGCACGTCGTAGGGCAGCGAGATCGGGCCGTCTCCGTCAGCGGCGTACAGCCCGTCAATGCCCTTCAGTTCCGCTGGCCAGATGATGGTATGGAACTCGATGTTGTCCTTGCCGATGAAGTTGTAAATCTTCGCTGCGGGATTGTACCACCAGCGCTTCCAGGCATCGGGCTGACCGCTGTTGCGCGCCCATTCGACGCTGGCCGTGAAGTAGCCCATCACCGCCTCGAACCAGACGTACATGCGCTTGTCTTCCCACCCCTCCAGCGGGACGGCGATGCCCCAGGCGATGTCGCGCGTGATCGGGCGGCCCTTGAGGTCTTCAACCTTGTTCTGCGAGACGCGCAGCACGTTCGGACGCCAGGTCTGCGCCTTGACGGGATCGTTGAGGTAGGCGCGCAGTTCGTCAATGAAGGCGGGCAGGTTCAGGAAGTAGTGCTCTGTCTCGCGGATCACCGGCGTGCTGCCATCGGTCTTGCTGCGCGGGTTGATCAGGTCTACGGCGTCGAGCAGGTTGCCGCAGTTGTCGCACTGGTCGCCGCGCGCGTCGGCGTAGCCGCAGACGGGGCAGGTGCCCTCCACGTAGCGGTCGGGCAGGAAGCGCCCCTCGGTCTCGCTGTAGAGCAGGCGCTGCTTCTCGGTGTAGAGGTAGCCGCGCTCCAGCAGCCGCCGGAAGATGTCCTGGGCGATGTGGTGGTGATTCTCGGTGTCGGTGTGGGTGAACAGGTCGTAGCTGATGCCGATGCGCTGCTGCGTGACCAGGAAGCGGTGATGGTAGTGCTCGAAGACCGCGCGCGGCGACAGGCCCAGCCGGTCAGCTTCGACGGTGATCGGCGTGCCGTGCGCGTCCGATCCGCTGACCATCAGCACATGGTTGCCCTTCAGCCGGTGGAAGCGGGCGAAGATGTCGGCGGGCAGGTAGGCCCCGGCCAGGTGCCCGGCGTGCAGATCGCCGTTGGCGTAGGGCCAGGCGACAGAAACGTGAATGTGCTCAGGCATGGTGTCCCCTTTTGTGTGCGTGCGGTCGGCTGACCGGCGGACATTGTAACAGGCGGCGTGATGGCGAACAATACGCGAGTGATCAGTGATTGGCTGTCAGTTTTCGGCGGCGAGCGCGTTGAGTCCACCTGGGAGGCCGTTCGTCAGTGGTCGTGGTCAGCTCTCCGGCGGCGAAATCACGGACTGGCCTGAGGATGTCCCCAGACTGACGACTGATCACCGACGACTGATCACCGAAAAACTGGATCACCGATCACTCTCCCAAAACAAAACCGCCGATTGCTGCTCTCGACGGTTTGCTTGCCGTGGTCTTGTGGCGCGGGCGCTACTCACGCGCGCAACGCCATCGCCGGAATCCCTCCGACCACGGCAAGCGACACATGCGCATTATGATGCTCCGGGCATCGTGGAAAAATAGGCACACGGTCATGACACCTCTGTTTTGGCCGACCTGGAAACTACAGATGGGTTGAACTTTAGCGATCAGCCATAGGGCCATTACCATTTCTTTGCAAGCCCAGGGCATCTTCAGCGCGTCCCCGGACCCGCCCGCAGGCTCGATGACGTCAAACAAAGCCAGGAAGGCTGCAGCACAGTACGGTATGAGTGCCAGGAGACCCCACCCCGATATCCAGCGCGGAATGAGTCTGGATCGATACAGCACGTAATAGAGTATCAGGGCGCTCAGGGGAAAAACGATGGCGATAAGCTCACTCAACCCACTCATTGACATCCTTCAATGAAGCGCCCAGCGTCTGAAAGTAGGAAGCATCCGGAGGCCTGCTTTGACAAATTGCTGGCTTAGTCGCTAGCAGCATCAGCCAGATGATCACGGAAGCAAGGTAGGTAGCAGTTTCAAGCGCTCCCCTGAAAAACAACATACCCAACAGCCAGAATCTCATTCTGCTTCTTCAGGATGGGAAAATAATAACCGAAACCATGGCCAGGGCCAGACCCATCGTTAGCACAAGAAGCGCACCTGATACGAACTGCTCTCGGTTTTCAGAGATTTCGGTCAGATAAGCTGAATCATCCAGGATAGATCCTGCTGTTACAACGCTCAGACACCTGCAACCGTCCCAATGATGTATAGCACCCCTACAAGGGCGATCCGTCTATGTGAGATCATTATCCTCTTCTCAAGGTGAATTGTGTTTGCGCAGTCAGCTCTGCCACCGTGATAACGACATTGCCCTTTTTGTGACCCCGGGTCCACATAGCGGTGGGCCTCGACGATCTGTTCAAGCAGGTAGGTGCGGTCAATGACCGGCTTCAGCGTACCGGCTTCCAACAGGTCTTTGAGCGCCAACAGTGCCTCACTGCGTTCGATCCGCCCGCCACTCCCATGTGAGTCCTTGTGGACATTCAGGTAGATACCCGCCGGTTTGAGCGCCTTTTTCGCGCGCGCGCAGGCGGAAAACTGGCTACGGCGTCAAAAATGACATCATAGGTTTCGCCGTGTTGGGTAAAGTCCTCCCCTGCGTGTAGTCGAGGACATGATCGGCCCCCAGCCCGCGCACTACCAAGATTCGCGGTGCTGCATACGCCGGTTACGACTGCGCCCCAGTGGTGGGCAAGCTGCACGGCATTTGTGCCGACCGCCCCCGAAGCACCGTAGATCAGCACCGTCTGGCCTGGCTGAATGTCGGCTTTCTCTTCATGCACAGTAAAGCCGTCATCCCCCCACCGACCACCGCTGCCGCTTCGCCATAACTCACATGATCCGGCTTGATCGCGATCAGCCCATCTTCCGGCATACACTTGTATTCGGCATACCCGCCGAAATTGCCGAAAGTTGAGGCAAAAACCAGGTCACCGACCTGGAAGCGCGTGATGTTTGGATGACCGACTCGACTTCTCCGGCCAGTTCCATACCGAGAATCGAGCGGCGCGGGTTTCCTGATGCCCAGATACAGCCGGGCGGGTAGCCACTGCGCGCGCGGAACCGTGAAGCTGCGCATTCGCACGTCGCCTTTGGTGGCGGTCGTCGCATGAACGCGAATCAGGACCTCGTTATCCTTCGGCGCAGGTTTCGCTATCTCGACCAGGCGCAGCACTTCGGGCGGGCCGTATCGTTCGTAGACAACGGCTTTCATGGCGCTTGTCCGTTTTGCAGCACTGTGATCACCACGTTTCCCTTCTTGTGCCCCTGGCCCACATAGCGGTGCGCCTAGACGATCTGCTCCAGGGGATAAGTGCAATCAATGATTGCTCTGAACTTGCCCGCCTCAATCAATTCCCTGATCTTGACATCACTATAGGGAGGTTCGCCGATAATGTCAATGACTCGCTGGGGGCGAAATTCTTGAACCGCAAAGACGCAGAGAGCGCGGAGAAAGGCAAGGAACCTTCAGAGTGCTTCTCTGTGTCCTCTGCGCCTCAGCAGTGATCCTTTCAGGCGAGGTGCGGCGGCGTGGAGACGACCGCTGCCCGCCACAGCGACCCGTTGGTGTGCAGCTCGAAGACGCGCCCATCGGCCACCAGCGCCAGGACGTGCACGCCGTCGGCGGCCCGCCAGCGCCGCCCGGTGTCAACGACGGGCAGCCGCTCGCCCTCCCAGGTCACACTGCGCGGAACCGGCCAGCCATCCGGCGTGAAGGTGGCTTCAACCGTGGTCATGCAGAACTTCACAGCTTCCCGTCCAGGTAATCCAGCAGCAGTTGCAGGGCTGCGTCAGCGGCGGCCTGGCGGATGCTGCGCCGGTCACCGGCGAACACGTGGCGGCGCACCCAGGCTCCTTCGGCGGCGCTCAGCCCGACGAAGTGCAGCCCGACGGGCTTGGTGGGCGTGGCACCCGTCGGCCCGGCGATGCCCGTCACACTGATCGCCAGGTCCGTCCCCAGGAGTGCGCGCACGCCCTCGGCCATCTGTTGCGCGACGGGCGCGCTGACCGCGCCATGTGCGCGCAGCGTCTCCGCCTGGACGCCCAACAGCCGCTCTTTGACGGAGTCGGCGTAGGCGATCACGCCGCCGATCACGTAAGCGGAGCTGCCGGAGATGTCGGTCAGGCATTTGGCAATCAGCCCGCCCGTGCTCGATTCGGCGACGGCCAGGGTCAGGCCGCGCGCCCGGAGCCGCTCGCCGGTTTGCACCTCCAGCGGGAGAATTTCGGGTGAGGAGTCGAGAGAAGTCATGGGTCTGCTCGCGTGAATCCAATAGCCGGTGCCCCGCCCAGTATACGCGCTGCGGGCGAGATGATCCAGGGTGCGCGGGCGATTCAGCCTTGACTGTGGGCAGTCGCTCTGGTATAGTACTCGCTACGATGCGGGGTAGAGCAGTGGCAGCTCGTCGGGCTCATAACCCGGAGGTCGCAGGTTCGAATCCTGCCCCCGCTATGATACACAGACCCCAGTCCAGCAGACTGGGGTCTTGTTTTTCTCTCTGTGCGTGGGCAATGACTGGCCCGCAAATGGCTCACGCGCGGCCCCGCCGCTGGGCAACCAGATCATGATAGAGGGCGTGCATGTTGGCCTGGTGCAAGTCCTGAACCAGCCCGTTGAGCGGAATGCGGCTCTTGCCGCATTCCTCGATGGTGACCGTGTTGAGCGCCTCCGGTGGCAGCCCCCGGTCGAGGACGCGCTCGACGTGACGGCGGATCAGCGACAGGTAGCCGAGGTGCCCCTGGATGACCTCCTCGACCTCTCCGCGCAGAATCACTTCTCCATGTCCCTGCACCACATTCTCGAAGCCGCCGTTTTGCAGCGCGTGCAGGCTGGCCACGAAGTCATCGTAACTACCGTCCACGAAGTAGGGCACGGGCATCATCGTATCGGCGGCGAACAGCACGCGATCCTCGCGCACCAGGCAGACGACGGAGTCCGGGCTGTGGCCGGGCGAGTGGCGTAGCTCGACGGTCTTGTTGCCCAGGCGCACGCTCAGCGTGCCGCCGTCGAAGACCATGTGCGGCAGCACAATGTGCACCTCGCGCAATTCGCTGGTGCTGTGCTGGGCGGCGGCCAACCCTTCGCGCCCCCGCGTGTCCAGCAAGTCGTAGCAGCGCGCGTGGGTGACAAGCTGCGCATCCGGGAAGAAGCAGGTGCCGTAGGTGTGGTCGGCGTGGTAGTGCGTGTTGATCACGTAGCGAACCGGGCTGTTGAGCCGGTCTTCCAGGAAGTGCCGGATGGCGCGGGCCTCTTCGGGGAAGACCAGGGTGTCAATGAGGATGGTCCCTTCGGTGGTGAGGATCGCTCCGGCGGTGACTTGGGCATATAGCTCGCTGGTGAAGACGTAGATGTCATCGGCGACGCGTTCTCGCTGCATCTCTCGTCGGTGTCCTGATAGTGGGCATTAACCGGATAGGTCTGACCAGTATAACGAGTCACCGGCCCGGAATCAAGGCGAGACTTGTATTGTAAGAGAGTAACAAAGAATAGGTTTGATCTGACCGGGGGCCGATGCCGGGGCGAAAAAACGCCCGGTGATGAGGCCGGGCGTGGGATAATGGCTCCCGCCATGCCGTGTGCCGCTACGTTTTGAACCTGCTTTCGCAGGTGGGTATCTAGCAGGCACATCGGCTTTGGACGAATCCTAATGCGTCTGTGCCTTGACCTGGATACCCCGGGTTTGGGTGTTGGCTCAAAACCGATGTGCGGATCACGCGCACGGCAGGGTAGCACCGTTATACCACGCTTCGCAAGCCCTGTAAAGGCAAAATTGGCGCCAAGACGTGAGGAGCCGCAGCCGCTTGGTGGAGTATTGTCCTATGTGTTGGGCCTGCACTTCCAGTATGATGAGAGAAAATCGCGTCTGCTCGCCAGCAGACTTTGTGTGCATCCGTGCATTGGCCGCCCTGTGGGCCAGGAGGGAGTATGGAAAGTCAGCTTAAGATTGACGCATTAGTTCCCGCTGAGATGGCCTATCGCGCCGAGTACGTGGGCGCGGCCAAAGCGGAGATGCCCGCGCCGTCTATGTTCGCGCTGGCTGTGCTGGCCGGGGCGTTCATTGCCCTGGGTGCTGTGTTCTCCACCGTCGCCGTTTCCGGCGAGGGGCTGCCTTACGGGATGGGCCGTCTGCTCAGCGGGCTGGCCTTCTGCCTGGGCCTGATTCTGGTCGTTGTGGCCGGGGCTGAGCTATTCACCGGCAACAACCTGATCGTCATGGCCTGGGCGGCGGGCAGGGTCTCTACCAGGGGGCTGCTGCGCAACTGGATTATTGTCTACATAGGCAACCTGGTCGGCGCGCTGGGGACAGTGGTGCTGGTCTTCTGGTCGGGGCAGTACCGCTTTGGCCCGGCGGGCGGTGAGGTCGGGCGCACGGCGCTGAAGATCGCCGCCGCCAAGTGTAATCTGGACTTCGGGCAGGCCATTGCCCTGGGCATCATGTGTAATGCGCTGGTCTGCCTGGCTGTCTGGCTGACCTTCAGCGCGCGCAGCACTATTGACAAGATCGCGGCCATCATCTTTCCGATCTCAGCATTCGTCGCGGCGGGATTCGAGCACAGTGTGGCCAATATGTATTTCATCGCGCGCGGGCTGGTCATTCAAGAGTTTGATGCGTCGTGGGTGGCCGCCCATGCCGCCGACCTTGATCTGTCCGGCCTGACGGTGCGCGGTTTCTTAATTGACAATCTGCTACCAGTCACCATCGGCAATATTATTGGTGGGGCAGTGCTGGTGGCGCTCGTCTATTGGTTCGTCTATCTGCGTCCGCGCGGTCAAGGAGGGTAGCTGCATGAAGGCGTATGTGCTGATCAAAGTGCGCACCGGAGAGATCACGTCGGTTGTCCGTCACCTGCACCGGGTCAAGGCTGTGCGCACGGCGGAGATGACCTTTGGTGAATTCGACGCTATCGCCATTGTCGAGGCGGGCGACCTGGAGGCGATGGGCACGGTCATCGCCGCCCAGGTGCAGACCATCCCCGGCATCCTGACGACCAACACCTGCCTGGCGGTCGAGGTGGACGGCAGCGGGTAGGGCGTGAGGGTGTGGCCGATCTACACAAGAGTGAGCTTAATCTGACCAATGCTGGCGATACCCTGGTGCGCCCTCATCCAGCGTATCTGGCTGTGCGGTGTCGCCAAGGCGATCATCGCCTGACGGCATGGCGTCTCCTGTGATGTCCTGCAGATAGTTGTCGAGTGTATGCGCGATGTAGTGGGCATAGGAACGGGGCAGAGAGGTGACGATCGGGACTTGCTCTCCGGTTTGCAGTTCCGCGTAGACGTGATGGGTGAGCACGAAGGGCGGCAGGGACTCGTGGGTTTGCTCAAAGAACACCCGCCTGATGTCGGCAGTGCTCAGGGTCTTGTCGTCCTTGATGGGGAACGGTAGGGGGCCGCTGCGGACTTCCAGACTATCGTCATCAACCCTAATGGTGGTCGTTGTGGTGACAAAGACAGCCATCATGTACAGGTAGATCAGAACTGCCAGGCCGAGAGCCAGCAGTAACCCAGAGGACTCGTTGCTGGCGCAGGCTTTGGCGAAGAGTGCTGTGCATGTCACAGCGCCCAAGGTTGCCATCACCAGACCGATCTTCGGGCCGGGGCCAAGCGCAAACCGGTAGGATAGCTCCAGGCTGTCAGGATCGTCACGAATGTGAACGCGCGGGGGAGGCTTGAGCTGGCGACGTTTTGCTTTGCGCGCGACGGCGCTTCTGTCGAACTCAAACACCTGCTGGCACGCGCTGCACAGGGCCAGCATCTCCTGGATATTGATGTTCTCAGCCGGGACAGGCTCGCCACAGTTGGGGCACTTGAGCTTCATCGCTCGCATCCCTCGGCGCTGCTGCGCTCTCTCTATTAGATTATACGCATGGGGGGTGTTGGAGTATCAGACCATAGGAAGCCTGATTGCTGGTTCAAGAAAGAGGCAGCCATGACACGCAAACGCTTGCACAAGAAGGTCTCGATGCAGCGCCAGCCCGCGTCAGGGTCAAAGTCGCCGCTGAAAGCGTCCCCTGACCGCCGCGCGCTAGAGAAGACAATGTCCGACCTGGACAGACTGCTGAGCCAGCAGGAGTTCGCCAACATTGACGAGCTGAACGCCTTCATGGAAAAACTGGTGGCGTCTGGTCAGCCGCCGCCGAGCGCGCCGGCTAGCACTCCGCTGCAACAGGCCCAGGACATCATGTACCAGGCGTGGGATGCTCAAGGTGCCCGCCGCATTCGCCTGGCGCGCAAGGCGTTGAAGATCTCGAAAGACTGCGCAGACGCTTACGTGCTGCTCGCGGAGGAGGCGACCAAGACTCCCAACGAGGCCAGGCTGTGGTACGAGGAAGCTGTGGCCGCCGGGGAGCGCGCGCTGGGTAAGGAGTTCTTTGAGGAAAACGCCGGTCACTTCTGGGGCATCTTTGAAACCCGCCCGTATATGCGGGCGCGCGCGGGCCTGGCGAACTGCCTCTACCGGCTGGGACAGCGCGAAGAGGCGGCGGCCCACTACCAGGACATGCTGCGCCTGAACCCCAACGACAACCAGGGCATTCGCTACGCCCTGGCCAATCTCCTGCTCGAGCTGCGCCGCTACGACGAGCTTGCTGCCCTGCTGGACAGGTATGATGAATCCACGGCTGCCCTGGCGTACACGCGCGCCCTGGCGACGTTCGAGCAGCAGGGGCCGACCAAAGCAGCTACGACTCAGTTGAAGCGAGCCATCCGGTCGAACCGCTTTGTCCCGGACTACCTGATGGGGAAGAAATCGCTGCCCAGGCGATTGCCTCCGTTCGTGGGCATCGGCGACGAGGACGAAGCGATTCATTATGCCTTTGATGCGCAGACGACCTGGGGCAGGAACCCGGAAGCATTGGCCTGGCTGCGCGAGGTGCGGGCGGCTAGGTGAGCGCCGCGCCCGCTGCAACAGGAGTCTGCGCCCCGCGTCAAGTAGTGCGCCACCAGGTCAGCGGGGGTACGGTCATTGCCGCCCAGGTGCAGACCATCCCCGGCATCCTGACGACCAACATCTGCCGGCGGTTGGGAGTGGACGGCAGCGGGTAGGGCGTGGGAGATACTGACGACCGCCTGCAGCAAGAACAAACACGCAGCCAGTGCCGGATGCGCGCCTCGTATCATCTGATCTTCTCCTGCACTGCTGTTGTTTGCTACCGTTCTGCTTGGAGACACGACGGTTCTGTTGTATGATGTAGGCAAGCTTGGGTGGAAGGTCGCCCACTATGAGTTACTTAGAACGCCTTGGTGCGCGGCGAGTATCTCAGGGTTGATACAGCGGGGCGCGTGTGCTAGTGCTGATATGGGGGCGCGCCCTTGTGTTCGGAGGAGGTTATGGCAAAGCGACAGCCAAGTCAGGAAAGGCCGCTGTCGGCTGAAACCGCCATCACCACGCCGTCTATCGTCAAGTACAACCGCCGAAGGCAACCTACTGACCAGGCTCGTTCGAACCTACCGGTCTGCCGGGCAGCTTAAGCGCGGCTGTATGATTCTCGTTGCGGGGACTGTCTCATTACTACTTTGCAGCGTGGTTTTCAGCGTGGGGCAATTCGTCGGGATAGTCGGCTACAACGCGACCAGTACGGCGACTTTGTCAAGCAGGCGACTGCGACTGTGCTGGCCTTGACACCGTCGAGCACTCCGCGCCAACCCATACGGCGACCGCTACACTGACTCACGCCGACTTTCACGCCATCCGCTACGGCTACGCCTGCGGACTTTCACACCGTCGGCTACGCGCCCGTCTACCCCCACAGCCACCCTCACACCATCGGCAACGTTCACGCCGACACAGACCTATACGCCGTCTGCCACGTTTACGCCTACACGGACTTTCACCGTCGGCTACGCTGCGCCCACGATGACGGCAACTGCTACACGCCGAGTGTCTTCAACATCCATGCCGCCGGGTAGACAACAGTCTGCAACGTGACTGTAGAGCTACCAGCAACCTATGAACCTGCGCGGCAGCCCTGAACACCCGACTACCCAATCGTCAGCACTCTTGCCGCCGGGCAGACGATGCGCCGAAGGTATACGGTGACTGGCTGTACCTCGCAAATGGCATGTGGGTTGCGGGCTGGCTTGTCACAGCAGAGGGCAGCGTTGCCAGCCTCCGACGCGCACCGCCCCGGCAGCGCCGGTGGCCCTGCCCAGCTGCGCACAGCCAGCCGTACCCACCACCGCGCCCGGTATAGCGGGCTGTCCTGGTTTGAATTACACGTGCAGCCAGTTGACGTGCGAACAAGCCTACGCTTGCCTGGCCGCTGGCAACAAGGGCCTTGACAGAGACGGCGACGGGGTGCCATGCGAGGAGCATATGCCCTGGTGGGTAGGGCTCGAGTTCTGGCTGCGCGCGTCCTAACCTGTTGCCGCGCCCGCCGTTCGCGCTAGCACAGTGTATCCCAGCAGGTGAGGAGGCAGTAGTATGGGCAAACGTAAAGTGAAGGTTATCTCCATTTCCTATGGTATGTTTGGGAACCCTAACAACAAGCGCATTGAAAGCGCGGTGGAAAAGTGGCTCTCGAAGGGTTACACGCTTAAGAGTCGTGAGGAAGCGCCGGGGGGTTGCCTAGGTTGGGGCGGCAAGACACACCTAACGTTCATTCTTGAAGAATAGAAGCAGTGCACCTCAAAAGAAGAAGCCCCGGCGTTGGTTGCACAACCCAGGGCAAGGCCAGGCCGATTGCAGCGACCTGACGGCACTGAGTATAGCAAACTAAGCCCCGCCGCTACATTGCCGGACGGGGCTTTTGCTTTGGGCGCGTACTACAACACTTTTACAACACAAGTGTTGTACGAAGTGTTGTGAACATGCGCTATGGCACCCTCACAAACAAAAACCGCCACGCGCAGGGCTGGCGGCTTGTGCTGAGCGGGCGACGGGATTCGAACCCGTGACCTTCTCCTTGGCAAGGAGACGTTCTACCACTGAACCACGCCCGCCTTGGAAGACGGGGCACGTTCTGCAAAGAGACGAAGACTAGTGCCCTCTACGGGGTCAGCGTTTCACGTAGAAGACCAATCCTTCAACCTCCTCTGCGGTCTTCATCGCGTGCAGACGACGCAGGTAGCGTATCCAGTCACCAACGGATATGCGCTGCATTGCCCCATAGACTATGCCAGTATGCGCGGTGCCTTGCTGGGCCAGGATCACGAAGTCCACGTCGCAGGTGCACAACACGCGTCCCATCTGGACAGCTCGCTGCAGGTGCTGAGGGTCTTTGTCGCCCAACGTGGTCAAGCTGTGAGCCGAGACAACATCGAGACCCGCAAGCGCAAGCTGCTCGCTCACGGCGAGGTCTACGCTCTCATCGAAGTAGAAGCGTAGCTCAGTCAAGGCGTCCCAGCTTCCCCTGCTCGGCTAACTCCGCCTGTAGCCGGTCGGCCAGGTCCTGGTCGCGGCACATCTCCTCGTCAAGGGCGCTCTTGTGCAGGTAGTAGTAGGCCAGGGCCGCGTGTACCTGCCCCAACGTCAGCTTGAACTGAGCGGCCAATTCCTCCGGGGTTGTGCCCCATCTCAGATAGCGCGCCACCAGGTCGGCAACGGTCACGGTGCGCCCGGCGATGCTGGGGCGTCCGCCGCGAATCGCGGGGTCAGAGACGATGGCATCAATGCTCAAGACGGTGGGGGTCATGGCGTCCCTCCTGTGCCAGGTGACTCCATTGTATCCGAGGCGGGCGTTTCAGGTATAGTATAAACCGTGCGGGGAAACAAAAACCGCCACGCGCAGGGCTGGCGGCTTGTGCTGAGCGGGCGACGGGATTCGAACCCGTGACCTTCTCCTTGGCAAGGAGACGTTCTACCACTGAACCACGCCCGCATGGCTCAACTGGCCCACAGTATAGACCAAGACGCCGTGTTTGGCAAGATCAAAATACGTTCCCCAGGCGGGCCGGACGGCGGAATCGGTGGGGAGCGCACCCTCAGCGCGCCGCGTGCGTATAGATTGCTGTTGGCATCTATCCCTGCCCCGCAGGACGCTGAGCATGGAAGGACGCGCATGGCCCAGACAACCTCGATTCGAACCTTCTACATTCTGATCCTCACCCAGACCTTTTCCTACATCGGCAGCCAGATGACCGAGCTGGCGGTGGGCATCAAGGTCTTCAACGATACCGGGCAGGTCACGCCGCTGGCGCTGGTCGGCTTTTTCGGCATGTTGCCGCGCATCCTGGCGACCAGCTTCGCCGGGGTGCTGGCCGATCGCTGGGATCGCCGCTGCGTCCTGATCGTGTCTGACGCCGGCCAGGCACTGGCGACCTTCATTCTGTTGATCACACTCGCTACCGGCACCTTCGAGCTATGGATTCTGTACGTCCTGACCGTCTGGCAGGCCACTTTCAGCATGTTCCAGGGGCCGGCATTCAGCGCGTCGGTCACCCAGCTCATCCCCGACGCCGTGCGCGACCGCGCCAACGCCATCCAGCAGGTCACCGGGCCGGCGGCGGGGCTGGTCGCGCCGATGCTGGCCGGGGTCCTGTTCGCGGCGATCGGCGTGACGGGCATCATCGCCGTAGACATCATCACCTTCCTGGTAGCTGTCGCGGTTGTAGCTTCGGTGCGCATCCCGCGTCCGGCGCAGACCGACGAGGGCCGCGCCGCCAGCGGGTCGGTGTGGCAGGAAATGCTCTCCGGCTTCGCGCTGATGTGGAAGCTGCGCCCGATGTTCTACCTGCTCCTGTTCGCGACGTTGCTCAATTTCCTGAGCAATATGACCGGCGTGATGATCGTGCCCTATGTCCTGCTGCTGACCGGCAGCGAGGCGACGCTGGGCACGCTGCTGGCGCTGCTCAGCCTGGGGATGGTCGTTGGCGGCGCGCTGATGAGCGTCTGGACGATCAAGTCGAAACGGATGCACGTCGTGTTTTCGGCGATCATCGTCGAGGCGCTGTTTCTGGCGCTGCTGGGCATCGCCCGCACACCCCTCGCGCTGGCGGTTGTCATGTTCCTCTATCTGCTGCCCAACCCGATGATCAACGCGCCGCTGTTCTCGCTGGTGCAGGCCAAGACCCCGCCCGACATGCAGGGCCGGGTGTTCGCCGCGATCATGCAGCTCGCCATGCTTGCTACGCCGCTGGCCTACCTGCTGGCCGGGCCGCTGGCCGACCGCGCGCTGGAGCCGGCGGTCGGCGGGACGGGCTGGGAACTGGTCGCGCCGCTGGTCGGCAGCGAGCCGGGGGCGGGGATGGGCCTGCTGTTCGTCATCAACGGGCTGATCAGCGCGGTGGCGGGCGCGGCGTTCTACGCCTGGCCGCGCATGCGCCGCCTGGAGAGCGAGCTACCCGATTACGCGGTTGTTGATCAGTCCCCTGTGGGTGAGGAGGCCAGGGACGCGCTGAAGCGTGAGCCGGAGCCGCTGGCGTTATGAGGCGGGCGGCAGAGTGACGCCCGCCCTTCGAGAACGTATCCCACGCGCGGCGGGCGCATCTCGGCCTTCGGGCAGAACAGCACCGCTGAGACGCAGAGAGCACAGAGAAGAACTACAACAGACTCTTGCCTTTCGCTTCTCGGCTGTTGATGATTGGTGAAGGCAACAGCGCTTCACACGCGCTCTACCAACAACCTCTGTGTCCTCCGCGCCTCTGCGGCTCAGGAATCTCGCTCCCATTGTGGAATGTTCCCAGTGCGATCGGTTGACAGAACGCCCTTTACTTGCTATGGTTCGCGCAGCTTGTGAAGCCGCTCACATTTTAGCTTTCTTTTCGCTGTCCCCGGCCAGACTGCGCAGCCTGGTCGGGATTTTTGTAGGAGACTGGCATAATGACGAGTCATACTCAGAAGAAGGGCGCTAAACGTAGTGCCAAAGGGCTGGTCGCCCGTGACGGTTTCACCACCGGCATGGGTGTACTGGCCGCCACCCTCGGCTCAGCAGTTGGCCTGGGCAACATCTGGAAGTTCCCCTATCTGACCGGCGAAAACGGCGGCGCAGCTTTCATCCTGGTCTACATCATTGCCACGCTGCTCGTTGGGCTGCCGGTGATGATCTCGGAGCAGATGTTGGGCCGCCGTGCGCGCGCCGACGCCATTCAGACGCTGCGCGTGCTGGCCCCCAAGCGCCAACCGTGGTGGCTGATCGGTGCGGCGGGCTGCGTGGCCGCCTTTCTGATCCTGGCCTTTTACACCGAGGTCGCAGGGTGGGTGTTCGCCTACATCTTCAAAGCCCTGACTGGCTCGATTCTCTCCACCGATCCAACCAAGACATCCAGCGTCTTCAACGGCATGGCGACCGACCCCTGGCAGTCGCTGATCTGGCAGTGGATAGTCCTGGCGATGGTCAGTGCGATCATTATGCTGGGCGTGTCGAAGGGCATCGAGCGCACGACCAAGCGCCTGATGCCGGTGCTGTTCGTGCTGCTGATCGCCGTCTGCGTGCGCAGCCTGACCCTTGACGGTGCGGGCGAGGGCGTGAAATTCCTCCTGCGTCCCGATTTCAGCAAGCTGAGCGGCAAGGTCATGCTGGTGGCGATGGGCCTGGCCTTCTTCAAGCTGTCCATTGGCATGGGCACGATGATCACCTATGGCAGCTACTTCCGGCGCAACCAGGACATCCCCGCTACGGCCAGCAAGGTGATGCTCGCTGACCTGTCGGTGTCGCTGCTGGCGGGCATAGCCATTTTCCCGGCGGTGTTCGCTTTCGGCTTCAGCCCCGACGCTGGCCCGTCGCTGCTGTTCATCACCATTCCGGCGGTGTTCGCTTCGATGCCGCTCGGCGAGGTCTTCATCGTCTTCTTCTTCATCCTGACGGCTATCGCCGCGACGGGGGCCATGCTCTCGCTGTTTGAGGTGCCCGTTGCCGTGCTCAACGAGCGGCTCGGCCTTTCGCGCGTCAAGGCCACGCTGCTGACGGTGGGCATGTTGGTGCTGGTCGGTGCGCCCGCTGCGCTGTCGAACAGCACGATGTCCGATTTCAAGGTCTTCGACAAGACGATGTTCGACCTGTACGATTACGCCACATCCAATGTCCTGCTGCCGGTAGGCGGGCTGTTCCTGAGCCTGTTTGTCGGCTGGGTGTGGGGCCATGACCAGGTGCAGCGCGCCCTGAGCAACGACGGCGCTCTGCGGAACGAGCGCGTGATCGGGGCTTTCTTCGGCGTGGTCAAGTTCGTCACGCCGCTCCTGGTGACGCTTGTCCTGCTGGACGGCCTGAACATCATCTAATAAACTGTCCCTGCTGGGGGGATTGAGAGGCCGCCAGTCAGCCTCACCCCCCAGCCTGGCTGCGCTTGATCTGCCCTCTCTTCGCGGTGTAAAGAGAGGGCAGCGGAGCTTCTGGGCAGGGCCAGATAGTTTGTCTCCCCTAGGTGACCGCCCAACGGGATTTGACATTCAAGACAGGCAATGCGCGCCAGGTGGGGAGGGTTCGCAAACCCTCCCCTACGAGCGGTCACCGATCATGATCGCCAGCGCCGGGTCAGGCGGGCTCGTAGGTGAGCGCGACTTTGACCGCGTCCGCCGGGTGCTGATCGATCAGCGCGTAGGCATCCGCTGCCCGCATGAAGGGGAAGCGGTGGCTGATCAGGCCGTCGGCCCGCAGCCGTCCCTCCGCCAGCAGGCGCGTGGCCGTTGCGTGGACGCGCGCCCGATCCCAGGCGGGATAGTCGCGGTGCGGGCAGTCCCACACGCCCATGCTGGAGACCATCGTCACGCGGTTGTGGTGCCACTCCTCGCCCAGGCGCAGCGCCCCCGCGCCGCCCTGGTAGAAGCCCCCTGCGACGACCGTCCCCGCCACGCGCACGCTGCGCACCGCTTCGTGCAGGGCCGCGTCGCTGCCCGAAAGCTCGATGGCGACATCCGCGCCGCGCTGTGGGCTGGCTGTCTTGATGGCGTAGGCCACGTCTCCGGCGGCGGGATCGAGCGTCCGGTCTGCGCCGAACTGCGCGGCCAGCGCGCGGCGGCCCGGCAGCGGATCAATCGCGTCAATCCACGCCGCGCCATCCAGCCGCGCCAGTTGGATCGCCAGCAGCCCGATCGCGCCCAGTCCGAAGACGGCCACGCGGTCGCCAATCTTGATGTGCGCGTCGTGCACCGCTTGCAGAGCCACGCCCGCCAGGGCCAGGGTGATCGCCACGTCGGGCGTCAGGCCGGGCGGCAGCGGCTCCACCCTGCCGATCATCGTCTGCTCGGCGGGGCGCACGGTGTGCGTCGTCCGGTGACCGAGTGGCAGGTGGATCAGGTCGCCCACTGCGAAGCCGGACACTTCCGCGCCAACCTCGGTCACGCGCCCGACCCACTCGTAGCCCAGGGACGCCGGATGGAGCGCGCCTTCTTCGGCGGGCAGGAACAGGCGCAGGTCGGGGTCGAAGCGCTGCTTGTGGAATGGTGCGGTGCCCCGGTAGAGATTCAACTCGGTGCCGTGACTGATCCCGCTGAGCACCGCCCTGGCGCGAATCTCGTCGGGTTGCAGGGGGCGCTCCTCGTAGGGCACGAGAGCGATCTGGCGCGGGCCGGTTAGCTGGAGTTCGTGGGGCATGGGATCACTGCCGTTCATAGACTGTCTCCGCTGAACTGAGCACCTGCTCGCGGAAGTGCTGGCTGAGCGCGCCTGGGGTGAGCAAGTCCACTGGCCGGCCCAGCAGCACGGCCAGTTCTTCTTGCATCGCCACCATGTCAAGGTAGGTCACGCCGGAGTCGGGGACGAACTCTACCAGGACATCCACATCGCTGTCCGGCGAAAAATCATCGCGCAGGACTGAGCCGAACAACGCCAGCCGACAAATCGGATGCCGTTCGCAGAACGCTTTGATTGCCTGGATGGGGATGACTAACGGGATGTGCTCCATCGCCGAACCTCTCTCGCCAACAGACGCCTAGCGATTCCCGTGAGGATGGTCGCTCAGGATGCGCGCCAACTCGCGGCTGAGCAGGCCGGTGCGCTCGTCACGCAGCAGCGGCAGCCGGTAGCGCGTGCGGTGAAGCTGGTTGAGGTCAATCTGCCCGACGACCAGTGCCTCCTCGAAGTACGGCCCGCGCAGCAGAAACTCCCCGTTCGGGTCGGCGATGGTGCTGCCGCCCCAGAAGTTCAGCCCGTCCTCGAAGCCGATGCGGTTGCAGTGCACGACGAAGCTGGTGAACAGGCTGGCGTAGGCGCTGTTGACCATCTCCACCCAGCGCGCGCTGTGCAGGCGCGGGTCTTCATCCAGCCCGCGACCGGGGCTGGCGCTGTGCAGCAGCAGCACGTCCGCCCCGTCCAGCCACAGCAAATAGGGCGGCGAAGCGTGCCAGAAATCCTCGCAGATCAACATGCCCATCCGCCCGAAGCGCGTGTCGAAGGCGCGCACCTCATCGCCCCAGGCGAAATAGCGCCCCTCATCGAACATGCCGTAAGTCGGCAGGTAGGCTTTGCGGTGCACGTGGACGACCGCCCCGCCGCTGAGGTACGCCTGCGAGATGTAGAAGCGGCGGCGCGCGTCCTCCTCGACGAAGCCAACGGTCAGGTCGAGAGCGTGGCGGCGAGTCGCCTCCAGCAGCGGGCCGAATGCCGGATCGTCGGGGCCGGGCGCGATGCCCAGCTCGTAGACCATGTCTTGCAGGTAGTAGCCGGTCAGCGACAGCTCCGGGAACAGCAGCAGCTCAACGCCCTGCGCCGCCGCCTCGTCAATGCGCGCCAGGTGCTTGCTCAGGTTGGCGGGCACGTCGCCCAGCTTGGGGCTGATCTGGGCCAGGCCCAGCGTGATCTTCATGCCGGTCTTCCTCCCCGTCCAGCGGAGCGGTGGTTAGCGGTCACTCCAATCATACCGCATCCCCCGCTTTCAGACTCGATTCCCGCCTGCTGCTCTGCTGCGCCGAGCGTGCTAGCGCGGGCGACGGGAAGCAGCCTCCTCCTGGTCAAGCGCCTCCAATAGCCCCGCGCCATACCGCAGTTCGCCGTCACTCTCACTCTCAAGCACCCGTCGTTTGAGCGCCTCTTTGAAAGCCAGGCGCTCATCTTCGTCCATTAGCTCCAGCAAGAGTGTCAGCTTGTCGTCTGCGTGACGTTTCGCCTTTTCCTGTCCGGGTGATCTGAAGGAAAAACCTGGCAGCGCGCCCGAAAGGATGATGGTGGTGATCGCGGGGAGAAGAATCGCTAGAATGAACAGCCATCCCACGTCTCTTCCCGTCTCCGCGCCATAGACGCCCACGCCGAAAAAGGCGATCCCTACAGCTATCCACATGCCGATGATGACTGCCATCCGGTGACCAGCAGATAACATCGGACTGCCTCCCTTCTCGTGATCATCTTCTGCTAGCGATTACGCAGACCAGTCTGCGGAGTCTCAAGACTCCGTAGGCGCAGCCACAGTGCCCCGCCGATCACGGTGCAGACCAGCAGCAGCGCCAGGTCAAAGACCTGGTCGGCGCGGCGATCCAGCAGCGTGGGGGCGTAGTCAGCGCGCAGGAAGCCGAGCAGGGCCAGGCCCAGCCCGCTCGGCCCCAGGACGAGCCACAGCCGGATTCCTGACAGCCAGCCGCGCCAGGTAAGCAGGGCGGCCAGCGCCCACAGTGCCGCGCCGAGCAACATCCCCGCGGCCTGCACGTCCAGGCGCGGCGCGACGAACCCGTAAGCGTCCGGTAGCTCGGCGACCAGCCAGCCGGGCCAACTGGCCAGCGTGGCGACCTCGTAGCCGCAGCCGCAGCCCGCGCTCCGGCAGCCGCCCCAGGCCGCGATCATCCCCGGCGGCCAGGCCAATGCCGCCGCGTCCGTCCACGCACGGAAGGGCACGCCACGCAGCCGAGCAGCGATCAGCGCGACGGGCAGCCCGGCCAGCAGCGCACCGTGCCAGGCCATGCCGCCCAGCGACAGGCGCGCGATCTGGTCGGGGAAGGCGGCGAAGTGATCCCAGTCGAGGGCCACGTGCAGCCCGCGCCCGCCGATCACGCCAGCGACCAGCGCGATCAGCGCCACGTCCAGCCAGCGCGCCGCGCGCCCCGGATCGGCCCGCCACGCCTGCCAGCCAATGACGCCCAAAGCCACCAGCGCCCCGCCGAGCAGCCAGGCGTTGTAGGCGCGCAGTGCCAGCGGGCCAAGCTCGACTACGACTGAATCCATGCTTTCTCCGCAGAATCACGTTGGGGGTGGGAAAGTCGCCCCACGCCCAACGGTACGGCCAATTGGCGCGGCTGTCAACCGGCGCGGGCGGGAGGTGCATCTCACGATGGGGGCGAAATGCTTGAGCCGCAGAGACACAGAGGACGCGGAGAAGAACTAACGCCATCTTTTCTCTGTGCCTCAGCGGTGATTCTTGTCTTGCGGCGCTTGCTGGCGGTAGGGGTTGTCGGTTACACTGCGTTCGTTTGCTGTGCTGCCTCCTGCTGCCGGTGGACTGGATATTATGGATTATACGCTGCTGGATTGGCTGCTCTCCCTGGCACCGATGGTGCTGGTGCTGGGCTTGATGATCGTGCGCGGCTGGAATGGCAGCCGGGCCGGGGCCGCTGGCTGGCTGTTGGCCCTGGCAGTGGCCGGACTGCGCTTCGGCGCGGGCGCTGACGCGCTCGGCTGTGCGCAGCTTAAGGCGCTGATCCTGACGGCGGACGTGTCGCTCATCGTCTGGGCGGCGCTGCTGCTGTACTACATCGTAGACCGGGCGGGCGCGCTGCGCGTGATCAGTGGTGCCCTGACCAGCCTGACCGCCGACCGCCTGACCCAGGCATTGCTGCTGGGCTGGGTCTTCGCCTCGCTCTTGCAGGGCATGGGCGGTTTTGGCGTGCCAGTGGCCATCGTCGCGCCGCTGCTGGTCAGCATGGGCGTGCCACAGGTGCGCGCGGTGATCATCCCGGCCATCGGGCACGGCTGGGCGGTGACATTCGGCTCGCTGGGGGCGTCGTTTGTGATGCTGATCAACGTCAGCGGGCTGCCTGGCGAGCGGCTCGCCCCGGCAGCAGCGATCATGCTCGGCCTGTTCGCCTACGTCTGCGGGCTGATGGGCGCTCATGCTCTCGACGGCTGGCGCGGCGTCTGGCGCGCGGTGCCCTATGTGCTGATCACCGGCGCGACGATGGGCCTGGCCCAGTACGCTCTGGCCACCAATGGCCTGTGGACTATTGGCGCGATTGGCGCGAGCCTGGCGGGGCTGGCCGTGTCCGTCGCCTGGGTGCGCCTGCGCGCCCGAAGCCGGGAAACGCCCCCTCTCACCGCAAGCGATGCGCCCGCCGGGAGCCGCCCGCTGCCGTCGGTGCGCCTGGCGCTGGTCGGCTACGCGGTGCTGATCGTGCTGGCGCTGGCCCTGCGCGCGGTCACGCCAGTCAAGGACTTCCTGGGGCAGTGGGCGGTGGCAGTGGACATCCCGGCCACGACGACGGGGCGCGGCTGGCAGGTGCCCGCTGAGCACGGCGCTGGCTTCGGCATCCCCGCCCATCCCGGCCTGATCATCGTCTACAGCAGTCTGATCGCCTACGCGCTCTATCGCCGGCGGGGGCTGTACCTGCCGGGGGCCGCCCGCGATATTCTGCGCCAGTCGGGGAGCCGGGCGCTCAAGTCAGCGGTAGGCGTGTTCATGATGGTTGCCATCGCTGCGACGATGGATCGCGCGGGCATGGTCGAAGTGGTGGCGCGCGGGCTGAGCGACACCTTGCCCGGCGACCTGTACGCCTTTGTCGCGCCGCTGATCGGGGCGATTGGCGCTTTTGTCACGGGCAGCAACGTCAACAGCAACGCCGTCTTTGGCGGCTTGCAGCGCGAGACGGCGACGCTGCTCGGCCTGTCCATCACCACGATCCTGGCCGCGCAAACTGCCGCCGCCGCCGTGATCAGCGTCATGTCCCCGGCCAAAGTGACCGTCGGGTGCAGCACGGTGGGAGCCAGCGAGGGCCAGGTGATGCGCTCGCTGCTCAGCTATGGTGCGGTGATCGTGCTGCTCGCTGGCGCGCTGACCTGGCTGGCGCTGAATGTGCTCTAGCGCGCGATCAAGTAGACGAGCAGCAGCACGACAACCCAGAGAGCGGCGATGGCGCTCCACGAGGTGAGGATCGCCTGCTGCGCCTGGCGCTGCACCGGCTCCAACAGGCCGTCAAGCTGCCCTGTCGCCAGGTAGCGGTAGAGGGCGGCGGCCTCGCGATCCAGCACGCGGTAATGGGCGGGGAGCCAGTGATAGACCTGCGTGCGCGTCATGCGGTAGTAAACGCGCACATCGCCGGGGCGTCGCTGGATGGTGATGGTGTGGTCGGCGCGGCGCGGGTCGAACAGGCGAAAGCGCCGCAATCGCCGCCCATGCACTTCTTTGGCGGTGGCCTGATCCAGCTCAAAATCGGCCTGCACCAGGAAGGAAGGCAGGCGGGCCTGAAGATCGTCCGCCGTGAGGATGATCGGCAGGGTGTAATTGATGCGCAGCCGGTCTTCGCGCCAGCAGCGCTCGGCGGGCATCCGCAGCGGTAGCAAGTCGCGCTTGGCAACGGGCGGCGGATGCTCGACGGTGAGCGGGCGTGTCGGCGCGTCCATCTTGGCCAGGCGGCGCGCCAGCTCCTCAAAGGCCAGCAGGAATTGCCCCTCGAAATTGACCGCCGGGTACCCGGACAGCGCCTCAGGGATGGCGCATTGATCATGCAGCACGACGATGACCTGCGCCTGGCTCTCCAGCACGGGTGCCCAGTGGGGTGGGGCGTCCGGCGCGGTGCTGGCCGTCGAGAGCACGATCAGCACGTGCGACGCCTCGGCCAGCGCACTCGTGCCGTCAACCGGCGGCTCTTCACTCCGGCGGCCCGGATCGGGCACGGGGCGGATGACCATGCCGCGCTGCTCCAATTGCACGGCCAGGTGCCGGGCAAAGGCATGGTCGGGCGGCGCGTAGTGAACCAGGATGTGTGGCATATAAGCTCACCTGATCAGATGCGTGGCGCGCAGGCTCAGGGCGACAGCCGCACCCGTATTCTACCGCTGGTCCCGGTGATCGGACAACGCGCGAGGGCGGAAGGTGAACCTTACGCCAGGGGCCGCTCAGCCCAGCAGTAGACTCGCGCGCACGGTCACATCGCGCGGCGCGCCATCTACGGCCAGGCGCAGCGCGCCCGCCGTGATCTGCGCGGGAGTCAGCCAGACCGCCCCGCTGTCCGGCGCTGGATCGCGCAGGGCCGCCAGCGTCTGCGTCGAGGTGAAGCGCACGTCGTACAGTTCCAGGAAGTAATGCGTCAGCGGGCCAGAGTCGCCGTGCCGGTCGGTCGGCTCGCGCCGCTCGACGGTGCGCAGCGGCTCGGCGATCACATCACAGGGGTCGAGCGCGGGCAGCAGCCGTGTCTCGCTGGCCAGCTCCTCGTACAGCTCGCGGAAGGGCGACCGCTCGCGTCCCTGGCCGCTGTGGAACCAGGCGCGAAAGCCGGGCAGCGCCCCGGCGGGCAGGTACAGGCGCAGGTCGGCGGCGGCGGGGTCTTCCGGGCGTGCGCCGAAGGCGGCCAGGCGCTCCGGCTCGATCAGGGCCAGCGCCCCGCCAACCGGCGCCAGCACGTAGCGGCCCCAGCGGCGGCGCTGCTGGTTGAGCACCAGCAGGTAGCGCCCCTGATCCATGATGCGGCACAGCGCCGCGCAGCTCACGCGCAGCAGATCGGAGTCATCGGGCGGGCAGGGCATGGGAGTCTCCGGCAAGGCAGGTGGCGCGCTTCCCACCTTACCACTGCGCGGCGCGTTTGCCAATCGGTGCGGTGGCGGGTAGGCTATGCGCACGCCTGCACCAGGGAAGTTGAGCATGTGCACCGACGATACCACACTGGCCCAATGGGTCGCCCTCAGCCTGATCCCTCACCTGGGAAGCCAGACCATCGCCCGGCTGCTCAACCGCTTCGGCTCGCTGGACGCCGTGCTGAGCGCGAATGCGGCACAGCTGAAGACCGTTTACGGCGTCGGCCCCAAACTTGCCGCGGCCATTGGTGCCGCCGATGTGCCCGCCATGCGCGCGGCAGTTGCGGCCTGGCTCGCGGACGGCATCGCTGTGGTTCAGCGCGACCAGCCCGGCTATCCTGCCGCGCTGCGGGCGCTGCCCGACACTCCAGCGGTGCTGTTCTGGCGCGGGGCGCTGGAGCCGGAGGACATCCGCGCCGTAGCCATTGTCGGCACGCGCCGCCCCACCGCCCCGGCGCAGCGGATGGCGGGGGCGCTGGCCGCGCTAGCTGCTGCGTGCGGCTGGACAGTCGTCAGCGGGCTGGCGGCGGGCATTGATGCGCTCGCCCACGAAGCGGCGCTGGACTCCGGCGGGCGGACGCTGGCCGTGCTCGGCAGCGGTGTGCGGGCCATCTACCCGCCCGCTAATGAGGCGCTGGCCGCGCGTGTGCTGGCGCGCGGCGCGCTGCTGTCGGAGACTCACCCGGACGCCAGCCCGTGCGCCCCGGCGCTGGTCGCGCGCAACCGGATCATCACCGGGCTGAGCCGTGCCGTGATCGTGGTCGAGGCGGGGCCGGGCAGTGGGAGCCTGCATGCGGCGCGCTTCGCCTGCGCGCAGGGCAGCCCGGTTTTCGCGGTACGCAGCGCCGCGCCCGGCAATGTCCGGCTGCTGGCGGAGGGGGCGCAGGCCATCGGCCCTGGGGGAGAGGGGTGGGACGAGCTGGAGGCTCTACTCAGTGAACAAAGAATAGACGATTAATTAATATTTATAACGGGTTTGATTAAGGTATGTGAATAATTTATGAATTGTCGCTCGTTCTGCCTCCCGGTCGCCTCCGCTGCAATAGCCTGCGCTTGCGTGAAGTGCTATACTAAGGTACCGTAGTACCAATGGTCGTTGGGCGTGTGACCTGTGTTTAGGCTTTATTACCAATTCTATCCAGGTCACGAGTTCGTGTATTGCCGCTTATGCACTGGCTGTTCTGTGACCGTATCACCGCGTGTAGACGGAAGTGGGCGCGCCAGACTGAATTTCTAAAGCATCCAGCGGGGGAAGACCATCAGGGAGGGACCTGGATGACTCGCGACGATCACCGATCACCGGGACGACTTGCGCCGCCGCGCCCCGATCATCGCTGGGGACTCGGCGCTTCGGCTGTCCCCAACCGGCGTCAAGTGCCCGACCGACGCGCCGGCCCCTCTACCGAGTATTGGGAGTCGCCGTCGCAAGAGGAGCCTTACGCCGCTCCTGACGCGCATGAGTCCTACCCCTTCGCAGGCGATGAGGGGTGCTCGCCGCGCGTGACCGCCCCGCTCTATCCTGACGAGCGCCGGGCAGCGGCGCGCGTCTACCCGGCCAGCGAGCAGGTCGCTGACGACCCGCGCATAGGAGATTACGGGTATGCAGCGGCCAGCCCCGCGCCAGCCAGCGTCGGCTACTACGACCAGCCCATTGTCAGCCCGCGTCACGCCGTCTATGACCCGGAGCCAGAGGCTGACATGCTGACCATGCAGGAGCGCTACATCCTGCTGATGCGCACCATCGAGCTGCACGACGACGTGTGGCGGCTGGCCAGCATCCGTTCCAACGAGGCCAAAGAGCGCCTGGAAGCCTACCTTATCCCGCGCAACAAGCGGCTGGAACTGAAAGAGGCCATTCACCGCAACCAGTTCATGGTGATCACCATTGACCGGCTGGGCAACACCTCGATCAAAGAGCCGAAGCGCGAAGGGCCGCTGCGCCGGCTGCTGCGCTGGCTGTTCGGCGGCGACTGAGCCGCCCCTACTCAAAAAGCGAACCCCGCCTGACTGCGGGGTTCTTTGTTGTGGGTGGTTATTGGTAGTTGGTGATTGGTGGTTGGTGAGATACGTCTGGAACAGAGCCGCCTTCACCAAAAACCAGAAACTAGCAACCAAAAACCAATCACCACCTCTACAGCCCGTAGATGCCGGTGTACTTTTCCTTGAGATAGCGCAGGAACGGCTTCACCTGGATCGGCTCGCCGGTCACGCGCTCGGTAAGCTCGGCGGGCCAATACTTGCGCCCGTGCCGGTGAATGTTCTCGCGCAGCCAGCCCAGCAGCGAGCCGAACTCGCCGCGCGCGATGTCGTCCGGGATGGACGGCACATCCTGCAGCGCCTTGTCCCAGTACTGCACCGACAGGAAGTTGCCCAGCGAGTAGGTCGGGAAATAGCCGATCAGGCCGGACGACCAGTGCACGTCCTGGAGCACCCCGTGCGTGCCATCGTCCGGCGGGGTGATGCCCAGGTACGCTTCCATCTTGGCGTTCCAGGCGTCGCGCAGGTCGCGCGCAGGCAGCCTGCCTTCGAGCAGGTCTTTCTCTAGCTCGAAGCGCAGCATGATGTGCAGATTGTAGGTCACTTCGTCGGCTTCGACGCGGATCAGCGAGCGAGTCACGGCGTTGATCGCCCTGTAGAACGCCTCCAGGCTGACGCTCCCCAGTTGCTCCGGGAACAGCCTTTGCAGGTCGCCGTAGAAGAAACCCCAGAAGGGCCGGCTCCGCCCGATCACGTTTTCCCACAGGCGCGACTGGCTCTCGTGCACGCCCAGCGACGTGCCCGTGGCCAGGAGCGTGCCCTCCAGCAGTGGGCTGCTGCCCTGCTCGTACAGGGCGTGCCCCGCCTCGTGGATCGAGCCGAACAGTGCCGAGGGCATCCAGTCTTCGATATAGCGCGTGGTGATGCGCACGTCGTCAATCGAGAACTCGGTGGTGAAGGGGTGAACCGACTTGTCCTGGCGACCGCGCGTCATATCGTAGCCCATGCGCTCGATCACCTTCAGGCCGAACTCGGCTTGTTTGGCGATGTCGTACTTCTTGTGCACCGGCGAGTCGTCAACGGCGTCGAGGTTGGCGAAGACCTGGGCAACGAAGGGCACCAGCTCGGCGCGCAGCTCGTCGAAGAGGCGCTCGACCTCGGCAGTCTTCGTATTCGGCTCGTACTGATCGAGCAGCGCGTCGTACATGCGCTCCTCGTAGCCGAGCGCCTCAGCCTCCTGGCGCTTGAGATCGAGGATGCGCTCCAGCATGGGCACGAAGGCGGCGAAGTTGGCCTCGGCGCGCGCTTTGGTCCAGACTTCGAGCGCCTGCGACGTGACGCGGGCTAGCTCGGCGACGAGCGCAGTCGGCACGCGCGTAGCCAGGTCGTAATCGTGCTTGACGACGCGCACCAACGCCGCCTCGTCGCTGTCGTAGTCCAGACTGTCCACTTGCACGGCGGCGGCTTCGATCAGCCGTCCGGTCTCCTCGGCGGTGAACTTCTCGTGGGCCAGGCGGCTGAGCGTGGCAAGCTGCTCGGCACGGGCCGGTGCGCCTCCCGGCGGCATGTTCACCTGCTGATCCCAGCCCAGCACTGCTGCCGCGTGGCTGAGGTGCACCACGTCGGCCAGGTGAGTCTTGAGTTGCTCGATTGTCTCCATAGGGTATGTGTTCTCGCTTTCCCGTGCTCTCATCAAGCAGGCGATGCCCGCCAGTCACCCGGCGGGCGACTCTCGATCTGTCAGTGAGAGAGACTAGCCGACAATCGGCCAGAGGGCAAGCGGGCGGGGTGCACCCCGATTTGTGGTGAATTTGACGTGCGTAGAGGCGTTGCTCTGTGTCACGCGACGTAGGGATGTATGCCCAGGCAGCCTCCGGAAGGCTGGCTGCCACTCAGCGCACGCGGCGCACCCACAGGTCTTTCTGCGCGATCTTGGTCACGTCCGGCGCTTCGAGGAAAGCCATCAGCAGCCGCGAGAAGGCCGCGCCGTCCTCCAGCATGGGGAAATGGCGCGTCCCGGCCAGCGACATCACGCCGAATGTGCCGCGCCCGTCGGTCAGCGCGGCGAGCGTCGTCTCCGCCGGAACCGGGAACAGCGAGTCCCTGTCGCCATAGACCAGCACGGCGGGCATGGTCAGCGCGCGCAGATCGCGCAGCGTATCTACCAGGGCGAAGGCGTCCAGGCTGGCCGTGAAGGCCAGCGGGTCGGCCTTCTCCACCTCGACGCGCAGCTTGTCCTGATCCGATCCGGCCTCCACATGCTGCTTGAGCAGTTCCAGCCGGTCGTGCGTGACCAGGTGCTCCTTGAGCGGGTTCGGGCGCGGCGCAGGGGCGGGCGCGTCCGCCGCAGATTGGGCCGCGCCGTTGAGGGTGGGCTTGGCGGGGGCGGCGGCCAGGCGCGCCTCGCCAATGGCACGGGCCGTCTGTTCCAGCGCCGCCTGCAAGCTCACCCTGCCGTCTCCGGGGGGCGAGGGCGGAGGCGCAGCAGGGTCGGCGAGCGGCAGAGCATCCGGCGGGGCGAGATCGGCGGGGCGCTCCGGTAGCTCGAACAGTGGCGGACAGACGGTCAGCAGGCGCGGCACGCGGTCGGCGTGCTTGACGGCCAGGCGAGCCGCTATCGCCGCGCCCAGGTCGTGCCCGACCAGCGCCGCCTTGACGATCCCCAGCCGGCTCATGAACCCGGCTACCAACTCCACCTGCGCGGCGAAATCGTAGCGCGACGGATTGCGCGCAGAATCCCCGAAGCCCCACAAGTCGAGCGCATAGACGCGGTATTTCATGCTGAGGTGCTGCATGGCTGGCACCCAGTAGCGCCACGAGCCAAGCCAGCCGTGCACCAAGATAACCGGGCGGCCACGCCCCAGCACTTCGTAGTGCACCAGTTCGTTGTCTATCGTAATTGCGCTCATGCCGCGTCTCGTAGGCAGCCAGGCTCCGATCAGGTGGTCTTCGACTTCGCCAGAATCTCGTTGACTCGCGCGTTCAGATGATCCGGCGCGAACGGCTTGAGGATGTAGTCGTAGGCCCCCGCTTCCATGCCGGACTCCATCTCGTTCTGCTGGCCTTTGGCCGACAGGAAGACGATGGGGGTGTCTTTCAGCCCGTCGAGGGCCTTGATCGCGCGGCACGCTTCGTAGCCGGTCATGCGTGGCATACGCACGTCGAGCAGGATGAGGTCGGGCTTGTGCTGGGGGGCCAGCTCAACCACCTCAGTCCCGTTGCGCGCCGTGATCACCTCATGGCCGCCGAACTTCAGCGTGAATTCGATCAAGTCGCGGATGTCGCGTTCGTCCTCGGCAATCAGTATGCGAGCCATCGGCAGAACCATCACTCTCCACTAGCCTGCGCTGCTTTGTCCAGCGCCTCGCTGTCCGGTGCGTGTGCGGGCAGCATCACATAGAATGTCGTCCCCTGTCCAACCTGACTGTCGAACCAGATGCGGCCCTGGTGAAACTCTACCAGCTCGCGCACGATAGACAGTCCCAGCCCGGTGCCGGGGGTGTCGAGCACCATTTCCTGCGTGTCTTCGCCGCGAAAGAACCGCTCGAAGATGCGCCCGGTAGCTTCTGGCGGGATGCCGATGCCGGTATCCGTGACCGAGAGAAGCACCTGGCCCGCCGGCTCGTCGCGGCGAGCGGACAGGGTGATGGTGCCGCCCTCCGGTGTGTAGTTGAAGGCGTTGTCGGCCAGGTTGGTCAGAATCTGGGCCACCTTGTCATGGTCGCCCCACACGGTCAATTCTGGGTCGGCGGGCACGTCCGTGACGATGTGCATGGCGCGCCCCTCGTCTTCGCAGCGACCGCGCAGGTGCACCGCCGTCCGCTCAACCACACTGGACACTTCCACCAGGCCGAAGCGCATCTCGACGCGCCCCTGGTCAATGCGCGAGATGTCGAGCAGATCGTTGACCAGCTTGGTCAGGCGGTCGGCGTTGTGCTTGATCGTCTCCAGGAAGCTACGTTGCTGCGGACCCATGTCACCGGCAGCGCCCAGCAGCAGCAAGTCGGCGTAGCCCTTGATCGAAGTCATGGGCGTGCGTAGCTCGTGCGAGACCGTCGCCACGAACTCGCTCTTGAGCCGGTCTACTTCGACTTCGCGCGTGATGTCGCGGAAGACGGACACCGTGCCGAGGAACTGGTCGCCCAGGACGACCGGCGACAGGCGCACGCTGATCACGCGCTTGTCTTCTAGCTCCAGCCGCTCCTCCAGGAACTCGCCCGGCTCGCAGCTTAACGGATCGCGCTGCCAGCGCTGCACGGCGCTGGCCCAGCGCGCGCGTCCCGCCCCGTACAGCCCGGCCACATCTGCCGTCGGGCGATCCAGCACGGCCTCGATTGGCAGCCCCAGGATGCGCGACGCCGTCTGGTTGAAGACGATGATCTCGCCGTGCTCGTTGGCGACCATCACCCCGTCCGCCACCGAGTCCAGGATGGCCGCGCTCTTGGTCGCTTCGACCTGTTCCTGGCGCAGCAGGGCACCCAGCCGGTCTGCCTGGTCGCGGATCAGCCCGTATAGCTCGGCGTTGTTCATGGCATTGGCGACCTGGTGCGCTGCCGCCGTCACCAGCCGCAGGTGCTCCTGGCCGAAGACGGCGGGCTGGTCGCTGTAGAGAGCAATCGCGCCCAGGATGTCCTCGTTGGTCTCGATCAGGGCGACCAGCGCTGCGTGTGGCGCTGGGCCGGTCGTGTCAAGTTGCAGCCAGCGCGAGTCGGTCTGCACGTCGTCCACGACGACCGGCTTGCGATGGCGCACGGCCCAACCGGTCAATCCCTCACCGGGGGCCAGCGACGGCACGCTCTCCTCGCCTTCGAGCGCCACCTCCTCACCCGCCGCACCGAAGCGCGCGCGGAAGACGAGCCGCTCGGTGTCCGCATCCACCTGCAAGATCGCGCCCTGCACCGCACCGACTGCGCGGGCGACCATCTCTAGCGCGCGGTTGAGCAGGCGCTCCATGTCCAGGCTGGTCGCCAGCTCGGTGGTGATGCCGTACAGCGTGGCAAGCTGCTGGCGCTCCTGCTCCAGCTCGGCGGTGCGCTCGCGGACGTGCTGCTCCAGTTCTTCGGCCAGTTCCAGCGTTTGCTGGAAGAGGCGCGTGCTCTGCACGGCGATGCTAAGCTGCGCGCCGATGGTGGTCAGGGTGCGCTGGTCGTTGAGCGAGAAGGCCAGCGGATCGCGGTCGTCGCGCACAGCCAGCACGCCGATCACGTCGTCACCGGCCAGCAGCGGCACGCCCAGGAAGCAGCGCGCAGTGGGCATCATCGTCTCAATCGCCAAGCTGCGCCGCACGGTCTCCAGCGTCTCGCCAACCAGCAGCAACGGCGCTTTGTGCCGGATGATCGCCGAGAACTCGTCGCTGCCCAGCGGGCGCGGCGGCTCGTCCAGCGGGCGGTCTTCCGTCACCAGGGTAGCCAGCGGGAAGCTGATCTGCCCGCTCTCGCTGTCGTGCAGCGCCACATACAGCCGCTCGGCGTCGGTCAGGCTGGGCAGCAGCGCGTCAATCACCGCCAGCAATTCGTCCAGCGTGTCCGCCGACGACAGCCCGCGCGACATCTCGTTGATCACGTACAGTTCTTCGACCGTGCGCCGCGTCTCGGTTTGCAGGCGCGCGTTCTCAATGGAGATGGCCGCCTGGCTGGCCAGGGCCTGGGCCAGACGCAGCGCGCCCGGCGGGAACCTGCGCACCGGATCAAGAAGCTCGACCTCGACCAGGCCGATGGAGATGTCGTTGACCACCAGGGGGATGAGCATCCGCGTCGCCGCCGCGTGACGGGCCATCAGGTCGCGCTCGCCGGGCAGCAGGTCTTCCTGGTTGGCGCGGACGACGATTAGCTCGCGCTCGCGCAGCGCCCTGGCGCGCAGCGGGTAGGGGGCCAGGCTGTACACGTCGCCGGGCTGCTCGGCCAGCCCGCCCTCAGGCCGGGCGCTGATCTCGCCGCGCACGGTCAGCGTGTCGTTCACGTCATCCCACAAGTAGACCGCGCAGGTATCCGCGTCCAGCGCGCTGAGCATCTGCACCGTCACGCGGCGAGTCACTTCGTTGAGGTCGAGGGTGACCGCCGTCGCCTGCGCCGACTCGAAGAGCGTCTCTAGCTCGCGCGTGCGCAGCGCCGTCTGTTCGAACAGGGCCGCGTTCTGCACGGCAACAGCCGCCTGGCTGGCGATGGTCTGGGCCAGCTCGATCTGCTCGTCGGTGAAGACGCGATCCGCTGCCAGCGCATCCAGGCGCAGCACGCCGATCACCTGGCCGCCCGCGACCAGCGGCACAAGCAGCGAGCGCTGCACGTCATCGCGGCGCATCCACAGCCGGGCCGACTCGTACAGGTCGCTGCCGCTCTCGCGCTCGACCACCAGCGGGATCAAGTCCTCCTGCACGCGGCGCAGCGCCGCATCAGCGGCCAGGTCAATGACTTGCTCCGGCGGGGCATCGCCGCGCGGGTATTCGACGATGACCATGCCCCGGCTGCGCTCCGCGTCCACGTGCAGCGCCGCGCCCTCGCTGACGCCGAGCGAGATCGCCGTCTCGCGCAGGGCGATCTCGAAGATGTTCTCCAGGTCGAGCGTTTGGGCCAGCGCCAGGGCCACGCGGTTGAGCAGGGCCATGCGCTGCGCCTGCGCGTCCAGCGCGGTAGCGCGCTCCTGCGCCCTGGCGAACAGGCGCACGTTCTCCAGCGACACTGCCGACAGGTTAGCCAGCCGTTGGATGAGGTCGCGGTTCTCCTCAAAGCCGAAGGCGTTCTCTAGCTCTGTGCCCAGGCGCAGCACGCCAATGGCCTGCACGCCGGAGATCATCGGCACGAGCAGCGTGGTGCGCTCGCCGCTCTCGTACCACGCGCGCAGGTCGGCGTACTGCGCGCGGGCGGCCTCGTTGCCCTCAAGCTGGTAGAAATAGGCCGTCGCCAGGCGGAATGCTTCCCAGGTCGCTGTGCCGGCGGCGTCGAGCACCACGTCACGCGCCACATCAATCACCGGGCCACCGATCACATCGGCGCGGTAGACCTCAAAGTGCGCGGCGGTCTCGTCGTAGATGGCGGCGCTCATGCGCGTGAAGGGCACCAGCCGCGCCAGCCCGCGCGCCACAGCCGCAACCACCTGCTCCGGGCGGATGGAGGCCGATACCGCTTCCATCACCTCGTTGAGACGCTGTTCCTGCTCGGCGGCGCGGACTGTCTCCTGGGTGAGGCGCGTCGTCTCGATGGCCGCCGCCGCCTGCGACGCGAACAGCTCAAAGGGCAGCAGCGAGGCTTCGCTCGGCGTGCGCCCGTCCGCCGGGCTGTCCATAGCGATGATGCCGATGATGCGCTGCTGGTCGTGGCCGATCAGCGGCAGATAGACCACATCGAGCGGGTGCCAGCGGTCGGCGGGGGTGGGGGGCGCGGCGTCGGCTCGCTCTTTGAGCACGTTGGCGCGCACCCAGGGATGGTTGTAGCGCAGATAGTAGCCTGCGCCCAGCTTGAGGTCGTAGAAGCGCAGGTCGTTGATCCAGCGCCGCCATACGGCGGCGGGGATGATCTCATTCTGCAAGCGGGCCGCTTCGTCGGGCGAGTAGCCCACCTGGATCAGCGCGGTCGGCTCCAGGCGCTCGTCGCGCAGCGTGATCACCACGTGGCCCCAGCCCGCCTCGTGAATGCCTTCGGCGACCACCTGCAAGCGGGTGGGAACGTCCTTCGCCGCCTGAATCTTGCTGGCGACGCGGTGAAGCTGGGCCAGGCGGTCGCGCTCGCGGCGGGTGGCCTCTGCCTCGTGCTGCAGGCGCTCGACCAGGCGGTAGTTCTCGATGCTGAAGGCGGCCTGCCCGGCGAAGATCTCCAGCGCCTCGACGATGGCGAAGGTGGGACGGCGGCCCGACTGCGGCTCGTCCACGCTGATCAGCCCCAACAACTGCCCGCCCATTCCGGTCAGCGGGACGAGCAGCAGGTCGTCGGGGTGCCAGGCGCGCGGGCTGCTGCCCATGCGCTCTTGCAGCACCGAGTACGTGGACAGCCCGGCGGTTAGCTCCTCGCTGCCTTCGGCGGGCAGGAAATAGCTGTTGCTGATGCGATAGCTCTCCTGCATCAGGCTGCGGGCCTGTTCGAGCGGGGGCGTGGTCTGGCGCAGTTCCTCGAACGCGGCCAGCGGCAGCCCGGCCTGGGCCGTGCGGCGCAGCACACCAGCCCCCTCATCGGCGACGCTGATCAGCACGGCGTTGAAGCCTACCGTCTCCTGGATGCTGTGCGCCACCTCTTCGAGCAGTTCTTGCAGGCTGGCTCCGGCGCGGAACATCTCGCCTAGCTCGAAGATGCGGCCCATGCGCTCGGCGCGCACGCGCAGCGCGCGGTTGGCCTCGATCTGCTCCTGGTAGCGGCGTGCGTTGGTGATGGCGACGGTAGCCTGGTCGGTCAGCGCGACGGCGAAATCGGCCACGCTCTGGTTGAAGATGCCCGGCTGCGTGCTGTAGAGGTGGATGAGGCCAATCACCTGGTCACCGAAGGTGATCGGCACGACCAGGGCGGAGCGCGCGCTGGCCGGGCGCGCCTGGAGCCTGCTGCTCTGGTAATCGTCTACCGTCAGCACCTCGCCGCCGAGGATCGCCGCCCGCTCAACCGGGGCCAGGTCGCGCAGCACGCGCCCCTCGCCGACGCGCCGCTGGATCACCGGCTCGTCAGTGCGCGCCCACTCGTCGCGGTCGGCCAGCAGGACGATGCTCGCGGCGCTGGCGTCCGTCGAGCGCAGGGCCTCCTGGCGGATGACATCGAGGATGCGATCCAGTTCCAGCGTGCGGCTTAGCTCGTGAGTGACGCGGCCAAGCGCGTTCAGTTCTTGCACGCGGGCGTGCAGGTCCTGGTCGCTGGTCGTGCCCATGCGCATCCGGTCTACCATCGCCGCGACCTGGGTGGCAATCGCCGCCAGCAGGTCTACGTCGCCTTCGTCGTAGAGGACGCCGGTCGTGCGGTTGGCGACGGTAAGCTCGCCGATGCAGCGATCCTGGATGATGAGCGGCACCTGCACCCAGTCGCGCAGCGCGAAGCGCTCGATCAGCGGGCGGTACTGGGGCAGCACGCGCCCGTCCGCTGGCAGGTTGTGGCTGAGCAAGGGCTGCCGCGAGACGAGCACGCTCTGCTCAAAGCCGGGCGCGTAGGCGTCAATGCGGTAGGGGGCGTCGAGCGCGGCACCCCACACGTGCTGCGGGTCGAGCACGAGCGCCCCGCTGCTCTCCTCGACCAGCGCCAGCGCCACACAGCCGGACTGCGAGACGTTGGCGATGGCGATGAGCACTTCCTCGACGGTCTCCTCGGTGGGGACGCCGTGCGTGGTCATGGCGGCGATGGCGCGCAGCCCTTCGGCTTCGTGCGTGCGGCGCTGCATCTCGCCGTACAGGCGGGCGTTGTCAATGAGCATGGCCGCCTGCCCGGCAAAGACGGCCAGCAATTGCGCGTCGTCCTCGTTGAAGCCGCGCCCATCGCGCCGGTCGGCCACCTGGATGATGCCCAGCCGTCCCCCTCGGGACTCCAGCGCCGCCACGACCGTCTGGCGCATCCCCATTTCGGCGGCCAGCGCGCCCAGCGCCGTCTCCGCCGCCGCCGGATCGCCCTGCAAGTCGTTGCACAGCCAGGTGTCGCGCTCCTGCCACAGCCGCGCAACCGGACTCTCCGGCGGGGAAGGCACCTGGTAGAAGCGCACGCGCTCTTCGTCGTCCATGCCGAAGAAAGGTCGCTGGCTGACCAAAACCTGCTCCTCGCTGTCATAGAGCAGGATGCCGCATAGCTCCGTGTCAAGCTGGGCGGCGATGCGCGCCGTGATCTGGGCGTATAGCTCGGCGGGGTTGCGCAACGCACCGCTGGCCTGGGCGATCTGCTGCAAGCCGCCCAGGGCGTGCGCGCGGCGCTGAGCCTGCTCGTAGAGGCGCGCGTTGTCCAGCAGGGCCGCCGCCTGAGCGGACAGCGCGACCAACTGGCGCAGGTCGTCCTCGTCGAAGCGACCTTCTTCGCGCGCGTTGGCGACCAGCAGCACGCCCACACGCCGCGCGCCAGCGGCCAGCGGGATCAGGGCCAGGCTGTGAATGGTGATGGCCGTGGTCAGCTCGCTCAGGCCCAGAGCGCGCAGCAGGTCTTCGCCCGGCTCGTTGGTCAGCCAGGCGACTTCTTCGCGCCAGACGCGGGCCAGGTCTCCCTCGCCGGAAAGGGAGACGCGGTGCCCGGCGATGCGCGCATCCGGCACGCCGTGAAAAGGCAGTTGGGCGGACAAGACCTGCTGCTCCTCATCGTAGAGCAGCACGCCGCACATCTCGGCCCGCACCAGGGCCGCCACGCGCCCGGTAAGCTGCGCGATCATGGCCGGGGTGTCGCCCAGCCAGCCGAACGTCTCGGCGACCTGCTGCACGCCACCCAACTCGTGCAGGCGTTGGGACTGCGCCTGGGCGAAGCGCGCCATCTGGAACGCTGCTGCCACCTGCCCGGCGACCGCCTCCAGCAAGGCCAGGTCGCGCCGCCCAAACGCGCCGCGCGCATGGTGCGATAGCTCCAGCGTGCCCACACAGCGATCCCCGGCCAGCAGCGGCACGCCGACGTAGCTCTGGAATCCGGCGATTGCCGCGTTGGGCTGTACGTCGCTGCGCGCGCTCACATCGTCAATGCGCAGCGGCTGGCGGTACATGGCGATCCAGCCCGTGTAGCCCTCGCCCGGCGCGTAGACCGCCCCGCCTGCTTCGAGATCGAGCGGGATCAGCCCGCCCGTCTCGGCGCGGCGTGCGCCGCCCACCGAGCGCAGCCGGTCGCCTTCCGCGTCGGCCAGGGTGATCTCCGCCGCGTCGAAGGTGATGACCGGCTCCAGGCTGGCCAGGACGGCCTCTACCAGCGCCGGAAGGTCGGCATTGGCTGCTGCCCGACTGACATCTTCAGCAATGGACAGGGCACGCAGCGGATCGAACTCGACCGGAGCGGCCAGCGCGTCGCCGGTTAGCTCGCGCAGCAGCAAGACCATGCGCTCGCCGTCCGGGGAGGGGATGGTGTGGGAGATGGCCTCAACCTGGCGCGGGCCAACGCGCAGTGCCGCCCGGCCCGGACGGGCGAGCAGATCGTACAGCGTCCCGGCAGGGCGCACCTGGCGGGCCATGATGGTCAGGGAGGGCGTCTCGCCGTCCAGCCCGAACCAGCGGCGCGCCGGCTCGTTGGCAAAGACGATGTGCCCGCGCCCTTCGGCCACGATGATCGCTTCGTTGCTGGGCGGCAGGCTCACCGGCACGACGGGCCGCGCCAGGGCCTCGTGCCCGGCGTCCAGGCCGCGCTGCGCCTGGCGCACCAGAACGAAGAGCCAGGCGAAGAACACCAGGCCAATGAGGATCAGGGAGACTTCAAGCATCTGTCATCGCTCGCGCACTCTTTGGCTCCGTTGAGCGGTCGAGGGCGAAAGGCGCGCGGCGCGCTACCACTCGGTGGTGACTGTTGCCTGCGCGCCGGCGCCCCCATGCCGGCGGCTCTCGGCAGCCATCTCGGTGATCTCGCGGATGTCGGCGAACTGCCGCGTCACGTTGCTGACCCAGCCGATAGCCAGGGCCATCAAGGGCACCTTTTCGTTGTCTTTCATCATAAAGCCGCGTTCGCGATCAATGAAGGAGTAGTGCATCTGGACTTCTTCGGCGAAGCGGTCGGCCAGGCGCTTGAGTATCGCCTCGGCCTTGCCGGAATAGGTGATGAGCACAAAGTTATCGCTGCCCGCGTGCCCGGCGAAATCCTCCGGCGTGCCCAGCTCGTCGAGCACCTCGCCCGCTAACAGCGCCATGAAGCGCAGCACGTCGTTGGCCGCCACGAACCCGTAGACATCCTTGAAGGCATCGTAGTGCTGTAGCTTGATGTCCAGGTATGCCCAGGTCTTGTCTTCGCGCATGATCTCGCGCAGCTTCTCTTCGATCAGGCCGCTGCTGGGCAGGCCGCTGTTGGGGTCGGTGTAGTGGTCGCGCGCGGCGCGCTCGATCTGGTTCTTGACGCGCAGCTTCAGCTCCTCGATGTCGAACGGCTTGGTGATGTAATCGTCGGCTCCCAGTTCCAGGCCGGCGATCTTGTCGCTGCGCTCGTCTTTTTGCGTCAGGAAGATGATCGGGATGTGGCTGGTGCGCGTCGTCGAGCGGAGCAGGCGGCAGACATCGTAGCCGTTCATGTCGGGCAGCATGATGTCCAGCACGATAAGCTGGGGAAGCTGCTTGCGCGTAAGCTGCAATGCGTCACCGCCGCGCGGCGCGACCTGAACCTCGTAGCCCTGCCCGCTGAAGTAAATGCGCAGCATGTTAGAGATGTCGAAGTCGTCTTCCACGACCAGGATTCTGCCCTTGCCCATCCCTCTGCATCCTTCCCATAGGTGGGGCCGCGTCTGGCAAGCGAAAAAGACCGCGCGCTGATGGCGTGCGCCGCGCCGGAGCCTGGCGCGCACCATGCAGAGTCGCTGGCAGCCCCACTATACCATGAGAACGCGGATAGGACAGCCGCAGCCCCACAGGCCAGCCCACAAGAGGCAGTCTGACCAGGCTGGTTTCACACAATTTTCACAAGACTTCCGCCAGGGGCACGCCGCCGCTACGCTCGTCGCGCCCGCTCGCGCACGGCGGCGATCTGCGCGGCAGTGACCGCGCGCTCGAAGCTGCGAAAGCCGCTCAAACGGAATCCATGCCGTGCGGCAAGCGCGCCAATCTCCTCCACCTGGGCCAGTGTAATCTGCTCGCCTACGCTGTAGTCTTCATAGCGCCCTTCCAGGGCCAGGGCCATCGTCTCGGCCATGCAGGCATAGGCTTTGCCCGGCGGGAACCCGAAATTGAAGCCGAAGTCTACCGGCCCCGGCACCTCGACCATGCCGCCGTCAATGACCAGCACATCGTCGCGTACTTCGGCCACGCGCCGCGCCACGTCGCGCGGACGGGCCACGTCGCACACCACCGCGCCCGGCTTGAGGTGCTCCGGCTCGATCACGGCGGTTGTGGCGCTGGTCACGGCCAGAACTAGATCGGCCTTGCTGATCGCACCTAATTCGGTTCCGCTGCGCACGCGCGCCCGGTGCCCGCTGCATTGAGCATGTACTTCCGCCAGCATTGTTGAGCGAAGCCCGATCAGGATTAGCTCCGCCACTTCGCGGGCCAGGATTTGCGCGCACACCCGCCCGATCACGCCGGTCGCCCCCACGACCGCCGCAGTGGACTCACCCATGCTCAGACCCATCTGGCGTGCCGCTTCGCGCACCGCTTCGATGGCCATATAGACCGTGTAGGCGTCACCGTTGGTGACCGGAATGTCCAGCCGCCGGGCAATCGTCTCACCAGCGTCGCCCACCACCGACGTATACGCGCCCAGCCCCAGGATGCGCGCGCCCAGCCGCTCGGCCAGGTGCCCGCAGGCCACGATCTTGCGGTAGACCGTCTCTACCGGCAGGCTGAGCATGGTCTTGGGCGTGAACGGGCAGGCGATGAACCACCCATGCGCCTCCTTGCCCGTCGCCGCTGAGCGCACGCCGCTGATCTCGGAAATGTACACGGGCGGGAAGAAGCGCGAGAAGAAGTTGATCTGCCCCTCGCTCAGCAGCTTGCCCAGCAGCGGGTACTTGCGGGCAACGTCGGTTTTGGGGTCAATCGGGTGAATGATGAAGGCGAAGGAGTCGGGATCGCTCATGGCTTCAGGCTGGCCTACCATGGCTCCAGGAACGCTTCTTCGGACCCGGCCACACGGGGATAGCGCCGCCGGTGCTGCTTGGCGACGGAGACGCGCACCTTGTGGTGATCGCTCTCCTCGTAGCTGACGCTGCGGTTGATCACCCGGCGCTCCGGCGAGGCGAACAGCACCACGTCCGACTCGATCACGCGGGCGGGCATGACTACCAGCCCCGACCCCAGGCGTGCGTTGTGGCCGACGCAGCTTCCCAGGACGGGCTGGCCGGTGTCTTCCAACTGGTCGTAGGCGTTGAGCGCGCGCAGCGGCACGGGCAGCAGGTTGAAGTCGGTGAAGGTCGTGCCCGCACCCACGAAGCTGTTGCGCCCGATGACGCCCATCTGGATGCACGTGTTCTGGGCGATGATCGAGTATTCCATGATCGTGGACATGAACAGCGCCGCCCGGAAGGGCAGGAAGCAGTGCCCGCCCACCACGCTGAGCATGATCTGGCAGCCCTGGGCGACGTTGACGTTGTCGCCAATGATTGAGTTGTCTATGACCACGCCCGGCCCAATGGCGCAGTTGCGCCCGATGGTCGTCGGGCCGAGGATGACCGCCGACGGGTCAATCGTCGTGCCTTCGCCCACCTTGACAACCACCGAGGAAGTGAGCACCTGCTTCTGCTCGACGATGGCCCGCCAGAGCAGGCGCAGCGCCAGCAGATTGTGCTCGGTGACGCGCTTCTCGAAACGCTTGCCGCGCGAGAACACGCCCAGGATGATGTTGGCGAAATAGAGATGCACCCAGCTATCAATGGATAGGCAAGTGCGCTCGGTGAGCAGGTGCGTCAGGTCGAGGTCGCGCGCTATCTCGCCCTCGGTCGCGGCGGGGCGCAGGTTCGCCATCGAGTCCGGCACGTTGTAGTAGCCGATCTCCTTGCAATCGCTGGCGATGGGCACAAGCTGCCACTTGTGCGGCTCGGCGTAGCCAGCGGGGAAGTACCATAGGTCGAGCGGGTAATAGAGCGGCGCGCCGTCGCTGCCGCCGACCGGCCTGAGCCGCGACAGGGGGACGGCGTACTTCATCCAGGCGGCGTCCTCGGCGGGCAGCGCCGCCCGGCAGGGGACGCCGCTGGCACGCGCCTGGTCGTAGAACACGCTGAAGAATTCCTCGTCGAAGTACAGGTTGTCGCGGTAGACGATCAGCTCGTCGCCGCGCTCGGCCAGCCGGGCCACGTCGTGAATCGAAGCCAGGGGCGGCTCGACGCTGGCCGGGCCGCACAGCGCATCGAGCACGTCGGCGTGGTGAATCTTGAGCGGCTTGTTGAGGATGCTCAGATCGCGCGCCGGCTCGTTGAACGGCGCGATCAGATGATTCTCCTCGATCACGAACCGGCGCAGCTTGCGGAACCGGCGCATCGTCTCACCTCGCTCGGAGCTACGGTCGTCAGTAGTCAGTCGTCAGTGATTGGTTGTTGGTTATCAGTATCGCGCAGCCGGGGCCAGAGGGCAATTCGGCGGGGGCGTTGCGCCGAAAAAGACTTCCGAAGTTTCCAAAACTTCGGAAGTCTGGTGTCGGAGCGCCTGCGTCCGGCTTTACTCACCCCCGCTCGGTGCTGGCGCGCCTCGCCGCCCCCTCTCCGCGTCGCGGAGAGGGGGCAAGCCGAGCGTAGCGAGGCTGGGGGTGAGGTCTGGCTTTGGAAGTCCTGACAGGGGAGCATCACAACGCCTCCCACAACACAGCACGCCGCCTAAGCGGAATGCCGTCGCTCCTCGGCGATCTCCGCCTCCAGCCGCGCGATCTCGTCCTGCTGCCCGCGCAGGGCGCGGTAGCGCACGGCCATCCACACAACCATCAGCGCCAGGATGAAGGCCATCGCCGCATAGCCCAGCGCCATGTACTCCACGTACTTGCCAAAATCGAAGTCCATCGTCTCAGTCCTCCCCGCCTGTTACCCGGCCTGGATAATCCGCAATCCGCAATTTGCAGTCCGCAATTCGCTCTTGTCCTCCGGGTCTATAGCTCCGACAGCACTTCGAGCTTGCGGCGCATGACGTGCTGGGTCAGGTTCTCCAGGCGGATGCGGTGCCAGACCAGCACCACCGTGATCACGGTGAAGGAGAACAGGTTGAAGAAGAGTGTATCGCGGATGCGCCCGGTCACTTGGAAGCTGCCCGTCGGGTCGGCCTGGGTGGGGCCGGCCACGACCGGATGGATCGTGTCGGGGCGCACGCGAATGATGATGATCGTGAACAGCACGCTGGCGAAGGCAATGATGCCGTACACCGCCGCGAAGCGCTGCCGCCGCTCCGGGTCTTCGATGCCGGAGCGCAGCATCAGGTAGGCGGCGTAGGCCAGCCACATGATGGCGACGCTGGTCAGGCGCGGGTCCCATGTCCACCACGTGTTCCAGATGGGGCGCGCCCAGGTCATGCCGGTGACGACGGTGATCGCGGCCATGCCCAGCCCGATCTCGACGTTAGCCAGCCCGAAGATGTCCCAACGCAGGTTGCGCGTGCGCAGGTAGGCGATCCCGGCCACGACCGTCGCCCCGAAGGCGATGAACGATCCCAGGAACGACCCCAGGTGCACGTAGAAGATGCGCTGCGCGGCACCTTGCTGGCGCTCCGGCCCCACCCAGAACAGGGCCAGGTAGAGGCCAACGACGAACAGCACAGCGGCGGCAATGGTCAGCCCGCGCAGCAGGCGGGTGCGTGATTCTGAATACGTCATAGAATGATGCTCCTTGGCAATAGCGATCAGCTTTCAGCGGTCAGCCGTCAGCAAGAACGTTCGAGGTCTTGTTTTCGGCTGAAAGCTGATCACTCCTCCACCACGTAATCGAACAGGCCGTAGCCCGCCGCCAGGAAGATCACGTCGGCCACGACCAGCAGTTGAATCCAGGGGAGCCAGTCATCGCGCGGCAGCCCTTCCAGGATGGCGGTGCTGGCGCGCACGGCGCTGATCAGCACGGGCAGCACGACCGGCATCAGGATGATCGGCAGCATGGCCTCGCGGGCGCGGGCGTGCACGCTCATACTGGAAAGCAGCGTCCCCGCCGTCGTGAAGCCGATGGTGCCCAGCAGCACGACGACAACCAGCAGCGGCTTGAGCAGCGTCACGTTGAACAGGACGGTGAGCAGCGCCAACAGCACCAGGGCGATGACCAGCACAAAGAGCAGGTTGCCGATCATCTTGCCGAAGAACAGCGCGCTGCGGTCAATGGGAGCCAGCAGCAGCGCGTCCAGGCTGCCGCGATCCTTCTCGGCGGCCAGGCTGCGGCTCAGGCCGATCAGCCCGGCGAAGACAATCGTCACCCACAGCACTCCGGCGACGGTCGTCTGGCGCGCCTCTTTGTCCAGCTCCAGGGCCAGGCTGAAGACCATCACCGTCATGAAGGTGAAGAGCACCATGCTGTTGATTAGCTCGCGGCTGCGTAGCTCGGCGCGCAGGTCTTTCCAGACCACCGCGCCCACCGCGTGCCAGAACGGGGTCAGCGGGCGGCGTCTGCGCGCGGCTGGGGCGGCAGGGCGGGCGGCGGCCCCTTCCGCCGCGCTGACCGGCTGCGTCGTCGGCTTGGGATTGGCGCTCATCGGGTCGTTGCCGCTCCTGTCGTGTCGGCATAGAGCGCGGGCAGCGCGTCCGGGTCTACCTCGCGGCAGGGCGCGTCGAAGGCGATCTTGCCCCGGCTGAGGATGGCGATGCGGTCGGCCAGCGCGTGCCCGCGCCGCAGGTCGTGCGTGGTCATGATCACCGTGCGCCCGCCGATGGCGACCTCGTGCAGTAGCTCGTCGAGCAGGGCCGCCGCGTCCTGATCCAGCCCGGTGTACGGCTCGTCGAGCAGCAGCACCGCCGGATCGTGCAGGATGGCGCGGGCAATAGCCAGCCGCTGCTGCATCCCCCGGCTGTAAGTTGCCACCACGTCGCGGGCGCGGCGGGCCAATCCCACCCGGCGCAGCACCGTGTCCACGCGCTCGCGGCGCGTCTCGCGCGGCAGGTTGTATATCCGCGCGAAAAAGAGCAGGTTCTCCTCGGCGGTCAGTGTGTCGTAGAGCAGCGGCAGGTGACTCACCACGCCAAGCTGCGCGCGCACGAACTCGGCTTCGCCGGGAAGCTCCCAGCCGCCAACGCGCACCGTGCCGCTCGTCGGGCGGGCCAGCGCCCCCAGGATGCGCAGCAGCGTCGTCTTGCCGGAGCCGTTCGGCCCCAGCAGCGCCAGAAACTCCCCGCGCGGCACGTCCAGGTCCAGCCCGCGTAACACGGGGTTAAGGCCGAACGTCTTGGTCAGCGCGCGGACTTCAATCGTCCGGTCGGGGGCGGGCATGGGCTACTCGTCCTCGCCCATCAACGGCAGCAGCCGCTCCATCAGCAGGGCGCGACGCTCCTGGTAGGTCTCGTCGTCCAGATTGCCCCTCTCGAAGGCGTCATCGAGCGCGGCGACCGCTGCCAGCAGCGCATCCTTGCCCGCGCTAACCGGCGGTGCCTGCCACCCGTCGGCGGGCTGAAGCGAGGGCAGCCCCGTTGCCTCACGGCGCTGGCGGAGCCACAGCACGCCCGCCGCTCCGATGATCAGCAGGCCCGCCGCCGCCAGGATCAGCGGCACGATATCTGCCCCGCCCTCGCCGGACGATGGTGAGGCTGACATCACGCTGATAGTGCGTGTCGGGCGGCCCACCAGCTCAAAGATCAGGCGCTCGCTGGCGGTCAGCGGCCTGGTCAGCAAGTGCTCCTTGACCAGTGTGAAGTCCTTGTCCGGGTCAATCTTCTCGTCAGGAGCCAGCTCGGTCACGCGCACGCCGCCCGCCGAGACGCGATAGCGCCACGCGCCCGCCTCGTCAAACTGGCTGCTGACCAGTTTGACGGTATCGTTGGGCAGCAGCACCGCGCCATCCACGACAGGGTAGCCGAATGCCTGGTCAATCACCGCGCCGTCTTCGTAGGGCAGGTAGTAGGCGATAGTGACCGTGTGTACCTGGCCGGGGCGCAGCGGCCACGTATCGCGCACGATGGGCACGTTGTCCACCACTTCGACATCATAACGCTGGCTGCCCTCGGCCTGCATCGGCTGGATGCCAAAGGCGTTCGGCGGAAGCTCAATCGCCACCGAAACGAACCAGTTGTTCGGCCCAGCGGTCTCGTCCAGCGTGACAATACGGTCGCCGGTGTTAGCCAGTTCCAGGCGCAGCCACACTTCCAGCCCGAACTGCTCAATTGGCGCGTAGTTGATCAGCATTTGCGCCCAGGTGATGGCGATGGTGGAGGTATCGGTCGTGCGCTCGTACACGGTGATGTCTTGGGTGACCGTCTCCTCGTCGCCGTTGATCGCCGGAACCTGCGCGCCCTGGGCGATGCCGTCGTAAGTCACCTGAACCAGGTACATGTTGCCCACCGCGCGCGCGACCTTCTCAAAGGTGAAGACACCGCCGTCGCCGGACTCGCCCTCATAGACGCCAGCCATGTTGCCGTGCACGTCCAGCGCGTAAAGCTGCATGGGCAGCCCCGCCGAAATGGCCTCACCGCCCGCTGTGCCCTGCACCAGCCGGCCCCGGACAGTCAGCGTCTCCTCCTGATCCAGCACCGGGAGAGCCTCCGAAGTAGCACTGGTGGTCTCCGCTTCTGCCGCGCCGCCCATCATGCTCGCCGGATCGAACTCCAGGATGAACGTGATCAGACTGTCAATCTCGTCGGCGGTCAGCGTTTCGGCGTAGTCTTTGGGCATGATATCCTGGTAGCCCTCAACGACGAACGCGCCCGGCTCGACAATGGACTGGCGCAGGTACTCCTCCGCCGGCAGGCCAGCGACGACCATCGGGGCGCGGTCGCGCATGGCGGTCAGGGACGGCCCCATGCCGTCCGCCGCTCCATGACACACGGCGCACTCGCGCATGTACACCTGGAAGCCCAGGTCATAGCCAGCGGCGGCCAGGTCTGCGTCACCGGACGCGCCCTCCGGCTCTGCCGCTGGCGGTGAGCCTGTCGCTGTAGCGGCTGCTTCGCCGGGCGTAGGCTGCACAGTGGGCGCAGGCGTATCCGTCGGCGGCTGAGTGGGCAGCGAGACGATCTCCTGCTCGCGGATGGTCTTTGGCTCGCCCGACGTGCTAATGCCACAGGCGCTCAGCAGCACCAGCAGGGCGGCGGCGAGGATAATCCAGCGAAGATGGGTAACAATACGGTAGCTCATAGCGATTCCTGAATTCCGTAGCACACAGCGGGCGAAAACCTGACCGGACTCGTCCACCCCGCGCGCCCGGCCTAAGTCCGGCGCGCTCCACGCAGCGCGGCGACTGCCGCCTCGACACGCGCTTGCTGGCTGGCGACCTCCGCCTCTAGCTCGTCAATCCGCTTGAGGATGGCGACCGCCAGGCGGATCAGGTAGATGCGCTGGGCGGCGTAGGTCGCGTCGGTGAGCTTGTCCATGTCATAGTCGAAGTCGAGATCGCGGATGGCGCGCAGCACGCGGTTCTTCTCGGCGTACAGCGTCTCCAGAGCTTGCCGCTGGCGCGCGCTGCCAGCGCGCGCTCCTGGGCGGCTGGACGCGGTTTCTTCGCGCTCCAGCAGCGGCAACAGCACAAAGAGGCCCAGCGCCCCGGTGAGCAAGACAGCCAGGATGGTAGCTTCTAGGGACATGCGTCACAACTTTGCCGTAGGGGACGCCGCGTGGCGTCCCGCCCGAACCAACTGGTGCATTCTGCGGCGGCAGTATGCTGCCGTCTTGTTGACCTCACCCCCAGCCTCGCTGCACTCGGCTTGCCCCCTCCCGTTTACGGAGAGGGGGCGGCGAGGCCCGCGTCAATGGCGAGCGAGGGTGAGGTCCGTAGGGGCGTATGGCAATACACCCCTACGAGATCATGCCGCCAACAGAATTACCCTGAATGCACCCTTACTCCCTGCGCTCGCCGGATTAGCCTTCCAGCGCGCGCTCAATCGCATTGCGCAGCTCGCGCTCGTTCGGCTCCGAGAGGAAGTGCCGGACGATCTCGCCCTGCGTGTTGATCACGAACGTCTCCGGAATGCCGGTGATGCGATAAGCGTTTTCCATGCGCCCGCCCTGATCCGGCGCGTTCGGATAGGTCACCCCATACTTGACCAGGTAATCCAGCGCCTCTTTGAGCGGGTCTTCGGTGTTGATGCCCAGGAAGATCACGCCCCGCTCGCGGAAGTCATTCCAGACGCGCTCCAGCAAGGGCGCTTCCTTCTGGCAGGGCACGCAGTAGCTCGCCCAGAAATTCACCACAACGGCCTGGCCGCGCAGGTCTTTGAGGGTGACGCTTTCGCCGCTCATGGCCATCTGGTCGAACGCGTACATGGTCACGGAGAAGTCCGGCGCGCGGCCTTCGGTCGGGGTGGCCCGGCTGCGCTGCCAGAGCGCGTAGCCGATCACGATCAGCAGGCCAATGACGACCAGCCCTGCCACGACGGTGAACATCGAGAAACGCTGCTTGACCTGTTGCGGCCTGGCCCCTTCGCCCTCAGCGGCGATCTGCGCCAGCCAGTCCGGCAGGTCAGTCTGATCCTGTGCCTGGGGAGTCTGGTTGCCAGTCATGGGTCAAGCCCCTCCAACTCGCGTTGCAGTCGTTCGAGCAGCGCCGGATCGAGGTCGTCGGGCACGGGACGGCTGGACAGCCGCTCGCCCGACCGACGCACGACCTGGCCGGCCTGCTGGCCACGCCGCCGCAGGTTGCGCACCTGCACGCCGCCCACGACGGCGATCAGCGCGGCGATGGCGATGGGCACGCCGAAGGCGATGGCGCGGTCTGTCTTGTTGCGCGGGATCGAGGCGACATCCGCGCCGTAGCGCTCAACGAAATAGTCCATGATCTCGTCCTGCGTGCGTCCCTCGCCAAGCTGCCGCGCGATTTCCTGCCGCCACTGGCGGCAGGCGATGCTCTCGCACTCGTCAAGCGGGATGCCCTCGCATACATCGCAGTACATCTTGCGGGCGACGGCGTTCACGTCGTCCAGGGTCACGCCCGGCGGCAGGTCAATGTCGGTGCCCTGAGCCAGTGCGTGCCCGGCAGAGAAGCCTCCCAGCAGAGCCAGTGCCAGCAGAGCCAGCAGGACAATCCGGGGGCCGCGCGCGCGCTTGCCTTTGCTCCCCATCCCCGGCCCTTCCCCCACGAGGGGGGAAGGGAGAAAAGCGCACAGGCTAAGCCCCTCCCTCCTTGTGGGGGAGGGGTTTGGGGTGGGGGGAATCAACGTCTCAAAAGGCCGTTCACGGTGTGTCATGGTCAGTTCCCTCCCGCGCTGATGCCGCGTGCGCCGGGCGGCACAGCCACTCGCTGCGCGGCCCGCCCCGGCTGGCCCGACGGCCACAGCGCCACCATCGTGCCCAGGACCAGCACCACGCCGCCCAGCCAGACGAAGCTGATCAGCGGGTTGTAGTAGACACGGAAGGTGACGCGGTTGCCTTCCCAGTGCTCGATGCGGGCGTAGAAGTCAGCGGCCAGTGTGCTGTAGGTGCCAGGGATGCTCATGTTGGTGGTGGGCGAGAACTGGCCGGTCATCGGATCGCGGGTGAAGAAGATGTCGCGCCGGGGCCGGATGTGCCCCACAATCTCGCCATCCTTGAACACAGTGGCGCGGGCGACGATCATCGTGCGCCCGTCCTCGGCCTGCGCCTCATACAGCCCGTTGTGCTGAAGCTCGTAATCGTGCAGCGCCAGGCGCTCGCCCACGTCGAGCGTCTGCGTCGTCACTTCCTGGAAGGCCGTGCTGCCGATCACGCCGATGCCCAGCACGACCATGCCCAGGTGAATGAAGTAGCCGCCGTAGCGCCGCCGGTCGCGGGCGATGAGCGTGGAGAAAGCCCGCCAGTAGTTCTCGCCACGCCCGTGCCGCGCCCGCACGCCCTTCCAGATTTCGGTCAGCGTGGCGAAGCCGGTGAAGGCTACCAGCCCGTAGCCGCCCGCCGCCCACAGGTTATCGGTGCCGGTGGCGAAGAGCAGAGCCATCAGGCCCGCCGCCAGAATGACCGGCACGATCAGCGCGCGCCCCAGGCGTTGCGCCGTCGAGCGACGCCACGCCGCCAGCGGCGCGATGCCCATCAGCACGTAGATGCCCACCAGGAACCAGCGCGTCACCGGCGGGTAATAGTCCGGCCCCAGGTTGATCACCGTGCTGCGCAGCCCCAGGTCTGCCAGGATGGTCGTGATCGCCTCGGCCCACGACCCCCACAGCACGACGATGGTCAGTCCCAGGAACAGCCAGTTGTTGAGCAGGAACATGCTCTCGCGGCTGAACAGCGAGTCCAGATCGTCCGCGCCGCGCAGGTCGCCGCGCTCCTGCCGCCAGGCGAGCAGGCCCACACTGCCGACCATCGCCAGGCCGAGGAAGGCGAACATCGGGCGGCCAATCTCGGATTCGGCGAAGGCGTGCACGCTGCTGACCACGCCGCTGCGCGTGGCGAAGGTGCCCAGCACCACCAGCAGGAAGGTCAGGATGATGAGCAGCATGTTCCAGAACTTGAGCATCCCGCGCTTTTCCTGCACGACGGCGCTGTGCAGGAAGGCTGTGCCGGTCAGCCAGGGCAGCAGGGCGGCGTTTTCCACCGGGTCCCAGCCCCAGTAGCCGCCCCAGCCGAGCACGTCATAGGCCCAGCGCCCGCCGAGCAGCAGCCCCAGGCTGAGGAACAGCCAGGCGATTAGCGCCCAGCGCCGCGTGGCGTGCAGCCAGCTGGAGCCAAGCTGCCCCGTCACCAGGGCGGCGAAGGCGAAGGCAAAGGGGATGACGAAGCCCACAAAGCCCAGGTAGAGCATGGGCGGGTGGATGACCATCCCCAGGTGACGCAGCAGCGGGTTTAGCCCCTGCCCGTCTTGCGCCTGGAAGACTCTGGCGCTGTCTGACGGCGCGAGCAGCGCCGCCTTCACGCTGCCGTCGGGCATGGCCCAGTAACGCTCGAAGGGGTTCTCGATGAAGTTGTTGAGGATGAGGAAGAAGCCCAGCGTCGCCATAGTCACGACGATGACGTAGGGCATCAGGCGGCGCTCGGACTGCCAGTTAAGCAGCAGGGCGGCGAAGGTGAACCCGCTCATCAGCCACGACCAGAACAGCAGCGACCCGGCCTGGCTGCCCCACAGCCCGGTGATCAGGTAGAAGCTGGGTGTGTCGCGGCTCGACGTTTGCCAGACGTAGGCGATGTCGAACTCGTGGTTGAGCATCGCGTAGATCAACAGCAGGTTCGCCACCGACAGCAGCGGAAAAGTCATCAGCGCGGCATTGCGGGCGCTGACCACCCAGCGGTCGCGGCGCAGGTACGCCCCGGCCAGGGCCGCGACCAGCGCGTAGACCGCGGCCAGAAACGCCAATGCAGTGGTGATGATGCCGGCTTCAGCGATCATGGCGTTCCACTCCCACTTTCCAACAGCAACCGAAGATTAAAGCCATACCGTCTCGGAAAGGCGGCACCAGCGCGAGGCCAGCCCCGGCCTTATACAGACGCGTAGGCAGCAGGCGCACCTGAGCCACTACCGCAGGCTCTCCCCTCTGGGAACCAGTCCGCACAGTCTGCCGCGCTCGCTGCCTGGATCACAAGCACACTCAATATTCTCGAAAAACGCCATAATAATACGCGATACACTGTCCGACTTGCCACATTTCGCCGCCTGGCAAGGGCGCGTCTGGCCGGTAGCCGAGGCCATCATAGCACATCCTTACCGCAGCATAATTGATTATAGTCAAATTGGCGGGGGTTTCCCCAAATGCAACGCCGCCGGCGAAGTGAGCTGTGCCGCTGGGTGCACGAATGACCTGTTGCCAGGGGGAGTTCAGGGATGCTCGCTGAACGCCTCCCCCCTCAATCCCCCCTCCAGCGAAGCTAAAGGGGGGACGATCTGGCAAGCGGCTCTCCCCTTCCCTTAGCTTTGCTGGGGGAAGGGGCCGGGGGATGGGGGCCACCCCTACGCCGTGTGGCGCAGAGCAGCGCCCCTACGCCCGCACTCGCACCGTAGACCGGACGGGCAATTACGGTATAATAGCGCGGCGCTTGGGGGGGCTAGGGATTAAGGACACGGGATGCCCGTACCGTACTGCCATATCTGCGAACAGAACGAGCTGGAAAAGCGCCAATACGGCGCTGCCTCACTTGGGCAGGGCGACTACTGCCCGGTTTGCCACCGTCCGACGTGCCGCTTTCATATGGGACGGGTGCGCTGGCGCTGGAGAGTGACAGGCCGCCTGGACAGTGCGCTGGTCTGCCTGGAGTGCAAGAACACCTACCGCCACCGTGACTGGGACGCCCACAACCGCGACTGGATCAGCTAGGGCGCGCCGTTCGAACAGCCCCATCCCTAACCTCGCTGTGCTCGGCTTGCCCCCTCCACGTCATGGAGGGGGTGGCAGGCGTGCCAGCGCCGAGCGGGGGTGAGGCTGAAGAGCGCAAGGCTTGGTGCCTGATTAGGCTTTGCGCGCACCCTGTCCGGCGGACGTGAGCCAATCGCGTAAGCGTGATACAATTGCACGTTGGCGGGTGTTCAGGGGGGATGCACACGCCGCCGGAGCCGCCAGGAGATTTCCAAGGGGGCGCTGGCCGGTTCCGGCCTTGAGGAGTAACCGTGAGCCGAAAAACTGGATTGGTGCTGGTGACGGCGCTGCTGGTGCTGGCTGCACTGCTGCGCCTGTGGGATTTGGCCCACATGCCGCCCGGCTTCAATCGTGACGAGCTGGCCCATATTCGCATCACCGAGGCCATGCGGGCGGGTGAGGTCTCGGTCTACTACCAGATCGGCGACCGCCTGGCCCGTGCCGCGCTGTTCGGTGCGCTCAACACCGCTGCGTCTGACCTGGCGGGCGGCGGGCTGCTCGGCTACCGGATGCTGCCGCTCTGGAGCGGGCTGATCACGCTGGCGCTGCTCTACGCGCTGGGCCGGCGGCTGTTTGGCGTTCCGGTGGCGCTGATCGCGCTGGCGGCAATGAGCGTCAATCTGCGCGCGGTGTTGCTGGCGCGCACCGTAACAGCGGAGTCGCTCGTGCCGCTGTACACGCTGCTCATGTTGTTCTTCCTGGCGGTGGCCTTCAATCTGCGCCGCGAGGTCACCTTCCGCGTGCCCTATACGCTGCCCTTTGCGCTGCTGGCGGTGCTGGCTGGCTTGTCGGGCTACCTGCACTATTCAACGCTGGTGCTCGGCCCGCTGGCGCTGGTCTTCTTCCTGCACCTATGGCGGACGGGCCAGCCGCTCGCGCGGCGCACGTGGAGCATGTGGGTATTCGTCGCGGTGCTGGCGACCATTGCCGCGCTGCCCTATCTCGTCTCCACGCTGCGCGATCCCAAGCTGAGCGAGGCGTATGTCCTGTGGCGCGAGCGCCCGGCCAGCGTGGGCGAGGCGGTCGAGGGGCTGGTGAGGGCAGTGGGCGGGCTGCTGTGGCAGGGAGATGGGCGCGTCACGGTCAACGCCGGGGGGTATGCGCTGCTCGGCCCCATCCTGGCGCTGCTGCTGATCGCGGGCACGCTGGAAGCGATCCGGCGCTGGCGCGATCCCCGCTATGCTCTGCTGCTGCTGAGTCTTGCCGCCGGGCTGCTGACCGATGCCTGGGTCAAGCCGGAGGCCACTTTCACGGCTAATCTGGTGGCGCTGCCCGCCGTCTTCTTGCTGGTGGGGGTGGGAGGGCAGGCCGTGTGGCTTGGGCTGCGCGGGCGCGGTCGTGCCCCAAGCTGGCAGCCGGTGATGGCGCTGGCGCTGGTTATTCTGGCGGCCAATGTGCTGCTCGTGCGCAACCGTCTGTACCACGACTGGCAGCGCAGTCCGGCGGTGCGCGCTGCCTATCACAGCGATCTGGCGGCGCTGGCCGCTTACCTTGACCGCACGCCGGACGATCTGCCTGTCTCGCTATGCATCACCGGCATGAATGTGCCAGGCGAGGCCGGGCTGTCGCCGCGCCAGATTCTCGGCCTGATGCGGCACCGCGCCGCCGAGCCGGTGCGCCATTCTGACTGCCGGGCCGGGCTGGTGCTGATCAACGCCGGGGCACCGGCGCGCTTCATCTTCGCCGACCCGGACGACCGCGCGACCATGCCGCCGGAGCTGGCCGACTGGCTGACCGGTGCGGAGCCGGTCGCCGCTGAGGGGCTGCCAGCGGGGTCTGTGCTGCGTCTGGATGTGGAGCAGCGCCTGCGCGACGCCGGCGGGCGCTGGGACCTGCTCGCCCCCGTCTACTTCATGCCGGAAGCCGACGAGCCGCCCCCTCAGGCCAAGCTGCCCGTCCCGCTGGAGGAGGGCCTGACCTTCGCTGGCTACGATCCAAACGTGTTCAACGGCGAGCGGCAACCCGGCGGCGACCCGATTGTGCTGGTGACCTATTGGCGCGTGGACGAGCCGCTGCCCGCCGACCTGGGCATCTATGCCCATCTGCTCGGCTACACGCAGACTGAGCCGCCCGTCCTGCAGATCGAACCCTGGGCCGAGGCGAACTCGATTGACGTGCAGCCCAGCGAGCTTGAGCCGCGCGATTTCTTCATCCAGGTGTCGTACATCTGGCTGCGCGAGAACCTCAGGCCGGATCGCTACGCGCTGACCGTGGGCGCTTACCGCGACGAAGTGGCCGTGCTGGAGAATCACCTGAGCGTGCTCGACGCGGCGCAGAACTACGCGCCGCACGGCGACCGTCTGCTGTTGGGGCACATTACGGTCGTGGAGTCGTGAGCGGGGAGTGATCAGTCGTCAGTGATCAGTCTTCAGTTGTCAGTAATCGGCGATCGGTTGACCATGATCGGTGATTCAATGCGCTGACTGATCACCGAAAACCGATCACTGAAAACCAGTAACCAACAACCAATCACCAACCACTGATCACCAGGAGCCGCCATGCTGTATCTCGACGGGAGCCAGGGCGAAGGCGGCGGGCAGATCGTCCGCACGGCGCTGACGCTCAGCGCCATCAGCGGGACGCCCGTGCGCATCGAGCGCATCCGCGCCGGTCGCCAGACGGCAGGGCTGCGCCCGCAGCATGTGGCGGCGGTGCGGGCAGCGGCGGACATCTGCACGGCGCACGTGGAAGGTGTGGCGGTCGGGTCGGAAACGATCACCTTCGTCCCAGGCGGGCCGGTGCGCCCTGGCCGCTACGAGTGGGCGATTGGCACGGCGGGGTCGGCGGTGCTGGTCGTGCAGACGGTGCTGCTGCCGCTGGCGCTGGCCGCCGGGCCGTCCGAGGTGCGGGTAGTTGGCGGCACGCACGTCCCGTACAGCCCGTCCGGTCACTACCTGCGCGATGTGTACGTGCCCTTTCTGCTCGGCCTCGGCGCAGAGATGACTCTGTTCCTGGAAGCCTACGGCTGGATGCCGGAGGGCGGCGGGACTATCGTCGCCCAGGTGCAGGGGGGCGCGCAGCTTGGCGGCGTAGAGATGCGCCAGCGCGGGCGGATCGAGCGTGTCTTCGGGACGGCGGTGGGCTGCAACTTGCCGTCACATATCCCGCAGCGCATCGCCAACCGGGCGATCAATCTGCTGGGGGCGCTGGAAGTGGCGGCGGACGTGCGTCCGCTGCGGACGCGGGGTATCAGCACCGGAGCGGGATTGTTCCTGGCGGCGGAATACACCAACGGGCGCGGCGGCTTCGGCGTCCTGGGGCGCAAAGGGATGCCGTCCGAGGTGGTGGCAGAGAAAGCAGTCACGGCGCTGCTGGCCTTCCACGGCGGCAATGCCTCTGTGGACGAGCACCTGGCCGACCAGATTATCGTGCCGCTGGCGCTGGCGCGCGGGGCCAGCACCTTCGTCACGCCGAAGATCACGGCGCACCTGCTCACCAATGTCGGCGTCGTGCGCGCGTTCGTGGATCGCCCGATCGCGGTAGATGAGCGGTCGCGGGCGGTAGTGATCGAGTGATTGGTTGTTGGTTATTGGTTGTTAGTTTTCTGTGATCAGTGCTGCGCTCTGTTCCCGATTCCTGATTACTGATGACCGAAAACTGATCACTGACGACTGAGAACCGATCACCGTTTACCAACAACCAACAACCGCTCTTCTAACATAGCGAGTCTGTCATGTTCGAAATCGTCTTTCTCGGCACATCGGCGAGCGCCCCCTCGATCCATCGCGGGCTGTCCGCGCAGGTGGTCATCGCCAAGAATCGCCGCTTCCTGATTGACTGCGGCGAGGGCACGCAGCGTCAGCTTCTCAAGAGCGGGATTGGCTTCAAGCGGCTCAACCGCGTGCTGCTCACGCACGGGCACCTTGACCACATCTTGGGACTGGGCGGGCTGATGTCCACCTTCATGCGCTGGGAGAGCATTGACGAGCTGGAGATTTGGGGCGGCAAGTGGGCGCTCGACCGCGTCCAGGACTTGATCTACGGGGTGGTGCTGCGCGGGGCCAAGCCGCCCATGCCGCTGCACCTGATTGACATCAAGCCCGGCGTGCTGGTGGAGGAGGCCGATTTTCTCGTCTCCGCTTTTCCGGTGAACCATCGTGGGCGCGACTGCTTCGGCTATGTGTTCCAGGAGAAGGCGCGGCGGCCCTTCCTGGTCGAGCGGGCGGAGGCGCTGGGCGTCCCCGCCGGGCCGGAACGGGCGCGGCTGGTGCGCGGCGAAGCGATCACCCTGGCCGATGGGCGTGTCGTCCAGCCCGACGACGTGCTGGGCGAGGATACCCCCGGCGCGCGGCTGGTTGTCACCGGTGATGCCGCCTCGCTTGAGGGACTGGAGAGCGTTGCGGCAGGGGCGCAGGCCCTCGTCACCGAGGCAACTTACCTGGATCAGGACGCGGAGATGGCCTCCAGCTTCGGACACCTCACGGCGGGGCAGGCGGCGCGCTTCGCCCGCGAGTTGGGCGTGCAAACGCTGTTGCTGACCCACATCTCGCGCCGCTACCGCGAGCGCGAAGTGATCCAGGAAGCGCAGCAGTACTTCGCCAACAGCTACGTCGTGCGCGACTTCGACCGCTTCTCGGTGACCAAGGGACGGCCTGCTCAGAGGGTGTTGCCAGGTGAGGAGCCGGACGAGCCGGAGTAGGCTCGGCTCTGCCCCAGCATTCCGCCCGGCGAGCCGCTCTCATGGCAGCACGAATCCGCCCCACGTCCCCGTCAGCGCGTAGCGCAGCGCGTCAATGGCCCCGGTCAACAGCAGGGCGAAGGCGAGTCCCGCTAACGCGGGGACGGCCAGATCGCGCCAGCGGACAGCACGATTCTCGCGGCGCGTTATTCCCAGAATCAGCGTGCAGCCGACGATGCCGAACATGAGCAGCACACCCGCCGCGCTGATCGCGCCCAGAGCGGCGCGCAGGGGCGGCCAGTCGAGCAGCACCAGCGCCCCGGCCCCCATTGCCAGGGCGTAGAGCGCGGCAAGCTCGCCCCACGAACGCACCGGCGGGGCGTCCTGCGGCGCGCGCCAGAGCAGGCTGTTGAACACGGGCCAGACAATCGTGATCAGCGCCAGGCCGAAGGTCGCGCCGGTGAGCAGGCGCAGCGTGTTGTGCGGCGCGTAGAGCGGCGAGTAGCCTTCGAAAACGCTCAAGTAGCTGTTCAGCCCGTCGAGTCCGTACAGGCCAGCGCCCAGCAGCATGGCCGCCAGCAGGCGGACGCGCGGCAGCCGGGCGGCGCGCAGCCGTCCCCGCGCAGCGAAGACGCCCAGCCCCGCCCACACGCCCAGGTAAGTGCCCGTGCAGCGCGCGCACAGCGGCAGCGGGCGCTCGTGGACGTGGAACGAGCGCTCGGCGATGCGGTGGCAGACCGCGTAGCCAAGCGCGTCCGCTTTGCCCAGCACGCCCGGCGGAGTGAGCCACAGCCAGATCGCGGCGATGGCGGCGGTGCTTAGCGCCAGCAGCGCCACCGTCCGCCGCCCGAAAAGGGACGCGGGCGCAGGTTGGGCGGTGGGGGACATTGTTTGCTGGGCAGTCATGGTCACTGGGACTCCTCGGCGCGAGTCTAAGCGGGATCGGGAGCAGCGGCAAGTTGTGGAGACATTGGCCTCACCCCCTGGCCTCGCTTGGCCTTTCGTCTCTCCGTTATGAGATTTGACATTCAGGCAAGACGGGTGATACGCGCAAATGTCATGTAGGGGCGGGTTTGCAAACCCGCCCCTACAAGCGGCCACCGATCATGATCGTCAAGGCGCATCAGGGAAAGAAGCAAGAGACTTCCGAAGTTTTGGAAACTTCGGAAGTCTATCTATATGCCAGTGCCGAGCGGGGGTGAGGTCCGCAGGGGCCTATGGCCATACGCCCCTACGAGCAGGCTGACGCGCGGCGGATTTTGATGCGATTGGGTAGTGTGTCGAACTCGGTTGAAATGGCGTGGGTACTGGCTGCCGTATGACCCCCCATCCCCCAGCCCCTTCCCCCACGCTGCGCGGAGAGAAGGGGAGCAGGCTCGCCGCTTTTCCTCCTTCCCCCACGAGGGGGGAAGGGCCGGGGATGGGGGGCCATTCCTGTGTGACGAGTTTCAACCGACAAGGATACACTGCCTGCGATTGCCCTGAGTTGTTGCGTCCGGTTTGCGCTGCCTGCTCGCGCTGGCTATACTTTCCCGCGCTACCTCCCAATCCCCTTGAATGTAGAGAGTAGTGGAGAATCCAACTCGCATCGGCGTGAAACTGGGGCCGTGAGTCTGGCGTCCTCATGGTGAGGCTGCCCCGTGCTTTCGACTCCCGGCTCCCGACTCATGACTCATCCACAGAGACCCACCAGAGAGCAGAGACCCCCATGACCCCAACCACAACCCCCATCATCGAACTGCGTGGGCTGAGCAAGCAGTTCAACCCGCCGGACGGTGTGATCGCCGTCAACGATGTCAGCTTCACCATCATGCAGGGCGAGATCTTCAGCCTGCTCGGCCCGAACGGCGCGGGCAAGACGACGACCATCGGCATGATCAGCGGCCTGCTGACGCCCACCGCCGGTGATGTGATCGTCGGCGGGCACTCGGTCACCCGCGAGCCGATGGCCGTGCGCAAGCTGATCGGCGTCGTGCCGCAGGAATTGGCTCTCTACCCTACGCTCTCCGCCCGCCAGAACCTGGCTTTCTTCGGCAAGATGTACGGGCTGGGCGGGCGCGAGTTGAAGCGGCGCATCGGCGAAGTGCTGCACTTCACCGAACTGACCGACCGCGCCGACGACCCGATCGAGCAGTACAGCGGCGGGATGAAGCGGCGGGTGAACATTGGCATCGGCCTGCTGCACCGCCCGCAGATTCTCTTCCTCGACGAGCCGACCGTCGCCATTGACCCGCAGTCGCGGCGCAACATCCTCGACGCGGTGAAGACGCTCAACGCCGAGGGCATCACCGTGCTCTATACAACGCACTACATGGAAGAGGCCCAGGAGCTTTCGCACCGTGTGGGCATCATTGATCACGGGCAGATCATCGCCCTGGGCACGCAGGACGAATTGACGCGGATGGTCGGCGAGCAGGACACACTGGCGCTCAAGGTGCCCAACGCCACGCCGGAGCTGGTGGACGCCCTGGGCAAGCTTCCCGGCGTGAGCGCCTGCGTGCGCGTGGACGGCGAAGAGGGCGAGCTGCACGTCCTGGCCGACGAGGGGCGGCGCGCCCTGCCCGACGCGATCCGCCTGATCAACGAGGCTGGGCTGAGCCTGCAGGCGGTCGAGGTGCGCGAGCCGACGCTGGAAGCCGTCTTCCTGCACCTGACCGGGCGCGGTCTGCGCGACTGAGGGGGAGAGCAGCCATGCGCCAGAAAATCATCGCCATCGCCTGGAAGGACATCTACGCGACGTTCAAAGATCGCAACGCCATCGCCTACCTGCTGGCGCTGCCCGTTGTGCTCAGCGCCATCGTCGGCCTGGCCTTCGGCACGGGAGGCGACGTGAGTATTGACACGGTGCCCGTCGCCGTCGTCAACCAGGATCAGGGCGTCACCCTGCCCGGCGGCGAGTCGCTCAGCCTGGGCCAGACGCTGGAGCGGGCCTTCGTGCCCAGCGGCGATCCGGCTGTGGACGAGCCATTCGCCGCCATTCACGACCTGGTTGACGGCGCGGCTTATGACGACGCTGAGCACGCTCGCCAGCAGGTCGCCGACGGAGACCTGGCCGCGCTGATCACCATCGCCGGCGCAGACTTCACCGCCAATGCGCTGAGCGGTAGCGCGCCCGGCACCGTTGACATCCTTTACGACAGTGGGCGCAGCGTCGGCCCCAGCGTGGTGCGTAGCATTGTCGGCGCCATCACTAACGGCATGAACAGCGTCATCCTGGCGCAGCGGCTCGGCCCGGCGGCTCTGGCGGAGATCGGCGCGGCGGCGGGCGCGGACGAGGCGACCATCGCCGGAGCCGCCGCCCAGCTCAGCGCCGAAGCCATGTCCATCGCCGAGGCCGCTCCGATCCGGCTGGAAAAGGTCAATTTGCAGGGCGAGACGCGCTCCTTCGACGCCATGCAGTACTTCGCCCCCTCGATGGCTATCCTGTTCTTGACGTTTGCGATGGGCGCGGGCGCGACGACCATCCGCCTCGAAAGGGAGCGCTGGACGCTGCAGCGCATCCTGACCACGCCGACGCCGCGCTGGGCCTTCATGGGCGGCAAGCTGCTGGGCATGTACGGGACCGGCCTGGCTCAGATGACGATGCTCATTGTCGCCACAACGCTCGTCGCCCGGCTGATGGGCCGCCAGAGCAGCATTTGGGGCACGGATGCACTCGCCATTACGCTGCTGGTGCTGGCCGTCGTCTTCGCCGCGACAAGCATGGGCCTGCTCATCGCCGCATTCTCACGCACTGCCGAGCAAGCCACGACTTATAGCTCTATTGCCGTCCTGGTGCTGGGGATGCTCGGCGGCACGTTCATCCCCATCGAGAACCTGCCGGACGCGCTGAGCTGGCTGCCCAAGCTCACGCTCAACTATTGGGGTATTCGCGGCTTCTACGACGTGGCAACAGGCGAAGCCTCGCTATCCGGCGTCAGCACGAACTTGCTGGCGCTGGTGGTGATGGGCGTCGTGCTGTTTGCGGCCAGTCTGTGGCGCTTCAGCCGCCGCCAGGAATTGTGAGGGGGATCACCATGCGCGCCATTCTGACTGTTGCCCGCTGTGACCTGCTGCGCTCGCTCAAGCAGCGCGAGACGTTTCTCTTCGGCCTGCTCATGCCGGGAATCATGATGCTGCTGCTGGGCGTGGCGATGGGTGGGGGCGAGGACACAGCGACGATCACCGTAGACGTGCTGGATGAAGACGGCAGCGCGCTGTCGGCGGCGCTGGTCACCGTGCTGCGCGCCGAGCTTGAAGTTGACGACTCGTTCCGGCTGTGCGTCCTGGGCGCGGATGACGGCGACGGCTGCGCGGTCAGCGCCGCGCCGGATCGCCTGGAGCAGGTGGCCGACGAGCGCCTGGAAGACACCGACAGCTTCGGGACGATCCGCATCCCGGCGGGCTTCGGCGACGCGCTGCGCGCCGGGGAAGAGGCGACTGTCGCCTTCAAGAGCAGCGCCGACCTGACCGCGCCGGTGCTGGCCGAGCAGAAGATCGAGGCGGCGGTCAGCCGCCTGAGCGGGGCGGTCGCCATTGCCAACCTGACCGTCAGCACTGCCGAGAGCGCGTTCGGCTCGCTGGACGCCGCCGGGCTGGATCGCGCCGCCGCCTTTGAGACGGTGCGCGCCAGCGTGGATGCCGCCTGGGACGCGCGCCCGGTGCGCGTCAGCGCCGAGGGTACCACTACTCAGGTGTCGCGCTTCGGCTTCAACCAGAGCGGGCCGGGCATCGCCACCATGTTCGTGCTCATCTTCACCCTCAACGGGGCGGCGCTGCTGATCTACGAGCGCGAGACGGGGACGCTGCAACGCCTGTTCACCCTGCCCGTCCCCCGCTGGCAGACGCTCGCCGGCAAAATCCTGGGCCAGTACGTCTACGGCCTGAGTATCTTCACCGTGCTCGTCCTGGTCGGGGCGCTGATGGGCGTGCAGTGGGGCGACAACGTGGCGGGCGTCGTCCTGGTGATGCTCGTCTACACGCTGACCGTGACCGCGCTGGGCGTGGCCCTGGCGACCGTAGCCCGCACCTCGGCGCAGGCCGCCAACCTGAGCACCCTGTTCGGCATGACGCTCGCGCCGTTGGGCGGGGCGTGGTGGCCGCTGGAAATCGTGCCGGACTTCATGAAGACCATCGGGCACCTGACGCCGGTCGCCTGGGGCATGGACGCCTTCCAAGAGATGATGTTCTACGGCGGGACGCTGGCCGACATCGCGCCGATGCTGGGCGTGCTGCTGGGCATGGCCGCGCTGTTCTTCGCCTTTGGGCTGCTGCGCTTCCGCTACGAGTAGGCATTGACCTCACCCCCGCTCGGCGCTGTTGCGCCTCGCGTCCCCCTCTCCGTTGACGGAAGAGGGGGAAAGGCCGAGCGCAGCGAGGCCAGGGGGTGAGGTAAACAGGGCGTGGCACCTCCGCACACATTGCGCCGTCTTGCGGTAAACTGTCCCCCGTGACTCACCTGCACCGCATCAAGAACCTTCTCGCGCGGATCGTCCGCGCGGCGCGCGCTGCCTGGCGGCGCATCCTGCGCGCGTTGTGGATCGCCGCGCTGCGCCTGGCGCTGACCGTCGCGCTGGTTGCCGCGCTGGGTGACGGGGCCGTGCGCGACACCTCGCTGAGCGCGCGCGTCACCGCCCTGGCCCGCGATCACCTGTTCGACTACGCCGCCTGGGAAGTCGGGGCGTTGTGGGGCAAGCTGCGCGAGTCCGTGCTGGGCGTCGGCCCCTACCTGGAGGACGAGCAGGGCCGCGCCCTGGTGCTGGCCTACCTGGAGACGCTGGGCGCTGCGCAGGACGTCGAAGCGCAGATCGAGCGGCTCTACGCCGACCCGGACGTGCCCGACCCGGACGCCGCCGCCGCACCCCTGCGCGCTGAGCGCGACGCCCTGCGCGAGCGGCTGCGCGCCGACCAGCCGCTCGTCGAGCGCCTGATCGAGGGCCAGGTGTCGGCGGTGCTGGCCGATGAGGGCTTCGGCTTGCTGGGGCAGGTGCTGCCGCCCGTCGCCATGCACTTCACCGAGACGCCTATCGCGCTGATCGTCTCTCCCCGCGAGCGGATCACCGTCGCCGCCAACCTCGACCTGGACGCGCTGCCCGTCGAAGAACGGGAATCGCTCGAAGCGCAGATTGACGCGGCGCTGGGCGTGTCGTCGCTGATCGTGCCGCTGGGCGGGCTGAGCCTCTACCCGGCGATGATCGTCGAGCCGTCCGCGCGCGACACGGCGCGCAGGCTGGCCCGCGCCTTCGAGGTGACCGCCCACGAGTGGGCGCACCACTACCTGGTCTTCTACCCGCTCGGTTGGGAGTACAACGCGCGCGCCGAGACGCGCATCATCAACGAGACGACGGCCACCTTCTTCGGGCGGGCCGTCGCGCAGCGGGTCATCGCCCGCTACTACCCGGAATTGCCCGTCCCGCAGTACCCGTCCTTCGTGGCCGCGAGCGCCGCCACGCTCCAGGAGACCGCGCCGCAAGCCCCGCCCGGCGACCCCGACGCGCCGCCGCCCTTCGACTACGCCCGCGAGATGGGGGCCACGCGCGCCCGCGTGGACTTCCTGCTGTGGCAGGATATGGTCGAGGCGGCGGAAGCCTACATGGACGCGCAGCAGCGCAAGTTCGCCCGCAACGGTTACCTGATCCGCAAGCTGAACCAGGCGTACTTCGCCTTCTACGGTGGCTACCAGGGCGAGCCGGGCGCGGGCGGGGCCGACCCCACCGGCCCGGCCATCGAGGGGATTCTGGCCCGCAGCGCCACGCTGGAGGACTTCCTGCGCACGATGCGCGGCATCACGGGGAGGAGGAGTTGGTGGGGGTGGGGGAATGAGTCAGATGCAAGACTTCGGAAGTCTGCTCGCTCGCCCCCGCCCGTCAGCCCTCGCCCCCGCTCCCCCGGCGCAGCAACCCCTCCAGGTGCGCCTTCACGCCCGGCCACTCGCCGTCGAGCACCCGGAACCAGGCGGTGTCGCGGCTGCGCCCCTTGACGATCATGTGCTGCTGCTGAATACCCTCGAACTGGAAACCCATGCGCAGCGCGGCCCGGCGCGAGCGCTCGTTGCGCGCGTCGCACTTCCATTCCACCCGCCGGTAGCCCAGGGCGAAGGCGTGGCCCAGCATCAGCGCGGTCGCCTCGGTGTTGGCGGCGGTGCGCTGAGCGATGGGGCTGTACCAGATGCTCCCTAGCTCGATGCGCAGGTGTTCGGGGGTGTTGTTCAGGTAGTTCGCCATGCCGATGGGCCGCCCGGTCGGGAGGTCAATCACGCAGAAGGGCAGGCCGTTGGGCGCGTTCACCTGCGCGCGCACGTAGTCCGCGAACGCTTCCAGCGAGGCGAACGGCCCGCCGAATAGGTAGCGCCAGATAAGCTCGTCCGCGTCATACGCGCCCAGTGAGCGGCCCCCCAGCGCGATCGGGCTGCCGTTGGAGACCGCGTACAGCCCCGCAAGGTGCCGCTGCATGTCAACCGGCTCCAGGCGCACGAAGTCGCCGCACAGGGTGACCGGCTCCGGCTTCAGCGGCAGGCGCGCGCGCCGTTCGAGCACATCAGCGGGGAGCGGAGTGGGTATCTCAGCGGCCATCGTCGCGCTGCCTGGCTTCCCGTCAGAACGGGCACACGTCATGGAGGGTATAGGCGCGGTTGGCGTAGCCGTAGCCGTTGAGCACGCCGAGCACGTTCGCTCCGCTGGCAATGGCCGCCGCACACGCCGCCCGCGAATCGCCGGTGGCGCGGAAGTTGTCCATGAACGCCTGACCCATCTGCGCGAAGCCGTAGCCGGGCGTGCCGGGGGGATTCTCGCCGATCAGCGTGTTGAGCCAGGCTTCGGCGCGGGCGTTGCCCAGCCGCGCGTAGGTGATGACGATGCGCCAGGCGGCGTAAGCGCGCAGCCCCTCTGTCTCGCCGGGGGTCGTCCAGGCGAGTAGCTCGCGGTTGGTGCGCGCCTCGTCGTAAGCCAGGATCGCCGGACGCCACTGCCCGTCGCGCAGCAGGTCGTCGGCGTCGTAGATGGCGTGGATGCGGTAGCGCGCGCCGGGCACTTCCTCGCGCAGCGCCAGCACATAATCCGCTCCATTCCAGTCCCACGTGTCAAGCACGCTGCGCTGCGGGCCGGTCGCCGCCGTGCCGGGCGGGTTGATGGCGGCGGTTAGTTCCAGCACGCCGTCGCCGTCCACGTCAAGGACGCTGATCCGCCCGTTGATGGCCACGATCTGCCCGTTGTTCAGCTCTTCGAACACGCCGACGACCGCGTTCCAGCTAAGGATTTTGGCTTCCTTGAAGCAGGCCGCGCCGCTGCACGTCTCGGTGAAGAAGACCAGCTCGTTCTTGACATCGGCGTTCATGTCGCCCACGCGCACCAGCTCCGGCAGGGCGATGCCGGTGTTGAAGGCGGTCTGGTAGAGCAGGCGGTAACCGCCCTTGTCGCAGCCGTAGACGAGCAGTTGGCCGGCGTTGAGCGGCGCTTCCTCGTTGTACGTGGCCGGGTTGTAGAGCGTGACGATCACCTCCAGCACGCCGTCGCCGGTCAGGTCGGTGTCCGCCTGCACGACGCCGCCCCGCTCGGTGATCGCGCCCCAGTTGCGCAGCGTCGCTTCGAGCACGGTGGACGAGCCGCCCACCGACAGGTAGCGCCCGATCACCGCGCTGTAGTCGCTGAAAGCGTCCGGGCGCGAAGGCGGCGCGGGCGCAGCGGGCGCGGGGCATTCGTCCGGCTGGAAGTATGGGGCGGGCGGGGGCGCGGCGGCGGCCTGCGTAGCCGCCTGAATGGTGGCGAAGACGGCGGTCGCGGTCGCGTTCGGCCCGACCGGATTCCCCGCGCCACCGCCGGGCAGGGGCGTGGACGGGACGGCAAATTGGCCGGTGGGTGTCACCAGCCACACGGACAGCCGACCGCCGGGCGTGGCCGTGGTCAGCGGGCGGTGGGTAGGTGTGGGCGGCTCGCGCTGCCCGATCACGTCCGTGACTGAGTCACAGGCGGCCAGCAGCGCAGCGATCAGCAGCAGTGCCATTGCCAGGGCAGCGCGCAGGTGTCGGGGTGTGCTCATGCCGCGAAGTATAGCCGAGCGGCCAGCGGACAGCAATCGGCGGGGAGCGGTCAGCGGTCAGCGGTCGGCAGCCTGAAGGGGAGAGTCCGTTCTCTTGCTGTTGGCTGACCGCTGATAGCTGATGGCCTCCGCTAATGGGCTGCGCGCGCTCTTCACCCGCGCGCCGAAAGCTGCTATAATAGGCACTGCAAGGGGGTGACAGGCTTCGACGTGGGAGGCTGGTCACAGACTGCAAGCCGAGGCGCTCTACCCTCGTTAATCCAGAGCAAACCAACAAGTGCCAACCAGAGCACTCCTCGTCTCGCTATGGCTGCGTAAGTAGCCTAGCAGACACCAGATACCCTGCGGGGTATCCGTCTGCCCCAACCGTCTCCTGTCCGGGTGGCAAGCAGGCGTCACAAACGACAGGATGCCCTGCGCCGAGGCCGGTACAGCGCAGGTAAGACACACCGGCTAGCGCGCGGCTAGACCTCCGTCGGCTTGGGTTGCCCCGCGCGAAACTGAGAAGCTGACTACGCTTGTAGACGTTTGTGCTCGAATCTTGCGGACGGGGGTTCGATTCCCCCCACCTCCACCTGGAAATACAGCAGCACCGGCCAAGACTCAGCCGGTGCTGCGCGTTTATATCACCTCACTCCCTGGCCTCGCTGCGCTCGGCCTTTCCCCTCTCTATGCATGGCTATGCGTACCCACAAGTACCCCCATCCCCCAGCCCCTTCCCCCGCGCTGCGCGGAGGAAGGGAGCAGGCTCGCCGCTTTTCTCCCTTCCCCCTCGTGGGGGAAGGGCCGGGAGTGGGGGGACGAACACAGCCAAAGATGTGCGTAATGTATAGCCATGCATGGAGAGGGGCGGCGAGGCGCGTTAGCGCCGAGCGGGGATGAGGTAAACCAGGGTGCGACCAAACGACCCGACAGGTCTTGCACGCACCCTCGCCATCCTCTTACCCATTCACCAGCCAGGTGCGCAGCGTGGTGATGTAGCGTTCCGGCGAGTCCATCATGATGAAGTGCCCGGCGTCGGGGAACCACTCGATCTGCGCGTGGGGCACGCCTGCCTTGAGCGTCTGGTGCTCGCTGGGCCGCACGATGATGTCGCGCTGCCCGTACATGCCCAGCGTCGGCACGGTGACCCGGTGTAGCTCCGGGCGCAGGTCGGTCCTGCGCAGCGTGCCAATGCTCTGGAAGAATGACTCGACGTTGATCTTGGACACGTCTTTGGTGATCATGCGGCCCATCGCCCGGCCATCGCGCGCCATGAAGTAGCTGTAGAAGCGCAGGAACAGCCGCAAGCCCCGCCCGCCAAAGAGCCAGAACAGCGACGCCACCCGTCGCCGGCCCGACAGCTTGAGCAGCAGACTGAGCGAGCTACCGTTGATCGGTGAGCCGATCACGCAGACCTTGACTGTCTTCTGCGGGTGACGGATAGCCATGCTCAGCGCCACCGTCCCGCCCATCGAATGGCCGATCAGCGGCGCGCGCTGGATGCCCAGCCGCTCCATGAACTGGTAGACCATCTGGACGTAGGTCGGCACGGTGAAGGCATCCAGGCGGGCGCGCTGCGCGCGCGCGCTGGCGGCGTTGGGCACGTCCGACTCGCCGAAGCCGAAGAATTCCAGCGCGTAGGTGCGGTATTCGCGGCCAAGCACCTCGATGGTGTCGCGCCATAGCTCCCACGAGCCGAGCCAGCCGTGCAGCAGCAGCACAGGCCGCCCGCGCCCATACGTTTCGTAATGGATGATGCCAGGACTAGTGACCAGTGTTGGCACGTGTGGCCCACCTCTCACCGCGCCTGCGGGACGCCCACCGTCCCGCCATGCCAGCGCTGCTAAGCATCCATCTCGTCGAGGATGGCGTAAAGCAGCTCCAGCAGCACATTCTTGACGCTCTCTTTTTCAGTGGCGACGCAGGGCAGCAGCTTGATGTGGTCGTCAATGCGCAGGGCGATGCGCAGGTCATCAGGTGCCCAGGCTTCGGGGTGATCTTGCTTGTTGGCGGCGACAACATAGGGCGTGGGCGCGTAGGCGCGGAAGGTCTCCAGGATGCTCTTGGCCTCGCGGAAAGTCTCCGGCCTGGCGCTATCCACGACGACCACGAAGCCCAGCATCCCCTCGGCCAGAATTTCCCACATGAAGTCGAAGCGGCGCTGGCCCGGCGTGCCGAACAGGTAGAGGACCAGGTCATCATCAACGGTGATGCGCCCAAAGTCCATCGCCACCGTAGTCTGTGGCTTGACGCCATATTCGGGCGCGTCGCGGGAGATCGTCTCGTCGGTGGTCACCGCCCCGATCTCGCTGATAGAGCGAATGAATTCCGTCTTACCCGCGCTGAAAGGACCGGTGACGACCATCTTGACGAGTTGCATGGGCTGATCTTTACTCTTTCACCAAAAGACCCGAAAGGGTTAGAATCAACGTACAGCGGGCGGCCTTCCGCGCCGGATCACGCTTCTTTGATGCGAGCGATCAGGCGCTCGACCACGCTGCGCTTGACCTGCGGCCCCTGGGGCAGCGTCCGGCGCGTGCCGTCGGCGGCCCGGACTTTGGGGGGCTGCATGCCCGGTGGCCGGACCAACTCTACCAGACCCGCTTGCAGCAGTCCATAGACCACACGCCGTATCTCGGTGTCGGTCATGTTGCACGCTTTGGCGATCTGGCGGATCGAGTTCTTGGGGTTGACGAAGCCAACGACGCGCCATTCCTCGACGCTGAGACGCACCCCCCGGAACTTGTCGCCGGGCGACTCAGGGAACTTGAGCGCCAGGTCGAGGTTAGGTAGCTCTTCTTCGAGCGGCTTGATCTCGCGGGCGCGGCGCGTGCCCTCAATGATCACGTTCTTGAGATCGATCGGCACGGTGATGCGGCCCGACGGCGGCGTGATGTTCTCCTCGAAGACGAACGGCTCGCGCCGCCAGGTCATCACGTCGTAGACGATGTCCAGCGTGTGCTGGCGGATGCTGCGCACGATGTCGGCTTTGGTCACGTAGTTGGCGTTGATCAGCATCAAGGCCAGCGCCTTGTCGGAGTACTTGCTGCCGCGCTCGCGAATGACGCGCGCCTGTTCTGCGTTGAGCTTGCCGGCCTTGTGCAGCACGTTAGCCAGGTGCCCGTCGTGGTCGCCCATTGCCGCCAGAACGAGGCGGCCTTGCTCAAAAGCGACTGTCGCTCGCTCCTTGCCAGCGATGACTTTGGGGCGCTTGTGGCCGGCGCCGTCGGTGATCATCTCTTTGGTGACGACCGGCTCGTAGAGGCGCAGGATGCCCGTCTTTTTCGCCAGGTTGATCAGGTGGAGGATCTGTGTCGTGCTGAAATCCGCCAGGTTGCCTTTGAGCGCCATCTTATCTCGTTTCTACCCACTATCAGGGTCACGCGGCGGGTGGAATCGGGTGGGTTGTGTTTTTGCAGACCGGGCTGCTCGGCATTATACACTCCCCAAAATGGGCAGTCAACCGCACCGGCGCGCGGCACCAGGTCGCGCTGCCGCCCCATCTGCTCGCCCCTACCCCGCCGATCATGTGCGGCCCGTCTCAAGGCTACGTCCCGTTTACATTCATCATTATAGGCTACATTGTAGTCCGCAGGTACCGCCAATGGCAGGTTTGTACACGAAATTCGCGAAAAATTCATTCTGCGGGCGGGTGCACCGGCTGCTCGTCGCCGCCTGGCTGCTGGCCCTGCTGGTCGCCTGTACGCCGGGCGGGGGGCAGCCGCACCTCATCACCGCCACGCCCGCCAGCGCCCCCACGCGCGTAGCTGCTGCCGCCGTCCAGGTCGCGCGCCCGGCGGATGTTAACCCGCTGACCGGGCTGCGCGTCTCCGACCCGGCGGCGCTGGCTCGCCGCCCGCTGGCCGCCAAAATCTCCAACGCGCCGGATAGCGTGCGGCCCCAGGCGGGCATCGGCGCGGCAGACCTGGTCTTCGAGCACTACGTCGAGGGCGGCCTGACGCGCTTCACGGCCATCTTCTGGACGTACACCCCGCCGCGCATCGGCTCGATCCGCAGCGCACGCCTGATTGACCTGGAGATTCCGGCTATGTACGGGGCGCTGCTGGTCTATTCCGGTGCGAGTGAGCCGATCCGCCAGCGCATCGCCGCGCTGCCTTTCGCCCCGCGCGCCTACGAGGGCGTCACGACCGGTGCCCCGCTCTATTTCCGCGACCCAGCGCTCGACGCGCCGCACAACCTCTTTGCCGTCCCAGCCGAGGTGTGGGCGCGCGCCCGCGCCGACGGCCTGGACGATCCGCCAGACCTGCGCGGCATGGTCTTCGACGAGGCTCCGCCGCAGGGTGGCGCGCCCGCCGCCACCGTGACCATTGACTACGGGCCGGACGTAGTGGAATGGGCTTACGATGCACTCAGCGGGGAGTACGCGCGGCGGGTGGATGGGGAGCCGCATACCGACGCGGACAGCGGCGCGCAGGTTACGGCGGCCAACGTGGTCATCCTCTACGCGCGCCACTGGGACGACGAGAGCATCGTCGAGGGCGAATGGAACGGGACAGTGTTCTACTCGACCGAGATTGAGCTACAGGCGCTCAGCCCGGCCACGCTCATCCGCGATGGGATCGCGGTGGACGGCTTCTGGATGCGCTGGGCCGAGGACGTGCCGCTCACCTTCTGGGTGGACGAGGAAGCAGCCCAACCGCTGGCGCTCAAGCCGGGCAATACCTGGTTCCAGGTGGTGCCGCTCGATTTCAGCGGCGTGCGCCTGGAGTAGGTGTACAATGGCGATAGTGTGCGCAGGCGCGCCGCAGGCCGGACAGTGCCGCGCCCCAACGCTGCGCACGGCAACCACCATGCTAGACCCACGCTATCCCTGGCTGGCTATCGGCTTCCTGATAGTGATCGCAACGGGCGCGCTGTTGCAGCGCGCATCGGTGGCCTTTGGGCTGTTCAAAGACCCGCTGCTGGCCCGCTTTCGCACCTATGGGCCGGAGACGCCCTTCTCGCCGCTGGCCCGCTTTCTGGACATGCTTGGCGTGTGGAGCCTGCTGGTCGCCAGTATGCTCGACACGCTGACCACCTACCGGCACACCAGTTGGGGCTACGCGCCGGTGATCTGCTTCTCTGTGATGCTGATGGCTTTCGCCGGGAGCGTTATCACGCGCAACAGTGACAGCTTGCGCCACGCTCTGCCCCCCTGGTACGGCGAGCTGATGCAGCAGACCACGCGCCAAGAGCGCCGCCATCTGGCTTATGCCTGGCTGCGCATCCCGCGCAAGATGCGCTGGCGGCTCAACGCCGACCAGGCATCGTTCCGCGTGTTCGTCGAGCTGGTGCGGCTGACCTCGTACTACGGCGCACGTGACCGCGACGATCCCTGGGCGATCTGGCAGTGAGCCGGGGATGTCTGGCGACTGGTATGAGGAAACACACCCTTACGGGGTGGCCCTGCTGAACGGTCTCTTGCCTCTCAAAACAGCGCAAGCTGCCCTGGTGGGATGGGCGGCAACTCGTCGGGGCTGTCGTCTCCCTCGGCGTCAAGGGTCGCATCCTCATCGAGCGGCACAGGCTCAGCAGCCATGCCCCCCTCGTTGAGGCCCTCCACCGCGTGAGGCGTGTCGCTCGCGCTCTCCGGCAGGGGGCGACCGGCGAGGCCCTGCGCCTGGAGCGCCGCCAACTCCTCGTCGGTGATGCCCGTCTGGTGCAGCACATGGCGCAGCGTCGGCTCGGTGACGGAGTCGCTGGTGCGCAGGACGTGCACGTAATGCGCGCGCAGGCAGTCCTGCCATTCGTCGAAGAAGATACTGCGTTTGTCGCTCATGGTTGGTGCGAATGCTGATCGCTTTGCTCAGGTTATCCACATTGGGCGGAGCGGTGAGTCTGGCCTCTGTGTGCAGACTTCCGAAGTTGTTGGAGACTTCGGAAGTCTCTCAGGAACGCCCCTACAGCCGCTCGACGCCGCTGCCCTCCGCCGCCTGGCAGACGTAAATATGCGGCGTCAGGCTGGTCTTGGCCGTGTACGCCGGGCCGACCGCCTTCACAAACTCGTCCACCGCCTCATTTTGGACGAGCGCCACTGCGCAGCCGCCGAAACCCGCGCCGGTCATGCGCGCGCCGTAACAGCCCGGCTGGGCGTTGGCGATGTCCACGATGGCGTCTAGCTCGGTGCAGCTTACCTCGTAGTCGTCGCGCAGGCTGGCGTGACTCTCGCGCAGCGCCTGCCCCACCGTCTTGAGGGCATTGCCGCGCAGCGCCATGACGGTGACGCGCACGCGCAGGTTCTCGCTGACGATGTGCCTGGCCCGGCGGTAGAGCACGTCGCCAAGCTGCGCCCTGGCCGCCTCAATCTGAGGCAGCGTGGCGTCGCGCAACGCTTGCACGCCAAGCTTCTCCGCCGCCGTCTCGCATTGCTCACGCCGCGCTGCGTACTCGGAGTCCACCAGACCGCGCCGCTTGGCCGTGTCCATGATGACGATGCTGGCCCCTTTGGGGACGGGCACCGCCTGCGTTTCCAGGCTGCGGCAGTCAATCAGCAGGGCGTGCCCGGCCCGGCCCAGCGCCGAGGCCATCTGATCCATCACGCCGCAGGGCATCCCGATGAACTGGTGCTCGACCTCGACTCCGCCCAGCGCCTTCTCAACCTGGGACAGGCTCGCGTCGGCCAGGGCCAGCCCCAGCTCGATCATGACTACTTCGACCGCCGCCGACGAGGACAGCCCCGCGCCGATAGGAATGTCGCCGCCGATGACCGCGTCGAAGCCGGGCACGGTGTGGCCCTGGTTCTCCAGCCACCACAGCGACCCGCGCGGGTACTTGCTCCAGGCGGGCAGGTCGGGGTCGTCCAGGTCGCCAAGGGCGAAGGTTGTCTCGGCGCTGAAGTCGGTCGAGATGAGGCGTACGGTGCGCTCAGGGCGCGGACGGGCGGCGACGTACACAGCGCGGTCAATGGCGGCGGGCAGCACAAAGCCGTCGTTGTAGTCGGTGTGCTCGCCGATCAGGTTGACGCGCCCCGGCGCGCGGGCCAGCAGCGCGGGCTGGCCGCCAAAACGGTCGGCAAACGTCTTGAGCACAGTGTCTTTTACGGTCATGGTTCCATCCAGAGTGTGCAGCGGGATACCCGGTCACAGTATAGCGCAGCGCCCGCGCGCGGGCCTACTCTGCGCTGGCAAGCTCGTCGGCCTCCTCGCGCGTGTCCACCAGGAAGACGGCCAGGCCGTTAAGCTGCTTTTCCGCCAGCACGCGCTCCCGGCGGGCCTGCACCCAGGGCGGCGTGTACTCCTCCGGCACTGGCGCGTCCGTCTTGCGCACCAGCGCAAGCTGGTTCTGGTGCCCGGTCTCGGTACCGTTGCGGGCCACAACCCAGACACGCGTCACCGGCTCCGGGAACGCCGAGTGAGCCAGCGGATCGCTCTCTTCGGTCCAGGCGTAGGGGAACTCGTCGCGGTCAAAGCACCTCTTGAAGGCGATCAATTCGATGGGATTGCCGGTCAGCACGCCATCGCCGGGCTGGAAGTTCGCCGCCACGTACTCCGCCACGCCGCGCCAGTCTTCCTTGTAGTGATCGCCCGCCCGGAACGCGTCCAGGGTGATCGCCGCTCCGGTCAGGCACACCAGTACCACAGCGGCTGCGGCCAGGTACGGTTGGCGCGGCCCCGCCAGCCACCTCCAGCCGCGCAGCATGAGCACGATCAGCGCGGGCAGGATGACCACGAAGTAGCGATCCACGTAGAGCGGGCGCACCAGCAGGGAGACAGTGAACGCCAGCGCCAGCGTTCCCGCCACCAGCCAGAACCAGTACCACAGGTCCGGCTCGGCGCGGTAGTGGCGTGCAGCGTAGACCAGCCCCGCTCCCAGGCCAGCCAGCGCAGCGATCAGCCCCGGCACGGCCAGGAGCGGGATCGCATCGCCGGTGCCGATGGTCATGGCACTGAGCGTGAGCAGCAGGTCTGCCGGCCCAGGCTTGCGAATCCAGCCCAGTCCAGCGGCGACCGTCTCTGCCTGGAGCATGTAGCCGACCCACAGCAGCAGCGGGATTACGGCGATAGCCTGCGCGCCGACCCAGCGCCGGAACAACGCCCGCTTGCGCCGCATCATGAAGCCGAAGACGAGGTATTGGGCGAAAGCCAGAGCAGCGGCGAAATAATGGGTGACGTAGCCGCCCATGCTGGCCAGCACGAAGACGATCCAGTGAGTCCGCCTGCGTTCCCCAGCCAGCAGGCGCAGGAAAGCGTAAGACGCAATGAGCGCCAGCACAAAAGCCGGCGCGTAGACCCGCGCCGTGCGCGACAGCCAGATGTGGTACGGGTTGAGCGCCAGCAGTGCTCCCGCGCCCAGGGCCAGCCAGGGCGAGCGGTACAGCCGCGCGACGGCCCACATCATTCCGGCGATGCCCAGCACACCCAGCAGGGCCGAGAACGAGCGCAGCGCGAAGTCCGATCCGGTGGGGTAGGCGTGCAGCAGCACGTAATAGAGCGGCGTCTGGTTGCCGGAGTCGCGGACGAGGAGCAGCGTCTCGTCCAGCGGGACGCTGGCCCGCACTTCGGTGAAGACCTCGTCAATCCACAGGCTCGGCCCGCCCAGGTCGTACAGGCGCAGCGCCGCGCCAGCGATCACAATCAGCGCGGCCCACAGCCAGAAGAAACGAGGACGGGCGGTGTCCATTGGCGGCGCGCTCCATCTACCTCCGCGTGTAGTGCACGGCGGGCTGCTGGCGCAGGCGGTCGGCGGCCTGCTCGGCGGTGATGTCGCGCTGCGGCGTGCCAAGCATCTCGTAGCCGACCATGTGCTTCTTGACCGTCGCGCTGCGCAGCAGCGGCGGGTAGAAGTGCGCGTGCAGGTGCCAGTACGGGTGCTGCGCGCCGTCGGTCGGGGCCTGATGGAAGCCCATGCTGTACGGGAACGACGTGCGGAACACGTTGTCATAGCGCACGGTGATCTGGTGCAGCGCGTCGGCCAGCGCGTCGCGCTCGGCGTCGTCCAGCGCCGGGATGCTGGTCGCGGCGCGGTTGCTGATCAGCAGCGTCTCGAACGGCCAGACCGCCCAGAAGGGCACCAGGACAGTCCAATGCTCGTTGGCGTAGATGAGGCGCTCGGCGCGGCGGCGCTCCTCGGCCAGGTAATCGCCCAGCAGGGTGATGCCGTGCGCGTTGAAGTAGTCGCGCTGGGCGATCAATTCCTTGTCAATCTCGCGGGGCAGGCGCATCGTAGACCAGATTTGGCCGTGCGGGTGCGGGTTAGAAGCGCCCATCATCTCGCCCCGGTTCTCGAAAATCTGCACGTAGCCGATGAAGTCGCGCCCGCCCAGGTCGAGCGTCTGCTCGGCCCAGGTGTCCACGACCGGGTGGATGTCGGCGATGTCCATCTGCGCCAGGGTCAGGTCGTGGCGCGGGCTGAAGCAGATCACGCGGCAGATGCCGCGCTCGCCCTGCACGCGAAACAGCGGGTGATCGCGCGGCTCGTCGGCAGGCGTGTCGGGCAGCAGCGCCGGGAAGTCGTTATCGAAGACAAAAGTGCCCGTGTAGTCTGGATTGACGTGGCCCCCGGCGCGGGCATTGCCGGGGCACAGGTAGCAGGTTGGGTCGTAGGCCGGGCGCGTCTCCGGCGGCGCGTCGGCGACTTCGCCCTGCCAGGGGCGCTTGGCGCGGTGCGGCGAGACGAGTATCCATTCGTTAGTGAGCGGGTTGAAGCGCCGGTGCGGGTGCTCGCTGAGGGTGAACATGCTGCGTCCTTACTGGGTGAGCGTTACGTAGTGCCAGGTTGTGGGCAAGTGTACAGAGCCGCGCGCGTTTGTGCTACTGCGTCGGGGCCGGGATCGAGGCGAGTTTTGGGCGTGCGTAGGGGCGTATCATCATACGCCCCTACGGCCTCACCCCCGCTCGGCCCACTCTCCACAGCGTGGAGAGGGGGCAAGCCGAGCATAGCGAGGCTGGGGGTGAGGCTGAGCTAGCGCGTCTAGAGCACTTCCAGGATCAGCGGGCGCTTGACCGTCTGATCGCCCGCTGCAATGGCGCGCACCGGCCAGCCGTCAATGGCGGTGAGAATTTCCGGCGCTTTGCCCGCCTGCGGCACCAGGATCGTATCCTCCGACTTGACGCCGGTGATGGACGGGTTCCACGCGCAGACCATGCCCGTTTCCAGCTTCTCGGTCTCGCCGGGCACGGTGATGAACTCGCGCGCGCCGTAGCCAGCGGTGCCGCCCTGGTGATGCAGCTTCCACTCGTCGGCGAATCCGGCGCGGGCGTAGGCGTTTTGCAGCGTCTTGAACAGTGCGTCCAGCGAAGCGCCCGGCTGCGACGCAGCGATGATCGCCGCGTCTACCTCGGCGCAGGCGTCCATCTTGGCGCGGATGTCCTGGGGCAGCGCGCCAAAGTGAGCCAGCCGCGTCACCGAGCAGACCAGCCCCGCCTGCCGTCCACACAGCACAAGCATGGCGTAGCAGTCCATGATCTTGCTGGTCGGCAGCGGGTGGCGGTAGCGGTGAATGCGCTCGTCGGTGGCGATCAGCACGACGATTGGGGTGACCTCGCGGGCGTAAGTCTCACCGGCCAGCGCAGCAGCGATCTGCCATTCGCTCATGCCAGGCCGCACGCGCCGGATCGCGGCGTCCATCGCCCCGGCGCAGGCACCGCCCAACGCGCGGAAACGCTCTACCTCAACCGGCAGCAGGCGCGAGCGCAGCGCCGCCAGCGCGCGGCTGAGGTCTTTGGCCCCATCCAGAGGTGCGTCAACGCCCAGCCTGCCGCCCAGGTCAACCGGCTCCGGCTGCTGCCAGGGCGTCGTGCGCAGGGCGAAGCCGCGCGCCTCGACCTGATCCTGCCCGGACAGGCGCGGCCCTTCGATGGTGTTGGTGTGAACGGTGGCGCTGTCGGGCGTGATCACCACGCTGGCCACGCCTATCGTGTCGGCGTGGTTGACGGCGGTATCCACCCCGCCGGTGATCCAGGCGACGCTGCCCACCGTGCGCAGCCACAACGTGTCTACGCCCTGCGCGTCCATCAGTGCGCGGACGCGCGCCAGCTTGGTTTGAACTTCTGATGTGTAATCCATGATGTGCCCTCAACAACAGGTATCGTGCAGATACAAAGGCCCACTCACTAGCCTATCACAAGTGAGCGGGTAGCGCACCGTGCGCGCCTGGCATATGCTTGTGCGGATGCGAGGTGCACGGATAACCC
>JAXGOK010000003.1:0-5904 GCA_040767545.1 Aggregatilineaceae bacterium | reverse complement strand
CCAGCCCGCCAGCCTCCCCGAAGCGCCATGCCCGATCGCTCAGCGCAGCACGAGGGGCAGGAACACGCCCCACACCCGCGCCGTCTCGAAAGCGCCGATATCGCACACCGCCAGGCCATCGCCGTCGCCGTCCAGGGGGCGCGCAACGTATCGCTGGTCGAAGGGGGGACAGTCCACCTCTGGCCCCGCATCGATGGCGGGCGAGCCAAAGAGCAGTCCATGGGTCCAGCTCTCCCCGCCGCGGTCGGCCAGGGGGGTGAGGAGCGGATCGCGCCCCCTGATGTCGCCTGCCGCTGTAAAGAGGCAATCGCCCGGGCCAATCAAGTCCCCCGCGGCTTGGATCAGATTGTAGCCCGCTGACGTCACCGCAGCGGTGCCCCAGCGAACGCAGTCCGATGGGGCCGCTGGATCGCCCTGAAGGTTCCGTCCCAGGATCGATTGCCGCACCGTGACCGCGCTGCTACTGTAAGCGAAAAGACCGCCCCCCACGCCGACGGCATCGCCGTCTGCATCGGCCAGGTTGTGTGCCACCGTGCAGGCGGCGATCTCGGTAGGCACGTTACTCGAGAGCCCCCCGCCGTAGCGATCGGTAGTGTTGCCGCTGACCGTGCTGTTGCGCAGCGTCAGGCTCCTTCCGACGGGCGCGTAGATGCCGCCCCCCTCCAGGACTGCCCGGTTCCCGGCGATCAGGCTACTGTCGATGACCAGCATCGCGGTGTCACCCACCTGGATGATGCCCCCGCCGCCACCGTTCGTGCCCGCGTCATTACCCACCAGACTGGACTCGGCCAGTGTGACGACCGAGCTCTGGCTAAAGATACCCCCGCCCCCCTGCGTCGCGGTATTCCCTTCGATGCGGCTGTGACTGATTAGGACATTGCCGCTGTCCCAGAGGTATAGACCGCCGCCCTGCGTGCTGCCGTTGTTGATGATCTGCGAACCCTCCAGGCTGAGGTTACAGCGCTCCGCGTAGATGGCGCCGCCGAAGTTGTCCGTGCTGCCGTCGCGCACGATGACATCTCTGAGCACAAGGGCGCCATCATGGCATCCGACGGCATCGTTCTGGCCGCCGTGGGCATTCCGGATGGTCAGCCCTTCCAGGCTGGCCCGGGCCCCGCTGTGCACAGTCAGGGCGCCATCGGGCGAGCCTGCGGCATCGATGATGGTCAGGCCCGAGCCTATCCCGTTCAACGTGACCTCAGTGAGGATGTCCAAATCCCCCCCGGCGGACGTGTTGTCGTAGCCGCCCAGTGTCAGCGCGTAGGTGCCTGCGGGCAGGTTGATGACATCAACGCCGGCCGTCTGATTAGCGGCGATAATCGCCTCGCGCAGAGAGCAGTCGGCGACATCGCAGACGCCGTCGTTACTGTCTGTGAACTTGGTCACCGTGTATGTTGCCGCCAGTACGGGGCGGGCGGCGCCGCTCAGCAGCGCACTCAGGAGCAGTACAACGAGAATGAGTGTCGACAATGTTCTCCTGTGCATGGAACTTACTCCTGTTGGGCAGTCGCTCACCGACCACCTTTGACGTCAGTCCTCGACCACGAAACGAACTCGCAGGGGCAGGCCACCGCCGCCTGCCAGCGCTTGCGCAGGAGCCGACAGGAATGTCGGCGGTCCAGTGTTCCCACAGACCGCGTTCCGAGGGAACGCCACCCAGAGCGGACGAGACGTCCGCGGTCCATGGTCCATCGTCCACGGTCCTCTTCACCCCTCCATCCTCAGCACCGGTTTGATCGTCGCGCCGCTGCGCGAGCCGGCGATGGCCGCATTGATCGCCTCAAAGGGGTAGGGGCGGATCAGCCAGCTGACGGACATTGACAGCACGCGGCCCTCTGTCGGTGACCGACGTCTGATACGAGACGGCCATTCCCGGCTGTGGAATGTCAATGCCTTGCGTGTCTCTAATATGGAAGAAGAGGTCAGGTGAAGGCTCATCAGGGACTATGAAGCCGTAGCCCTGATCTTCTTTGTACATCTTGATTCGCCCCGTTAGCATACCGCTGTCAGCGACAAAAGCCTGAATACCTCGACGCGAGCCCCCCACTTGGGACCTGTCACGTTCATAGGCCCATGGCTATCGTCCGTGGTCCATCGTCCCGGGTCCCACGCCCGCCAGCCTCCCTGCAGCGCTGCGTCCGATCGCTCAGCCCAGCGGCGCCAGCGTCTCCAGCGGCATATCGCCTGGCACGACCACGGCGTTGCGCTCCGTAGCCAGCAGGTGCGTGGCGAAAGAGGACTGACGAAAAAAGTGCCCGCGGATGCCGCTGCGCCAGAGGGCGTTGCTGCCATCGGCCCTCTGAAACCCGAAATTGAGCTCGCCCAGCCGCGCGCAGCGGGCGGGGCGGCCCGCGTGGCAGGCGGCACAGCCCCCGCAGGAGGCATACGACAGCACCACATGGTCGCCGGGCGCGATGCCGCGCACCTCAGAGCCAACCTGCTTTACCACGCCCGCGCCTTCGTGCCCCAGCACCACCGGCCCGATGGAGCCGTCCCAGGCGTCGGCCATGGCGATGTCGGTGTGGCACACGCCAGAGGCGACCACCCGGACGAGAATCTCATCCTCGCGGGGGGCGTCCATCTGCAGGGAATCGACAACAAAGGGGCCACCCCGCTGGCGCAAAACGGCGGCGCGAATGGCGAGCCAGTCGGCGGCTGCGTGCATGACCGGGCCACCTCCGGGGGTGAGAGCGACAACGTTTGCGACGGTGGGGGTAGCGCTACCGGCATTGTAGCGGCAGTTTGAGCCCTCATGTCAACGGATACGGGCGGGATTGATTAGTACAGGGACCTCTTGTCCGCCGTTCGGAGCGGACGAGACGTCCGCGGTCCATGGGCGCGCGCACCACAGACGATCAGTGCTACAGATCGGCGCCGGATGCGGGCAGGACGCCCGCGGTCCGACAGGCCTCCGCGAGCGACTCGCTTCACGAGGCGCGCACGTTCTCAGGTGGCGCGGGCAAATGCATTACTCTGCGCCGAAAGGCCGACAGGAATGTCGGCGGTCCAGGCTCCGTCGTCTGTCATCCACGGTCCATTGTCTATGGTCCGTTGTCCTCTCTCCGCTGCAGGGGTGCGCCAGTTGGAGCCAGGGGCAATGCCATAGTACAATCACAGGTTGTGGTGTGGACCGATTACAGTGATTATGGAGTGTTGAATGCCCAAAGGTGCGTGGCGCAAGGGCAGGGTCGCCGCTGGCCTGCTCATTGTCTTATTGATTGCAGCCGCAGCGGTGTTTCGTATCGTCAACTATACCAATGGCACCCTGATCTCAGCGGGGATCGAACGCGAGTATTACGTCCACGTTCCGGCGAGCTATGACGCCTCCACCCCCACGCCGCTGGTCATCACGCTGCACAGTTATGGACAGCTGCCCATCCAGCAGAATGGCGTGAGCCGCTGGAGCGACCTGGCCGACGAGGAGGGATTCATCGTCGTGTACCCCGCGGGGACCTACTTTCCGCTCCGCTGGCAGACCGGCGGCGCCTATGAGCAACTCTCCGACCCTCGCTGGGATATCGCCTTTATTTCCGACCTGATCGATGAAATGCAGCGCACCTATAACATCGACCCGGCGCGCGTCTACGCCAACGGGCTATCCAACGGCGCTGGCGCCTCGTTCATCCTGTCCTGCACCCTCTCCGAGCGCATCGCCGCGGTAGGGATGGCCTCCGGGGCCTATCTTTACACCTGGGACGACTGCCAGCCCGAGCGCCAGGTGCCTGCGATCGTCTTTCACGGCACAGCCGATGACACGGTGCCGTACGCCGGCGGCGAGGCGGGGTTCTTCCGCGTGCAGTTTCCCGCCATCCCGGCCTGGATAGACACGCTGGCGGGGCACAATGGGTGCGACGGCGCCCGTGAGCTCGCCGCCGCAGGAACGGTGCGCACGCTGCAGTACACCGGCTGCGAGGCCGACGTTCTCTTTTACACCATCGAAGGCGGCGAGCACGTCTGGCCGGTTGGGGAGCGGTACCGCCTCCCCGGCGCGATGGCGGGCCGGGACCCGCTGGATGCCACCCGGGCCATGTGGGCCTTTTTCCAGGCGCACCCGCTCGGGTCCGGCACCGATGTACCGCTGAGCGTCGCAGCCAGCGGCCGCCCCGCCGTCCTGGTGGACTAGCCCATGCAGGACTGGCTGGACACGGCGTTCTCCTTCGCACTGCCGCTGGGCGTCGGCCTGGGCATTCGCGCCGCCGTGCGGTATCACAATGAACGCTATCGCCGGGGCACGATCTTTTCGGCTGGGCGGCGCAGGCGGTATCTGGTGCATGTTCCGGAGCGGTACGACGCCGCTTCGCCAACGCCGCTGGTGCTCGCTCTGCACTCTTACGGGCAGTGGCCCTTCCAGCACAATGCCATCAGCCGCTGGAACGATCTGGCGGACGAGCATGGTTTTATCGTCGTTTACCCCTATGGCATGTCCTATCCGCTCTACTGGCGCATCGGCGGGCCGGGCGGCCGCCTCAGCGATCCGGCGCCCGATATCGCCTTCCTCTCGGACCTGATCGACCGCATAGAGTCTGACTATAACATCGACCCTACGAGGATCTATGCCAACGGGCACTCGAACGGGGGCGGGCTGTCGTATGTGCTCGCTTGCGAGATGCCCGAGCGGATCGCGGCGGTGGGCATGATCTCGGGGGCCTACCTCTACCAGGGATGCACCACCGATCGGTCGCGCCCCGTGCCCGCGGTCGTCTTTCACGGGACTGACGACGCGATTGTGCCTTACCAGGGTGGCATTGCCGGGTTCTGGCGGGTGCGGTTCCCCGCCGTGCCCGAGTGGGTGGAGAGGCTGGCCCGCCGCAACGGCTGCGCGCTTACGCCCGAGCCGTTGCCTGCCCATGGTGACGTCCACGGATTGCATTACCGGCACCCTGAGGCAGAGGTCCTGTTCTACACCATCGAGGGCGGGGGGCATACCTGGCCCGGCGGCAATGGGCCGCGCTCACGCCGCACAGGGCACTGCAGCTCCTCCATCGACGCCACGCGCGTGATGTGGGCGTTCTTTGAACGGCACCGCTTGCCGGTAAGTGCGTTGCCGGCGGGCGCCTAGGCGGCAAGAGAGGCTAAAGAGCCAACGTTCCAGGGTATGAACGTCGGCGTGTGCCAACATGGACGGGACCGCGGCCTTACAGGCCGCAGAGCCGACAGGAATGTCGGCGGTCCGGTGTCCCCCTGGACCTCGGGCCTGTGGACCGCTCCAAAGTGGCTACGCACGCGGCTGGCTCAGGGGAGGCCGACAGGAATGTCGGTGGTCCGGCCTTCCCCTGGACCGCGGGCCTCTGGCCCGCCAAGTGGCCAGGTACGCGTCTGACTCAGGGAGGCCGACAGGAATGTCGGCGGTCCGGCCGTCCTCTGGACCGCGGGCCTCTGGCCCGCCAAGTGGCCAGGTACGCGTCTGACTCAGGGGAGGCCGACAGGAATGTCGGCGGTCCGGTGTCCCCCTGAACCGCGGGTTTCTGGCCCGCCAAGTGGCCACGCACGCGACTGACTCAGGGGAGGCCGACAGGAATGTCGGCGGTCCACAGGAGCCTGGACCGCCGACATTCCTGTCGGCTCCGGGCAACGACTGCTAAAGATCGTGACCGAATGCGGGCCGTTGGCCCGCCGTCCCGACGACCATGGTCTATCGTCTGTGGTCGCTACTCAGCAAAGCACCAACCCCCGAACCTATGTGCCATCTGCAATGCTCCATTCCTATCCTGCCCACGCCCCCTTGACATACATAGCAGTACAATGTATAGTGCTGCTAGGTAAGTTGCACATCAGGGAGGCCGGTATGGAGATCAACAAAGACCTGATCGCTGCCTCCTCGACCCCGATCGTGCTGGCGATCCTGGCCGAGGGGGACAGCTACGGCTATGCCATCCTCCAGCGCGTGCGGGAGCTCTCGGGCGG
>JAXGOK010000002.1:0-32881 GCA_040767545.1 Aggregatilineaceae bacterium | reverse complement strand
CGCAGATCCCCGCCCTGCGGCTATTGATGGCGCTGGGGTACCGGTACCTGACGCCTTCTGAGGCCCTGGCGCTGCGGGGCAACAGCGAGCGCGAGGTGCTGCTGGAGGGGGTGCTGGCCCCCTGGCTGCGCGAGCACAACGCCATCGAGCGGCGCGGCGAGCGCGTCCCCTTTAGCGAGGGCAACATCCAGACGGCCATCCGCCGCCTGCGCGATGAGGGCGTGCCCCCCGGGGGGCACGCAACCGATGGCCTTGTGGTGGCCAGCGAGCGGGTCTATGAGCTGCTCACCCTGGGGACCAGCCTGGCCCAGGCCATCGAGGGCGACACGCGCTCCTACACGCTGCACTATATCGACTGGGAGCACCCCGAGCGCAATGTCTACCACGTCACCGACGAGTTCTCGGTGCAGCGCGCGGGCCGCCACGACAGCCGCCGCCCCGATATCGTCCTGTTCGTCAACGGCATCCCGCTGGCGGTGATCGAGTGCAAGCGCCCCGACCTGGAGGCTGCGGGCAAAAAGGCCGTCGACCAGGCCATCAGCCAGATGCTGCGCAACCAGGGGCGCGACGAGATCCCCGGGCTGTTCCTCTACCCGCAGCTCCTGCTGGCCGTCAGCGTCAACGATGCCCTCTATGCCACCACGGGCACGCCCAAAGACTACTGGGTGGGCTGGCGCGAGCAGGCCGTGGACGGCGCCGGCAACGCGCGGGAGGTCGATCTGGACCCCCTGGTGGCGCCGCTGATCAACGGGCCCCTCACGGCCGAGGACCGCGTGCGGCTGTACGGCTGGCGGGAGCACGCGAGCGAGGTCGAAGCGTATTTCAGCGAAACGGAGAGCGCCGGTGACCGCCTGGCCACCGCGCAAGACCGGGCGTTGTATTCCCTCCTGCGCCCCGAGCGCCTGCTGGCTCTGGCCTACCGGTTTATCGTCTATGACAAAGGCATCAAGAAGATCGCCCGCTACCAGCAGTTCTATGCGGTGCAGCAGACCGCCGAGCGGGTGGCACGGCTGGACCACACGCGTACTCGAACGGGGGGCGTGATCTGGCACACCACCGGCAGCGGCAAGTCGCTGACCATGGTCTGGCTGGCCAAGGCGCTGGCGCTGCACCCGGCCATCCAGAACCCGCGGGTGGTGATCGTCACCGACCGCATCAACCTGGACGACCAGATCACGCGCACCTTCCGGCACTGCGGCAAGACCGTGGCGCAGGCCAACTCCGGGAGGCACCTGGCCAGCCTGGTGCGCAGCGGCAAGGCGGACATTATCACCACCGTGATCGACAAGTTCGAGACCGCCGCTGAGGTGGACGCCAGAGATACCGACTATAACACCTTTGTGCTGGTGGACGAGAGCCACCGCAGCCAGTACGGAACGGCCCACGCCCGCATGCGGCAGGTGCTGCGCCATGCGTGCTACATCGGGTTCACCGGCACGCCTCTGCTCAAGGCCGAAAAGAGCACCGCGGCGAGATTCGGCGGTTTCATCCACAAGTACACCATGCGCCAGGCAGTGGAAGACGGCACCGTCGTCCCGCTGATCTACGAGGGACGTCTGGCGGAGCTGAGCGTCAACCAGGCGGCCATCGACGGCTGGTTTGAGCGCGTCACCCGCGACCTGACCGAGGAGCAAAAGCTGGATCTCAAGCGCAAATACAGCCGCGCCGAGCCGATCCAGGAGACCGACCAGCGCATCAAGATGGTGGCGTTCGACATCAGCGAGCACTACCGCCGCGAGTGGCAGGGCAGCGGGTTCAAGGCGCAACTGGCCACCTCCAGCAAGGCCACGGCCCTCCGCTACAAGCACTATATCGACAGCTTTGGCGCCGTGCGCAGCGAGGTGGTCATCAGCGCCCCAGACACCCGCGAGGGCCACGAACAGGTTGATGACGAGTCTGCCCTGCCCGAGGTGCAGGCGTTCTGGAAGCGGATGATGGAGCGCTATGGCAGCGAGGCGCGTTACAACAGGGAGATCATCGCCGATTTCGGGCGCGAGGACGGCGTCGAGTTGCTGATCGTGGTGGACAAACTGCTGGTGGGATTCGACGAGCCGCGCAATACGGTGCTCTATCTGGACAAGGACCTGCGCGAGCACGGGCTGCTGCAGGCGATCGCCCGGGTCAACCGGGTGTTCGAGGGCAAAGAGTTCGGGCACATCATCGACTATCGCGGGATCCTGGGCGAGTTGAACCAGGCGCTGGACACCTACAACGCCCTGGAGGGCTATGATCCCGAGGACCTGGATGGCACCGTCACCGATGTCTCGGAGGAGATCCGGCGGCTGCCGCAACTGCACAGCGCGCTGTGGGCCCTCTTTGCGCCCGTCCCCAACCGGCAGGACGTCGAGGCGCTGCAGCGGTTCCTGGCGCCGGAGAACCTGCGCGACCGCTTTTATGCCGCGCTGAGCGAGTTCACCCGGGCGCTCAAGGTCGCGCTGGGCTCGGTGCGCTTTTTCGATGAGGTGCCGCAGGAGCGCATCGAGGCCTACAAGCGCGACCTGGCCTACTTCCAGAACCTGCGCAGCGCCGTGCGCCAGCGCTATGCCGAGTCGATCGACTATGGCGAGTACGAGCAAAAGGTCCGCAAGCTGCTGGATGAGCACATCACCAGCTATGACGTGACCGTGCTCACCGAGGGCGTGGATATCTTTAGCGGCGAGGCCTTTGATGCCGCCGTGGAGCGTCTGGGCACCCCGGCCGCCAAGGCGGACATGATCGCCAGCCACGTCAAGACCGCCATCGCCGCCAATATGGAACGCGACCCGGCGCTCTACCGCCGCTTTTCGCAGATGATCCAGGAGACCATCGACGCCTTCCGACAACTGCGCATCGATGAGCGGGAATACCTAGATCGGGCGCGGGAGATCCTGCACGAGGTGCGCACCGGCCAGCGCGTTGGGATTCCGGCGGAGCTGGGGGCACATCGCGATGCGCCCGCCTACTATGGCCTCCTCCATGACGCCGTCTCGGGGCGGGTCGCGGGCGGCCAAGATCCGCAGGCGCTATGCGCCGAGGCGGCCATCGCGCTGGAGGAGGTCATCGCGGCGCACCGGCGGGTGGACTGGACCGCCAACCACGACCTGCAGAAGCAGATCAAGCTCGCCATGGACGACCCCCTCTATGCGCTGTACGACGGCCTCGGCCTCACCATCCCCGACGCCGAGCTGGACATGCTGGAGGAGCAGATCATCGAGATCGCCCGCCACCGGGACAGCGCATGAGCGGCGACGAGCAGCGGCAAATGGTGTACGGCACCCGGAGGATCCCCTACACCCTCCGTTTCGAGACGCGCAAGACGCTGGGCATCACGGTGCACCCGGACCTGAGCGTGGTCGTGCAGGCGCCGGTGGGCACGCCGCCGGTGGAGATCGAACAGGCTGTGCAGCGCCGGGCGCGCTGGATCACGCAGCGCCTGGACGACTATGCGCGCTACTCGCCCGATCTGCCGCCCCGGGAGTACGTCAGCGGCGAGACGCACCGCTACCTGGGGAGGCAATACCGGCTGAAGGTTGTACAGGGCCAGCCCGAGGGGCTTACGTTGGACGGAGGATTCATGCTGGTCACCGTCCGCGACAAGGCGCTGGCAGGCCGCGTCGAGCAGTTGGTGGGGCGCTGGTACCGGGACCGGGCGCGTGAGGTGTTCGCGGAACGGGTGGCGGCCTGCTATCCGCGCGTCCAGGGGCTGGGCGTGGCGCCGCCGGCGCTCACCGTCCGCGCCATGCGCACGCGCTGGGGCAGTGCGAGCGCCGCGGGCCGCATCACCCTCAACCTCAAGCTGGTCCAGGTGCCCGCCACGCTCATCGACTATGTCGTGTACCATGAGCTGTGCCACCTGGTGGCGCCGCACCACGGCCGCGCATTCTACGACCTGCTGGGCAAGGTGCTCCCCGACTGGCGAGAGCGACGGGAGCGGCTGAACCGATACGAGTTCGGGTAAGCATCAGCAGCGGACCGCGGACGTCTCGTCCGCACCTGCTGAGATGTGCGCCGCCGGGACAAGGCCGGAAATCCACCACATGGCCACCCGTCCCGCGCTGGACAGCGGCGCAGGGCCGCACTAGACTGACGCCATTATCAATATCCAGGGCGCCACGCCCCCGGCCGATCCCGGTAGAAGCCATGTAGAGAGATTCCCGGAGACAGACGCCCCCAGTGATCGCGGGGGAGTTCCATGAAGGTCAACGTTCGCGCGGCAGTCGCTCGCGGTTGGGCGTTCACTCGCAGGCAAAAGCCCAACTACCGCATCGGCGTGATGCATTCATCCGTCAACAGCCTGCTGAACGGCCTCACCAGCCAGTACAATGGCATCTTTGCGGTCGCACTCGGCGCCGACTCGGTCCAACTCGGCTCCCTGTCGAGCATCGGCAGCGCCTTTGGCGCGCTCATCTCCATCCCGGTAGGCCTGCTGGTGGACCGCCGCGGTGTCCGGCCCTTTTTCCTGCTGAGCATCGCCCTTTCGGGCATCGGCGCGCTGATCTATGCCCTGGCCGGGGACTGGCGCGTGCTGATCGTGGCGGCAGTGCTCGCCGCGGTGGCGCTCCGTATGAATAGCACCAGTTGCAGCGTGATCTGCGCCGACTCGGTCCAGAACCAGGACCGCGCCACAGCCCAGAATGTCTGTGGAACGCTGGCCTCCGGGCTCTCAGTGCTCGCGCCGCTGCTGGCAGCCGTCCTGGTCACATCCCTCGGGGGCATCAACGCCCAGGGCATGCGCCCGCTGTACTATCTGCGGTTTGCGGGGTATGCGGTGCTCTTTGTGGCGGTCGCAGCCACACTGCGGGAGCCCCAACTGCGGCACCGCCTGCAGGGCGCGGCTGCTGGAGGCATCTTCAAGGAGGCGCGGCAGATCTTTGCGGGACGGCCTGCACTCTGGCGGTGGATCGCCGTATCGACGCTCAGCGCGCTGCCCATGGCGATGTTTTGACCGTTCACACAGCTATACGCCCACGAGATCAAGGGGGCCAGCCCCTATCTCCTGGGCGTGATGGCAACCGCTACAGTTGTAGCGCGACTGGTGTCCGGGATCCCGCTGGGGCGTCTGGCAGACCGCGTTGGCCGCAAGAAGGTCATCTACTTGCTGACGCCACTCTGGTATGCCTCTAGCCTGCTTCTGGCCTTTAGCGCAGGGCCGGCGACGCTGATCCTCTATGCGATCCTGCAGGCCTTTTACACGATCTCGACCGGCATCATGGGGACCATGATGATGGAGCTGGTCCCCACGGAACAGCAGGGGCGCTGGCACGGCATCATGGGGTTGTTCGCGGGGCTGCTGACGATCCCCGCGCCGCTCATCGGCGGTCTGGTATGGCGAGAGATGGGGCCAATCTATGTCTTTCTGATCCCCATCGCCATTGACCTGGCCCTGCGGGTGCCGCTTTTCGCCACGCTGCCCGAGACCCTGCGCCAGCCGAGTCCCGGGGAGATGAGCGCAGAGACCTGAGGATGCGAGGGCATGCGGAAACGCTTACGCCCCCAGCCCGCGGCCGTACCGGCCCAGGCTCCGGGCATAGAACGTATGCCCTCCATAGGACAGCTCCAGCAACTGCCCCGCGGCCACCATGCGCTCGACGCCCCCCCCAGGAGACGCCCGTTCGCCCAAGCAGAACCTCCACGGCATCCCTGCGCATCGGGTGCACGGCCGTAATGCTGAGCAGGTCCTGCTCCAGATCGCCTGACGCTGCGAAAGCATCCCCCTCGTAGCCGATCAGGTACTCGACCCGCGGCACCCGCTCGCTGAGGATGCCATAGGCGCGCACCAGCCTGGCCTCGTCCGGCGGATGGACCCAGTCCTCCGCTGGCGGGCGCGTCGGGATCGCCAGGTAAGCCGTCTCGGGCGAGAGCTCGGCCAGGAAGCGAGCAACGAGATCGAGGTGGCGGTCGCCGTCGTTGACCCCGGCCACGAGCATGGTCTCGGTCGCCAGGTGCCCGCCAAAGTCGCGGGCAAAGGCCAGGGCGCCCTCCAGGATCGGCGCCAGGCTCAGGTTGCGCCTGGGGCGGTTGATGCGCCCCCAGGTGTCCTCATCCATGGCGTCCATCTTGAGCGAGACCCAGTCGGCCTGCAGCAACTCCTCGCGCACATCCTCGCGCCAGATCAGCGACGCATTGGAGATCACCGCCACCGGGATGCCGAGCGCTTGAGCATCGCGATCTCGCGACCCAGATGGATGTCGAGCGTGGGCTCGCCGTCTGCCACAAAGGTCAGATAGTCAATCGTCTCGCCGCTGGCCTGCGCGCCGGCCACTCTGGCATCTACCTCGCGCAGGATCTCCTCAGGCGCATAGTACGCCTCGCGATCGGCGGGCATCCTGGTGGCGCGCCCGAGCTGGCAGTAGACGCAGGAATAGAGACAGGACTTGGGAGGGATGTTGTTCACCCCCAGGCTCTGACCGAGCCGACGCGAGGGTACAGGCCCAAGAGCAATCATGATTGGTAGCACACTTTCTTCCCGCCGGGCCGGGGTGATCACGCTTTGGATAGAATGATGCCCAGGGCAACGAGGATGCCGGTCAGCAGGGCCAGCAGGCTGAACCGCCGGTTCTCCTTCTCCACCGCGGGCAGGAGATGCGTGGCGCCCACATAGATCAACACCCCGGCAGAGAATGCCAGCATCGCCCCCAGCGCCGAGGTGGAGATCCTGGAGACAAAGGGCAAAGAGATCACGGTGCCCAGCGGCGTGGAGATGGCCGCGGCGAGAAAGGCGTACAGCACCGACTGCCTCCGGCTAAAACCGCCCCGCTCGAGCATCACAAAGGTGACAATGCCCTCCGGAAACTCGTGCAGCACCATCCCCGTGGCCGCGAGCACGCCGGTCAGAATGCTCACGTTAAAGGTCACCGCAAAGATAATGCCGTCGATGAACGAGTGTAGGCCGATGCCAAGGGTCGGTACGATGCCTGAGGCCGCCTCCGAGCCTTGCGTGCGATGGCAGACGTAGGCGTTCAAAAATCGATTGCTCAGGTGCGTGAAGAGAAACCCTGCCAACAGGAAAAAGGGCGCGCGGGCATTCATCTGAAGGGACTTCGGGATGATGTGCAGGAGGGAAACAGAGATGAGAACCCCGGCTGCAAAGCACATAAAGTAGGCCGAGTACGCCCGCCCGGCGCGCTCGTGTCGGCTAATCACCCAGATGCCGATCGTGGTCACGACGCAGGCCAATGTACTGGCCAGTAAAACCGCCCACTGAGTCTGTAGTAACATCGCGTCACCCCTCTGACCAAAGAATTGGAATATCGCCTACCGAACCAACAGGAGTCAGGCTCTCGACGAGCCTTTAGCCCTCGGGCTCGATCAAATAATCCCAGCCAACCCCGGGGAGGAGGCACTCTGCGCCCCAGCCCTCTGAGAATATCGCGCGGGCCAGATCGCCGCTGCAGTGGCAGGGCGCCACGCGTTGTACGCCCAGCGCCGCCAGGCCCTCGGCCACCTTGCGTATCTCCGCCTGGCTGGCCGACCCCAGGTGGTAGCCTCCCACCACCAGGGCCACCTCGCCCTCCACCGCCTCCCGCGCGCGGCGCACCATGTTCACCACCCCGGGGTGGGCGCACCCGGTGATCACCAGCAGGCCATCGCTGCTCTCGACGATCAGCGCCTCCTCCGGGATCTCACCGTCCACCCGGCCCGTCGTGTGCACGCCGGGGACGACCTCGGCCGGTCCGCTGATCTCCACCAGCGCCGTGCGATTGCGCACGGCCTGCTTGAATCCGGCGGGGAACGTGTCCAGCAGATAGACCGCCGGGCGCACGCCCGCATCCAGCAGCGCCGTCAGGCCGCCGGTGTGGTCGCCATGGGCGTGGGAGAGCACCACGGCATCGATCGCGGCCGGGTCCAGCCCCAGCCTGTTCAGGTTGTTCATCAGGATCGCGCCGTTGCCGCCCGTATCGAACAGCACGGTGCTGTCGCCGGTCTCGACCCAGCAGGCAAAGCCCCAGTCGGTACGCAGGCCCGCGACCACGGACTCGGTGTAGGCGTTGTTGTCATACACCACGATGAGCTTCACGATCCCCTCCTCCTCCGGAACCTGCTCCGAGGTTTTCATTGCACCCGCGACGGGCGTGTCTGTTGGCGCCGCCATCCGTGAACGCGGCAGCGTCGCGGCCCCTGTCGTGGCCACCTCCGGCGCCGCGGTCCGCATGGCCTCGTACTGCGCCGTCTCGGCGTCCACCATCTGCTTACCGCGACTTGCGCACCCGGCGGCAAGCGCGCCCGCCAGCAGGACACTCAACAGCGCCGACAGCAGTACCCTGACCACGCACACGCGACCAGGCCATGGCGACACCTGCACCCCCTGAAAGATGGTCGCAGCCTGCGCAAGCCGCAGTTAGTATAGGCTAATATCTACAGGGATATTATAGGATGGTCGTCAAGTGGGGGGAGAAAGGGTGGGACCCTGCGCAATTCAAGGACACAGGCGCCTGCCTATAGAGGTACAGCCCCCACCCCGCGCAACCTAGGGTTGCGCGGGGAAGGGGCATGTCCGCGACGCTACCTGTCGCAGCGGCGGCGTAAACTGGGCATCAGGACGCGCGGCGCGGTATCGCTTACGGTTGCTACCCGACGAGCTGCCCGGTAGAATGAAGCCATCGGCCTGTGAATCACAGAGGATCGCGGCTGAGTAGCTTCAGCACATGTAAGGACGCCGTAGCGCCGGTGCGTGGCCAACCTCGTGCGCGCGGAGCCAGGGCACGCTGGCTACCGGCGTGCGGGCGCTGGCGTGCTCCCCTGGCCACGCGTGGAGTGAGCGGCCCGCGGCCCATCCGATCCGCCACGGCGGCCGAGCGCCCGGTGGCGCCGCAGGGAGTCTCGGCAAACTCGCTAGGCCGCCCACGGCAAGGTATCATGGCCCCGGCAGAGGGTCTATTCGACAACCTTGTTGACGCGCGCGCTCGCGGCCTCTATACTCGCACGCATGTGCAGCCGAGCCACTCTATACTCACATGGAAGGATGCAGACGTGACGGAAACACATCTACCGGTCGTTGTCGTAACGGATAGTGCGGCCAGCATTCCGGGCGATCTCGTCAGAGCCTATGGCATCGAGGTGATCCCCTTTCAGGTGATCTGGGATGGCCACACGTATCTGGATGGCGTCGACCTGACGCCGGATGAGTTCTACCGTCGCTTTCGTGAGACGACGACGCGGCCCACCACCGCGGTGCCCACGCCCGGCCAGTTTGCCGGGGCCTTTGCCCGGGCCACCTCCCGGGCCAGCGGCATCGTGGGGGTGTTCGTCTCAGGGGCGCTCACCAGCACGGTGGATGCCGCCATCCGGGCCGCCGACGGGTTGCCGGTGCCCGTGCGGATAGTCGATTCGCGCACGGCACTGATGGCGGAAGGCTGGGTCGCGCTGGCGGCCGCGAGAGCGGCGGCCCGAGGCGCCAGCCTGGAGGAGGCGGCGGCGGCAGCGGAGGCGGCCCGTTCGCGTTCCGTGATGATTGCGACGCTGCAAACCCTGGAACATCTGATCCGTGGCGGGCGGGCCGGGAAGGTGGCGCGCCTGGCCACTTCGCACATCCACGTACAGCCGGTGGTGACCATTTCCGATGGCACAGTCGCGCCGGTGGCGGTGGCGCGCAGTCCTGAAAAAGCCGAGGACCGCGTGGTCGAGGCCATGCAGCGTGGCATCGGCGATCGACCCTTTCGTGCCTCGGTCTTTCACGGTGAGTCTCCGGAGGAGGCCGAGTCACTGGCCGCGCGGGTGCGCAGCCTGCCCAACTGCCTCGAGTTCTTTATGTCTCACCTGACGCCGGTGGCGGGCGCTCACGCCGGGCCCGCCGTCCTGGGGGTCGCCTACTGCGTCGAGGAGTAGACCTGATGTCTGACTCGGTGATCTCCGCACTCTTTGTGTGGCTGGGCTACCTGTGCGGGTCGATCTCCTTCTCCTACTGGTTAGGGAGGCGCCGAGACGCCATGGATCTCCGGCGCAAGGGCAGCGGCAAGCTCAGCGCCTCCAACGTCTATAACTACTATGGCGTCTGGGGCCTGGTGCTGGTGGGTCTGGTGGACGTGCTCAAGGCGGCCGTGCCCGTGTGGCTGGCGCGCCAGGCGGGGCAGAGCCTGGAGATCTGCGTGCTCACGGGATTGGCGGCCATGGCCGGGCACAACTGGTCGCTCTACCTGAACTTTAGGGGTGGCCGCGGCGTGAGCGCCGCCCTGGGCACCCTGCTGAACCTCTTTCCCGCGGGCGTGCCCTGGTTGCTGGGGCATCTGGCGGCCGGTCGGCTCGTGCCCCGGCAGGCGGCCGCGGTTGGGCTGCTGGGCATCGTCACGCTGCCCTTACTGGCGCGGTTCCTCAACCAGCCCCGCGCCGTCATCCTCTGCTGCTGGGGCATTGTGCTGCTCACGGTGCTCAAGCGCCTGGAGGGCAGCCACAAGGAGATGGCGGACCGCGGGCCTCGCTGGCGCGTGCTGCTGTGCCGCCTGCTGCTAGACCGCGACATCCCCGATTTCGACGCCTGGATCAGCGACGACCCGCAGTTCGAGGGGCACGCCGGCTAACGTTCCAGCCCCTGGCCCCTGGATGGCGTCCCATGTGGGGGCAGGGCTCCGTGTTAACTCCCGCCGGGTGGGGGCCAACGCGCTAACGCGAAACGCGCTACCTCTTGATCGGCAGCGCCCGCCTTGCGATCGCGCGTTCCTCAGCGTTCAGGGCGCCAAGGGCATAGAGCAGCGCCAGGTACAGCGCGCCGCCCAGGGGGATCGCCAGCAGGCTCCAGCGCCCGGGCAGCAGCCAGAACATCAGGATCATCGGCAGCGCGCTGGCGGCGGGCCGCCAGAGCAGCCGCACCCAGGGGATGGGCGCCAGGTTACGGCGTACGCCGACGTAAAAGGGGATCAGCAGCGCCAGCTCGGAGAAAATCGCCACCCAGGCCGAAGCCATGAACCCCACCCGGGTGATCAGCACCACGTTGGCGATCACGTTAAAGGCCAGCCCGATGGCGAACGCGCGCGTCAGGTAACGTTGCTGGCCCAGGGCGATCAGCACGTACTGGGTGACCGAGTTGATGAACCCGAACGGCATGTACCAGATCATCACCCGCAGGATATCCGCCGCCTGCGGCAGGTATTGCGAGCCGCCCAGCAGCGCCACCAGCTCCGTCGAGAGCGCCGAGATCAGCACCCCCATGGGGATGGCGAACATCACCAGCAGCTTGATGGCCAGTTCGTACGCCTTGAGCAACTGGCCTTTGGCCGTGGCGGCATAGCGCGACATGAGCGGAAAGATTGCCATGGTGAAAAAGGCTGGCACCACGCCCACGGCGTCGATGTACTTGTAGGCGGTCGAGTACCAGCCCAGCACCCGCGGGTCGGGCAGCAGCCACTCGAGCAGGATCACGGCCACTTTGAAGAACAGCGTCGCCAGCAGCAGGTTGACCATCAGCGGCCAGGAGACCCCCAGCATCTCGCGCTGAAAGCGCCAGTCGCATTCGAACCGGGGTGCAAAAAGCTGGCGCCGGTGCAGGGCATACAGCACCGCCAGGGTGATCAGGTTCACCAGGATCGAGACCGCCGCCAGCCCCACAAAACCCGTATTCGCCAGCAGCGCCACGGTCCCCAGGAACACCTTGAGCAGCGTGGTGATGGTGGTGACCGAGGCGGGCACCTCCATGCGCTCCCAGGCGTTAAAGTTGGCCGTCAAACTGGCCGAGAGGTTGCTGGGCAGCAGGCCCGCGAGAAAGAGCCCGATGGCCAGCATGGTGGCGCCGTCCAGGGGCTGGGTGCCCTGACGGAAGGCAAAGAACAGCGCCAGCAGCGGGAAGGAACCCAGCCAGAGCGCGCTACGCAGGATGACCGTGTTGCTCAGGTAGCGGTTGGCCTGGTCGCGGTCGCGCGCCACCTCGCGGGTGGCCAGGGTGTTCAGCCCAAAGTTGATCCAGATATCGAACCAGCCGATGATGACAATGGCCAGGTAATACTGCCCCGATTGGACCGGCCCCAGGATGCGCAGCATCAACATGGCGAACACCATGTCGATGACCTTGTTGATCAGGTTGAGCGCGATGGGCGCCACGGTGTTTTTGGTCACCCGCTGGGCCGTCGACTGGGCCTCCCCGCTGTGCGCGCGACGCGCCCACCAGCGGTACCCCAGCGCCAGGCCAACCACCACCGCCGACATGAACGAGAGATACAGCCCGAACTTGACCGCGTCGGGCGAGTATTTCATGCGCACCACGTGACGGCCCGCGGGCACCTGCACCGCACGAAAGTTACCGTTGGCGCGGTAGAGGGTCAGGGCCTGCTCGGCGCCCTCGAGGTCCGCGTCCTCCGGAGGGTCGGTCTCTGACTGATCCGGAATCGGAGGGTCAGTCTCCGACTGACCCAGGTCGGTCAGGGACCGACCCTCCGCGAGTGCCGCCGGACGGATGAACGCCACCCAGCCGTCGAAATAGCTGTCGGCCAGGATCAGCACCCCCGGCGCGGGCAGGTCCACGGTGATGAACACCTCGTTGGCGCCGTGGACGATCGACTCGGCCGCCAGCGGATAGTCCGCGGGTGCCTCCTCCGGCAGGGGGTCATCCAGCGGCTGTTCGATGATCACCTCTCGGCGGGGATCCAGCGTCGCCAGCGCGGCCAGGCGCTCGCCCTCGTCCGCGATCACCCGCGCATGGGGCACCGTGTAGGCTCGGGGCAGAGCATCCAGGTTCTCATAAATCAGTATCTCGCCGTCGTACACAAGTGCGTACCCCGGCCGCTCTATCGGCACCTTGCTCAGCACATAGCGCACGTTGAGCATGTCCAGCAGGGGCGAGTCCAGGGCGTCGGGGGTCTGGGCCGGGATCGCGTTGATCCGGTTATAGGCCAGCCCCCATTGCGGGTAGGCCCGCTCCATGAACTGGACATACTGCCGCGGGATGATCGAGTCGTACCCGCGGATGTCCTCCAGGCCGTAGAGCATCGCCGTGTTGGGCGGCAGGAGGCTATCGTCGCCATAGGCGGCGATGCGGAAGGGCCCCGCCTGCTGCGACAACCACTCGAGCGCGGGGACGGGCGCGGCCACCAGCGAGGCATCGGCTCGCGGGTAGAAACCGAAACCGATGACGAACAGCTCCGCCGCCAGCACGGCCACCAGCCCGGCCTGCGCCAGGCGCCGCCGCTCCGTAGCACGGCGCAGCAGGATCAGCAGCAGCCCCGAGGCCGCCAGCGCCAACCCCAGGATGAGCAGGTTGCGCGCCTGGTAGGCGTAGAACATCCGCCCGTCGGCGAATGCCTCGGGCGCGCGGGCCAGCCGCTGCATGACCGCGCCCGCCAGCGCCGCGGCGCGCTCCTTGAACGCCAAACTCAGCCCCAGCGCGCCGAGGATGCCAACACCACTGAGCAGCGCGGCCCAGGGGACGGCCGAGGCGAGCCAATCCAGGATGCGGGCTAGCCTACCGGCTAAAGCCGGCGCTCCGTCACCCGCCCCATACGCCTCCGATCCGATGGGGTCACCGGCTAAAGCCGGCGCTCCGTCCGGCGCCCGTTCGTCTCGAGGAGATACCTGCTCGCCGGGCTTTCCGTTCTGCAATCTGCCAATCTGCCCTTTGCAATCGCTCGCGTTGCCGATCTGCAATCTGCGATCGGTAACGTGCAACCTGTAACCTGCAACCCGTAACGCCTCCGCCCCCATCCCCGCCAGCACCGCCGTGCACAGCGACCAGGGATAGATCCAGCGGAACGGGGTGTGCACCTGCGAAAAGCCGGGCAGGCGGTAGACGAGATAGTAGAGCGGCGTGCCAAACACAAAGAGCAGCGAGAGCACCGCCCAAAAGGCGAAAAAGCCGGCGCCCTTTTGGCGGCGGAGCACGGCGATGGCCGCCAGCAGCAGGGGCAAGGTCCCCAGGTAGCCGCTGCCCTCGACATAGTTCTTGATGCCCCACTCGGTGGTGGTGATGGCATTCCCCAATGCGTTGACCGTCACCGGCTCGACTTTGCCGCTGAACAGGTTGAACCAGGTGTGGTGCGCGGGGTTGCCGTAGAGATCGGGGATAATGAGCGCCAGCGCGCGGCGGAACGGCCAGGCCCAGCCCTGCACCTCCTGGAAGGTCGCGCCCCCCTGCCGCCAGTTGACCTGCACCAGCTCCAGCAGCGGGATCCACTGCGCCGCCCCCAGCCCGATCCCCAGCAGCGCCATGGCTACCAGCATGGCCCCCAGGGCCAGCCCAGAACGCCACCCGTTCGACTCGGGTCCCCGAGCGCGCACCACCGCGGCCAGTCGCCACACCGAATAGGCCGCCGCGGTCAGCCCAACGTAATAGTACATCTCCGGGTGGCCCGCCAGGAAGGCCATGCCCACCGCCAGCGTGCCCACCGCCATGTCCGGGATGGAGGCCAGCAGGATGCCGTGCGTGGCCCCCGACTCGCGCGCCCGTAAAAAGCGCTGCGCCAGCCGCTCGATGGTCAGCAGCAGCAGGGGCAACCACACCGCCGCGCCCACCATCATGGGGAATACCACATGGCTGGTGATGAACCCGCCCAGCATGAACGCCACGCCAGCGACGACCCCGGCGAATCGCGACAGGGGTTCCCCGTCCTGCCCCCGCAGCGTCCGCACGAACAGGTAGGTAAAGAGCCCCGCCAGCCAGAGGTGCAGCGCCGCGAACCAGCCATAGGCCAACGGCAGGGGCAGCAGATAGTAGATCAGGCTGAGGGGATACAGCGCCGAGTGCTGCCCGGCCGCCAGGAAAGGCACCCCCGAGAGGATGTACGGGTTCCAGAGCGGGATCTCGCGCGCGCGGAGCGACTCGACGATCAGCGTCTTCCAGGGCAGGTTCTGGACGTAGAGATCCCCCAGGAGGCTGTTACCGGGGACCTCGCTGGGCCGCTGCAACGCCGTGGCCCAGGGCTCCCAATGGAGCGCAATGTCGGCGGGCAGCAGCGTGCGCCCGCCCAGCGTCACCGGCAGGTAAAAGAGAATCGCCAGGGCCAGAAACCCCAGCGCGATCGCGACATCGGTGCTCAAACGCTTGCGCACACATCCTCCCTGCCGGTAAACCCGTGTGGCCATTATAGGTGCGGCGCTGTCGCGGTCAAAGACTCAGCCCCCGACCTGTATCGCGAGTATTTCACTGCAGTGAAATACTCGCCCGCGAAACGCCCTTTTCGCTTGCCTTTTCGGCTATTCTGTTCTCTGTACTGCGGTGATCCCTCGATCCGCAAGAGCGAAGAGCAGCCCCTGCTACATCCAGGAGGTACGCCATGCCCCGATCCAACACCTGTGAAACCTATACCCCCTGCTTTGACTGGGTGATCGAGGCCACCGGCTGCCAGGCCACGGCGCTCACCTACGGCGTGGTCTGGCGCTATGCCCAGATGGCCAACGCCCGCTGTTATGCCAGTTGCAGCCGCCTCGCCGCGCATCTCGCGTGGTCGCGCCAGAGCGTGATGCGCCATCTACAGCGCCTGCTGGCCAGGGGGCTGATCCGCTGCCCCAATCCGGAGGCGCCAGGCGTCACGCGGCAGTATGTGCCGGTCAGCCGCGAGGCGTGGCTGGCCGCCCGCGGGACATCTGATGCGCAGCCTGATGCCCGCGCAACCGCGCCCGTCCGGATCACAGAGCAGCCCGAGCCCGACCCGGTGCACGCGGAGCAAAGCCGCCGCATCGCGACGACCCGTGTGGAGGCGCCCGCGATGGCGCAGGCCAATGAGCCTGCCGCTCCAGCGGGCATCTCCGGCCAAGATAACGAGCGACCTGTCGCATCGCGTGACACCCCCTGTCACAAAGTGCAACAGGGACCTGTCACAGCCGCTGACACAAGGAATACCAGCAATAAACCAAAAAGAGAGCATGGCACGGCGGCGCGCCGTGATCCCCGATTACTGCTCTTGCGCAAACTGACGGGTCGATGGCCGCCGGCCGTACTGGAGAGCCAGATCCTTTCGGCACTGGGTGCTGAGCCAGAGACGGTCCGGCTGGGGGACTGCTACCGTGCCTGGTGCGCCCGCGGCTACAACCCGATGAACTATGCCTGGCTGTTCGACTGGTACGCCCGCCGGAGTATCCCGCCCTCCGCTGCCTCGGAAAGGAGGCCGCCCGCACTGGAAGCGAGTCCCGAATCCTTTGCCCGCTGGCACGCCTACCAGCAGGCCATCCAGGAAGGAGAGAGTCCCGATGAAGCCAGAAGACGTCTCGACCTGTAAGCTATGCGGCGGCAAGGGGTTCATCCCGCAGCCGCCCAGCGACGAATACCCCACAGGATCGGTTCGGATCTGCCAATGCGTCCGGCGCGCCCAGCAGCGCCAGCGCCTGGCAGAGCTGATGAAGATCAGCGGGCTGACGGCACAGGTTGTCGCGGAATGGTCGTTCAAGACTTTTCACCCAGAGCTCGCCCGGGCCGACGGGGCGGGACAGCGGCACCTGGCGGAGGTGGCCGGGCGCTGCGAGGCGTATGCCCGGGAGCCAAAGGGCTGGCTGGTGCTGAGCGGGCCTTACGGCTCGGGCAAGTCGCATCTCGCCTATGCGGTGGCCTCCGCCTGCCTGCGCGCCGGCCACGCCGTGTACATCTCTACGGTGCCCGATCTGCTGGAGGCGCTGCGCCGCGGCTATGGCCGGCAGGACAACGACTCGTTCGAGCGACGGTATGACGCGATCAGCCGCGCCGAGTTGCTCGTGCTGGATGACCTGGGCGCGCAGAGCGATACCAGCTGGGCGACCGAAAAGCTGTACCAGATCGTCGACTTTCGCTACCGGCGGCGCCTGCCGCTGATGGTCACCACCAATGTCAATCCCTTTGCCCCCGGGGACCGCATCGATCCGCGCATCCACTCGCGCCTGATGGACGGCGCCCACGTGCCCGGCGGGTTCTCGCAGGTGCAACTCCTGACGGCGGGGGACTACCGGCAACGGACGCCGCGGCGTGAGTGAGGGTGAACGTCAAAAGGCCAAAGGTCGAAGGTCAGAGGTCCAAGGTCGAAGGTCGAAGGTCAGGATGTCAGGGGGCGGTTTTGGGGCGCGGCAGGAGTTCGTAGCGGGCGGCAATGCCCGTGGAGGTCAGTCCTCGAGGTCCGAACGGGCCGACAAGAATGTCGGCGGTCCATGCACCACCGGACCGCCGACATTCCTGTCGGCATCCGAACCGCCGGCAAGCCCGTGCCCCCAGGAACACGCCGCCTAGTGCGTCACCAGCCCGCTCTTGCGCATCCACTCGGCGGTGCGCCGCAGGCCCTCGGCGAAATCCACCTCGGGCCGGTAACCGAAATCGCGCCGCGCCTTGTCGATGGGGTAGCGCTGGTCCACGCTCATCATCTCCACCGCCAGCCGCGTGAGAGGCGGACGCTCATCCCTTCCCCGAAGGGCGTTGGCGCGCTCCCACAGCCCGATCATGAACATCGCGCGCCCCCGGGAGTAACTCTGCACGGGCGCCGGCAGCTCAGCGAGAGCCGCCAGCCGCGAGTAGTACTGCGCCCAGGTGACATTCGACCCATCGGTGATGTTATAGGCCTGGTTCGCCGCCCGCTCGGCGCGGGAGGCCTGGACGATGCCATCCACCAGGTTGCTCACATAGGTCAGGCCGGCGATGTGTTCGCCGCGGTCGATCAGGTAGACCTGACGCCGGCGCAGCCGCTCCACCACGTCCACAACAAAGGCCTGCGCCCCGGGGCCGTACACCGGGCCCGGCCGCAGCACCGTCACCGGGAGTTTGACCCGCCGGGCGTGATCCCAGACGGCGATCTCGGCCTCGGCGCGGGCATCGGCATAGGGGAGCCCGGGCGGCGCCAGTTGCTCCGTCTCGCGCGCAGGCTCTTCAGGAAAGCCGTACACCTCTGCCGTACTGACGTACACGAACCGCGAGACGTGCGCCCGGGTGGCGGTGGCCAGCACATTGCGCAGCCCGCGGAAGGCCGTCTCCACGGCCACCGTCTCTGCGCCCCAATCGGTATAGCTCCAGTCGGCATAGTAGATGATGTCGACGCCGTCGGCGGCCCCCGCCAGGCCCGCGCTGTCGGTGAGGTTCAGCACCCGCGTCTCCGCCCGCGAGCCGGCGAGACGCTCGGCGGGGCGGCTCTGCGCGTCGCGCCCCGGCTGCAGCAGGACGCGCACATCGTCGCCCTGCCTCAGCAGCGCATCCACCAGCTCCATGGCGATGAAATTCGGAGCGCCGATCACGAGGCTTTGCATGGTCAGCTCTCCTGTCCGGGCGAGCCCCTGAGGATCAGGGACCCTCGCTGTACAACTCGGGCCGCAAAAAGGGCGCCAGCGCCAGCCCGACGCCCACCTGGAAGGTGAGCACCCGGGGCACCACGCCCCGGGTGAGATAGCCAGCCGCGCCCTGGCCCTGCTTGGTGTGCTCCTGGCCTGTGATGCGATCCATGATAGGGCCGAGCTCGCCGCCGGCCCGGATCTCGCGGGCGATCACCTCCGGCAGCGGCAGCGTGCCCCCGAGGACAGGCTGGTGCGCCCGTCGCGCGCCACGGCCACCACCCAGTTGGTGAGCATCATGCCGCCGGGGCCGTCGTTGACCGCGCCCTCCATGCCCAAACCATAGTCCGCATCGGCGGCCAGCCGGGCGGCCAGAGCCCGCGCCAGGGCCCCCCGCTGCCCCTCGGCGTCGGTCATGGGCATCTCGCTGACACCCGAGCCTACCGCCAGCGGCACCAGCTGCGCCTGGGGCCAGGCGGCCAGCACGGCGCGGCGCGCCGCCTCCACCTTGGCGCGATTGGTGGACCCGATGGCGACGACGATGGATCCGTTGCTGCTCTCCATAATGACACCATTGTACCCGAGGGGGGTGTCCCGCGCAACGGCAAGACACGGCGGAATCGAAACAGGGATGGACAGGATAGACAGGATCAGGGATCAGGTGGCGCCGAGTGGCCAGTATCGCAGCGCCGATCGCGGTGGCCCTGTCAGTCACGCGAGTCGCTGGCACGCACGGCAACGTCCGGTCCTGACCTTTGACCTTCGACCTTTGACCGTCGACCTCCAACGTTCGCACGTTAAGCCATTCCGATGGCCACGTTCGCACATCCGCACGCCGGCGGCGTTCCAGCAGAGCCTGTACGTTGTCCGCTGGCCCACTCCGTGCTATAATAGGTTACAGCGCAATGCGACCAGGCCGGACGCACTCGGATGCGGATGCTGTTCAGGGGCCGCCTGCGTCACCCGTTTTTTTGCCTCTGGGCCTCATGCCTCCTTGAGCTATCCACGCGTCACGCTCCGTCCGGCCCGCGCCCTGCCGCCAGGATCTTCCTCTGGCGCCCGATATTCGGGGTACGGTCGTTCGCGGCGATAAAGGAGCATGATGGTCTTTAAGAATATCCTGGTCCCTCTGGATGGTTCGGCTCTGGCAGAGCGCGCCATCCCTCATGCCCTGGCCATAGCCCGGCCGCTAGGCAGCAACATCATCCTGCTGCGCGTGCTTGAGCCGGACACGCAATCCGCCGCACCGCCTGACCCGCTCGCCTGGCAGATTCAGCGCGCCGACGCCGAACTGCACCTGCGCGAGGTGGAGGAGCGCGTGCGTGCAGGGCTGGGCGAGGCGTCAGTAGCGTACGGCGGTGAGCAAGCAGCCCCTGCAGTTGCTGAGCAAAGAGCTCCCATGGCGGAGACCTCGACCGATGCCGTAGGTGTGCAGACGCCGGTCTCCACAGAAACAGGCATCGTCGCAGAGCCACAGGTCAGCGCTCCGGCCCGTGTGCGCCGGCTGCTCCTCGAAGGCAAGACGGCTGAGACGATCGTCGAGGTGTGTGCCTCGGAAAAGATCGATCTGCTGGTGCTCAGCACGCACGGCTCCGGCGGCCTCTCCCGCTGGACGGTCAACAGCGTCGCGCACAAGGTCCTCGAGTCGGCCTATTTGCCGGTGCTCATCGTCCGCAGCTACAAATCCCCCGAGGGGGCCGCCAGCGAGTTGCACTATCGCCGGATCGTCGTGCCGCTGGATGGCTCGCGCCGCGCAGAGTGTGCCCTGCCCCCGGCAGTCGCTGTCGCCCAGGCGGATCAGGCTGAGCTATTGTTGCTCTCGGTGATTCACCCCCCGGAGCTGCCTGATGCCGTGCCCCTGACAGGGGAGCTCAAGGAACTGACGGGCCGGCTGCTGGCTGAGACGCACGAAGTCTACCAGACCTACCTGCAGGACCTTGCCGAACGCATCCCCGTTACCGTGCACCGGCATGTCGTCGAGGAAGAGAGTGTCATCGATGCGCTGCAGGATCTGTGCCTTGAGCACGGCGCCGACCTGGTGGTGCTCTGTGCCCACGGGCATGCCAGCCGCGGCACACACCCCTATGGCGCAGTGGCGCGTTACGCCATCCAGGATGGGACGCTGCCCCTGCTGATCATGCAGGATATCCCGCGCACGCAATCGCTGCCCACAGAGGCGGAGCGCGCCGCCGAAAGCACGAGGAGCCGCTAACGATGCCCGATACCATCACCGGGCATCACATGGAGGAAGGTCTCTCGCAGGATGCGATTCTCGACATGGCCAGCGCGCTCGCTGACCGGTATCGCCAGGCACAGGCTCCTGGAAAGGGCCCCGGGGGAATGGCGATCAAACCCGCCCGGGATCTGGCCGGCCACGATCTGGAGCGCCTGAGCGATTGGCTGGCCGAGGCCCATCGCCGCCTGCGCGAGGGCGACCGCAGCGACGATGTGCCCTCCAGCATCTCTGAGTGGATCCTGGACAACTTTTACATCATACGCCAGGCGGTCCGGCAGATCGCCGAGGACCTGCCCGAGGGTTACTACCGGCGGCTCCCACTGTTAACGGCAGGCCCGCTGGCGGGCTTGCCCCGTATCTATGGGATAGCCCGCGAGCTGCTCACCAGCCAGCACTATCACCTGCATCTGGACGTCATCGCGCCGGTGCTGATCGCGCTCCAGGAACAGGTTCCGCTCACCATGGGCGAGTTGTGGGCGGTTCCCATCCTGCTGCGCTACGCCCTGGTGGAGGCCCTGGCCCACACCCTGGCGGATGTGCTCGCCCCATCCGATCGCCCGGATCTACCCCCGTTAATCGCGGCGGCCGCACCAGAGGGCGAGGCCCATGGCGGCGCTCTGGCAACGCGCAACGGCGACGCCGCAAGCGCAGTGGCCAACATCGTCCCGGGCTTGAGGGCCATCGCGGATACGGACTGGAAGACCTTTTTCGAGGAAATCAGCGCCCATGAGGCGATTCTGCGCCAGGACCCGGCGGGCCTGTATGCGCGGATGGATTTCGACACCCGCGACGCGTACCGCAAGCAGGTGGAGCGGCTCGCGCTGGCGGCCGGCTGGGATGAACGTCAGGTGGCTACGGCTGCCGTCACCCAGGCAGAGACGGCCGCACAGGCCGCAGATAGCGTCGAGACCGCCGGCCACATCGGGACCTACCTGATCGGGCCGCGCCGCGAGGCGCTGGAGAGGATGCTCAGCTACCGGCCGGGTGCGGCCGAACGCCTGGGCCGCTGGGCCCGCCGCCAGGCGGCCCCCCTGTATCTGGGCGCTATTGGCCTGGTGGCCCTGGCCCTGTATGCCCTCGCCGGCGCGGTCGCGTCTCTCTCCGCCGGTGTCCCCTGGTACCAGACGCTCTCCCCCGGCGCTCTGATCATCGCCATCCTGGCGTTCGCCCCGCCGGCGCTGATTGCCGCTAGCAGCCTGGTGGACCGCGTGATCACCGAGTTCTCTGCCCCCAATCGCCTGCCCAAGCTAGAGTTCGAGGACGCGATCCCGGCCGAATACCAGACGCTGGTAGCCGTGCCCTCGCTGATCAGCCGCAACAGCGATGTGGACAATCTGATCAAGCAGTTGGAGGTGCACTACCTCAGTAACCCTCAGCGGGGGCTGTGCTTTGCCTTGCTGAGCGACTATGGCGACGCCGACAGCGAGACACGGCCCGAGGATGCGGACCTGCTGACCTATGCCTTGCAGGCCATCGAGACGCTCAACGCGCGCTATGCCCGCACCAATGGCGATGGCGTTGCGGCGCAGCCCGTGCGGCGGTTCTTCCTGCTCCACCGCCGGCGGCTGTGGAACGAGGCGCAGGGCGTCTGGATGGGCTGGGAGCGCAAGCGCGGCAAGCTGCACGAGCTCAACCAGTTCCTGCGCGGCGCCACCGATACCACCTTCCTGCCCGAGTGCGCCACCGAAGAGGTAGCCGCCCTCCTGCGCCCCACGCGCTATGTCATCACCCTGGACGCTGACACGATCATCCCGCCCGGCGCTGCCCGGCGGCTCATCGGGACTCTGGCGCACCCCCTCAACCAGGCCGTGTTTGACGACCAGGACCGCGTCGTCTCCGGCTATACCGTGCTGCAGCCCCGGATGGAGGTGCACCCCGGCAGCGTAGGGCTCTCCTGGTTCACGCGCATCTACACCGGCGGGCGCGGCCTGGACCTGTATACCCACGCCGTCTCGGACGTCTACCAGGACCTCTTTGGCGAGGGCATCTTTGTCGGCAAGGGCATCTATGATGTCGACGCCTTTGAGCGGAGCGTCCACAACCGCATCCCGGAGAACGCGCTGCTGAGCCATGACCTGCTGGAGGGCAGCCTGGGGCGCGCCGGCCTGGTGACGGACGTTACCATGGTGGAGGACTATCCGCCTTCGTATTTCGCCACCACGCGGCGCCAGCACCGCTGGATCCGAGGCGACTGGCAGCTACTGCCCTGGCTGCTGACGCCGTCCCGCTTCAACTGCCAGCTGAGCGCCATCGACCGCTGGAAGGTGGTTCACAATCTGCTGCGCTCGGTGATCTCGCCGGCCATGATCCTCCTTCTGGCGGCGACCGCCGGCATGAGGGGCTATCCCTGGCTCTGGATCCTGGCCATCGCCATGGCCTACGGCGTGCCCCTGGCCACCAGCATGCGCGTGGGCCTGGCGCGAGCCATTCGCGGGCAGGCCTGGAAGTTCGACTGGGGCGCACTGGGCCGCCAGGCGGCCCGCCTGGCCCTCGCCGTGGCCTTTTTGCCCTATGATACCTACGTTGCCTGCCAGGCGATCCTGGTGACACTGCATCGCCTGCTGGTGAGCCACCGTTACCTGCTTACCTGGATCACGGCGCAGCAGGCCGCCCGGGATTCCACAAGGCAGCGCCGGCGCGATCTCCGCGTGATGTTCGCCGCCGCCGCCCTCGCCACCCTGCTCGTCATCGGGGTTGGCCTGCTGGCGCTCCCCGCGGATGCCAGCCTCTCCCGCTTGCTCTGGATCGCGCCGCTGGCGCTGCTCTGGCTGAGCGGGCCCGCTCTGGTGCAGGTGCTGGACCGTCCGGTCGTGGAGCGTGTCGAGTCCCCGTCAGAGGCCGAGCTGGCGCAACTGCGGCGCCTGGGGCGGCACACCTGGAACTATTTCCTGCAATTCGTAGGGCCCCAGGACCACTGGCTGCCGCCGGACCACTTTCAGGAGACGCCTATCGAGATCGTGGCGCATCACACGTCGCCCTCGAACATCGGCCTGTACCTGACCTCGGCGCTGGCCGCGTACGACCTGGGATACCTGCACCAGCTCGGACTGGCCGCGCGCCTCTCGGCCACGCTGGAAACCCTCACGGCCCTGCCGCGCTACCGCGGCCACCTGCTGAACTGGTACGACACCGAGACGCTGGCACCGCTCCACCCGCGCTATGTCTCCACGGTGGACAGCGGTAACCTGGCCGCCAGCCTGATCGTCATCGCGCGCGCGGCCCGTACCATGGACGCCAACCCGGTGCTGCGCTGGCACGCCTGGCAGGGCTACAGCGATACCCTGGACGAACTGCTGGAGGTGATCCTGCCGGGCAGCGACCCTCACGATGCGCTCAGCCACAACATCCGCGATCGCGTGGCCGCGCTCAAGCGCGAGATCCAGAACGCCAAGAGCGATCCGGCGCGCTGGTATGCCCTGTGCGATATCGCCTGCGGTGATTTCTGGCCACTCTTTTCGCAGGACCTGGCGGACTTGATCGGCAGCCGGGCGCTCGTGCTGGATCGTGACGCGTTGCGCCACCTGCAGGCCATCGCCAGGCAGGCCACCTGGCATCATGAGACAGTACAGACCACCCTGCAAGAGATGGTCCCCTGGGTATTCCTCCTGCAGGCGCCGCCAGCGATACTGCGCCGGCCCCCCTGCGACGACCGCCTGACGCGTCTTGAGGAGCTCCTGGTACAGAATCCCGAGCTGGGCCAGATGCGGACTATCATCGCGCAGGGCCAGGGCGAGGTCACAGCACTGCGACAGGTCATGGAAGCCCGGCTCGCGGATGCCGCTGATGAGAGAGAGCAGGCAGCCGCCCGCGAGGCGCTGGACTGGCTCTCGGGGCTCTCTGAAACGCTGGACGCGGCGGCGACCCGCTCTGAGCAGTTGCGCGCGCAGTATGAGCAGATCGCTGCGCAGGCCGAGGCGCTGGTCGACGAGATGGATTTTGGCTTTCTCTACCACCCGCAGCGCCGCGTCTTTCACATCGGCTACAACATGGACACCGGCCAGCTGGACAACAACTACTACGACCTGCTGGCCTCAGAGGCGCGCATCGCCTCGCTCATCGCCATCGCCCAGGGCCAGGTGCCGCCCACCCACTGGCTACAGCTCGGACGCCCACTCACCCGGGTGGAAGGTGTGCTCACGCTTCTCTCCTGGAGCGCCACCATGTTCGAGTACCTGATGCCACCCCTTTACCTGGATACGGGCCCCGGCACGCTCCTGCAGGCCAGCGCCGAGGGCGCCGTGCGCCACCAGATCGCCTACGGACGCGCCCATGGTACCCCGTGGGGCATCTCCGAGTCGGGTTATTACCTTTTCGACGCCAACCAGAACTACCAGTACCGCGCTTTTGGCGTCCCCGGGCTGGGGTTCAAGCGCGGCCTGGCGGACGACCATGTGATCGCGCCCTATGCCTCGCTGCTGGCGTTGCGCTATGCACCGGTAGAGGTGGTGCGCAATCTGGCGGACCTGCGGCGTCACCAGGCCGAAGGGCTGTATGGCCTGTATGAGGCCCTGGACTTTACGCCCGATCGGCTGCCCTCCGATCAGCCCTATGCCGTGGTGCGCGAGTACATGGCGCACCATCAGGGCATGATCCTGATGTCCCTGGTGAACTATTTGAACGGCAACGTGATGGTGGAGCGCATGCACAGCGATCCGCGCATCGAGAGCGTCGAGTTGTTGCTGCAGGAGCAGGTTCCCGTGACGGCCCCGCTGCAGCACCCCGAGAGCCAGAGCATCGAGGGCACGGCACGGGCGGCGGTGCAGATCGTGGACATCGCGAGCTGGCAGGAGCCACTGCAGGCTGAGACGCCCCGGGTCAACCTGCTCTCCAATGGCGACTATGCCGTGATGGCCTCCAGCCGGGGCGGTGGGTACAGCACCTGGAAGGGTGTGGATCTCACGCGCTGGCGCTCGGACGGCACGCTGGACCCCTGGGGCACCTGGGTATACCTGCAGGAGGTGAGCGAGGGTGCTCCCAGGACGGCATCTGCGCCGCAGTACTCTGCGCCATGGCCCGCCACCTACCTGCCCATCCCGGACAGTGTCGAGAATGTGCAGACCGCCACCTTTGCGCACATGTCGGTCTACCGCCGCATGCAGCACGGGATCAGCGCCACGACAGAGCTGACGATCTCTCCCGATGCGCCGGTGGAGGTGCGCCGGGTGCACCTGATCAACGATCAGGGGCGGGCGCGCGTCCTGCGGCTCACCTCCTACGGCGAGGTGGTGCTGGGCGCTCAGGCGGGGGACATGCGCCACCCGGCCTACAGCAAGATGTTCGTCGAGAGCGGCTATGTGCCGGAGCTGCACCTGCAGGTGTTTTCCCGTCGTGGCCACGGTAATGAGGACCAGCCCGCCGTGATGGGCCACATGCTGGTGGTGCGCGAACACGACGATGTCACAGACCCGGCCGCGCCCGTCCGGCACGAATCCGATCGGATGGCCTTTGTCGGGCGGGGGCGCACCCTGCGCGATCCCGCCGCGCTGAGCTCTCCCGACTACCTCACCGGCACCACCGGCATGACCCTGGACCCGATCTACAGCCTGGGCACCGAGATCGCCATCCCGGCACACGGCAGCCGCGAGCTGGCGTACCTGACCCTGGCCGCGCCGGACCGGCCTACGCTGCTGAGCCTTGCACGCCAGTACCGGCAATGGGAGGCGATCGAACGCACCTTCCATGAGGCCAACACCGCGGCGCTGACCTGGCTCGGCAGGCGCGACATGCACACCGAGGACCTGCGCGCCGCCCTCGCCGCCGCCAGCGCCCTGCTGTATTCCGATCCAGAGCGACGCAGCAAAGCGTCCACGCTGGCCGCCAACCACCTCTCGCAGGCCGGCCTCTGGCGCCTGAGCATCTCGGGGGATTATCCCATCATTCTGGTCGAGGTCGAGGATGCCGAGCAGGGCGACCTGGTGAGCCAGGCCGTGCGCATGCACGAGCTGCTGGCCGCGCGCCAGCTCAAGGCCGACCTGGTGATCCTGAACCGTCAGCCGGGCAGTTATGCCGGAGCGCTCACCGATGCCATCCGCAGCCGGATCGCCCGGGAGGGCGCCGAGTTGCGTCTCAACCAGCGCGGAGGCATCTTTGTCCTCAGCCTGGACCAGTTGCAGGCTGAGGAGATCGTCCTGCTGCGCTCGGCGGCCGGCATCGTCCTGCAGGGCGAGCGAGGCGCGCTCTACGAGCAGCTCAACACGCAGCCGGCGCCGCGCACCCCGCTGCCGGCGCTGATGCCCACGCAACCTCCGCGGCGCGACCTTTCCGACCCGGAGTGGCCAGAACCCCTGGCGCTGACCCACGAGAACGGTTACGGCGGCTTTTCCGAGGATGGCCGCGAGTATGTCATCGATCTGCCATCGGGCCAGATGACGCCGGCGCCCTGGTCCAACATCATCGGCTATCCCGAGTTCGGCTTTATGGCCACCGAGTCGGGCAGCCAGACCACCTGGGCGGTGAACAGCGGCGAGAACCGCCTCACCCCCTGGAGCAATGACCCGGTGACCGACCCCACGGGCGAGGCGCTGTACCTGCGCGATGAAGAGACCGCCGAGATCTGGTCGCCGACAGTGCTGCCCGCCGGCGCACCCGTGCCGCACCGCATCCGCCACGGCGCAGGCTATACCCTGTACGAGAGCGCCTCTCACGGACTGCGCCAGGAGCTGGCCGTCTACGCCAGCCCCGAGGACCCGGTCAAGCTCGTGCGACTGCGGGTGGAGAACCGCATGGATGTCCCCCGGCGCCTCACAGCGACGCAGTACGTCGAGTGGGTCCTGGGGACAGCGCCCCATACCACGCGCCGCTACCTGATCCCGGCCTTTGACGCAGAGACCGCCTGCCTCACGGTGCGCAACCCGTACCATATGGAGCTGGGCGAACGCACCGCGTTCATGGTCGCCAGCCGGCCCCTGCATGGCTATACCGCCGATCGCGCCGCCTTCCTGGGGATGGGCGGCTCACTGGCGCGGCCGGCTGCGCTGGGCACCGTGGGCCTGGAGCCCCGGGTGGCGCCCGGCGGAGACGTCTGCGGCGCACTGCAGGTGCACCTGGACCTGGCGCCGCACGCCAGCGACGAACTGTATTTTGTGATCGGGCAGGGGGCAGACCCGGATCACGCCGCCGCGCTGGCGCAGCGTTACCGCCAGCCAGAGGCCGCGCGGGCCGCCTGGGAGGACACGCAGCGCTACTGGGATGACCTGCTGGGGCGCATCCAGGTGCGCACGCCTGAACCCGCCATCGACCCGATGCTCAACCGCTGGCTGCTGTACCAGAGCCTCTCCTGCCGCCTCTATGGGCGCAGCGCCTTTTACCAGTCCAGCGGTGCCTTTGGCTTCCGCGACCAGCTCCAGGATGCACTGGCCTGGCTCGCCATCGAGCCGGCCATCGCCCGCGACCAGATCTTGAACGCCGCTGCCCGCCAGTTTGAGGAGGGCGACGTGCTCCACTGGTGGCACCCGCCCTCGGGGCGCGGCGTGCGCACCCGCATCGCCGACAACCTGCTCTGGCTCCCCTATGTGGCGGCCCACTATGTGCGCGTGACGGGCGACAGCGCGATCCTGGACGAGCCCGTGCCCTTCCTGAGCGCGCCCCCGCTGGAGCCGCGCGAGCGCGAGCGCTATGGCGAGTATGCCCGCAGCGCTCAGACCGCGCCGCTGCGCGAGCACTGCCTGCGCGCCATCGAAACGGGCAGCACCCGCGGCCCCCATGGCCTCCCGCTGATCGGTGCCGGCGACTGGAACGACGGGATGAATCGCGTCGGACTGGAGGGCCAGGGCGAGAGCGTGTGGCTGGGTTGGTTCCTGGTGGATGTCCTCCAGCGCTGGGCAGGGATTTTGGAGGAGCTCGGCAATGCCCCGCGGGCGCAGAGCTTCCGCCAGCGGGCCGCAGACTATACAGCGGCCCTGGAGAAGGCCGGCTGGGACGGCGCCTGGTACACGCGCGCCTTTTACGACGACGGCACGCCCCTGGGCGCCGCCAACGGGGACGAACCCCGCATCGATGCCATCGCCCAGTCCTGGGCGGTGCTCAGCGGCGCGGGCGACCCCGCGCACAGCCGGGCCGCCATGGCCGCCGTCGCCGAGCGGCTTGTCCACCCGGATGAGCGCCTGTCACTGCTCTTTACGCCGCCCTTTGACGGGACAGGCCACGATCCGGGCTATATCTCGGACTATCCGCCCGGCATCCGCGAGAACGGCGGGCAGTACACGCACGCGGCCACCTGGACCGCCTGGGCCTTTGCGGCGCTGGGCGACGGTGAGCGCGCCGCCGCGCTGCTGGAGATGCTCTGCCCGGTGGGATATAGCGACTCGCCCGAGGCTATCGAACGCTACCGCGTCGAGCCCTATGTCATCGCCGCGGACGTCTACAGCCAGCCGCCCTATGTGGGGCGCGGCGGCTGGACCTGGTACACCGGCTCGGCGGGGTGGGCCTGGCGCCTGGGCATCGAGGGCGTGTTGGGCCTGCACAAGGAGGCGGATACCCTGCGCAGTGCGCCGGCCATCCCGCCGGCCTGGGACGGTTACGAGATCCGCTACCGCCACGGCGAAGCGCTCTACATAATCCGCGTGGAGAACCCTGAGCACGTCGCGCAGGGTGTGCGCGCGGTCACGCTGGACGGCGAGCCGCTGCCCAGCGCGGTTATCCCGCTGAGGGACGATGGCCGCGAGCACACGGTAGAGGTGGTCCTGGGCGGGTGACGCTGCAACGTTGCAGGTTACGGGTTGCAGGTAGTAAGGTCTCAAGGCCGCAGAGACGGCACAAATGTGCGCTACCCCCTTCCTGGACCGCCGACATTCCTGTCGGCTCCGGATCGCGCAGGCTTACAGCCTGATCAGAGGCCGTTGGAAGAAAGCGGTCACTTCCGGCGACCGGCTTCGCTCGTGCGGCGCAATCCTCGTGGGCGCTCGGGAACCTGGCCCCCTGCCTCAGGAGCGGCCTGTAAGGCCGCGGTCCGACCGTGCCGACAAGAATGTCGGCGGTCCAGCGGATCACGGAACGCCGGTCTACAGCGCGCATCGAGAGGCGCGGAAGACGGGGCGCGGGGCGCTCCGCACAGCGTCTCGCGTGCAGCGATCCGGCAGGACACCGCGGCTCGGAGGCCGGGCGGCCCGCCCACCATCCCGAATCACCGGCAGCCAGCGCAGCGCCTCCCGCCCCCAGACCGTCACGTGCGCCAGCAGATCGCGCACGGACCACGCGCCCGCGACGCCGGGGACCAGCAATTGCGCCCCGTCCAGACCGGCGTACAACGCCCGCAGGTCCTCCCAGGCGCGCTCCACCCTGCCCAGTAACTGAACCCGGTTCATGTCGCTATACCTCGCGCCGGAAGCGCCACACGGCCAGCAGGCCAAACCCCAGCGCCCACCCCGGCAGCGCCAGCACCGGCGACACCACCGACCCGAGCCCCAGCCCGCGGATCAGGATGTTCTGGTAGCCGGCCATGGCCTGTGTCGAGGGCAGCGTGCTGCCAATGGCGCTAAAGGTTCCGCCCGCCAGATCCAGCGGGAACCAGGTGCGGCCCAGCGCCGAGAGGATGAACATGGCCAGCAACGCGAACAACACCACCTGAGAATCGTCTTTGGCGAGCAGCCCGATCAGCAGTCCCATGCCGGCGATCCACAGCCCGATCGCCAGCGAGACCAGCAGCGTGGCCAGCGGCGCGCGGAAATAGGCCACGCCCAGCACCAGTTGCCCGAACACCACCAGCAGCAGCACCTGGAGCAGCGTCAACACCAGCATCCCCAGCCCATGACCCGCCAGGATCTGCCAGCGCTGCAGTGACGTCGTCACCATGCGCTGCAGGGCGCGCGATTTGCGCTCCGCCAGCAGCACATTGGCCGAGCTCACCAGCGACATGATAGCGAACTGCACCAGGATTCCGGGGGAGGCCTGGTTGTAGGGGTTGTCGCCGAACCAGGCGGACTCGCTCTCCGCTTCCGACACGGCCCGCTCCACGCGCACCAGCGCCCCAGTGTTCACGGCCGCCCAGCGGCGCAGCGAGAGCTCCAGCGCCGGCGCGTACGCCGCCTGGTCCCCGGTCTCCTCCGCCGCCAGACGCGCGATCTCTGTCAAGCACCTTGACACCCGCTCGCAGCGGCGCTATACGATAGTCGCTAGATCAAGCACAGCACAGCGCACTCGCACCAGACAGCCTCGCAACGATGCGACAGAAGGAGATGACGATGAAGGTATCGCTAGAATATGGCCTCGAGATGATGGAGGCGGAACTGCCCGACTATGCCGATGTGTTCGTCCCCGGCGAGACGGTGCCTGACCCGCCCTTCCTGCAGGATCCGGTGACCGCCACGCGTCACGCGCTGCGCAACCCCATCGGGATGCCACCGCTGGCCGAGTTAGCCAAACCGGGCGACAAGGTCACCATCGTGTTCCCTGACGTGGTCAAGGGCGGCCAGCAAGCCACCTCGCATCGCAAGGTCGCCATCCCGCTGGCGATCGAGGAGCTGGAGCGCGCCGGCGTCTCCCGCAAGGATATCCTGCTGATCTGTTCCAACGGCCTGCACCGCAAGAACTATCCCCACGAGATCGCCAATATCCTCGGGGAGCCGCTCTATAGCGAGTTCGCGGCCAACAACCAGATCATCAACCACGACAGCGAGGACTGGGACAACCTGGTGGACCTGGGCACCACCGCCCGCGGCGACCATGTGATCATGAACAAGGCGGTCTACGAGTCCGACGTCGCCATCCTCATCGGCCACGCGCTGGGCAACCCCTACGGGGGTTATTCGGGCGGGTACAAGCACTCGGCCACCGGTATCACCCATTGGAAGTCCATCGCGGCGCACCATGTGCCCGAGGTGATGCACGCCCCCGACTTTGTGCCCGTGAGCGGATCCTCCGTGATGCGGCAAAAGATGAACGAGATCAGCATGCACATGGAAGACCGTATGGGGAAACGGTTCTTTTGCTGCGATGCGGTGCTGGACACCTCCGCGCGACAGATCGAGGTCTGGAGCGGGTACGGCGCAGAGATGCAGCCGCAGTCGTGGATCACCGCGAACAGGCGCACCTATGTCCCCTGGGCGGAGAAAAAGTACGACGTGATCGTCTTTGGGATGCCCCGGGCCTTTCACTATGGCGACGGCATGGGCACCAACCCGATCATGATGATGCAGGCCCTTTCGGCCCAGGTCATCCGCCACCAGCGCATCATGAGCGACCGGTGCGTCTTTATCGTGGCCTCTGCCTGTGATGGCTTTTTCAACGACGTGATCTGGCCCTATATGCACGAGATCTATGACCTGCTGAACGGCTGCAATACGCTGCCCGACATCCATCACCTGGGCGAGCGCTTTGCCACCGATCCCGGCTATATTGCCAAATACCGCCACGCGTTCGCCTTTCACCCCTTCCACCCCTTCTCCATGATGGCCTGCGGGCATCTTGCGGAGATGCACACCGCAGCCACCTACATCGTGGGCGCGAAACAGCCGGGGTACGCCCGCGGCATGGGATTAAAGACCCGCGCTACGGTGGCGGAGGCCCTGGAGGACGCAAAGAAAAAGATCGTCGGCGACCGCCCCAACATCCTGGTGCTGCCCCGCACCTTCCGCACCGCGGCGGTGCACCTGTGCATGAAGGATGAGCCCATCAACCCGTAGCGCACGACATTGAACCGCATAGAAAGGGCCTGACCATGAAGTACATCTTTCTGAACCTGAAGCGCTTCGATGTCCCCGCCAGCATGGGCGGCGTCAACCGCGGCGACGTCTGGAGCTGGGGGCGGAACATCATCAACGGCACTAAGGACATTGCGCAATTCAGCGACGCCGAGTTCGCTGTGTTCCTGCCCGAGGCCCACTTGATGCCCGCCCTGGGCACGGCGAAGGACACCGGCTCGCCCATGCATATCGGCTGCCAGGGCGTCTTCCGCGATGACGTGGCCCCCGGGCTGAATTTCGGCGCCTTTACGACCAACCGGCCCGCCGCGGCCATGGCGGCCCTGGGCGTGGATTACACCATCATCGGCCACACCGAGGAGCGTCGCGACAAGCTGGGGATCCTGGCCGAGGCCGGCGTGAACGATACCGCCGCCGTGAACCGGCTGCTCAACAAAGAGATCCTGGCCGCGCAAAAGCAGGGCATGAAGGTGCTCTATTGCGTGGGCGAGACCAGCGAGGAGCAGCCTCGGCGTTATGAGGTGCTGGCCGAGCAACTCGCCGTAGGCACCGCGGGCGCCGACCTGGAGAGGGTGGTCATCGGCTACGAGCCGGTGTGGGCCATCGGCCCCGGCAAGACGCCGCCGGGCGCGGACTATATCACCGACATCGCCCGCTACATCAAGAGCCAGCTCCCGGGCGTGCCGGTGGTCTATGGCGGCGGCCTGCGCAGCGAGAACGCCCCCATGCTGGCCGGCATCGCAGAGATCGACGGCGGCCTGATCGCCCTGACGCGCTTTAGCGGCGAGATCGGGTTCTACCCGGACGAGTACCTGGAGATCGTGAGGCTGTACCTGGGCGAGTGAACGTGTGAACGTCTGAACGTCTGAACGTCTGAACGTCTGGACGTCTCAACGTC
>JAXGOK010000001.1:0-3137 GCA_040767545.1 Aggregatilineaceae bacterium | reverse complement strand
CGCCAGTACGCCGGCTATGCCACCGCCGAGGAAACCAACGCCCGCTACCGCTTCCTGCTGGGTGCCGGGCAGACGGGGCTGAGCGTCGCCTTCGACCTGCCCACGCAGATCGGCTACGACTCCGACGACCCGCTGGCGCTGGGCGAAGTGGGCAAGGTCGGCGTGAGCATCCCCACCGTGCACGACATGGCGCGGCTGTTCGAGGGCATTCCGCTGGACAAGGTCAGCACCAGCATGACCATCAACGCGCCCGCCGCCATCCTGCTGGCGATGTACATCGCCGTCGGCAAGCGGCAGGGCGTGGAGCCGGACAAGCTGCGCGGCACGGTGCAGAACGACATCCTCAAGGAGTACATCGCGCGTGGGACGTACATCTTCCCGCCCAGGCCCTCGATGCGCCTGATCACCGATCTCTTCGCCTACTGCGCGCGCGAAGTGCCCAAGTGGAACACGATCAGCATCAGCGGCTACCACATCCGCGAGGCGGGCAGCACTGCCGTGCAGGAAGTCGCCTTCACCCTGGCCAACGGCATCGCCTACGTGCAGGCCGCGCTCGATGCCGGGCTGGGTGTGGACGACTTCGCCCCGCAGCTTTCGTTCTTCTTCAACGCGCACAACAACTTCCTGGAGGAGATCGCCAAGTTCCGCGCGGCGCGGCGACTGTGGGCGCACATCATGCGCGAGCGCTTCGGCGCGCAAGACCCGCGTAGCTGGCAGCTCAAGTTCCACACGCAGACGGGCGGCAGCACGCTCACCGCACAGCAGCCGGGGAACAACATCGTCCGTGTGACCTTGCAGGCGTTGGCGGCGGTGCTTGGCGGGACGCAAAGCCTGCACACCAACAGCATGGACGAGGCGCTGGCCCTGCCCACTGAGGCGGCGGTACGGGTCGCGCTGCGCACGCAGCAGATCATCGCCCACGAGTCCGGCGTGGCCGACACGGTAGACCCGCTGGCGGGCAGCTACACCATCGAAGCGCTGACCGATCAGATCGAGGCGGCGGCGGCGGAATACATCGGCCACATTGACGCGCTGGGCGGGGCGCAGGCGGCCATCGAAGCGGGCTACATCCAGAACGAGATCAGCGACGCGGCCTATGCTTACCAGCGAGCCGTCGAGCGCGGCGAGCAGGTCGTCGTCGGCGTCAACGCCTATACATTCGACGGGGATACGAATGTTACCCCCGATATTCTTCGCGTTGATCCGGCGGTCGAGGCGGCGCAGCGCGAGCGGCTGGCCCGCCTGCGCGCGAATCGTGACAACGGCAGAGTGCGCGAATTGCTAGGTCACGTGGAGACGGCAGCACGCGGCAGCGAGAACCTAGTGCCGCTGTTCATCGCCTGCGTGGAAAACGACGCCACACTCGGCGAAATCTGCGGCGTGCTGCGCGGCGTGTTCGGCGAGTACCGGCCCAGCATCACCCTGTGAGCCTGCGCCCGTTCTGCTGCGAACTGGCGATCATGATCGGCAATCGCCTGTAGGGGCGGGTTTGGAAACCCGCCCCTACACCCCACACAAGCGCAGCAGCGCAGAGTAAGCGCCCGCTTGCCGTACCTGACAGCGCCCGGCCTTGTGGTATGATCGGCGCGCGTTTCCTGCCGCCGGAGGTTACCACCATGCGCTGTCTCACGCTCCAACGGGCGTCCGCTGCCCTGGCTGCGGTGTTGCTGCTCGCCCTGATCCTGTCGCCATTGGCCGCGCCGCCCGCCCGCGCGCAAGGCCCCTGCGATGCCCTGGTCGCGCCGCGCCTGCAGGCTGGCACGACGGCCCGCGTCACCTCTCCCTATGGCCTCAGTCTGAAGAACCAGCCCATGACCGGCGCTGCTGGCGCAGCGGAAGTGGCCCTGCTGCCCTTCGGAACAGTCGTCAGCGTGCTGGACGGGCCGCGCTGCAACCTGGGCTACGTGTGGTGGCAGGTGCGTCTGGCTGGCGGGACGACCGGCTGGGCCGCCGAGGGCGACGCGAGCAGCTACTTCATGACCCCGCACACGGACACCCTGCCCCTCTTCCGCCCGCACGACGGCGGGGCCGCGCTGGACTATTTCACGGTCGCACGCGACGGAAGCGCCACGCTACGCGGCACGATCCCCATCGCGCCGCAGCCCGCCACGCCGGGCGCACTCTGGCAACAGGTGGAGATTGACGCGCTCAGCCGGGCGCTCGACGCCGTGCGTGCGCAGTGTCCGCAACGGCTGAGCGGCACGCCGCTGGAAGGGATCAGCACGCTCGACGAGGCGCTCGCCCTGCCCCTGCCCACGCTCGAATACGACCTCTATCCCGCGCCGTCCGGCGAGCGACTGGTGCTGGTGCGCCACCATCACCTGCTTGTCCCGCGCTGCGACACAGTCATCCCCCAACGCATCGGCATGAGCACGGTCAGCGTGCTCGATGCGAGCGGCACGGAGACGGCCCTCTTTCCTTTCCCGCAGCACGGCTCCGTGCCCCCCTCTGAGGACGCTTACGCACCCTCTGAGCCGGACGCCTGGAACGTGACGCTGGACGAAGTGATCTGGTCGCCGCACGAGAAGTACATCGCCTTCGTCGCCGCCTACCGCGACGCCTGCCCCGGCGGGCCGTGCTACCGTTTCCACATGTACATCGCCAACCTGGAGACGGGCCAGCTTTATCTGCCCGGCGAAGGGCGGCACCTGGGCTGGACGAATGGCGGCGAGGGGATCGCCTTCTTCCGACTGGTGGCGGGAGAAGGCGGGCAGAAGGCGGCGCACCTCTTCACCGCCCGCCCCGACGGATCGGCCAGCCAGGAAGTGTGGCTGCCGGGCGGCGCGGAGTACGTCTCGGCAGAGCGGCGCGACTTCGGCCTGCCCTGGAACGCCAGCGGCACGCGGGTCATGGTCGCCAACCGGGGCTTTGGCGAGGTGATGCTGCTGTCCCTCAACGACCGCGCCTTCTCGCCGCCGCTGCCCGTGCCGGATATTATGCCGCAACCCAACCGCCTGGCTGTGCACCTGGTGCGCGGGGAGTCGGCGTTGCTGTGGACGACGATTCGCGGGGAATTCGTGTTGCAGGATGCGCGCACGGGCCGCTGGGAGCGCCTGAGCAGCGAGCTGGCCTCAACGGGGATCGCCCCGTGCCGCGTGCAGCCCTTCGGCACCGGCGACGCGGCCCTGGTCGAGATG